>NZ_KV832174.1:0-1077 GCF_001837375.1 Neisseria sp. HMSC066H01
GGATGCCGAAAACGTCTATTTCAGTTTAGTACCTCCCAAAATTGGCGATGATGGAAAGTTGTATCAGCTTAATTTTACAAAGTTTGGTTGGAAATATGGGGAACAGATTTTAAAAGCTGAATTGCCTGAGTGTAACCCGATAGATAGCATGAAAGACGGATCCTATATAGGCTGGTCAGTAGTTGCCATCATGGCAGCGGTTTGGGGTATCAGGTTGATATGGCAGAAATTAAGGTAAAACCATGATGGATTTTTATTTTTATCTTGGTGTGTTTGTTCCGGTCTTGGTGGGCTGGATGATTTTTAAATGACGTGGCTATATAATCTAACTTTCAGCAACCATTACGAAAGTTAGTATTATGTTTATTAGAATTTTTAATCTTGTTTTTGTTCTTCTCTATTTATTGTATTTTTTAAATATTATTTTTATTCCTAATGAAATTAGATATTTCATGATGGCATCTTATCTAGTTATAAATTTATTAGGTTTCATTCAAAATAAATTTAAATCTAATAATAAATTATCGGATAACGATGATTTTTATTTAATGAATACAAGTCCAAAAAAACCGGGTCCATCAGATCCTGATATGGTTAAGTTCATGGCTGATTTAAATAGATCTATAGAAGAGAAGAAGGAAATAGAAAAAGTACGAAATGAATAAATTAATTTTGTTTTTCTTCTTTTTTTTGGGAAGTTCTTATTTATTTGCTGGCGATATTAATATTAAAGGTAAATCAGTTACTTATAATGGTCAGCATACAGCACACTGGGATAAGCAGCCTTGGAATAGGTCTGTTTCTGATAATTTATATCGTAAATTTCAAACGGAAGCTATGAAGGCTCGCTATGAAGGGTATTTGGCAAAACAAACTGTAAATGCAACGGTTGAAGCCCAAGTATCCCGAAAAGCCGTCCTTTCTGGCGCATTCGGTCTAGTTAAAAGTGGCGCAAAACTAGCCGTTTCAAGTCGAGGCAATCTCTACATAGGCGGCGCACTGCTTGCCTACGAAGCTTATCAAGCTGTTAAATCCCCTTTGGAATCGGAAGGCTACAAATGGAATGAAGTCAGCGAA
>NZ_KV832175.1:0-2504 GCF_001837375.1 Neisseria sp. HMSC066H01
AGTTTTATGGGCTTTCCTTTGGCTTTTAATCTGTTTACGAAACTGGAAAAGACGTTACAGCGATAAGCAACTACGGCGGGCATATACAGGCTTTTTCTGATGTCGGCATTGCCAATTTTCGATATTCGGCTTTTGCCGTTTACGCTGCTTCCTGATTGGTTTTTGCGTGGGTCTAAACCGAGATAGGCAGTAAACTGCTTTTGGTTGGAGAAAGGGTGTCTTTTGTAGGCGGAAAGCAATACTGCTGCGCTTTGTTCCCCTATGCCCGTAATGGTCTTTAGGCGTTTGCGTTGCTTATTGTAATCGGTATGAGACTTGTAGAACTGGAGCAGTTGCTTTTTGATGTCACGGATTTGGCCGCTTAGATTTTCAATGGTGATTTTGATATGCGGGGCGATGTAGTCCGGTGCTTCGTGCAGTTTGGTGATTTCGGTCGCACGTTGTTGTTTGAGATGGTCTAAATATCGGGAGAGTTCTTGTAGCTGTTTTTGTTCTTGTGACGGCGGTATCCATGCTTTCAGTTTGTGTTTCCGGTCCTGGCAGTATTGTGCTATTAGTCTTGCATCTTGCTTGTCGGTTTTACTGCGTTGAAGTTCGGCTATGGCATACCCTTTTATTCTTCGCGGATTCTCGACCGTAACGGTGTAATGCTGATATAAATAATTAGCTAGCGGTTCGTAATATGTTCCGGTGGCTTCGCAGCAGCAATGCAGCTCTGAAGTCATTTGATGAAATTTTAGCCAGTCTGTAAGTAGTTGGAATCCTTTCGGGTTGTTGCTGAATCTTTTTTCATGGTTTTGGCCGTCTGAAATGAGACAGCAATCTATTGTGAGTTTTGATACGTCTATGCCTAAGTACATGTGTTTTACCTTATAAATTCGGGTTGCGCCCTAGATAGTGTTCAAACTTCAGATGTACGAAAGCCCACGCTTCTATCTTTGCTTCAAGCTTATGCTTTGGCCGTGCTTTCGAAGTCGTGGGCTTTGCTTAGTGTTTCGTCAAACGCTAAGCCCTGAATAAGCAGAATTGCTCATTCAGGGATTAACGCTAAACTTTCGGGGTGTTCCCCGAACCCCCATGGCTACTTTTTACCGTGTTGATTACGCCTTTGGGCTTTATCAACACGGTAAAAAGCAGCTCAATTAATTAGTGCCAACAATACCGCCGCGCTGTTTGAATTGCTCTCCTGATTCAACATAACCGTCATACATCAGGTTTTGAGGGCTTTTACCGCCCATTGTAAGCACTTGCCCTTTTTCAGGCTCATAGGCGGTCTGTTGCTGTTGTGCTTCCTGTTGTTCGTCCTTGTATGGGTTAAATGGCAAGCCGTTTTTGACGTAGTCTTTGCACATGGCTTTTGTGATTTCTTTCAGCTGTGTGCCCTGGCTTGAGTAACAGGTACATCCGCTTTTGCCGCCATCGACACAGCCAACAGGGTACTCAAATGTTTTGACCTGTCGGACGTTGTTATAAATGGGCTTGCTTTCAGGTTTTTCAGCTAAAACAGGTACAAAATCTTCAGGCTTTAAACTACTATTCGTAGTCTGTTGAGGCAGTGTACTATTTTCCGGTGTTGTGACTTCATCCGTTGTATCTGATGTAGTCAATGCCGCTGTCTGTTGTTTTTCCTCTTGGTTAAATCGTTTACTCATTCCATTGATGGTATAAACGGCAAAACCAATTAATAAAGGTAAAAACAAAGCTACGAATATCAGGCTTTTGGGAATGCGTCTTTTAGGCTTGGTGTGTACTTCGGCAGATTTGTACATTCCGAAAGACTTTTTAGGAACTACAAACGTTCTTTCTATTGCCTTAGCAATATTCACACTACTGTCAGGCTGATCTACACATTCATTCCATTCATAAAGTTTTCGTCCTACAGGCTTAATCGATACATGCATATGCCTTTGAACAAGCTTTCTTACGAAACTATCAAGAAAACTTGGATGTTGCGTGATTAAGACGATATCTAAGCCATGATGTCGATGTAATGCTAAAGCTTCTATAAAAGTAGGTACTTTTGAAGCGGCGGAACGTGTACCCATCAGCCTTTGCGCTTCGTCTATGATGACGAGCGAGCCATAAGGAAGGAAGTCTTGAAACGGTTTCTCTTTAATTTGTTCATCTGTAAGTTCTTCATGTTCTATCTTCAATTCAGGGATACCGTTTACAAAGAGAGGGCGTTTTTTCTTTACACCGTCTTTATCAGTAAAATGTGTATAGCTTTCGTCTGTCATCAACATATTGACGATAGAGCTAGTCTTGCCGCTACCTGGTACGCCAGTTTGTAAAATAATCATTTAGCTTTTCCCCCTGGAATAAATGACAGTTTGCTAATACTTTGCATGGCAACGTTAAAAGCAAATGCACCGAATATCAGACCTAATGCATGGCCGAAACCTGCCATCATGACAATTTGAAGAATGTCTGATGGCATTGAGTTGAACTGGTTTTTTACGTAGTCTTTTATAAAACCTAATCCAACTGTAAAGCCTGTATAAGTT
>NZ_KV832176.1:0-516 GCF_001837375.1 Neisseria sp. HMSC066H01
CCTAATCCAACTGTAAAGCCTGTATAAGTTACAAAACTAATGCCAAGGGCAATAAATACTTTTGCAACAATATAGGTTAATAGTCTTTGTAATATGGCGAAAAACGCAGCTTTCATGCTTTAGTCCTTTCTACTTGAAAACATGATATATGCTGCCGCTACCGCAGCGATACCAATCACAAGGAATCGGATCATTTCGGCAAAATTACAAATCATGTCATATTTAAATTCCATGGTTATGCCCAAATAGGTTGCAGTTCGAGGCGCAGGGCAAACACCATTATCGGGTAGGAAGAAATCAGGGCTAAATGTTGTTTCGTTATTTGTATGAGGAATTTTGAAAGGTTCTTCTTGTTCCTCTACATCGCCTTTTTCTGAACAAGCTAATATGTCAGGGAAAACATTACAAAGTAATCCTTTTGATTCTTCTTTCTTGTCATCTTTTTTATCTTCTTTTCTTTTATCTTTATCAGATGGATCGTCATCCGGATCAGGTTTATCATCTGGACGTTTATCA
>NZ_KV832177.1:0-6233 GCF_001837375.1 Neisseria sp. HMSC066H01
GGTGTTGACTGGTTTTGCTGGTAGGCGTATAGTTCGGTTCTTCGCTGCTGACGCGGTGAAGAAAACGAAGCAGACAGTATAACACAGTTGGTTGAAATTTTCGATAATTTTAGTTGACATTTGCTAAATGTACTGTATAATTCGATTCGCTCTTTAAAAAACAGATTACCGATAAGTGTGAGTGCATTAGGCCTCACACTGTTTGAAAGACAGACAAGATAATGTTTTAGACATTGTCCTGTCGGTTTCTTTGAAGCAGACCAGAAGTTATAAGTTAGAGATTGAACATAAGAGTTTGATCCTGGCTCAGATTGAACGCTGGCGGCATGCTTTACACATGCAAGTCGGACGGCAGCACAGAGAAGCTTGCTTCTTGGGTGGCGAGTGGCGAACGGGTGAGTAATATATCGGAACGTACCGAGTAATGGGGGATAACTAATCGAAAGATTAGCTAATACCGCATATTCTCTGAGGAGGAAAGCAGGGGACCTTCGGGCCTTGCGTTATTCGAGCGGCCGATATCTGATTAGCTAGTTGGTGGGGTAAAGGCCTACCAAGGCGACGATCAGTAGCGGGTCTGAGAGGATGATCCGCCACACTGGGACTGAGACACGGCCCAGACTCCTACGGGAGGCAGCAGTGGGGAATTTTGGACAATGGGCGCAAGCCTGATCCAGCCATGCCGCGTGTCTGAAGAAGGCCTTCGGGTTGTAAAGGACTTTTGTCAGGGAAGAAAAGGCTGTCGCTAATACCGACAGTTGATGACGGTACCTGAAGAATAAGCACCGGCTAACTACGTGCCAGCAGCCGCGGTAATACGTAGGGTGCGAGCGTTAATCGGAATTACTGGGCGTAAAGCGAGCGCAGACGGTTACTTAAGCAGGATGTGAAATCCCCGGGCTCAACCTGGGAACTGCGTTCTGAACTGGGTGACTAGAGTGTGTCAGAGGGAGGTAGAATTCCACGTGTAGCAGTGAAATGCGTAGAGATGTGGAGGAATACCGATGGCGAAGGCAGCCTCCTGGGATAACACTGACGTTCATGCTCGAAAGCGTGGGTAGCAAACAGGATTAGATACCCTGGTAGTCCACGCCCTAAACGATGTCAATTAGCTGTTGGGCAACTTGATTGCTTAGTAGCGTAGCTAACGCGTGAAATTGACCGCCTGGGGAGTACGGTCGCAAGATTAAAACTCAAAGGAATTGACGGGGACCCGCACAAGCGGTGGATGATGTGGATTAATTCGATGCAACGCGAAGAACCTTACCTGGTCTTGACATGTACGGAATCCTCCAGAGACGGAGGAGTGCCTTCGGGAGCCGTAACACAGGTGCTGCATGGCTGTCGTCAGCTCGTGTCGTGAGATGTTGGGTTAAGTCCCGCAACGAGCGCAACCCTTGTCATTAGTTGCCATCATTAAGTTGGGCACTCTAATGAGACTGCCGGTGACAAGCCGGAGGAAGGTGGGGATGACGTCAAGTCCTCATGGCCCTTATGACCAGGGCTTCACACGTCATACAATGGTCGGTACAGAGGGTAGCCAAGCCGCGAGGCGGAGCCAATCTCACAAAACCGATCGTAGTCCGGATTGCACTCTGCAACTCGAGTGCATGAAGTCGGAATCGCTAGTAATCGCAGGTCAGCATACTGCGGTGAATACGTTCCCGGGTCTTGTACACACCGCCCGTCACACCATGGGAGTGGGGGATACCAGAAGTAGGTAGGGTAACCGCAAGGAGCCCGCTTACCACGGTATGCTTCATGACTGGGGTGAAGTCGTAACAAGGTAGCCGTAGGGGAACCTGCGGCTGGATCACCTCCTTTCTAGAGAAAGAAGAGGTCTGATGCATTCACACTTATCGGTAAACTGTAAAAGATGCGGAAGAGAAAAGCTTGAGTGAAGACAAGATTCGCTTAAGAAGAGAATCCGGGTTTGTAGCTCAGCTGGTTAGAGCACACGCTTGATAAGCGTGGGGTCGGAGGTTCAAGTCCTCCCAGACCCACCAAGAACGGGGGCATAGCTCAGTTGGTAGAGCACCTGCTTTGCAAGCAGGGGGTCATCGGTTCGATCCCGTTTGCCTCCACCAAGCACTTTACAAATCAAAGGAAGCCTGCTATACTTAGCAGCTTATTTTGATTTGCGAAGTGAAATATCAACGCATCGATCTTTAACAAATTGGAAAGCCGAAATCAACAAACAAAGACAATGAGTTTGTTTTGATTTTTTATTCTTTGCAAAGGATAAAGGATCTCTCGCAAGAGAAAAGAAAACAAACACAGTATTTGGGTGATGATTGTATCGACTTAATCCTGAAACACAAAAGGCAGGATTAAGACACAACAAGCAGTAAGCTTTATCAAAGTAGGAATTTCAAGTTTGCCTCCCTAGTCAACGGGTAGGTAAACGAAGTCAGAGAGGTTCTTGAAATGATAGAGTCAAGTGAATAAGTGCATCAGGTGGATGCCTTGGCGATGATAGGCGACGAAGGACGTGTAAGCCTGCGAAAAGCGTGGGGGAGCTGGCAATAAAGCTATGATCCCGCGGTGTCCGAATGGGGAAACCCACCTCTTAGGAGGTATCCTTATCTGAATACATAGGATAAGCGAAGCGAACCCGGAGAACTGAACCATCTAAGTACCCGGAGGAAAAGAAATCAACCGAGATTCCGCAAGTAGTGGCGAGCGAACGCGGAGGAGCCTGTACGTGATAACTGTCGAGATAGAAGAACAAGCTGGGAAGCTTGACCATAGTGGGTGATAGTCCCGTATTCGAAATCTCAATAGTGGTACTAAGCGTACGAAAAGTAGGGCGGGACACGTGAAATCCTGTCTGAATATGGGGGGACCATCCTCCAAGGCTAAATACTCATCATCGACCGATAGTGAACCAGTACCGTGAGGGAAAGGCGAAAAGAACCCCGGGAGGGGAGTGAAATAGAACCTGAAACCTGATGCATACAAACAGTGGGAGCACCCTTGTGGTGTGACTGCGTACCTTTTGTATAATGGGTCAACGACTTACATTCAGTAGCGAGCTTAACCGAATAGGGGAGGCGTAGGGAAACCGAGTCTTAATAGGGCGAACAGTTGCTGGGTGTAGACCCGAAACCGAGTGATCTATCCATGGCCAGGTTGAAGGTGCCGTAACAGGTACTGGAGGACCGAACCCACGCATGTTGCAAAATGCGGGGATGAGCTGTGGATAGGGGTGAAAGGCTAAACAAACTCGGAGATAGCTGGTTCTCCCCGAAAACTATTTAGGTAGTGCCTCGAGCAAGACACTGATGGGGGTAAAGCACTGTTATGGCTAGGGGGTTATTGCAACTTACCAACCCATGGCAAACTAAGAATACCATCAAGTGGTTCCTCGGGAGACAGACAGCGGGTGCTAACGTCCGTTGTCAAGAGGGAAACAACCCAGACCGCCAGCTAAGGTCCCAAATGATAGATTAAGTGGTAAACGAAGTGGGAAGGCCCAGACAGCCAGGATGTTGGCTTAGAAGCAGCCATCATTTAAAGAAAGCGTAATAGCTCACTGGTCGAGTCGTCCTGCGCGGAAGATGTAACGGGGCTCAAATCTATAACCGAAGCTGCGGATGCCAGTTTACTGGCATGGTAGGGGAGCGTTCTGTAGGCCGATGAAGGTGCATTGTAAAGTGTGCTGGAGGTATCAGAAGTGCGAATGTTGACATGAGTAGCGATAAAGCGGGTGAAAAGCCCGCTCGCCGAAAGCCCAAGGTTTCCTACGCAACGTTCATCGGCGTAGGGTGAGTCGGCCCCTAAGGCGAGGCAGAAATGCGTAGTCGATGGGAAACAGGTTAATATTCCTGTACTTGATTCAAATGCGATGTGGGGACGGAGAAGGTTAGGTTAGCAAGCTGTTGGAATAGCTTGTTTAAGCCGGTAGGTGGAAGACTTAGGCAAATCCGGGTCTTCTTAACACCGAGAAGTGACGACGAGTGTCTACGGACATGAAGTAACCGATACCACGCTTCCAGGAAAAGCCACTAAGCTTTAGTTTGAATTGAACCGTACCGCAAACCGACACAGGTGGGCAGGATGAGAATTCTAAGGCGCTTGAGAGAACTCGGGAGAAGGAACTCGGCAAATTGATACCGTAACTTCGGGAGAAGGTATGCCCTCTAAGGTTAAGGACTTGCTCCGTAAGCCCTGGAGGGTCGCAGAGAATAGGTGGCTGCGACTGTTTATTAAAAACACAGCACTCTGCTAACACGAAAGTGGACGTATAGGGTGTGACGCCTGCCCGGTGCTGGAAGGTTAATTGAAGATGTGCAAGCATCGGATCGAAGCCCCAGTAAACGGCGGCCGTAACTATAACGGTCCTAAGGTAGCGAAATTCCTTGTCGGGTAAGTTCCGACCCGCACGAATGGCGTAACGATGGCCACACTGTCTCCTCCCGAGACTCAGCGAAGTTGAAGTGGTTGTGAAGATGCAATCTACCCGCTGCTAGACGGAAAGACCCCGTGAACCTTTACTGTAGCTTTGCATTGGACTTTGAAGTCACTTGTGTAGGATAGGTGGGAGGCTTTGAAGCAGAGACGCCAGTCTCTGTGGAGCCGTCCTTGAAATACCACCCTGGTGTCTTTGAGGTTCTAACCCAGACCCGTAATCCGGGTCGGGGACCGTGCATGGTAGGCAGTTTGACTGGGGCGGTCTCCTCCCAAAGAGTAACGGAGGAGTTCGAAGGTTACCTAGGTCCGGTCGGAAATCGGACTGATAGTGCAATGGCAAAAGGTAGCTTAACTGCGAGACCGACAAGTCGAGCAGGTGCGAAAGCAGGACATAGTGATCCGGTGGTTCTGTATGGAAGGGCCATCGCTCAACGGATAAAAGGTACTCCGGGGATAACAGGCTGATTCCGCCCAAGAGTTCATATCGACGGCGGAGTTTGGCACCTCGATGTCGGCTCATCACATCCTGGGGCTGTAGTCGGTCCCAAGGGTATGGCTGTTCGCCATTTAAAGTGGTACGTGAGCTGGGTTTAAAACGTCGTGAGACAGTTTGGTCCCTATCTGCAGTGGGCGTTGGAAGTTTGACGGGGGCTGCTCCTAGTACGAGAGGACCGGAGTGGACGAACCTCTGGTGTACCGGTTGTAACGCCAGTTGCATAGCCGGGTAGCTAAGTTCGGAAGAGATAAGCGCTGAAAGCATCTAAGCGCGAAACTCGCCTGAAGATGAGACTTCCCTTGTGGTTTAACCACACTAAAGAGTCGTTCGAGACCAGGACGTTGATAGGTGGGGTGTGGAAGCGCGGTAACGCGTGAAGCTAACCCATACTAATTGCTCGTGAGGCTTGACTCTATCATTTGAAGAACTTCAAATAATAAAAGCTTACTGACTGATTCAGTCATCACCATTTATACCGATTAAGGCTTTACCGATTTGTAACAGTTTAAGTTTGGCGGCCATAGCGAGTTGGTCCCACGCCTTCCCATCCCGAACAGGACCGTGAAACGACTCAGCGCCGATGATAGTGTGGTTCTTCCATGTGAAAGTAGGTCACCGCCAAACACCCATTCCGAAGCCCCCGACTGATGTCGGGGGCTTTTTACATGCCTGTCGTTTCTATCGGTTTGGCGGCAGAATTGGGGTAACAGGTGTTGGGGTCAAACGTTGGTATTTGAATTGGGGATATTTACCCTGTTGTTATTCTTGCACAAAAGTACCGAAAGTTACGGTTAACCGTTTGGAATGTTTGAAATCGAACGGTATTTGCGTTAATATGTCGTATGCATTTATATGAAATGGGGCCGTGTTCTACTGTCGTGTGGCAGTGTCGGCGGGGTGGTGAAAACCGTCCTGCAGACGGCCCGGTTGATTCAATCTGACACGTTATAGGAAAACCCTGATGAAGAAATTTTTATTTGGTGTATTTGCCGCCGTGTGTACGGCATTCTCTTTGGCTGCCGTGAACGTCAATACGGCCTCTTCTGCGGAGCTGGAGGCATTGCCGGGTATCGGCCCGGCTAAGGCGAAGGCGATTGTGGAATACCGTCAGAAGAACGGTGCGTTCAAATCGGTGGAGGAGCTGAAAAACGTGAAGGGCATCGGTGATGCGGTGCTGAACAAGTTGAAGGCGGAGGCGACGGTTTCTTCTGCCGCGCCTAAGGCCGCGCAGCCTGCCGTGAAAAAATAAGCCGGACTCTGCCTGTATGCCGCCCTGCAGCCGAACCGTTTGCCGGTTGGGCCCCGGGGCGGCTTTGTTTGGGGA
>NZ_KV832178.1:0-1508 GCF_001837375.1 Neisseria sp. HMSC066H01
GGCGATGTCAATAGTCCATGGATCAGGTTTGAAACTGAATTTCGGGCGGGCGATATAGAAATTCCCTTAGATGTTTTGCTTTATCCCGGTTCGTATCTTGGTGGTGCTTATCCGATATGTACGGCGATATTCAAAACAGAAGCCAAGCGGATGGATGCCAAGACAGAAACAGTAAATCTATCTTTCGATCACAAACTGTTTCATGCGCGTAATCAAGTTGGAAAAATGGTTAATTTCCTCCGCGATATAGGCTGGGATGATACAAAAATCGTCGATGAACTTGTAAAAGGCATTGAAGGTTATCCCAAAGGGTTACAACCTGAACAATACGATTGTAGAGATCAGACACAAAAGATTCAGTATATACACGAAGAGCAAAAAGCAATTGATGATTTGAACATGCAAACATTACTTGATGATTTGCTTGATGAGAAAGAAACCGCATTCCCACAAGACAGGGAAAAACAACACATTAAAGACATCGAACTCGAAGAGAAAATTATTTCAAATTTTTTAAACAAGTAAAGGAAATTCAAAATGTTTGAGCAAAGCCAAGTAACCACGTATTCAGCAACCCTGTTGGGCGCAAAACAATTTAAAGGCGAAATCGACGGTAACAAAATCGATTCTTGCACAGTTTTGGTAGCCAGCCCCATGCCTTCAAACGGCAATGCCGTAGGCTTTACCGCGGCAAGCATGAAGTTTGGCGATAGCCATAATTTCGACAAGCTGAAAAATCTTAAATTTCCTTGTGCGGTTGATGTAACCGTCGCCATGGAATCAACCGGTAAAGGCCTCGTTCCTAAATTGCTTGATTTCCAAGTTAAAGGCGCAACGCCCAAAGCCTAAGAAAGGCTGAATCATGAGTAAGTATCAGCAAAAATTTATTGTTCAAGAACTTGAAAATCATGAATTCATCTATCCCGATCCATTCGGCGATATTGGCTTTACGCCCAATATTAAATCTGCCGGTCAGTATGAAAGCTATGAAGACGCTTTCAGTTCGGCGATTGAAGAAATCGGCGGCGAATTTTTAATTTTCAGTTTTTATACAAAAGAAGATTAAGTTTAAGAGGCTCGGCGGGCGGTCTCTAAAACCTTCACATAGCCCGCAAACACATTTTTTTTAAACATTTCGTTAAGGAAAACATCATGAAGTTGATGAACACTTGCCGTAAATACGGCGCAAAACTGGCCGTTGTTGCCGCTGCACCTCTGGCTTTCGCTACTCAAGCTTGGGCCGAAGTACCTGAAAGCGTTAAAACCGACCTTGCTACTGCCAAAACTGATGCGTTATCCGTTGCGGCCATCGTACTGGGTATTATCGCTTCAATCTTCGCTATCCAGCTGATCCGCCGCGTATTGCGCTAATTTGAAGCATATTTCAGACGACCCCTTAAAGGTCGTCTGAATACTAATTGACATGAGTATTTAATAATGGGCTACCAAGTCGGAAATAATTGTTATGCAACCCGTCAGGATGCCGAAAACGTCTATTTCAGTTTAGT
>NZ_KV832179.1:0-15633 GCF_001837375.1 Neisseria sp. HMSC066H01
AGGTCTGCGCTTTGCGATTCGCGAAGGTGGTCGTACCGTAGGTGCGGGTGTGGTTTCTTCTGTAATCGCTTAAGTTTAGAGGCCAATAGCTCAATTGGTAGAGTATCGGTCTCCAAAACCGAGGGTTGGGGGTTCGAGACCCTCTTGGCCTGCCAAATAAAAAATTAACCGGCCTTGTGCCGGTTAATTTTTTTGTACTTAAGTTTTAAGATTATTTGGAATTAATTAATGGATCAATGCCACTATCTAAAATGAAGGCGGGTGGGGTATTGATAAGTGAGTAAAGATGACAGAACATCCGTCTGGACGCAAAGAAGACCATCAGAAAAAGGAAGTTGTGGTAAGTAATAAGCCGGCTCCTGAAAAGAAAGAAGGTCTGTTTGCATATTTTAAAAGCTCTTGGACTGAGTTTAAGAAGGTAGTTTGGCCGAGTCGTGATGAAGCGGTCAAAATGACTGTATTCGTGATTATCTTCGTTGCAGTTTTAGCAGCCTTCATTTATGCGGCAGATACAATTATTTCATGGTTGTTTTTTGATGTTTTATTAAATAGGAAAGGGTAAAGATGTCAAAGCGTTGGTATGTGGTACAGGCCTATTCCGGTTTCGAGAAAAATGTTCAAAAAACATTGAAAGAGCGCATTGCTCGTGAAAACATGGAAGAATATTTTGGTCAGATTCTCGTTCCTGTAGAGGAAGTGGTAGATATCAAGAATGGCCGAAAAACCATAAGTGAGCGTAAATTCTATCCAGGCTATGTGTTGGTTGAAATGGAAATGACCGATGATTCATGGCACTTGGTTAAGAGTACCCCTCGAGTAAATGGTTTTGTAGGTGGTAGCGGAAATCGTCCAATCCCAATTTCTCAAAAAGATGCGGATGCTATTTTGCAACAAGCCAAAACAGGTGTTGAGAAGCCAAAACCAAAAGTTGAGTTTGAAGTTGGTCAGCAAGTGCGAGTAAACGAAGGCCCATTTGCTGATTTTAACGGTATTGTTGATGAAGTTAATTACGAACGTAATAGACTGCGTGTTTCAGTTCAGATTTTTGGTCGTGAAACACCGGTTGAATTAGAGTTCGGTCAGGTTGAAAAGATTTAAGTGATTTAATTCGCTTGAAAATTTTTTTTTAAGCAGATATAATCGCAAATTCTGTTTGGGAAGCGGAATGGTTCCGCGTTATACCCGTTTTTAGGAGTCCTTAAGTGGCAAAGAAAATTATCGGCTACATCAAACTGCAAATTCCTGCAGGTAAAGCCAATCCATCTCCCCCAGTTGGTCCTGCTTTGGGTCAACGTGGTTTGAACATCATGGAATTCTGTAAAGCATTTAATGCTGCAACCCAAGGTATGGAACCTGGTTTGCCAATTCCAGTCGTGATTACTGCATTTGCAGATAAATCATTCACATTTGTGATGAAAACTCCACCAGCTTCTATCTTGTTGAAAAAAGCTGCTGGTCTGCAAAAAGGTAGTTCTAATCCTCTGACCAACAAAGTGGGTAAATTGACCCGTGCTCAGTTGGAAGAAATTGCTAAAACTAAAGAGCCTGATTTGACTGCTGCTGATTTGGATGCGGCTGTTCGTACTATTGCAGGTTCTGCTCGCTCAATGGGCTTGGACGTGGAGGGTGTTGTATAATGGCTAAAGTATCTAAACGCTTGAAAGCTCTTCGCTCTTCTGTTGAAGCTAACAAACTGTACGCAATCGACGAAGCAATTGCTTTGGTTAAAAAAGCTGCTACCGCTAAATTTGACGAGTCTGTTGACGTATCTTTCAACTTGGGCGTTGATCCTCGTAAATCTGACCAAGTTATTCGTGGTTCAGTCGTTCTGCCTAAAGGTACCGGTAAAACAACTCGCGTAGCTGTATTTACACAAGGTGCAAATGCAGATGCTGCTAAAGAAGCTGGTGCAGATATTGTCGGTTTTGAAGATCTGGCTGCTGAAATCAAAGCTGGTAACCTGAACTTTGACGTTGTTATTGCTTCTCCTGATGCAATGCGTATCGTTGGTCAATTGGGTACCATCTTGGGTCCTCGTGGCCTGATGCCAAACCCTAAAGTAGGTACTGTTACTCCTAACGTTGCTGAAGCAGTTAAAAATGCAAAAGCAGGTCAAGTACAATACCGTACAGATAAAGCCGGTATCGTTCATGCAACTATCGGTCGTGCTTCTTTCGCTGAAGCTGACTTGAAAGAAAACTTCAATGCGTTGCTGGATGCTATCGTTAAAGCCAAACCTGCTGCTGCTAAAGGTCAGTACCTGAAAAAAGTTGCTGTATCCAGCACTATGGGTTTGGGTGTTCGCGTTGATACTGCAAGCGTGAACAACTAAGAAATTTTCAGGTGATCCGGCTTTCTGGATTGCCTGAATTTGGGCTACTTAAAATTAAGTAGATGTCCAAGACCGTAGGGATCGTAAGATTTAATCGTAACTGCCCTACGCAGACGGTAGTCCTGAAACACATTGCAAGATTGCTTGTAAGATGTCTTTTTAGGTTACCGCGCTGGTGGGATATCATTTCGGTATCCTGTTTATAAACAGTGGGAGGTAGACCTTGAGTCTCAATATTGAAACCAAGAAAGTGGCCGTAGAGGAAATTAGCGCAGCTATTGCTAACGCTCAAACTCTCGTAGTCGCTGAATATCGCGGTATCAGTGTTTCCAGCATGACTGAGCTTCGTGCGAATGCACGTAAAGAAGGCGTGTACTTGCGTGTTCTGAAAAATACTCTGGCTCGTCGCGCAGTAGAGGGTACTTCATTCGCAGCTTTGGCCGATCAAATGGTTGGTCCATTGGTTTACGCTGCTTCTGAAGATGCTGTTGCTGCTGCTAAAGTGCTGCACCAATTCGCGAAAAAAGATGACAAAATCATCGTTAAAGCCGGTTCTTACAATGGCGAAGTGATGAATCCTGCTCAGGTTGCTGAGTTGGCTTCTATTCCAAGCCGCGAAGAACTGTTGTCCAAACTGTTGTTCGTTATGCAAGCTCCTGTATCAGGCTTTGCACGTGGTTTGGCTGCTTTGGCAGAGAAAAAAGCCGGCGAAGAAGCCGCTTAATCGATTTTGTTTCATTTAATCAATTATTTTTTAATACAATATTTGGAGTAAAATAGCATGGCTATTACTAAAGAAGACATTTTGGAAGCCGTTGGTTCTTTGACCGTAATGGAATTGAACGACCTGGTTAAAGCTTTTGAAGAGAAATTTGGCGTTTCTGCTGCTGCCGTTGCAGTTGCAGGTCCTGCAGGTGCTGGTGCAGCTGCTGCTGAAGAAAAAACTGAATTTGACGTAGTATTGGCTTCTGCTGGTGATCAAAAAGTTGGCGTGATTAAAGTTGTCCGCGCTATCACTGGCTTGGGTCTGAAAGAAGCTAAAGACATCGTTGACGGTGCACCTAAAACTCTGAAAGAAGGTGTTTCTAAAGCTGAAGCTGAAGATATCCAAAAACAACTGGAAGAAGCCGGCGCTAAAGTCGAAATCAAATAATTTAATGCTTCCTGTGAAGGCTGGCAGTTTTCTGCCAGCCTTATTTTGCTTCTTAAAATAAGCATCAGGCATTGTTTACATTTATTTGCATAGTTTTTATAAAATCATTGCAAATAAATGTAAATATTAAGTTAATGCATGTCGTTGTTTCAGACGGCCTATTATTTAAAATTGCTTTTCGGAGTGTATATGAGCTATTCGTTTACCGAGAAAAAACGTATCCGTAAGAGTTTTGCAAAGCGAGAGAATGTCTTGGATGTTCCTTTCCTGCTGGCAACCCAAATTGATTCTTATGCGAAATTTTTGCAGCTGGAAAACGCTTTTGACCAACGTACTGATGATGGTCTGCAAGCAGCATTCAATTCTATTTTCCCGATTGTGAGCCATAATGGTTATGCGCGATTGGAGTTTGTGCATTACACATTGGGCGAACCTTTGTTCGATATTCCTGAATGTCAATTGCGCGGTATTACTTATGCGGCTCCATTGCGTGCACGTATCCGTTTAGTGATTTTGGATAAAGAAGCGTCTAAACCGACTGTAAAAGAAGTTCGTGAAAACGAAGTATATATGGGCGAAATCCCATTGATGACGCCAAGTGGCTCTTTTGTTATCAATGGTACAGAGCGTGTAATTGTTTCCCAGTTGCACCGTTCTCCAGGTGTGTTCTTTGAGCATGACCGTGGTAAAACTCATTCTTCCGGTAAGCTGTTGTTCTCTGCTCGTATTATTCCTTACCGTGGTTCATGGTTGGATTTCGAATTTGATCCAAAAGATTTGCTGTATTTCCGTATCGACCGTCGCCGTAAAATGCCGGTTACGATTTTGTTGAAAGCTTTGGGTTACAACAATGAACAAATCTTGGATATTTTCTATGACAAAGAAACTTTCTATTTGTCTTCAAACGGTGTTCAAACAGATCTGGTTGCAAGCCGTCTGAAAGGCGAAACTGCCAAAGTTGATATCTTGGATAAAGAAGGCAATGTATTGGTTGCAAAAGGTAAACGTATTACTGCGAAAAATATCCGTGATATTACCAATGCAGGCTTGACTCGACTGGATGTAGAACCAGAAAGCCTGTTGGGTAAAGCATTGGCTACTGATCTGATTGATCCGGAAACCGGCGAAGTATTGGCTTCTGCTAACGATGAAATCACAGAAGAGCTGTTGGCCAAACTTGATATTAACGGTGTAAAAGAAATTACTACCCTGTACATCAATGAATTGGATCAGGGCGGTTATATTTCCAGCACTCTGCGTACAGATGAAACAGCCGACCAACAAGCTGCGCGTGTAGCAATTTACCGCATGATGCGTCCTGGCGAACCACCTACCGAAGAAGCTGTCGAGCAGCTCTTCAACCGTTTGTTCTTCAGTGAAGACAGCTATGACTTGTCTCGTGTAGGCCGTATGAAATTTAATACGCGTACATACGAGCAAAAATTGTCCGAAGCACAACAAAACTCTTGGTATGGCCGTCTGTTGAATGAGACTTTGGCCGGTGCAGCTGAAAAAGGCGGTTACGTTCTGAGCGTAGAAGACATTGTAGTTTCCATTGCTACATTGGTTGAATTGCGTAATGGTCATGGCGAAGTAGATGATATTGACCACTTGGGCAACCGTCGCGTTCGTTCCGTAGGCGAGTTGACAGAAAACCAATTCCGCAGTGGTTTGGCTCGTGTAGAACGTGCCGTTAAAGAACGTTTGAATCAAGCGGAATCTGAGAACTTGATGCCGCATGACTTGATTAATGCGAAACCTGTTTCTGCTGCGATTAAAGAATTCTTCGGTTCTAGCCAATTGAGCCAGTTTATGGATCAGACCAACCCATTGTCTGAAGTAACCCATAAACGTCGTGTATCTGCATTGGGCCCGGGTGGTTTGACCCGTGAACGTGCAGGTTTTGAGGTGCGAGACGTACATCCGACCCACTATGGCCGTGTATGTCCTATTGAAACACCTGAAGGTCCGAACATTGGTTTGATTAACTCATTGTCCGTTTATGCGCGTACCAATGATTATGGCTTCTTGGAGACCCCTTACCGTCGCGTTGTTAATGGTAAGGTAACTGAAGAAATCGATTACTTGTCTGCCATCGAAGAAGGCCGCTATGTGATTGCACAGGCGAATGCTGATTTGGACAAAGACGGTAATTTGATTGGCGATTTAGTCACTTGTCGTGAAAAAGGCGAAACCATTATGGCAACGCCTGACCGTGTGCAATATATGGACGTGGCAACCGGTCAAGTGGTATCCGTAGCGGCATCCCTGATTCCGTTCTTGGAACATGATGACGCGAACCGTGCATTGATGGGTGCTAACATGCAACGTCAGGCTGTACCGTGTCTGCGCCCTGAAAAACCGATGGTTGGTACTGGTATCGAGCGTTCTGTTGCCGTTGACTCTGCTACTGCAATCGTTGCCCGTCGCGGCGGTGTGGTTGAGTATGTTGATGCCAACCGTGTTGTGATTCGTGTCCATGACGATGAGGCGACTGCCGGTGAGGTGGGTGTTGATATTTACAACTTGGTTAAATTTACCCGCTCCAACCAATCTACCAACATCAACCAACGTCCAGCTGTCAAAGCAGGCGATGTTTTGCAACGCGGCGATTTGATTGCCGACGGAGCATCCACCGATTTGGGCGAATTGGCTTTGGGTCAAAACATGACCATCGCCTTTATGCCGTGGAACGGTTACAACTACGAAGACTCGATTCTGATTTCTGAAAAAGTGGCTGCAGACGACCGCTATACTTCGATTCACATTGAGGAATTGAACGTTGTTGCCCGCGATACCAAGCTGGGTGCGGAAGACATTACCCGCGATATTCCGAACTTGTCCGAGCGTATGCAAAACCGTTTGGATGAATCCGGTATTGTTTACATCGGTGCAGAAGTGGAAGCTGGTGACGTCTTGGTAGGTAAAGTAACGCCTAAAGGCGAAACCCAACTGACTCCTGAAGAAAAACTGTTGCGTGCCATCTTCGGTGAAAAAGCGTCTGATGTAAAAGATACTTCATTGCGTATGCCTACCGGCATGAGCGGTACCGTTATCGACGTTCAAGTCTTTACCCGTGAAGGTATCCAACGCGACAAACGTGCCCAATCCATTATTGATTCTGAGCTGAAACGTTACCGTCAAGACTTGAGCGACCAGTTGCGTATTTTTGATAACGACGCATTTGACCGTATTGAGCGCATGATTGTCGGCCAAAAAGCCAACGGTGGCCCGATGAAGCTGGCTAAAGGCAGCGAGATTACTACTGAATATCTGGCAAGCCTGTCCAGCAAACATGATTGGTTCGATATCCGCCTGGCTGACGAAGATTTGGCCAAACAGTTGGAACTGATTAAATTGAGCCTGCAACAAAAACGCGAAGAAGCGGATGAGTTGTATGAGATCAAGAAGAAAAAACTGACCCAAGGCGACGAGCTGCAGCCGGGCGTACAAAAAATGGTGAAAGTATTTATCGCCATCAAACGCCGTCTGCAAGCCGGTGACAAAATGGCGGGTCGCCACGGTAACAAAGGTGTGGTATCACGCATTCTGCCGGTGGAAGACATGCCTTACATGGCTGACGGCCGTCCGGTGGACATCGTACTGAACCCGTTGGGCGTACCTTCCCGTATGAACATCGGTCAGATTTTGGAAGTTCACTTGGGTTGGGCGGCAAAAGGTATCGGCGAGCGTATCGACCGTATGCTGAAAGAGCAACGCAAAGCCAGCGAGCTGCGCGAGTTCTTGAACAAACTCTACAACAGCAGCGGTAAGAAAGAAGATTTAGACAGCCTGACAGATGAAGAAATCATCGAATTGGCTTCTAACTTGCGTAAAGGCGCATCTTTCGCGTCCCCAGTGTTTGACGGTGCGAAAGAATCCGAAATCCGCGAAATGCTGAATTTGGCTTATCCAAGCGATGATCCTGAAGTCGAAAAATTGGGCTTTAACGACAGCAAAACCCAAATCACGCTGTATGACGGACGATCTGGCGAACCATTTGACCGCAAGGTAACAGTCGGTGTGATGCACTATCTGAAACTGCACCACTTGGTTGATGAGAAAATGCACGCCCGTTCTACCGGTCCGTACAGTCTGGTTACCCAACAACCTCTGGGCGGTAAAGCTCAGTTCGGTGGCCAACGTTTCGGTGAGATGGAGGTTTGGGCACTGGAAGCATACGGCGCAGCCTACACACTGCAAGAGATGCTGACAGTGAAGTCGGACGACGTGAACGGTCGTACCAAAATGTACGAAAACATCGTCAAAGGCGAACACAAAATCGATGCCGGTATGCCTGAATCCTTCAATGTATTGGTTAAAGAGATTCGCTCACTGGGCTTGGATATCGATTTGGAACGCTACTAAACAGAAGTTTTCAGACGGCCTTTTAAGGTCGTCTGAAAAAATGATTTCAGAATAAGAATGAAGCAATCGGCATTTAGGCCGTCTGAAATCAAAAGTACCGTTTCCAATATCGAAAATCCACCACGCGGTAAAAATACTTCCTTCAAGGAGCAAAAATGAATTTGTTGAACTTATTTAATCCGTTGCAAACCGCCGGCATGGAAGAAGAGTTTGATGCCATCAAAATCGGTATTGCCTCTCCCGAAACCATCCGCTCATGGTCTTATGGCGAAGTTAAAAAACCTGAAACCATTAACTACCGTACGTTCAAACCTGAGCGCGACGGTTTATTCTGCGCCAAAATCTTTGGCCCGGTCAAAGACTATGAATGTTTGTGCGGTAAATACAAACGCTTGAAATTTAAAGGCGTAACCTGTGAAAAATGTGGCGTAGAAGTGACCCTGTCCAAAGTACGCCGCGAACGCATGGGCCACATTGAATTGGCTGCACCAGTTGCACACATTTGGTTCTTGAAATCCCTGCCTTCCCGCTTGGGTATGGTACTGGACATGACTTTGCGCGACATCGAACGCGTATTGTACTTTGAAGCATTTGTGGTAACCGATCCCGGTATGACTCCGTTGCAACGTCGTCAATTGCTGACTGAAGACGATTACTATAACAAACTGGACGAATACGGCGACGACTTCGATGCCAAAATGGGTGCAGAAGGTATCCGTGAATTGTTGCGCACCTTGGATATTACCGGCGAAATCGAAATCCTGCGTCAAGAGCTGGAATCTACCGGTTCTGACACCAAAATCAAAAAAATTGCCAAACGCTTGAAAGTGTTGGAAGCCTTCCATCGTTCCGGTATGAAACTGGAGTGGATGATTATGGATGTGCTGCCGGTATTGCCGCCTGACTTGCGTCCTTTGGTTCCATTGGATGGCGGTCGTTTTGCCACTTCCGATTTGAACGATTTGTACCGTCGCGTTATCAACCGTAACAACCGTTTGAAACGTCTGTTGGAACTGCATGCGCCTGATATCATCGTTCGCAACGAAAAACGTATGTTGCAAGAAGCAGTTGACTCTCTGTTGGATAACGGCCGCCGCGGTAAAGCCATGACCGGTGCCAACAAACGTCCGCTGAAATCGTTGGCCGACATGATTAAAGGTAAAGGCGGTCGCTTCCGTCAAAACCTGCTGGGTAAACGTGTGGACTACTCCGGTCGTTCCGTGATTACCGTAGGCCCATACCTGCGTCTGCACCAATGCGGTCTGCCGAAGAAAATGGCTTTGGAACTGTTCAAACCGTTCATTTTCCACAAATTGGAAAAACAAGGTTTGGCCTCTACCGTTAAAGCAGCGAAAAAATTGGTAGAACAAGAAGTACCGGAAGTATGGGATATCTTGGAAGAAGTAATCCGCGAACATCCGATTATGCTGAACCGTGCGCCAACCCTGCACCGTTTGGGTATTCAAGCGTTCGAACCTATCCTGATCGAAGGTAAAGCGATTCAGTTGCATCCGTTGGTGTGTGCCGCATTTAACGCCGACTTTGACGGTGACCAAATGGCCGTACACGTTCCATTGAGCTTGGAAGCACAAATGGAAGCTCGCACTTTGATGCTGGCTTCAAACAACGTATTGTCTCCAGCTAACGGCGAACCAATCATTGTACCTTCCCAAGACATCGTATTGGGTCTGTACTACATGACCCGCGACCGTATCAATGCCAAAGGCGAAGGCAGCCTGTTTGCCGATGTGAAAGAAGTACATCGTGCATACCATACCAAACAGGTTGAGTTGGGTACGAAAATTACCGTACGCCTGCGCGAATGGGTGAAAAACGAAGCAGGTGAGTTTGAACCTGTTGTTAACCGTTACGAAACAACAGTCGGCCGTGCATTGTTGAGCGAAATCTTGCCTAAAGGCCTGCCGTTCGAGTACATCAACAAAGCGCTGAAGAAAAAAGAAATTTCTAAACTGATTAACGCATCATTCCGTTTGTGCGGCCTGCGTGAAACAGTTATTTTCGCCGACCACTTGATGTATACCGGTTTCGGTTTTGCGGCTAAAGGCGGTATTTCCATTGCTGTTGACGATATGGAAATTCCGAAAGAAAAAGCAGCCTTGTTGGCTGAGGCTAATGCCGAAGTTAAAGAAATTGAAGACCAATACCGTCAAGGTTTGGTGACCAACGGCGAACGCTACAACAAAGTAGTCGATATTTGGGGTCGTGCCGGCGATAAAATCGCTAAAGCGATGATGGACAACTTGTCTAAACAAAAAGTTATCGACCGTGACGGTAACGAAGTTGATCAAGAATCCTTCAACTCTATTTACATGATGGCCGACTCTGGTGCCCGTGGTTCTGCGGCTCAGATTAAACAGTTGTCCGGTATGCGTGGTTTGATGGCCAAACCTGACGGCTCCATTATTGAAACGCCGATTACCTCCAACTTCCGCGAAGGTTTGACCGTATTGCAATACTTTATTGCGACCCACGGTGCGCGTAAGGGTTTGGCGGATACCGCGTTGAAAACCGCGAACTCCGGTTACCTGACCCGTCGTCTGGTAGACGTAACTCAAGACTTGGTTGTTGTTGAAGACGATTGCGGTACTTCAGACGGCTTTGTCATGAAAGCAGTAGTACAAGGCGGTGACGTAATTGAAGCGTTGCGCGATCGTATTTTGGGTCGTGTTACTGCATCAGATGTTGTTGATCCTTCAACAGGAGAAACATTGGTTGAAGCAGGTACACTGCTGACTGAGAAATTAGTCGATATCATTGACCAATCCGGTGTTGACGAGGTTAAAGTCCGTACGCCGATTACTTGTAAAACCCGTCATGGTTTGTGTGCACACTGTTATGGCCGCGACTTGGCGCGAGGTAAACTGGTTAACGCTGGTGAGGCTGTAGGTGTCATTGCTGCACAATCTATTGGCGAACCAGGTACTCAGCTGACCATGCGTACGTTCCACATCGGTGGTGCGGCATCCCGTGCGGCTGCTGCCAGCCAAGTGGAAGCCAAATCCAACGGTACAGCTCGTTTCAGCAGCCAAATGCGTTACGTTGCCAACAACAAAGGCGAATTGGTTGTCATTGGCCGCTCTTGTGAAGTTGTGATTCACGATGAAATCGGCCGTGAACGTGAACGCCACAAAGTACCTTACGGTGCAATCCTGTTGGTACAAGACGGCGAAGCCATTAAAGCCGGTCAAACTTTGGCAACTTGGGATCCGCATACCCGTCCGATGATTACCGAACATGCAGGTTTGGTGAAATTTGAAAACGTAGAAGAGGGTGTAACCGTTGCGAAACAGACCGATGATGTAACCGGTTTGTCCACTTTGGTGGTCATCGACGGCAAACGTCGCTCCTCCGGTGCTTCTAAACTGTTGCGTCCGACTGTCAAATTGTTGGATGAGAACGGTTTGGAAATCTGTATCCCAGGTACGACTACGCCGGTTTCTATGGCGTTCCCGGTCGGTGCGGTGATTACTGTCCGTGAAGGTCAGGAAGTCGGTAAGGGTGATGTGCTGGCGCGTATTCCTCAAGCGTCTTCTAAAACCCGCGATATTACCGGTGGTCTGCCGCGCGTTGCTGAGTTGTTTGAAGCACGCGTGCCGAAAGATGCCGGCATGTTGGCTGAAATTACCGGTACCGTTTCCTTCGGTAAAGAAACCAAAGGTAAACAGCGTCTGATTATTACCGACGTAGACGGTGTAGCATACGAAACGCTGATTTCTAAAGAGAAACAGATTTTGGTACACGACGGTCAAGTGGTAAACCGCGGTGAAACCATTGTGGACGGTGCCGTAGATCCGCACGACATTCTGCGTCTGCAAGGTATCGAAGCATTGGCTCGCTACATTGTTCAAGAGGTACAAGAGGTTTACCGCCTGCAAGGTGTGAAGATTTCCGATAAACACATCGAAGTCATCATCCGCCAAATGCTGCGCCGTGTGAACATTGTGGATGCTGGTGATACAGAGTTTATTACCGGTGAACAAGTCGAGCGTAGCGATGTGATGCTTGCCAATGAGAAAGCGATCGCTGAAGGCAAAGAGCCGGCACGTTATGAAAATGTGTTGTTGGGTATTACCAAAGCTTCCTTGTCTACCGACAGCTTCATTTCTGCGGCATCGTTCCAAGAAACAACCCGCGTCTTGACCGAGGCCGCTATCATGGGCAAACAAGACGAGCTGCGCGGTTTGAAAGAGAACGTGATTGTCGGTCGATTGATTCCTGCCGGTACAGGTTTGACCTACCACCGCAGCCGTCACCAACAATGGCAGCAAGCCGATCAAGAAACTTCTGAAATCGAAGCTTCAGACGAATAATCCGGAAGGATTTTCGTGAAAATAAAACCGCAAGCCAGTCTTGCGGTTTTATTTTATAGAGGGCTTAAATAGGGTAGAGAGCGAGGCCGTCTGAATCTTTCAGACGGCCATTGCTTTCAAAATTTAAAGATAAATAGAAAAACACTAAACTTTATCAGTCATTTGCTTGACTAAACCCTTGCAATAAAAATATAATTCCAATCTTGTCGACATGGTGTCGGCAAGTATTTAACTCAACAGGACGAGAAAATATGCCAACTATTAACCAATTGGTACGCAAAGGCCGTCAAAAGCCCGTGTACGTAAACAAAGTGCCTGCACTGGAAGCTTGCCCGCAAAAACGTGGCGTATGCACCCGTGTATACACAACTACCCCTAAAAAACCTAACTCTGCATTGCGTAAAGTATGTAAAGTTCGCCTGACCAACGGTTTTGAAGTCATTTCATACATCGGTGGTGAAGGCCACAACCTGCAAGAGCACAGCGTCGTATTGATCCGCGGCGGTCGTGTAAAAGACTTGCCAGGTGTACGTTACCACACTGTACGCGGTTCTTTGGATACTGCAGGTGTTAAAGACCGTAAACAAGCCCGTTCTAAATACGGTGCTAAGCGTCCTAAATAATTATCGGGACTCAAATAGGCACGTCGGCCGCCTAAGCTGAACAACGGCCGAGTAAGTGAATACTTAATTGGGTATTCATGGGAATAGACCCAACTGAATAGACTAAAGGAAATTAAAATGCCAAGACGTAGAGAAGTCCCTAAGCGCGACGTACTGCCAGATCCAAAATTCGGCAGCGTTGAGCTGACTAAATTCATGAACGTATTGATGATTGACGGTAAAAAATCTGTTGCAGAGCGTATCGTTTACGGTGCGCTGGAGCAAATTGAGAAAAAAACCGGCAAAGTAGCAATCGAAGTATTTAACGAAGCCATTGCAAATGCCAAACCTATCGTGGAAGTGAAAAGCCGCCGTGTAGGTGGTGCAAACTACCAAGTTCCTGTTGAAGTTCGTCCTTCACGTCGTCTGGCCTTGGCAATGCGCTGGGTTCGCGATGCGGCCCGTAAACGTGGTGAGAAATCTATGGACCTGCGTTTGGCAGGCGAATTGATTGATGCGGCTGAAGGTCGTGGCGGTGCGTTGAAAAAACGTGAAGAAGTACACCGCATGGCTGAAGCTAACAAAGCATTCTCTCACTTCCGTTTCTAATATCGAAAGGCTAACAAAATGGCTCGTAAGACCCCTATCAGCCTGTATCGCAATATCGGTATTTCTGCCCATATTGACGCGGGTAAAACAACCACAACAGAACGTATTCTGTTCTATACAGGTTTGACTCACAAGTTGGGTGAGGTACATGACGGTGCGGCAACTACCGACTACATGGAACAAGAGCAAGAGCGTGGTATTACCATTACTTCTGCTGCTGTGACTTCTTATTGGTCCGGTATGGCGAAACAGTTCCCTGAACACCGTTTCAACATTATCGATACCCCAGGACACGTTGACTTTACCGTAGAGGTAGAGCGTTCTATGCGTGTATTGGACGGTGCAGTAATGGTTTACTGTGCAGTAGGTGGTGTTCAACCTCAATCCGAAACCGTATGGCGTCAAGCTAACAAATACCAAGTTCCTCGCCTGGCATTTGTAAACAAAATGGACCGTCAAGGTGCCAACTTCTTCCGTGTTGTAGAGCAAATGAGAACTCGTTTGCGTGCAAACCCTGTGCCTATCGTGATTCCGGTTGGTGCGGAAGACAGCTTCAGCGGTGTTGTTGACCTGTTGAAAATGAAATCCATTATTTGGAATGAAGCCGATAAAGGTACAACCTTTACCTATGGCGATATTCCTGCTGAATTGGTTGAGACTGCCGAAGAATGGCGTCAAAACATGATTGAAGCCGCAGCAGAAGCCAGCGAAGAATTGATGGACAAATACTTGGGCGGTGATGAGCTGACTGAAGAAGAAATCGTAGGCGCATTGCGTCAACGTACTTTGGCAGGTGAAATTCAACCAATGTTGTGCGGTTCAGCATTCAAAAACAAAGGTGTTCAACGTATGTTGGACGCAGTTGTAGAATTGCTGCCTGCTCCTACCGACATTCCTCCAGTTCAAGGTGTTAACCCTAACACTGAAGAAGCCGACAGCCGCCAAGCAAGCGATGAAGAGAAATTCTCTGCATTGGCGTTCAAAATGTTGAACGATAAATACGTTGGTCAGCTGACTTTCATCCGCGTTTACTCTGGTGTGGTGAAATCCGGTGATACTGTATTGAACTCTGTAAAAGGTACTCGCGAACGTATCGGTCGCTTGGTACAAATGACTGCTGCAGACCGTACTGAAATTGAAGAAGTACGCGCTGGCGACATCGCAGCCGCTATCGGTCTGAAAGACGTAACTACTGGTGAGACCTTGTGTGCAGAAAGCGCACCGATCATCTTGGAACGCATGGAATTCCCTGAGCCGGTAATCCATATTGCCGTTGAGCCGAAAACCAAAGCTGACCAAGAGAAAATGGGTATTGCCCTGAACCGTCTGGCAAAAGAAGACCCTTCTTTCCGTGTTCGTACAGACGAAGAATCCGGTCAAACCATTATTTCCGGTATGGGTGAGCTGCACTTGGAAATTATTGTTGACCGTATGAAACGCGAATTCGGTGTGGAAGCAAACATCGGTGCGCCTCAAGTAGCTTACCGTGAAACCATCCGCAAAGAAGTTGAAGCCGAATACAAACACGCCAAACAATCTGGTGGTAAAGGTCAATACGGTCACGTTGTGATCAAAATGGAACCTATGGAACCAGGTGGTGCAGGCTACGAATTTATCGATGAAATTAAAGGTGGTGTGATTCCTCGCGAATTTATTCCGTCTGTCGATAAAGGTATTCGCGATACTTTGCCTAACGGTATCGTTGCCGGTTACCCAGTAGTTGACGTACGTGTGCGTTTGATCTTCGGTTCTTCACACGATGTTGACTCCTCTCAACTGGCCTTCGAATTGGCTGCGTCTCAAGCCTTCAAAGAAGGTATGCGTAAAGCCAATCCAGCTCTGTTGGAACCAATCATGGCAGTTGAGGTGGAAACACCTGAAGAATACATGGGTGACGTAATGGGTGACTTGAATCGTCGCCGCGGCGTTGTATTGGGTATGGATGATGACGGTATCGGCGGTAAGAAAGTTCGTGCTGAAGTACCTCTGGCAGAAATGTTCGGTTACTCAACCGACCTGCGTTCTGCAACCCAAGGCCGTGCTACTTACTCCATGGAGTTCAAAAAATACGCTGAAGCTCCTGCTCACGTAGCTGCTGCTGTAACTGAAGCCCGTAAAGGCTAATCAGAAAAGGCCGTCTGAAACTGAAAATAAATTTTCAGACGGCCATTGTTCTTTAATCGATCTTTATATGTAAAGGAATTAGCTCATGGCTAAGGAAAAATTTGAACGTAGCAA
>NZ_KV832180.1:0-1143 GCF_001837375.1 Neisseria sp. HMSC066H01
CATGGCTAAGGAAAAATTTGAACGTAGCAAACCGCACGTAAACGTTGGCACCATCGGTCACGTTGACCATGGTAAAACCACTCTGACTGCTGCTTTGACTACTATTTTGGCTAAAAAATTCGGTGGCGCTGCAAAAGCTTACGACCAAATCGATAACGCTCCTGAAGAAAAAGCCCGTGGTATTACCATTAATACCTCACACGTAGAATACGAAACTGAAACCCGTCACTACGCACACGTAGACTGCCCGGGCCACGCCGACTACGTTAAAAACATGATTACCGGTGCTGCCCAAATGGACGGCGCTATCTTGGTATGTTCCGCAGCTGACGGTCCTATGCCACAAACTCGCGAACACATCCTGTTGGCCCGCCAAGTAGGCGTACCTTACATCATCGTGTTCATGAACAAATGCGACATGGTTGACGATGCCGAGTTGTTGGAACTGGTTGAAATGGAAATTCGTGACCTGCTGTCAAGCTACGACTTCCCGGGTGACGACTGCCCGATCGTACAAGGTTCTGCACTGAAAGCTTTGGAAGGTGATGCTGCTTACGAAGAAAAAATCTTCGAACTGGCCGCTGCTTTGGACAGCTACATCCCAACACCTGAGCGTGCTGTGGACAAACCTTTCTTGTTGCCTATCGAAGACGTATTCTCTATCTCTGGCCGTGGTACAGTAGTAACCGGTCGTGTAGAGCGCGGCATCATCCACGTTGGTGACGAGATCGAAATCGTAGGTCTGAAAGAAACCCAAAAAACCACTTGTACCGGTGTTGAAATGTTCCGTAAACTGCTGGATGAAGGTCAAGCAGGTGACAACGTAGGCGTATTGCTGCGCGGTACTAAACGTGAAGACGTAGAGCGTGGTCAAGTATTGGCTAAACCAGGTACCATTACTCCTCACACCAAGTTCAAAGCAGAAGTATATGTACTGAGCAAAGAAGAGGGTGGCCGTCACACTCCATTCTTCGCTAACTACCGTCCACAATTCTACTTCCGTACTACCGACGTAACTGGTGCAGTTACTTTGGAAGAAGGCGTAGAAATGGTAATGCCGGGTGAGAACGTAACCATTACTGTAGAACTGATTGCACCAATCGCTATGGAAGAAGGTCTGCGCTTTGCGATTCGCGAAGGTGG
>NZ_KV832181.1:0-604 GCF_001837375.1 Neisseria sp. HMSC066H01
TTACTTTCGGCAAACTGTCTTCGTGAATTGTGAAAGTTATTTGGTCAATAAATGCGCCGTCATCCCTTCCTCTTCTTAACGGTATTTCAATGAATTTTCCTTTTCCATCCGATACGAAATGGCTGAAATATTCAAATTCGAAGTCTTGGTTCTCCGATTTTTCCGCACCCTTCGGATTAGGGGTTTTATTTTGCTCCCCCCCTATTAGCCTAGGGGGGCAGCCTTCGGCGGTTGTCGCAGCCTTGCCGTCCGCTGGCGCGGCCGCCATGTCTGCGCCTACCGCCACGGCTTTATCTTCCAAGGCTTTCACGGTTGCATTCCTTATCCATCAGTTCTTTTACAAACAATCTGCCGAATTCATACGCTTCGTTTTCGGTTTTTTGTTTCAAAGTCGGATTGCGGATAGGGAAACAAAATGTTTTGATGCATTGGGATTCGTTGTCTTTATCCCTGAACACTTTCAAGATGTATGCTTTCGGGAAAGATAAGGGTTCGGGATTGACGGTATAGAAAATAAACATGATTAAGCCCCTTCACTGGCTAGAGTTAAGGGGCTTTACAAGAATTAAGAATATGCGCCCCTGACGGAACGCAATATATAAGG
>NZ_KV832182.1:0-289 GCF_001837375.1 Neisseria sp. HMSC066H01
ATTAAAAGCCAAAGGAAAGCCCATAAAACTCATACTGATAGCAATCATGCGTAAACTTGCCGTGATAGCTTTCAACTTATTAAAAAACGGTCAAGATTTTGAGCCGGAAAGATATAAATGAAAAATTAAACCGGGCTTTCGCCGGCTATTTTTAATTTACTGAAAAATAAATAAAAAAATTAAACGCAAAATCATTTAATATCAAACAAAACACCCTGAACAAATCAGGGTGCGTATTGTTTCAACTTTAAGAAATGTAAAGTTATTTGACTATTCAATACACTATCTT
>NZ_KV832183.1:0-396 GCF_001837375.1 Neisseria sp. HMSC066H01
AGTGTGACCAAAGCAGGCATCAATGCCGCCGGCAACAAGATCACCAATGTTGCCGCCGGTACCGATGACGCCGACGCGGTCAACTACAGCCAGCTGAAACAGCAAAGCGCCGCCGCCCGTACCGAGGTTGCCGCCGGTACCAACATCAAAGACGTGGTTAAAACGACCGGCGCCAACGGCCAAGACGTTTACACCGTCAACGCCAAAGGCACCACTGCGAGCGCAGGTTCGAACAAAGTGACCGTCACTGCTTCAGCAGAAGACGCGAACAACGTGACCGACTACAGCATCGACTTGGCGCAAGACACCAAAGACGATATCCAAAAAGGCGTAGATGCCAAAACCACCGTTGACACCAAAGGCCTGACCTTCAACGGCGACAGCGGCAGCACCAAT
>NZ_KV832184.1:0-248 GCF_001837375.1 Neisseria sp. HMSC066H01
TCCACCGTGACCGTTGCCGGCGACGACAACATCACCACCGAAGCCCAAGACGATAAAGTGACAGTTAAGCTGAACAAAGACCTGGTTGTAGACAGCGTCAAAGCCGGCGACACCACCGTTAACAACGACGGTGTGAAAGTAGGTGACGATGTCGCGTTGACCCAAGACGGCGTTAAAGCAGGTGACGTCAAACTGACCAAAGACGGTTTGAACAACGCCGGCAACAAAGTGACCAACGTAGCCGCCGG
>NZ_KV832185.1:0-577 GCF_001837375.1 Neisseria sp. HMSC066H01
GAAGGCTACAAATGGAATGAAGTCAGCGAAGAATTTCTAAAAGAATGGCCTGCGAGAAACTGTATTGTTACCCAAGATAGAGAAGGAAGATTGCAAAAAACCGCATGTTATGGCGTTGATAGTTCTGTTTTAAGTGCTTATAAAAAAGGTGGTACAAGCAGAAGAGAAGCAGAACAACTTATGCAGAGCCAAATGGAAAAACTTGCGGAACCTTTTTGGGAAAAACAAAAGCATGAACTAGATTACAGAGAAAAATCAAAATTTTGGCAATACTTTTTTTTAGACGGATGTCAATTTAATTTGAATGGTGGCAATTGTACAGTTAAAAGAGGTAGCGACACCAGAAGTCCATTTTCATTTACTTTATACATGAGAGATACAGAAGTTCTGACACAAGATAAATTCCTACAAATCTCTACCCCTTCAATTGACGCAAACCCTACCCCTTTTGTAGAAGGCACAGGCAAACCAGAATATAACGAAAAAGTATCAGTCCCTGCCGGTACTGTTGTAACCATTGGCCCTGTCACTCCCGAAAACGGCAAACCGGTTCAAATTACCATTACTTTCGGCAAAG
>NZ_KV832186.1:0-626 GCF_001837375.1 Neisseria sp. HMSC066H01
GTTGGGCCCCGGGGCGGCTTTGTTTGGGGATGGGGATGAAGCTTGAACCAGTGGGGGCTTCCGTTGGGTGAAGGGATAAACGGATAGGGCGCCTATTGGATAGGGATATAAAAGATAAAGGGAAGAAAGATATGTACTTAAAGGCATTTGACGGAAAACGGAATGGGACAACTGTGCAGAGGGGCTACTCCTTGGTCCAGCTGTTGGTGGTGATGCTGCTGGTTTCGATCTTGGCGATGACGGCCTTTACGGCCTATCGGGAATCGGTCCGCTCGGCCAACCTGCGTGCGGCGCATGCCGCGCTGCTGGAAAATGCACGCTTTATGGAGCAGTTCTATGCGAAAAAGGGCAGCTTTAAGCTGACGTCGACGAAGTGGCCGGAGTTGCCGGTGAAGGAGGCGGGCGGTTTCTGTATCAGAATGAGCGGTCAGGCTAAAGGTATCTTGGAGGGTAAGTTTACCTTGAAGGCGGTGGCGCTGGACAGGGAAGCGGAGCCGAGGGTGCTGCGCTTGAACGAGTCGCTGACGGCGGTGGTGTGTGGGAAGATGAAGGGGAAGGGCAGCTGTGCGGACGGTGAGGAGATATTTAGGGGTAATGATGCGGAGTGTAAGCCTTTTACGGGGTAG
>NZ_KV832187.1:0-1080 GCF_001837375.1 Neisseria sp. HMSC066H01
TTCGCTGACTTCATTCCATTTGTAGCCTTCAAATTCAAGATCAGATTTAACAGCTTGATAGGCTTCGTAGGCGAAATAGGCAGCCGTACCCCAACCGGATAAACGTGTACCTAATGCAGCGCCTCTTTTTACCAGGTTAAATGCGCCTGAAAGTACTGCTTTACGAGATACTTGTGCTTCTAACGTTACAGGGACAGTTGAGGCAGATCTAAAGCCTGTTGATACGTCACGGACAGCTAAGGATTTACTGGAATTTTCATGATAAAACATATTCCCACCCATGCCACCACGACCATTATCTAAATACCGCCAAGTTCTAACGCCATTTTGATTAAATCCTCCAGTCGAAACACGTACTCTACCATTTGATTCAACAACTAATTCAGCATGAACTTTAAAATTAAATCCTAATAGAATAACGGCCATAATAATAAGCCGTAGAAATTTGACCATCATAGAACTCTTTGCATTCAAAGCCATGTTCTAAAAACTGAAATTTTAAAAACGAGCCATCTTCAAAAAAAACTAACATATCATCAAGATATGTTCGATTTAAGAAATATTGAGCTGCACTTTTTACCATGTTCTTAAAATCATAAATTGGATATATTTCTTTAAGTTTGAACATTTCAGCTATAAAAACATGACACAATTTTTCATTTAAATAATCTGGATTCGTGTCTTTTTTGAATCTCAATTCTTCTTCTGAAATATAAAACATAATACTAACTTTCGTAATGATTGCTGAAAGTTAGATTATATAGCCACGTCATTTAAAAATCATCCAGCCCACCAAGACCGGAACAAACACACCAAGATAAAAATAAAAATCCATCATGGTTTTACCTTAATTTCTGCCATATCAACCTGATACCCCAAACCGCTGCCATGATGGCAACTACTGACCAGCCTATATACGAACCGTCTTTCATGCTGTCTATCGGGTTACATTCTGGCAATTCAGCTTTGACGACCTGACCGTTAAGTATCCAACCGAGCTTAGACGCCTGAAGCTGTATCAACTTGCCGTCTTCGCCAATCTTCGGAGGCACTAAACTGAAATAGACGTTTTCGGCATCC
>NZ_KV832188.1:0-569 GCF_001837375.1 Neisseria sp. HMSC066H01
AAACCTGATCCATGGACTATTGACATCGCCAAATTGTTTTCCTTTCTCATAAACACGGGTAAATTTAGAATTTCCGCGTTTACCTACATAAAAGGTTTTGCCGCTACCGTCATCATTGCGCCATGCAGTACCGCGGCATTCGCTTTTTGGCCTCATGTTATGAACGTCAAAATGACCGTTATCATGATCAAGTAATGCTTGATCGGGTGTGTATTCGCCGTTAAAAAAATCATGGGCCACATCAACACGGGTAATTTTTGGACGAATGCACTTACTTAAAAACTCATACAGTCGGTTTTCCCAACCGGGTATAGCAGCCTGACAACCTGTACCATTCAATTCAACCAGCATTGTTTCACGCTGGCCGCCATAATGAACTTTTCCATATTCAACGTTATCCGGGCCTAGTTGGTAACAGCTTTTATAAAAAAACTTTCCTTTAAACGGTAGTTTTTGGGTAATGCCAAAACCTAAAATTTCTTCTAACAGCTCGCTATACTTCACAACAAATTCTGTATCTGAAACCAATCCTTTACCTGTTACTTTCGGCAAACTGTCTTCGTGAATTG
>NZ_KV832189.1:0-61127 GCF_001837375.1 Neisseria sp. HMSC066H01
ACGGAACGCAATATATAAGGCCGTCTGAAACTTGATATTTTTGCTTTCAGACGGCGTCAGGTTTAAGAGGATTGTTTTTTCGTATGGGCGCCGAACTCGGCCAGCGTCATGTTCAAGGTTTCCAAGCAGGGCTGCATGATGTGGTCAACCGTTTGATTGACCTTGTCTTTATTAAGCGTTTGCGGACGGTAGACAAAGAGTTTAAACAGCTCCGCCAAGTCGATGGACTCCGCCCCCATTTTCAAGACCCAGCCCTGACGGCCGAAATAGACATAGCCGTGTCGCGCCAGTTTTTCCAAAAGCTCGCCCAATTCATCGTAGCCCATATTGATATGCCGTCTGAACTCCTGCACCGGCAATGCCTTACCGTTTTGTTGGGCAGAATCGAGCAGCAGCAGGATTTTCAATACATCGTCAAAGCGGCCGCGCGCATCCAGACTGCGGCGGAACGCTTCGCCGCGCCAATAGGACAGGGACGAGGTCAAAACCGCGCCGCCCAATACCAGCGTCCACAACAGGTTGAGCCACAACAGGAAAAACGGTACCGCGGCAAATGCGCCGTAAATCGATTTGTAGCCGTCAAAGTTGCCCATGTACCAAGCGAACAAAAAGCGTGCCGTTTCCAAACAAAACGCCGTTACGGCCGCGCCGACCAAAGCATGGCTGGCAGGTACGAAACGGTTGGGCACAAAGCGGTATAAGCCCCACAGCAGTATCGTAATAAATGAAACCGTGGTTATGACCCTCAGCCATTCCGAGCCGCCCACTACTTGCACCTGACCGATTACGACCGACAAGCCCACGCCCAAAGACAAAGGTCCAAACGTCAGCAACGCCCAATACACCAAAAACTGCATCATCCAAGGCCGTTGCGAATTGACGCGCCAAATCCGGTTGAACGCATTGTCTATCGTCCGAATCAGCATCAGCGAGGTTACGACCAACATTACACTACCGATCGCCGTCAGCTTGGTGGCCTTATCGCGGAACGCATTGATGTAGTCAAACACCATGTCCGCGCCCTGCGGTACGATGGTGCGGTTGATGAACGAGACAAACGCCCCCGACCATTGGTCGAAAACAGGGAAGGCCGACGCGATGACGATCATCACCGTCAACACGGGCACCAAAGCCAAAAGTGTCGTAAACGTCATGCTTGCCGCTACCTGCGGCACACGCTCCTCATCAAAACGGCGCACGACAAACCAAGCGAACGCCACGCCTTTACTCTTTAAAAAACCTTGCCACCATTGCGAAAACGGCATAACCTTTTCCCACTTTTAAATTGAAATTTTTTCTTTTCAGACGGCCCGAGTATTTAAAAGGCCGTCTGAAACCTGACAGCATTGTAACGGAAACCCCAAATGAACCCAAATCCCCTGAAAATCCTCGTCCTCTTTTATTCCCAAAACGGCAGCACGCGCAACCTTGCCCGCCAAATCGCACGCGGCATCGAAAGCGTGGACGGTTGCGAAGCCGTATTGCGTACCGTGCCCAAAGTTTCCACCGTTTGCGAAGCTGTTGAAAAAGCCGTTCCAGACGAAGGCGCGCCCTATGCGACTGCCGACGACCTCAAAAATTGCGCCGGCCTCGCGCTCGGCAGCCCGACACGTTTCGGCAATATGGCCGCCGCGATGAAATACTTTATCGACGGCACCATTCCCCTTTGGCTCGGCGCAGAACTCGTCGGCAAACCTGCCACCGTATTCACCAGCACATCTTCTCTGCACGGCGGCCAAGAAACTACCCTGCTGACCATGATGCTGCCCCTGTTGCACCACGGCATGGTCATCAGCGGCATTCCCTATACCGAGTCCGCGCTCAGCAATACCCAAAGCGGCGGCACGCCTTACGGCGCAAGCCATGTTTCCGGCCACGACAGCAAGCCGACCTTGACCGCCGAAGAAAACGACATTGCCTTTGCACAAGGTAAACGTTTGGCAGAATTGGCACGAAAATTGGCAGACTGATTTTTTGTGATAAAAAGATTGAGGCCGTCTGAAAACCTGATGATTCAGTTTTCAGACGGCCTTTTTAGTTATTTATAACTAGCAAACAAATAAATATTTCTAATTAAACAAACTACTTAGAGAATAGGGATTAGAACATAGTTTCATCGGACTACATCTTTTTGATAGAATCTGCCACCAAATTAAAACATCAGCTAACTGGAGAAGCTATGTCACTACCCGTATTTCCCTATGGCAAATTAAGCTTTGCCGTCAGTCTGGCTTTGTGTTCGGCGTATTCTTTCGCAACCGAAGTAGAAAATAGCCAGCCGCAAGAACATGTCGATTTGCCGACAGTTACCGTCCAAGGTGTTGGAAAACAGACTACTTCCAACTACACCATTCCCGCATCTTCCGCCGCAACAGGCATCCGCCTGACCCAGCGCGAAACGCCGCAGTCCTTGTCTGTCGTTACCGAAAAACAAATGGACGACCAAGGTTTGGATACCTTGCAGGACGTGTTGAAACAAACGCCGGGCGTGTTCCACAGCAAAATGGGCAACAACGTCTCCGGCCACAGCCAATTTATTTCGCGCAGTCAGGCGATTGACAGCATTTCCGTGGACGGCGCGCCCAAATTCCTTTACGACGGTAAAGCCATCCGCCGCGGCACCAACAATCTGGACAGCGCATTGTACGAACAAGTCGTAGTAGTGCGCGGCGCAAGCGGTTTGTCCAACGGCGGTATGGGCGAGCCGGGCGGTACAGTTGCGTTGGAACGTAAAAAACCGACTGCCAAGCCAGCCATCAGCGTGGAAGCCGGTGTCGGTTTGTGGAACCACTACCGTTTCGTCCTTGATGCCAATCATCCTCTGAATGCCGACAATACCTTGCGCGGCCGCGCCATTTTGGTCAGCGACCACGGCGGCGATTACCTGCCGAACACTTCGCGCCACAATCACACTTTCTATGGCATTTTGTCTTACGAGCTCACGCCGCAAACCCAATGGCGCCTCGGTACGGAAATACACCGTTTCCGCAATACCGGCAGCTCGCGTTTCAGCTATCTGACAGCAGCAGGTAATCGCAAAGACGGATTCAAACCGTTTGAATCTTCGCCACGCAGCAATTCTTCCGCACGCTGGGCATACGGTAAAGACAACAGTGCCGAAGTATTTACTTCCCTCAGCCATGAGTTTGACAACGGCTGGAAACTGACAGGCGATTACAGCCATGTTTCGGGTAAAAACGACATCGTTTCAGGCATTGCCGGTACATTTGAAATCAATCCCGATTACTCTGCACTTTTCACTTCAGACCGCGACCGCAGCAAATACCGCGATCAGAATTTTGCGCTGGCCTTGGACGGCAATTATCCAGCGCTGGGCCGCTCGCACGAGTTCAATGTCGGCATCAGCTATCAGGACAACAAAGAAAATCTGTCTTTCTATGAAGAAGGCGAATCGATGATTCCTGACTTGCGCCTCTTTAACGGCAACATCGCTAAACCCGATATGCCGTATCTGCGCGATGGTTTTTCACGCATGAAAAACCTGTCGGTTTACGGCTCGACCCGTTTCAAACTGACCGACAAGCTCGCCTTTATCGGCGGCGGCCGTTTTGTGGATTGGCGTTACCGTTACAGCACCAGCCGTAACAAATTCGCACACAGCAGCCACAAACAAAACGTTTTCATTCCTTATTTGGGCGTAACCTACGACATAGGAGACAATCTGACCGCCTATGCGTCTTACACCACCATTTTCCGTCCGCAAGTGCGTTACCTGACCAAAGACGGCGCAGCGCTCAAACCGCAGCGCGGCAAAACCTACGAGACCGGTTTGAAAGCCTCATGGTTTGAAGGCCGTCTGAATGCTTCCGCCTCCGTCTTTATGAACAAACGCGACCATTTGGGCGTTGTCGCAGGCAAATTTGCGAATGGCGAGGAATACTACCGCGCAGCCGACAACACCACGACAAAAGGCGTGGAGCTCTCTGTCGGCGGTCGCCTGAGCGATAAATGGCTGTTGAATGCGTCTTATGCACGTTCCAAAATCAAAGACAGCGAAGGGGTTCAACTGCATCCGTCTTATCCGGTTCATCTGTTCAAACTCTTTACCGCGTATGACGTGACCGACCGTTTGAACCTGGGTGCCAACGTCAACTGGCAAAGCCGTAGCCACACGCTCGACGAATACCCTGCAGACATCAATCCAGCCGCCGCGGCCGCGTTGACCCAACGTCCATACGCAACGCTCGATTTGACCGGTCATTACAAAATCGGCAAATCCACCCGCATCAGTTTGGACTTTGAAAACGTGTTCAACAAACGCTACCGCACCATGCCGGATATTCACGTTTACGGCACGCCGCGTAGTGTGACTGCAACGGTTAAACACACGTTTTAATTGAAAAGAAAAGTAGTAGAGGCCGTCTGAAAACCTGAGTGATCGGGTTTTCAGACGGCCTGAATATTTTCTGATATATTGTTTTGATGTTAAACCTGACTAAAATTTGCTCGGTATCTCGAGCAAAGAAATCAAAATGACAGACACAAAAAAGACCGGCATATATCCGGTCTTTTAAATGATGTCGCACTTACGCTTGGTAACCTTTCGCTTCGGCAAGCAGGGCCAGCAATTCTTCAGTCGTATCCCAACCGATGCAGGCATCCGTAATACTTTGACCGTAAACTTCAGGCTTGTCTTGGCGGCCTTCAACCAAGTGGCTTTCCACCATTACGCCCATAATGTGTTTTTCACCGGCCCTCAGCTGCGCCGCAACATCGCGCGCCACGTCCATTTGTTTGCGGAAGTCTTTACGGCTGTTGGCATGGCTGCAGTCCACCATCAGGTTGCTGCTCACTCCGGCTTTTTGAAGCTGCGCTACCGCGTCTTTAACGTGTTCCGCGCTGTAATTAGGCTCTTTACCGCCACGCAAAATCGCATGGCAGTCAGGGTTGCCGCTGGTGTGGACAATCGCAGAATGACCGGCTTTGGTTACAGACAGGAAGTGGTGCGGATGATTGGCGGCGCCGATGGCGTCGATGGCGATTTTCAGATTGCCGTCCGTACCGTTTTTAAAACCAACAGGGCAGGAGAGGCCGCTGGCCAATTCGCGGTGTACCTGGCTTTCAGTCGTGCGCGCACCAATCGCGCCCCAAGAAATCAGGTCGGCGTAGTATTGCGGCGTAATCATGTCCAAGAATTCAGTCGAAGCAGGCATGCCCATTTCGTTCAAAGTCAGCAACAACTGACGCGCTTGGCGCAGGCCGTAGTTGATGTCAAACGTACCGTCCAAGTGCGGATCGTTAATCAGACCTTTCCAGCCAACGGTTGTACGCGGTTTTTCAAAATACACGCGCATTACAATCAGCAGCTCTTTCTCATATTTTTTGCGCAAGGGCAGCAATTTTTGCGCATATTCAACCGCCGCCTTAGTATCGTGAATCGAGCATGGGCCGATGATGACCAGTAAACGGTTGTCGCGGCCGTGAACCAAATCCGAAATCTCATGACGTGTTTTATAAACCAAATTGGCAACCTGAGGCGTAACAGGCAGCTCATACAAATGCGCGATTGGAGGGAGTAACTCTTTGACTTCTTTGATCTTAATATCGTCAGTAGGGTGGTGTTGGGACATGATGAACTCTCTTGTTTATTTTTGATACAGGTTACAGGTTTTAGCAGAATTAAACAAGGCTTGATTTTTTGTTTTAGCAATTTTATTCTAAAATTTCTTTATTTTAATTATTTTATAGAATTTAAAATCAGTTTATTTTTTTAAATTGATATTTAATGCTGTTATAAAATTTCGTTTATACAATGGAAAATTTGAGGGTTTATCAAAAATATGGGCCGTCTGAAAAGGTTCAGACGGCCTTGTGAGTTTAAAACAGTCAAAATAGAGATTGCATCACAGTGTGGGCAATATGGCTTTGGTTTCTACTTGTCAGAACGTTTTGCTCAATTCGACAAACATTTTGGTTTTGCCGTATTCGTAGAACTTGTCGTTGCTCCATGTTTTGTTGTGGGCAATGGTCAGGCGCGGGGTGATGCCTTTGAAATGGAGGGCGCGGTGCCATATGCTCAGGGAGGCGGAAGCTTCTTTGTCGCGGCGGTTTTGTTCGTTACTGAAGAAACCGGGGGCTTGGTAACGGCGTTGGGCGGCGCTGAGGCGTAGGATGGTGGAGAGGCCTTTGGGCCACTCTTGTCCCCATGTGGTGCGCAGGGCGTAGCGGTTGAAGCTGTCGCTTTTGTCGTCACGGTTGCGTTCGCGGTAGAGGTCGATACCGGCTATCCAGTATTGGCGCGCGTTGCGGTAGTAAATGATGGAATTGCTGAGCAGTTGGCTGGTGTTGTCGGAATGTTCGCGGCGGCTGTTTTTCAGACGGCCTGCTTCAAATGCGCTGAGGGTTTGCAGCTTGGGCTGCCACCAATGGTTGTAGTGGAGGCGTGCGCCGTTGGTGTAGGTGTAGGGGTCGTTGCCATAGAAGCGGCGTTCGTGGAACGGGGTAATGCCGATATCGCTGCGCTGGTCGGCATAGCCGATGCCTGCCGAGAAGCGTGTGGTGAGGTCGTTGTAGTTGGTGTGTTTGGGGTAGATTTTGCCGTAGTGGTCTGCGCCTGCAGTGGCATAGAAGCCGCGGGGCAGCGACCATTTTTTTTCTGCACCGATTTGGTAGTGGACGGCGGTAGCATCGATGGGTTCTGGGAATGTCCAGCCTCGGAAGCAGTCGTCGTCGGGATAGGCAAGGCGCACGGTGCGGCATTGTTCGTCGCTCAGGTGGTTGCCCAGACGGCGTTGTCTAGGGGCTTGGTTGATGTTTTGTTCGCGCGTGATGTTCAAGCCGGCGTCGAATTGCCATGAGTCGCGTTCACGCAGGGCTTTGCGGTAGGTTTCGATGCGTTCTTGCAAGGCGGGCGGGAGGGATTCGGTTTGCAGTTTGTCGAACTGGTCGGCCGCGGCTTCGTTTTGTTTGTCTTCAAACAAGGCGGTTGCAAGCTGCCAGCGGACGGCGGAGGCATCGGGCTGCTCGGCGATAAAGCGGCGGTAATGGCCGATGGCTTCGGCGGCTCGCCCTTCGGATTGGGCAAGCAAACCTTTGGCATAGCGCGCCATGGCGCGGTCGTGTTTTGGCCATTGTTCGTAAATGGGCAAAACGGCTTTGATGCCGGGGATGTTGTGGGCGACGACGGCGGAATACATGGCGCGTGCCAGTAGTTCTGTGTTGGCAAGCAGGGTGTCGGCATCGACGTTGATGATTTTTTCAGACGGCCTGTTTGTCTGTTCGGCAGGGATGTTGTGCGCTTCGGGTTGTTGAGGTTCGGCAGTGTTGACTTGAAGCTCGGGTTTTACGTTGGGCGGCACATCGGCGGCGTGAAGGGAAAGGGGCAGGATGGTAAGGAGGAGCAGACGTTTTTTCATGGCAATGTTGGGGATGTTATCGGTATAAGTGGGCAGATTGTACAATGTTTTGAGTTGGAAATTTTGTAAACCGACGGCCATTTTATCTGATAAAGACGACAAAAGGCCGTCTGAAACCCGATGGGATTTCAGACGGCCTTTGTTTGCGGTTTGGATTTAGTTTTTGTCCAAGTCCAAATCGGCTTTGTATTCGATGCGGCCTTGGCCTTTGTCTTCGATGGAAACGTCCAGCTCTTGTTTGCCGCGTTTGAATTTCAGATCGGCATCGTCGTGTTTGATTTCAGACTCGACCACATGGAAACCTTTGCTGCGCGCGTGGGCGATCACTTTTTTGTCCAGGGAAGGAATGGAATTGTGTCGGCCGGAAAGCTCGGCTTCGTATTCAAACTCGCCGTCACCTTGATGATCAGCTTTGATGGTGTGTGCGCCTGCCGGACGGTAGATTTCGGAAGGCAGCGGGGAGGCGAATGCCGTGGCGGAGAAAAGAGTCAAAATGCCGGTGGCCAGTAACGATTTTGCTTTGGTCATCGGTTTTCCTTTCTGAAAAGGGTTTGGAGAACGACATCATCTTATCGGCATGACTGAGGGGCGGCAAGCGGATAAACTCGATTTTACGCGCGGCTACATGATTTGTTTGGAGGGCGTTGATTCTTTGCTTTGGACCGGTGTTTGCTTGCAGAAAAATACTGAAAGTAAAGGCTTAGCCGAGAAGGAACAATTCGCCGCCGTGTGCCTTCAGCCATTGTTTGGCTTGATCGACATGCGGTGTGAACGAGTGGGTCAGTGCCCAAAATGCAGGGCTGTGGTCGGGGTGGCGCAGGTGGGCGAGTTCGTGCAGGCAGACGTAGTCGGCGACATATTCGGGCACGCCGATGAGCCGCCAGTTGAGGCGGATGCCGGTGGTGTGGCGGCAAACGCCCCAGAAGGTTTTGGCGTTGGACAGGGAAATGGCGCTCGGGGTCAGGCGGGTGCTTCGGATATGGCTTTCGAGGCGCGGCAGCAGATATTCGCGCGCACGCTCGTGCAGGAAGCGGCGCAAATGGGTGAGTTGGGCGGCGGTTTCTTTTTCGGGCAACAGGATTTCAGACGGCCTGATTTGGATGTGGTTTGCTGTGTGGACGGACAAGGCCGTCTGAACGCCTTGATACCAAATCCATTCTGGAAGCGTGTCGGTGGGTGTTTGCCGGGCTGGTGTTTTATTTAGGGTACGGCGCAGGATGGCCTCGTTGTCGGTCAGCCATTGGGTAAAGTTGCGCTGGGTCACAAACGGCGGGATATTGATGCTGACGGTATCGGCGGAAACGGGGCGCAAGATGAGGTTTTTCTTGGCACTGCGTTTGAGCTGGATATGAATGGTCAGGCCGTCTGAAAGGGTGTGTGTATGGAGGCGGGGCATGGTGTTTGAGGGAGAGGGGCGGGCATGGCGGCCCACCCGATGGAATAATTTATTTGGTTTGTGGCGCGAACGGACCTTGTCCGGTAATCATGGGCTGTTGGCTTTCTATCCATTGCTCGCATTGAGCCATGAGTTCGGCTTCGTTGCCGCTGCCGTAGGCAATGGGTTTGCCGATGATGACGCTGACGGTGCCGGGGTATTTGAGGAAGGAGTTGCGCGGCCAAAACTCGCCGCTGTTGAGCGCGACGGGGACGATGTCCATCTCAAACATTTTTGCCATACGCGCGCCGCCGAGCTTGTAGCGGCCTTTTTCGCCGGGCGGCAGGCGTGTGCCTTCAGGGAAAATGGTAATCCAGTAGCCTTCGTTTTTGCGCGCAAGGCCTTGTTCTATCAGCTGCCTGTTGGCTTCGCGGCTGTTGCTGCGGTCGATGCCTATGGTTTTAACCAGTTTCAAGCCCCAGCCGAAGAAAGGGATTTTGAAGAGTTCGCGTTTGGCAACATAGACTTGAGGCGGAAAAATTTCTTGCAGGGCGAGGGTTTCCCAGCCGCTTTGGTGTTTGGCGCAAATGATGGCCGGTCGGTCGGGAATGTTTTCCGCGCCGCTTAAGGTGTAGTTCAAACCGATGATGCGTTTGAGCGACCAGTTGAGGATGCGTACCCAAACTTGTGCCATTTTGTGCGCGCCGCCTTGGAAGGGCAGGGCAAGCAGCATAAAGGGGAACAGCAAAATAATGCTGGAGGAAAGGATGAACCAGTAAATCAGGTTGCGGATAATCAGCATATCGGGAAATAGTCTGTCGTTGGAAGGCCGTCTGAACGCCGGTGTGATCAGGTTTCAGACGGCCTTGTCGTTTGTTTATAAGATGGCTTGCGCGGTTTCTTCGATTTGTGTGTTTTCGCGCATGATGTATTGCGAGAAAGCGAGCAGGTTGTCGAAGATTTGGGTGTGTTCGGGCAGGTCTTGTTCGTGTTGGGCCAGCGTTTTTTTGCCTTTGCCGGTCAGGACGAGCGCAGATTTGCCGCCAGCGGCATCAATGGCCTGCAGGTCGCGCAGGCTGTCGCCGACCAGCCAGGTTTCGGCGGCATCGGCCTTGAAGCGTTCGATGATGTCGAGAATCATGCCGGGTTTGGGTTTGCGGCATTCGCAGTTGTCGACGGCGGTATGCGGGCAAAACCATATGCCGTCGATGGTGCCGCCGGCTTGAACGGCAAGGCGGTGCATTTTCGCGTGCATTTCGGTCAGGTCTTGCACGGTAAAGTATTTGCGGCCGATGCCGGATTGGTTGGTGGCCACGGCAATGGTGTAGCCTGCCTGCGTTAAAAAGGCGATGGCATCCATGCTGCCTTCGATGGGAATCCATTCGTCAACGGATTTGACGAAATCGTCGCGGTCTTGATTGATGACGCCGTCGCGGTCGAGGATGATGAGTTTCATGGTTCGGGCCCTTATTTTTTTGCTTTCAAACTGCTTTGCCATTTTTCAAAGGCCGTCTGAAAAACGGGTGTCAGTTTGGCGAAGGTTTCCGGGGTGTTTTTGACGTGGTAGAAGCCGCCGAGCGAGGGTGTGTCGAGGGCGAGGACGTAGTCTTCCATAAATGCGCCGTAGCCGTCTTCTTCGTCGGTGTAGTAGAACTCGGTAAACCGTTGGCCGAGTTCGGTAAAGTCGTCCGCCGTCAATGCGCCGTCCATGTGTTTGAGCAGGAAGTGCCGTCCGCTGATTGTACCTGCGGTCATGGCGGCGAAGTCGGCCGCAGTTTCGGGGGCGGTTTGCCAGACGGGGTTGACGAGGCCTGCCTGCGCCGCCCACTGCCAATACATACCGATATGGGTGGCGGCGTTTTCGGGCGGGAGCTGGTCGGGGTAGTCTTCGTCGAGGTGGAAACGGATATTGTCGTACATGGACGGGGTTCGTTGGGGGAAAGGGGGTATTGTAGCGGAAAATAATGAATTAGGCCGTCTGAAAGAGGGTGTTTCAGACGGCCTTAAGGGAATTTAACCTTTAAATACGGGAACAAGCTCCATTTGGCTCAATATTTGGGCGGCAATGTTGATGATGCCGAAGAGGAAGACCCAAACCATCAGCCAGAATCCGCCGTAAACTTTGTAGTTTTTGCCGGCACCGAATTTATGGCGCGAGCGGTAGAGCAGCATGGCGGGGATGATGCCTGTCCAGATGGTTGCAGCCAGGCCGACGTAGCCGATGGCGGTAACGAAGCCGGTAGGGAAGAGCAGGCAGGAAATCAGGGGCGGCAGGAAGGTCAGCGCGGCGGTTTTGGTACGGCCGGAGATGCTGTCGTTCCATTTGAAGATGTCGGCGATGTAGTCGAACAGGCCGAGCGTTACGCCGAGGAAGGACGTTGCGATCGCCATGTAGGAGAACAGGGTCAACACTTTGTCCATATTGCCGGTTTGGGCGAACTTGGACAGCGTTTCGATCAGGACGGAAACTTGTCCTTCTGCGGCGATAACCGGTGCAAACTCGCTGCGCGGCAGGTTGCCTTGGATGGCGATTTGCCAGAGGACGTAAATCACTAAGGCAATCAGCGTACCCGACCACAGGGATTTGGCTACTTTGGGCGCGTCGCCTTTAAAGTATTTGAGCAGGCTGGAGACGTTGCCGTGGAAGCCGAATGACGCAAGGCAGACGGGCAGGGCGGTGGCGGCATACATCCAGTAGCTGGTGCCGGCCGGGGCTTGGGTGTCAAACAAAACAGGCATTTTGGCGTCGGCAATCAGGCCGCCGGTTGCCCAAATAAAGGTCAATACCATGCCGCCGATAAGGATGCTGGTGAAGCGGTCAACCAAGCGTGCGGATGCCCAAACGCAAAAGGCGAGGATGCCGAAGAAGACGAGTTGGCCGACGGAGAGCGAAATTTCGCCGCCTACCGCGCTGCCGATGCCTTTGGCGGTCAGGTCGCCGCCGACGAAGATGTAGGCGTAGGTGAGCAGGTATAAAACGAAAGCGACGGCAACGCCGTTGATGATGTTCCAAGCCGGGCCGAGCAGGTCTTTGACCATGGTGTCGAAGCTGGCGCCGTGCGGATAATGGGTGTTGACTTCCAAAATCATCAGGCCGCTGGAGAGCATGGAAAACCAGGTGTACAGCAACACGGCCAGCGAGCCGGCAAACCATACGCCGGACGTGGCGGTCGGGTTGGCAAGCATGCCTGCGCCGATAACCGTACCGGCGATAATCATCGCGCCGCCGAATAGGGAAGGGGTTTTGGTTGACATTGTTTGTCTTTCTTCTAGAAATGTGTGGTTGTCATTATGCCGTAAAGTGTAAGAAAAGGTAAAGCAAAGGCCGTCTGAAAACCCGATTGTCGTTTTCAGACGGCCTTTTGTGTGTATAAACGCAACTGATTAAATCAATTTTCGCAGTTTCAATTCGTTTTTCAAATAGGCGTAATAAACCGGCGCGACGATGATGCCGCCGATGCCGAAAATGCGTTCAAAGACGACCATCGCCACCAGCAATTCCCACGCGCTGGATTCGATTTCCGAGCCGATGATTTTGGCGTTGAGGAAATATTCGAGCTTGTGGATGACAACGAGGAACACCAGCGAGGCGAGTGCGACGTAAAGCGATGCGCCGAGGCTCAAAATAATGATGATGGTGTTGGAAATCAGGTTGCCCGCCACCGGAATCAGGCCGACGATAAAGGCGACGATCAGGACAGTCATTTTAAACGGCAGCTCAACACCGAACAGCGGTAAAACCAAGTAAAGGTACAGGCCGGTCAGGAAAGTGTCGATCAGCGAGATTTTGACTTGGGCGAGGAACACGCGTTCAAAGCTGGTTTCAAAAGTGACGATGCGTTGCACCAATTCGGCTTTAAACAATGGCATTTTACGGCGGTTTTTACGCATTTTCAGGCGGTGGAAGCTGAGCATGGCGCCGATGATGATGCCGATGAGGATGTACACGAAGGACGTGATGCTGTTTTTACTGATGCGGGTCAGCGCGGCGCGGTATTCGTCAATCAGCTTGATTGCCGAGGCTTTGATTTCGGCCATATTGTTGGGCAGCATATTGAGAATGGCCGCAGGCAGGTCTTGGCTGTTTTTGGTGTCTTCCAAAATCGCCGCCAGCTTTGCCAGCATAAAACCGACATGGCCGCCGTGTATCAGGTGGTAAATGCCCAAAGACATCATCGTGATGATGCTGAACACGATGGCCAGCGTCAGCGTAGTGGAAATCAGGTTGATATTGTGCGCGTTGAGCGATTTATGCAGCCGCGTGTTACGCGGCAAAACACGGCGGCGGAGTTTGAGGATGACGCCGTTGGTGCGCGTAATAAAGATATAGGTCAGGATAACCGACAGCAGCAGCGGCAGCAGATGGTAGTGCAAGACAATCAGCAAAGCCAAACCCATCAGGATATAGGAAGCGTTGCGGAAAGTCGGGTTGTCGGTGTGGGAAGCGAGTAAGGACATGTGAAGCCGATAAGGTAAAAAAACAAAAAACAGGTCAGGCCGTCTGAAAAACCATGTTCAGACGGCCTAATTTAATGACGGCGGTTAATCGTGCAATGAGGCCGCGTGTAGCGTGTTTTCCAACAAAGTGGCAATCGTCATCGGGCCGACACCGCCGGGAACGGGCGTAATCATGGAAGCACGTTCTTTGGCAACGTTAAACTCCACGTCGCCGCACAGGCTGCCGTCGTCCAGGCGGTTGATGCCCACATCGATAACGACGGCGCCGGGTTTGACCCATTCGCCTTTAACAAAATTCGGAATGCCCACGCCGACCACCAAAATATCGGCGGCGGCAACTTCATCGGCAAGGTTTTGCGTGGCGCTGTGGCAGATGGTTACCGTCGCGCGGGACAGCAGTAATTCCAACGCCTGCGGACGGCCGACAATATTGGACGCGCCGACAATCACGGCTTTTTTGCCTTTCGGGTCGATGCCGTAGGCTTCCAACAAAGTCATCACGCCTTTGGGCGTGCACGGGCGCATCAGCGGCATTTTGACGACCAGGCGGCCGACGTTGTAAGGGTGGAAGCCGTCCACATCTTTATGTGGCACGATACGTTCCAAAACCGCCTGGCTGTCGATGTGGGCCGGCAGCGGCAGTTGCACCAAAATACCGTCGACGGCAGGGTCGCCGTTCAATTCGTCCACCAGTTTCAACAAATCGTCTTGCGTGGTTTCAGACGGCAGCTCGTAAGAGCGCGATTCAATGCCGCTTTTTTGGCAGGCCAGTTTTTTATTGCGTACATAAACCGCGCTGGCAGGGTCGTCGCCGACCAATACCACCGCCAAACAAGGCGTGTGCAAACCTTTTTCCTGACGCGCCTTTACCGCCTGCGCGACCGCCTCGATGCGTTGCTGGGAGATTTTTTTTCCGTCTATAAGTTGAGCAGTCATGATTTTCCTTCTAAATAGGGACAAATATTGCGTTCAAATTATCGCATTTTTCAGACGGCCTGACACAAAAGAGTGGACCTGATGACGAAACATAAAAATAAAAAATGATTAAAAATAATAAGATAAATAAAAAATAGAAAAATAAAGCAAAGTAAGTGTTGACCGGGATGAAAAGGGTCTGTATAGTTCGGGTCTTCAGTCGGGGCGTAGCGCAGCCCGGTTAGCGCATCTGCTTTGGGAGCAGAGGGTCGTGAGTTCGAATCCCACCGCCCCGACCACAAAATTCTAAGCACGAATCGGCATGAGCGCCCGTAGCTCAACCGGATAGAGCACCGACCTTCTAAGTCGGGGGTTACAGGTTCGATTCCTGTCGGGCGTGCCAATTTTTACGGTGGCTGTAGCTCAGTTGGTAGAGCCCTGGATTGTGATTCCAGTTGTCGTGGGTTCGAGCCCCATCAGCCACCCCAGATGAAAGCCTGCATATTGTATGCAGGCTTTTTTCCGTTTATGCCCTGAATTTTACTTCAAGTTTATTGGGTTTCAAAAACAGTATTCATCAAACCGTTCCATCATGGCAGCGGCAAAAACGGCGTCTGCGGTGTCTGTCAAATGCCGATGAATACGCAGTCAGGCCCGAATATCGTACCGTTCGGTATCTTTTTATGGTGTTTCGCCGTTATCCTTTATAATACCCCGATTATTTTCTGTTTTATTCCCAAAGGAACCGCATCATGTCCGAATGGTCAGCTCCAGAATTCGAATCCAAAATTTGTCCGCCCGAAAAGCTGGCGGAGCGTTTGGCGGCATTGCCCCGTCCGCTGGTGTTTACCAACGGCTGTTTCGATATTCTCCACCGAGGCCATGTAACGTATCTGGCGCAGGCGCGATCGGCAGGTGCGGCTTTGGTATTGGCGTTGAATACCGATGCTTCGGTGCGCCGTCAGGGCAAAGGGGACGACCGCCCGATTAATCCTTTGGAAAACCGCGCGGCAGTGGCAGCGGCATTGGCGAGCGTGGATTTGGTTACATGGTTTGATGACGATACGCCGGCCGCGTTGATTGAAATGGTCAAACCCGATGTATTGATTAAAGGCGGCGATTGGCCTGTGGATAAGATTGTCGGTGCGGCCGAGACGTTTGCGCGCGGCGGCAAAGTATTTTCGATTCCGTTTTTACACCAGACTTCGACCACCAAAACGTTGGCGAAAATCCGTGAAGCCGGAGGAGGCGCATGACGGATTTGAACAGCCGCCATTGGGCCTTGCTCGCCGCGCTTTCAGACGGCCTGCCGCAACACGTTTCTCAGCTGGCGCGTGCGGCCGGGATGAAGCCGCAACAATTAAACGGATTCTGGCAGCAGATGCCGGGCCATATCCGCGGTTTGCTGCGCCAGCATGACGGGCAATGGCGCTTGGTGCGCCCATTGGCTGTGTTTGCCGAAGAATCTCTGCAACAAATGGCCGGGAAACATGGTTTTCGCGCGCAGTTGAAACACGAATGCTCGTCCAGCAACGATGAAATCATGGCGTTGGCGCGCCGGTCGGCAGGTTTGGCGCACAAGGCCTTGTGTGTGGCGCATTTTCAAACCAAAGGGCGCGGACGGCAGGGGCGAAGCTGGGTCAACCGACAGGGCGAATGCTTGATGTTCAGCCTGGGCTGGGCGTTTGACAAGCCGCAGTATGAACTTGGTTCGCTGGCGTTGGTGGTGGCATTGGCTTGCCGCCGCGCGCTTGCCGATATCGGTTTGGACGTGAACATCAAGTGGCCGAACGATTTGGTCGTGGCCAACGATAAATTGGCCGGCGTGTTGATTGAAACGACGCGGGTAGAGAATAAAACCGTCGCCGTCATCGGCATCGGCATTAATTTTGTATTGCCGAAAGAAGTGGAAAACGCTACTTCCGTGCAGGCTTTGTTTCAGACGGCCTCTAAGCAGGGCGTAAGCGTCGAAGCCTTATTGAATGCGGTATTGGCGCAACTTGATGCGCTGTTGAACGAATACGCGCAAAATGGATTTGCATCATGTGTCGGCGAATACGATGCCGCCAACCGCGACACAGGCAGGCCGGTCTTGCTGCTTCAAGAAGGGCGCGTTGTCCACGAAGGCGTGGTCAAAGGCGTGGACGCGCAAGGCGCGTTGCGTTTGCTGACGGGCGAGGGTGAGAAAACCATTGTCAGCGGCGAAATCAGCTTGCGCCCGGATAACCGCCCAGCACAACCCGCCACCGCCAAGCCGGAACGCTTTTTGCTGCTGGACGGCGGCAACAGCCAGTTGAAATGGGCATGGGTGGAGAACGGCACATTTACCGAAGTCAGCCGCGCGCCGTATCGTGATTTGGCCAAGCTGGGCGAAGAATGGCTGCGATTTGCCGATGAAGATGTGAAGATTGTCGGTTGCGCCGTGTGCGGTTCGGTCAAAAAAGCGATGGTGGAAGAACAATTGACCCGTCCGGTCGAATGGCTGTCTTCCATGCCGCAGGCTTTGGGCATCCGCAACCATTACCGCCGCCCTGAAGAACATGGTTCCGACCGCTGGTTTAATGCGCTGGGCAGCCGCCGCTTTACGCAAAACGCTTGCATCGTCGTCAGCTGCGGCACCGCCGTAACCACCGACGCGCTGACGGAAGACAATCATTATCTCGGCGGCACCATCATGCCCGGTTTCCACTTGATGAAAGAGGCGATGGCACTCAAAACCGCCAACCTCAACCGTCCCATCGGCAAGGTATATCCGTTCCCAACCACAACGCCGAACGCCATTGCCAGCGGCATGATGGATGCCGTTTGCGGCGCGTTGATGATGATGCATGGCCGTCTGAAAGACAAAACGGGCGGGGGCAAACCGGTCGATATCATTATCACCGGCGGCGGCGCGGCCAGAGTCGTGCAGGCCTTGCCCGAGGCATTTGTTCATGATAATCAAGTGAAAATCGTCGATAATCTCGTGATTCACGGGCTCTTGCATTGGATTGCCCATCGCAACGGACAATAAAAAGGAAAACGCATCATGAAATGGCTGTTTGCGGTCTTGGTCGCACTCAACATCATTGTTTTTGGCAGCATGGTTGCCTATCGGACACAACATAAAACCGCCAAACCCGAATCGGCCTTGGAAGGCGGCACGCACGAATTATTGCGCCCGTCTTCTTTGGACGCACCCAAAGCCGAGCCTCAGCAGGCATCGCAGCCCGATTGGGTGGCGGATGAATCAGACGGCCTGATCATGGCAGAACCCGAATCCGAAGAAGCGGAAGCTTTGCGTAAAAAGCAAGAAGCGCAGCAGTTGAAAGAGAAAAAAGAAAAAATGCGCCGCGAGAAAGAGGCGCAAGAACGCCGCGCAGCCGAAGAAGAGATGGACGCGGCCGGCGTGGAACGCTTGTGTACCAGCAGCGCCACCGTGGTGATGGATGAAGACGATTACCACCGCATCAAAGGCCTGTTGGGCAAATGGCCTCATGCGGCCAGCCGCAGTATCGAAAAACGCAACGGCGCATCCGGTGGCGAAACTTCTTCCAAAACCTTCCGCGTGGTCTTGCCTGCAGACGGCGACACTTCTGCCCAGCTTGACGCCTTAGGCAGCCGCGGCTTTAGCGGCAGCATTCACAACGGCGAAATCAGTATTGACGTAACACGCAGCCGCTCTTCCGCCCAAGTTTTGATTTCACGCTTGTCCAGCGCAGGTTTCGGCGGCGCGCGTATTGTCGAACAGGAAGACAGAAGCGCACCCGATACCGGTTTGAGCGTAGCGCGCATGACCGTGGTCTTTATGGCGGTTGACGAGCGCGATGCCCAAGACATCAGAAACATTGTCGGCCGTTATGGCAAATTGAACATGAAAACCTGCCGATAATCAGGTCTATTCAGTTTCAGACGGCCTGATCAGCAGTCGGCCAAGCCTGATAAACCGAACGCCACAAAACACGAAACCCACTGTATCGGCAGTGGGTTTCATGTTTTTCGGTTTTGAGTATCTGATATAAAGGGGAACAGGTATGTTTCGTATATGCGCACTCCGAGTATCAAGAGATAATGGGGAAGAGGGGGATAAAATCTGTCGTTTAATGGCTCGGATTAGGACGTCTTCCGAGTGGGTTTGATTATACGCTAATAATAACTATTATCAATAGTAAAACTAAAAAAATAAGGAATTTTTTTGCAGTAGATTGTTTTGTATGGGAATTAAGTTTTGGTGTTGGTTTTGCTGTGATTGAAAAAGGCCATCTGAATAAAGACGGCCTTTTGACTATTAGAATTTAGGCATTGAGCAGCCTTCTGTTGTGGTAACTTTACATTGGGAAGTTCCAGAAGCCTGACACTTCCTTAAGGCTGCTGGTTCAGAGAGGCTGGGAGCTTCCATTCCATAAAATAGTCTACCATCTTTTCCTTGAGCAACGGCAATACAGCCGTTTCGAATCCAAGCCCCAATTTTACACGGCTTATTCTGCCCTCCTCGTTCACAGGTCTTAATAGCTTCTCTTTTTGCAGCAGCAAGTGAATCCATCTCAAGTGCTCCACCTGATATACCTGTTTTAGGATTGATTGCCCAAGCCCCATATTTTGAAGGAACATCGATATTGACAACCCTTGGTTGGCTCTGAGCCGAACTATTATTAGAAGATTGAGGTCTGCCAACGTTATATAAAATTTGTCTGCCCGAGCTGTCAATAATTCGACAGGTACCAGTCGCTGGTTGGTATTCACCGCCACAGCCGTTAGCATAAACATTAAGGCTTGCCAGTCCTAATAATACAAAAAGCATTTTTTTTCATTTTAAGTCCAATTTATTTATGATTTAAATCTTTATCAGCCTGCCGCTGCATCAATCATACGATGATTTGTTATCTTCTTTACGCGGCTGATGTTGAAATAGGGCAAGGCAAACATTTCAACCCTATATTCCTATATTTCAGACGGCCTTTTGATTTGTTTCAATCACTCATAAACCCAAGCAATCAACATATCCAAAGCCATATAAAATACCGTATAATCAAGGCCAAATTAACTTTGCCTGCTTGTCGGGCCGTCTGAAAAATTATGCAACAAACCTACGCCGCCGTACAGCGAGATTTGCTCGAAGCCAACCACCTTTCCCCCGATTTGCTCGCCCAAAGCCTGAGCATTATCGGCGCCAACCATGTCGATTATGCCGACATCTATTGTCAGCGTACTGCCTATGAAAGCTGGCATTTGGAAGAAGGCATCGTCAAATCGGGCAGCTTCCAAATCGATCAGGGTGTGGGCGTGCGTGCCGTTTCGGGCGATAAAACTGCTTTTGCCTACGCCGACAGCCTGTGTATCGATTCGATCAACCGCTCTGCCAAAGCCGTGCGCGTGATTGGTGCGGCCGGCGGCGAGGCCAGCGTCAAAGTGCCGACACCTGCCTACGGTAAGCCTGTCCACGTGGCGATTGATCCTATTGCCAGCCTCGAATCCGCTGCCAAAGTTGCGCTGTTGAACAAAGTCGAAACGCTGGCCAAAGCTGCCGATCCGCGCATCGTGCAAGTGATGGCCGGTTTGACCTGCGAATACGACATGGTGTACATCGCCCGTTTGGACGGTAAACACGCTGCCGACATCCGCCCGATGGTGCGCATGAACGTTACCGTCATTGCCAAGCAGGGCGAGCGTCGCGAGCAGGGCAGCGCGGGCGGTGGCGGGCGTTATGATTTGGCGTATTTCGATGAAAACTTGGTACATCGGTTTGTCGATTCCGCCGTCAAACAAGCCCTGACCAATCTCGAATCCCGTCCTGCGCCCGCAGGCGAGATGACCGTCGTTTTGGGCAACGGTTGGCCGGGCGTGTTACTGCATGAAGCGGTCGGACACGGCTTGGAAGGCGATTTCAACCGTAAAGAAACCAGCGTTTTTTCCGGCCGAATCGGCGAGCGCGTGGCCGCCAAAGGCGTTACCGTTGTGGATCAAGGCGATATTGCCGACAGACGCGGTTCGCTCAATATCGACGACGAAGGCAATGAAACCCGCCGTACGGTATTGATTGAAGACGGTATTTTGGTCGGCTATATGCAGGACGAAACCAATGCCCGCCTGATGGGTACGCAATCGACCGGCAACGGCCGCCGCGAAAGCTACGCCTCCGCCCCTATGCCGCGTATGACCAATACTTTTATGGAAAACGGCGGCTATGAGCCGGAAGAAATCATCGCGTCCATCGACAAGGGCATTTACGCGGTCAACTTCGGCGGCGGACAGGTGGACATTACCAGCGGCAAATTTGTTTTCAGCGCATCCGAAGCGTGGTGGGTCGAAGGCGGCAAACTGCAATATCCTGTCAAAGGTGCGACCATCATCGGCAACGGCCCCGAAGTGTTGAAACATGTTTCCATGATAGGCAACGACTCCGCGCTCGACAGCGGCATCGGCGTCTGCGGCAAAGAAGGGCAGAGCGTTCCTGTCGGCGTCGGACAACCGACCCTGAGGATTGATGCCGGACTGACCGTCGGTGGTAGCGAAATTTAAACGGCAGGCCGTCTGAAAGGTTTCAGACGGCCTTTTACATTAGGATAAAACCATGCAGGAACAGAATCGGAAATCAAGTTTTCCTATAGTGATGTTGCTGGTGTCGGTTGCCCTGTGGATAGCGTCTTTGTCCAATGTTGCATTTTATTTGGGCAATCATGAAAGCATGAAGGGTGTAACCGTTTTGATTTTGGGGTCGATATTTGCTTCTTTGGATATCAGGTATTGTGCGGCCTATGCGAATTATGTTTGGTTGGCGGCCATTGTTTTGCTGGCGTTACGGAAGAAGGTCGTGCCTGTCCATGCGGCACTTTGGGGCTTGGCGCTGGTGGCTTTCAGTGTGAAAGCCGTACACGTCGATGAAGCCGGGAATACATCGGATATCGTGCGTTATGGTGCAGGATTTTATTTGTGGTATGCCGCATTTGCGGTTGCCACCATCGGCACGTTTGCCGGAAAGAATAAGGAAAGAAAAGCCACAACGCTGGCAGATGGGACGAAAAATGACGCTTGATGAATGGTTGCGCCAATCGGCACTGCCCAAAAACGAAGCGCGGATGTTGTTGCAATATGCGCTGGGTTATACGCGCGCGCAGTTGGTGACGCGCGGTACGGACGATTTGGCAGACTCCTCCCTGCAAACCTTGGAGGCTTTGGCTCAACGCCGTCTGAAAGGCGAGCCGATGGCCTATCTGTTGGGCGAACGCGAGTTTTACGGAAGACGCTTTGCCATCAATCCCCATGTGCTGATTCCACGTCCTGAAACCGAGCATTTGGTGGAAGCCGTGCTCAAACGTTTGCCGCCGCAAGGCCGTGTGTGGGACTTGGGAACGGGCAGCGGCGCCATTGCTGTGACCGTCGCGCTTGAACGCGTTGATGCCGATGTTCGCGCATCCGACATCAGCGTCGGTGCTTTGGATACCGCCCGTCAAAATGCGGCAGAATTGGGCGCAAAAGTCGAATTTGCACAGGGTTCGTGGTTTGATACCGACAGGCCGTCTGAAGGCCGATACGATGTGATTGTTTCCAATCCGCCGTATATCGAGGATGGCGATGAACATTTGTCGCAGGGCGATTTGAGGTTTGAACCGCAAAACGCGCTGACCGACTTTTCAGACGGCCTCAGCCATATCCGCCACATTACCCAAGAAGCCCCCAAATACCTGAAAGCCAACGGCTGGCTGCTGTTTGAACACGGCTATGACCAAGGCGAAGCGGTGCGGAATATTATGCTGGAGAACGGTTTTGCCGAAGTGGCAACAGAGCAGGATTTGGCAGGATTGGACAGGGTCACGCTGGGGCGTTTGCCTGCTTAGCGGGCATGGTTAGTCGGAATATAAAAAAGGGCGTGTTGATCACGCCCTTTTGGTTTTTTGGTTTAGCTGTTCAGACGGCCTGGTTTAACGCCAAGCAGCGACAAACTCCGCCCAGTGTTGTTTTTCTTCGGCTTGTACGGCCAGATAGTGTTTGATGCGTTTGATTTCGACTTCGTATTCGTCGGCATCGAGCGCGCCGCTCATCATGCGAAAGCGCATGTACATCAGGTAGGTATTGGCGGCATCGGTTTCGCAATAGTCGCGGATGTCTTTCAGACGGCCTGCGTGATAAGCGTCCCAAACCTTGCTGCCGTCCATGCCCAGTTTGCCGGGAAAGCCGCAGAGTTTGGCCATATCGTCCAAAGGCACGCTGGCACGCGGTTGGTAGAGGGCGAGCAAATCCATCAGGTCGCAATGGCGGGTGTGGTAGCGGCTGATGTAGTTGTTCCACTTAAAGTCGTGGCTGTCGCCAAAATCGCCGTCGCCCATGTCCCAATATCGGGCGGCGCTGATGCCGTGTATCAGGGCGCGGTAGTGGAGGACGGGTAGGTCGAAACCGCCGCCGTTCCAGCTGACGAGTTGCGGCGTATAGTTTTCGATGACCTCGAAGAACTTGGCAATCATGACTTCTTCGCTGTCTTCGGGATCGCCGATGGTGCTGACGCGGATTTTGTCCTGACCCCAGCGCATACAGCAGGAGATGGCGACGACTTGGTGCAGATGGTGTTGCATAAAGTCGCTGCCGGTTTTGGCGCGGCGTTGCTGTTGGGCAAACAGGATAACTTCGTTGTCGGGCAAATCGGCAGGCAAATCGTAAAGCAGGCGGATGCCGTTTACGTCGGGAATGGTTTCGATGTCGAAGGCGAGTATCGGGGTCATGGTGTGATCGGGTTGGATAAGGAATGATGCCATTGTGGCATGACGGCGCAGATAAAAAAAGAGGCAATCCCCCACAGGATTGCCCCAATACCTCAAATCAGAGATTTACGCTTCACAAACAATACAGGCTTTCACCTGCGGCTTTACAGATGCAGCTCAACTCTGCACCGGTAAACTTTCATTTCGGGTATTGCACCGAAATCCTCTAAAAATACTGCAATTGCTTGCAATATCAGAAAACTGCTTACAAAAACATTTAAAACCGGCTGAGGCCGTCTGAATGCTTTGTAATTTGATGTAGTGAAATTTACGCGAAATTTTACAGTTTGCCAAGTATTTTTTTCTGAAGGTTTGGTTAGGGGTGAATTGCAGTTATTGTCATATTTTTGCAATTAAATTTCATAATTAATTTGAAATTAGATGTTTATTTTGTATTTCTTGCTTTAAATTTAATTTAATTTCATATTTTGAATGATTAAAATTTGTTTTATTTTAAAGGTTATTTTATAACATTTTGTTTTTAAATGAAATTAAATTTAACATATAAATGAAAAGGGTATTGAATAGAGCATTTTTTATTTGAGAAAAAATATAAGGTTGTTTGAAAGTTTCAATTGCCTTGAAAAAAGTTGTTTTTAAAGCATTTAAAGTGGAATTTGATTTGATTGTTTGAAATTGAAGCCGAGCTTGAGTTTGATACAATTAAAATGAAAAAGCGGCAAAAGAAAGGTTTTGCCGCTTTTTCATGCTTAAATTGTAATTTTATGTAGTCAGTAAAAGCTGCTTTCGCCTTCGGGACGGGTTTTGAAGCGTTTATGCAACCAGAAATATTGTTCGGGATGCTCGCGTACCCGCTCTTCGATGAAGTCGTTCATGCGCTGGGTGTCGGCTTCGACATTTTCGGTCGGGAAATTGTCCCAAGCCGGATAGAAGCGCAGGGTTACGGTATTGTCGGCTTCGCGCGTGGGGATGGCGGGAATGATTTTGGCTTTGGTCATGCCGGCGATACGGCTGAGGCCGGTAATCGTGGCCGTCTGAATGCCGAAGAAATTGACGAAAATGGAATCGTTGCGGCCGAAGTCTTGGTCGGGCAGATAAAGAAAGGGCGCATCGCTTTTGCGCAGGTGTTTGATGATGGCGCGCAGGCCTTCTGTGCGGCCGATCAGGAAAACATTGTTGTAGCGATGGCGGCCTTTCAGGATTTGCTCGTCCAGGGCTTTGTTTTTTTGGTGCGAATACATGCTGGTCAGCGGCACATCCTGATTGAGCGTGTAAACCGCCATTTCAAATGCGGTAAAGTGCGGATAGAGGATGATGACTTTTTCGCCGGCGGCGAGGGCTTCGTCGAGATGGTGTTTGTCTTGATAGCGTACCAACGAGCGCAGTTTGTCCGCAGGCGCGTACCAGTAGAGGCCGTATTCGAGCATCAGCTTGGCCATGTGTTGGAAATGGCGTTTGAGCAGGGTGGTGCGCTGGCTGTCGTTCAGCTCGGGAAAGCATTTTTTGAGGTTGACCTCACCGACTTTGCGGCGCGGTTTGACTGCGTAATAGGCGAGAATACCGATTGCGTCGGCAATTTTGTGCAACACGCAAAAAGGCAGCAGGCGGATGAGGTAGAGAAAAAGGAAGGCGGCTTTCATGAAGGCTCGCTGTATGTGGGCAAAGGGTTATTATAACCGAAAGGCCGTCTGAAAACGGGCTGGAACATCAGACGGCCTGAATGTCGGCTTACCATTGGAAACGGCCGCGCTTGACCTGCAGGCCGTCGGGATTGAGTTGCGAAGCCAATCCGTGATTGCGCAGGGCGTGGGTGAGGGCGACGGCGAGTCCGTCGGCGGCATCGGCTTGCGGCGTGCCTGAAAGTGCAAGCATTTGAACCACCATATGCTGCACCTGCTCTTTAGCGGCCTTGCCCTTTCCGACCACGGCCTGCTTGACCTGAAGCGCGGTGTATTCAAATACGGGCAAATCGTGCATGACCAAAGCGGCAATCGCCGCACCGCGCGCCTGACCGAGCATTAACGTCGCGGCCGGATTGACGTTGACGAAGACTTGCTCGATGGCCGCTTGATGCGGCTGATAGTGGCGGATGATTTCGTCGATATGGCGGACAATCACGGCGATGCGTTCGGAAAGCGACGCGCCGGTCGGCGTTTTGATACAGCCGGAAGCAACATAATGATGCTCGCGGCCGTGGACATCGATAACGCCGAAGCCGGTCACGCGGCTGCCGGGGTCGATGCCGAGAATGCGTGTGGGTTGAGAGTGGGACATAGTGCGTGTTTAAAGTAATCGGTGTTTCAGGGCAGGCAGGCGCGTGCGCACGCTTTGCAGGCGCGCGGTATCCAAATCGACACAAATCACGCCTTCGCCTTCCGGCAACGTCGCCAACACATCGCCCCAAGGGTCGATAATCATACTGTGGCCGAATGTGCGGCGGCCGCTTTCATGCAGTCCGCCTTGTGCCGACGCGATGACGTAGCATTGGTTTTCCACTGCACGGGCGCGCAGCAGCAATTCCCAATGCGCCTTGCCGGTCGTGTAGGTAAACGCGGCCGGCAACAGCAAAACATCAAACGGCTGCTGGGCGCGGAAAAACTCAGGAAAGCGCAAATCGTAGCAGACACCGGCCGCCAGCGGAACATCGTCCACGCTTAGCTTCGGCACATCGCTGCCCGCCAGTATCGTATCGGCTTCGGCGTAGCGTTCGCCCAAACCGGAAAAGCCGAAAAGGTGCATTTTGTGGTAAAGCCCGATTCGGTTGCCGTCGCGGTCATACACCAGCATCGTGTTCATCACCTTGCCCGCGTTTGGGCTTTGCAGCGGAACCGTACCGCCAAACAACACCACACCGCATTCCCTTGCCGTTTCGCTTAAGGCCGTCTGAAAACGGAAGTAGCAGGTTTCGCCAACGCCTCCATCATTCAAAGGCTCGGCAAATGCCAGCTTGTCCGTATCGTTTTTACCCATCAGCGGCCAATATTCGGGCAGCAACACCCAATCCGCCCCTTGTTCGGCAGCCTCGTGGACAAGGCGTTTCATCGTGGCAATATTGGTTTCGGGGTCGGTGGACGACACCATTTGCACAGCGGCGGCGCGTAAAGAGCGCATCATCAAAACTCCTGTCAGATTTTGCAAGAATTGTAACTTGTTTACGCACAAGGCCGATACAATCGCCTCACAATTCCTCTCCAAAAAAAGGATAAACCATGAACTTGAAACTTCTCCTTACAGCCGCACTTTCCACCGCCGCACTCGCCGCACATGCCGACGTACAGCTTTACGGCAGCATCAAAAGCGGCATCGAAACTTCGCAAACCCGTTTCGGCGGTCAAACACGCAGCAGCACCGCCGTTGCCGACCAAGGCAGCCACATCGGCCTGCGCGGCTCGCATCCGATAGGCGGCGGAACGAATTTTATTTGGGAAGTCGAACAAGACACGCTGGTCGGCAAAAGCGGCTCCATCCGCCAAGACTGGCGCGAACGTCGAGACAATTTTGGCCGTTGAAGGAAAGATTGAATAATAAAGGCCGTCTGAACAATCAGGATAACTGGTTTTCAGACGGCCTTTGTTCTTATAATAGCGGTTTATTGTTTTTACACACTCAGCAACGGAGTTTTCATGCAGTTTTCAGCATTCGGCGAAAAATTCACGCAACACAGTGGCATTTTGCAATTGATGGACGATTTGGGCGACGCGCTCAAAAGCGACAAACCCGTCAATATGCTTGGCGGCGGCAATCCGGCGAAGATTGCGGAAGTCAATGCGGTGTTCGCCGATGTGTTTTCCAAACTGGCGGCGGAACACGCGGTTGAGAATATCGGCAATTATTCCAATCCGCAGGGCGATGCGGCGCTGATTGTGGCTTTGACTGAGTTTCTTAACCGCGAATACGGCTGGAATCTGACGGCGGACAATATTGCGCTGACCAATGGTTCGCAAAACGCGTTTTTCTATTTGTTCAACCTGTTCGGCGGCAAATTCAATCTTTCAGACGGCCAAACGGTTGAAAAAGCCATTTTGTTGCCGCTTGCGCCTGAATATATCGGTTATGCCGACGTGCATATCGAAGGGCAGCATTTTATTTCGGTGAAGCCGAAAATCGAAAATGTCGAACACGAAGGCGAAGCGGGCTTTTTTAAATACCGTGTGGACTTTGACGCGCTGGAGAGCCTGCCTGAATTGAAAGCGGGCAAAATCGGTGCGATTTGCTGTTCGCGCCCGACCAATCCGACCGGCAATGTGCTGACCGACGACGAAATGGCACGTTTGGACGCTTTGGCGCAGGAACACGGGATTCCGCTGATTATCGACAACGCTTATGGAATGCCGTTCCCGAATATTATTTACAGCGATGTAACGCTCAACTGGCACGAAAACATCATCCTCTGCTTCAGCCTTTCTAAAATCGGCCTGCCCGGCGTGCGTACCGGCATTATTGTCGCTGCGCCGGAAGTGGTCAAAGCCGTCAGCAGTTTGAATGCGATTGTGAACCTGTCGCCAACCCGTTTCGGCGCGGCGATTGCGGCGCCGCTGTTAAACGACGGCCGTCTGAAACAGTTGGCCGACCAAGTGATTCAGCCGTTTTACCGTCGCCAGGCGCAAACGGCGGTTTCCCTGCTCAAACGCGAGCTGGGTGCGTATCCGTTGAAAATCCACAAGCCTGAAGGTGCGATTTTCTTGTGGCTCTGGTTTGAAAACCTGCCTGTTTCGTCGCAAACCTTGTACGAAATGCTCAAGGCCGAAGGCACGCTGATTATTCCGGGCGAGCATTTCTTTGTCGGCATTGATAGGCAAGATTATCCGCACGCTCACGAGTGCATTCGCATGAGCATTGCGCAGGACGCGGAAACGTTGGAAAAAGGCATTGCCGCGATCGGTCGCGTGGTGCGCGGTGTGTACGATAAAAAATAAACGCTTTGAATAGACAAAGGCCGTCTGAAACCTGAGCAATCGGGTTTCAGACGGCCTTTTTGTCGAATTTAGATATGGTGGATAACCAGTTTTTTACCTTCGTAATCGAGGACGTTGACGTCCATATCGAATAGGGTTTTGATGTTTTCGGCGGTGAAAATATCGTTGGGCTTGCCCTGCATGGCGACTTGGCCGTTTTTCATGGCGACGACGTAATCGGCGTAGGCTGCTGCCTGGTTGATGTCGTGCAGGACGACGACGGTAGTGCGTTTGTGTTCGTCGGTCAGCCGGCGCAGGATTTGCATGAGGGAGCGGGCATGATACATGTCGAGGTTGTTCAGCGGTTCGTCCAGCAAAACGTAGTCGGTGCGCTGACAGAATACCATGGCAATCATGGCGCGTTGGCGTTGGCCGCCGGAAAGCTCGGTCAGGTAGCGGTCGGCAAAGTCTTGCAGGTGGAACTCGGCGAGTGCTTCTTCGACGATGGTTTTATCCGTTTCAGACGGCATGCCTTGGTGGTAGGGATAGCGGCCGAACATGAGCAGGTCGCGCACGGTAATGCGGCTCATGATGCTGTTTTCTTGGGTGAGGATGGAGAGCGTGCGGGCAAGTTCGGCGGTGGGGGTGGTTTTGATGTCTTTGCCTGCGTAGCTGATGTCGCCGTGTACCAAGGGCTGTAGGCGCGCCATAAAGGAGAGGAGGGTGGACTTGCCTGCGCCGTTCGGGCCGATTAGTGCGGTAATGCCGCCTTCGGGGATGTCGAGGCTGACGTCGTTGAGGATGGGGTTGCTGCCGATGGTGTGGCTGACGTTGCGGATGGTAATCATAGGCGGATTCGAGTATGGAAAACTTGGGGTTTCAGACGGCCTTTCAGCGTGAGGCCGTCTGAATTTTATTTCTGTATGGAGTGGTTAGATTTCGCTGACGGTCACAAATTCGGGATTATCGGCTTGATCGATCAGGAAGGCGCGGACGCGTTCTTGCCAAAGCTCGCCGAATTGTTTGAGTTCGTCGGCACTTGCGCTGCCGCTGACGGCTTTGGGCATGATGTCGCGCATTTGCGGTGCGAAGGGTTGGAGCGCGGCGTTGAGGCTGACGGCAACGGTTTTGCCGGTATCGCGGCGGCGGAGCGCGAGTGTGCCGTTGATTTCGCCTGCACCAAAGGACAATAAATGGCGGCGGGCAAAGCGTCCGGCAGGGCCTACGCCGCCAAAGCCGGTTTCGGGTGCTGCGCCGGTAAGGAGTTGGACGACGGAAGCGGTAACGCCGGTTGTGCCTTCGTCACGCTCGCCCTGCATAAAGGCTTCGATGTCGCCGCGTTGCGGCAGCTCTTCGCCGTAAAGGGCTTTCAGGCCTTTGATGACCATCAGGTAGGCACCGGCGACAGTCGGGCAGGAGTGGCCGCACAGGCGTACGGCATCGGCGTAGTGGTAAGTGAGGATGCCGTTTTCGGCTGCACCGAGGAAGTCGGCCAATGCGTCTTGGACGGTGATGGTCGGGGCTTGGTTGAAGAATGATGGGAAATGTTCTTGTGTCATGAGGGTTGTCCTTTGCGGGTTTGCCCGGGCCGTCTGAAATATTCAGACGGCCTTGGGCATGGATGTTATTTTAAGAGTATTTGTTTGTCCTGTATAAATTTTTCGGCCAGTTTTGTCGCACCGTGGGTGTTGAGGTGGTTGGTGTCGAAATATATCGGCAGGCCGTCTATGGTTTTATCTGCCGGAATCGGCTCCATGATGTTGACCCAATGCACGGCAGGCCGCTGTTTGACAATGTTTTCTATGGTTTTGTCGGCTTCGGCGGAGCGGGCGATTTCGGCTTTTTTATGCTCGGAAACGTATTGCATGTCGAGGCCGAGGCGCTGTTTTAGGTAGTAATGGCGCAGGGGCAGTTGCGCGTTCATCGGCGTGTCGGCAAAGACGTAAACCTGCTTGCCCTGTTGAATCAGGGTGTCGAGCATTTTGCCGAAATAATCCGTAAAACCGGGCTTTTCGGTATGCAGGAACCAACGTTGCGAGATAAAGACCACCGGATAGTTTTCGACCTTTTGTGCGATAAAGCGGTTGTAAGGGTTGCAACGGTCGGCACGGCGGTCGCTTTGCGGCAACATAAAGCCGAAGGCAACGCCGCAGCTGTTGGACGAGATAACGTCGGCGGCAAAGCCTTCCTGTTTGCCCACCATATCGATAAAGGGCGTCAGGTGGGCGGCGTGGGAGTCGCCCATCAGCAGGACTTTGCTGCTTTGGTTTTCCGCGCCGACGGCGCAGTCGGTTTTGGTCAAGGTATCCGCGCAGATTTTACTTTCGTCAACCGTATATAGGTTTGCCTCGTATGCGGCCGGTTTGGCCGTCAGCAGGTAGCCGGCGGCAGGAATCAGCAGGGCGAAATAGGCGGCGATTACCCCGATGAATTTTGGGGTGGTGAAATTCTTCATCCGTCGCGCCGGTGTTTCGACGAAGTAATAGGACAAAACGGACAAGCCCGACATCAGCACCACGGCCAATACAATCGCGGACATCGGTAAAGCGTTGTCCATGTAAACATAGCGCATAACGGCCAAGACCACCCAATGCCACAAATACAGCGAATAGGAAATCAAACCGATAAACACAACAGGCTTGAGGCTCAACAGTTTGGCGGTATTGAAGCCGTTTTGAGTCTGCAGGGTTTTGCCCGAGTAAATCAAGCCGCCGACCGCCGTACAGCACAGCAGCCGTTCGATATTGCCTTCACCGGGCAACACGCCGTAAGGAAGCAGCAACATGGCGGCAATCACCGCCATCATCGCCCAGCCGACCAGGGGCGTGCTGAAACGGTCGTTGGTTTGGGAGGGCGGAATAAAGGCGAAAAGCGCGCCGATCAGCAGCTCGTATGCGCGCACATAAGGCAGGAAATAAGGATCCATGCCGAAGGTGGGCAAAAAGACGGACAATAGGCTCAATACAATCAGCAAAAGGATGAATTGGCGGATGTTGCGCCCTTTGCTGAATCGGAAAAAAGCAGTCAGCAAAACTGGAAAAACAAAGTAAAACTGCTCTTCCAGCGATAAAGACCAAATGTGCTGTAAAGGTTTTTCCGCCGCATCGGCATCGAAATAGCCGCCGCGCCGTGCAAAAAACAGGTTGGCCGAAAACAGCAACGCAAACACTGCGGATTTGACGTATTGGCGCAGGTCAAACGACAAGAAAAAGATTGCGGCGGCCAAGCTCGTACACAGCAATACGCAGGAAAAAACAGGCAAAATGCGCTTCGCGCGGCGTTTGTAGAATTCTAAAAACGAAAAACTGCCGTTTTGCATTTCGCGGCTGATGATGGTGGTGATCAGATAGCCGGACAAAACGAAAAACATATCCACGCCGAGAAAGCCGCCGGGCAGCCAAGCGGCGTCGATGTGGAAAATAATAACGGCCAAGACGGCCAAAGCTCGGATGCCGTCCAAGTCGGGACGGTATTTTAATGTCGTACTCATTTTTTGTAATTTTAGTAAATTTAGTGATGTTTACTATGAGTACATGTCAGAAATTTAGTTTCATTTCAATGGTTAAATATTTTTTAACACGGGTTTCAGACGGCCTGAAGCTGTTTGGGCACGTTTAATTTATTTCTTTTTCAACACCAAATATAAAAATACCAATCCGCCTGCAAATTCGACGACCACGCTCAATACGGCCTGCATACCGAGGAAGTGTTCGAAGATGGTTTGCCCGCCAACCAACAGGATGCCGCCGACACAAAAAGTCATGGGCAGGCGGACGGAATGTTTGACCGACGGGGAAAAGTGGTTGGCCAGCGCGGCAACCAGCAGGCCGAAAAAACTCACCGGGCCGACAACGGCGGTGGCGGTTGCAACCAGCGCGGCGATCCACAACAGCAGCCATAAGGTATTGCGCGTGTAGTTGATGCCCAAATTGACGGCCTGATTGCGTCCGAGCAGGTAAACATCGAGGCGGTGGCGTTCGCGCCAGATCACGGCGGCGCTGATGAGCAATACGACTGCGCCGATACCCAACAATTCCGAGTGGACGGTATTGAAAGTGGCAAACATATTCGCCTGCGCGGCGGTAAATTCTTCGGGATCAATCATGCGCGAAAGCAGCGACGACAGGCTGCGGAACAAAATCCCGAAAATCACGCCGATTAAAATCATGCGCGACAAATCGCGTCCGCCCTGTTTGATGAGCGTGTAGAACAGCAGCAGCGAACCGCCCATCATGACGACCAGTTCAAAGCCGAATTTGCCCGTCAACGGCAGGGAAGCATAGCCCACGCTGCCGAGCGTAAACACCAGCAAGGTCTGCAAAAACACATACAGCGAATCGAAACCCAAAATCGAAGGGGTCAGAATCGGATTATTGGTCAGCGTTTGGAAGAGTTGCGTGGACACGCCGACCGCATAGGCGACCATCAGCAGCGCGGCAAGTTTGGTCAGGCGCAGGTTTAAAACAAAGTCCCAATCGCCTTTGACGTTGAGCGTCATAAACAGGGCGCAGGAAACCAGCAACAGCGCAAAAGCCACCCACAACGGACGGCTGCTTCCTGCCATAAAATCGATATTTTTTTCAGACGGCATGAGCAGGTTTCCTTAATAAAAGCCACAAAAACAACACCGTACCCATGACTCCGAAAACAGTCGATACAGGGATTTCAAACGGAAACACAATCACGCGTCCGACAATGTCGCACAGCAACACCAAAGACGCGCCCAGCAAGGCCACCGCCGGTAGGCTTTGGCGCAGCTTGTCGCCCATCAGGCGGCTGATGATGTTCGGCACGACCAGGCCGATAAACGGAATATTGCCGACCGTTACGACCACCAAAGACGTAATCAGCGCCACAATAATCAGCCCCGACCACAGAATCGCCGTCCGGTTCAGCCCCAAGTTCACGCTTACTGTTTCGCCCAAACCCAAAATCGTCAGCTGGTCGGCAATCAAATAGGCAAACAAAGCCAAAACCCCCGTTGCCCACAACAGCTCATACCGCCCGAGCAAAACGCCGGAAAAATCGCCCTGCTGCCACACGCCCAGCATTTGCAGCATTTCGTTTTGATACGCGATAAAGGTGGCCACCGCCTCAATCACACCGCCGAAAATAATCCCGACCAAAGGCACCATCAGCTGCGCGGTCGGCGGCAGGCGGCGGATCAGCAACATAAAGACCAACATCCCGATCAGCGCGGCAACGGCGGCAACCGACATTTTTGCCAGCAACGGCGCAGCCGGCAACAGCAAGGACATCAACAGCAAACCCAAAGCCGCACTTTGGCTTGCGCCCACCATCGACGGTTCGACAAAACGGTTGCGCATCAAAATCTGCATAATCATGCCGGCCACAGCCATCGATGCGCCTGTCAGCACAATGGCAAACGTGCGCGGCAGGCGGCTGATGAACATGACCTGCTGGCTGTCGGATAGCGAAAACAGGGTGGACCATTTGAATTCGGCCACGCCGACCGACAGGCTGACGGCAAACAATATCAGCAGCGCCACACCGTTGACCGCATTTAAAAATGAAGGTTTGTGAAACATAAAATGGTTCGGAAAAAAATAAGGCCGTCTGAACGAAGAGTTAAGGTATTTGGCAAAAAAAGGCAGGTTTGCCCATCATAAAAACAGATGCAAACAGGCAAAACTTGTCCATTTGCACCATGTATTTTCAGACGGCCTAAATCCAATGACTTCAGATCAAGCAACTTGATCCTGTGCATCATCAAACCGTTCAGGCCGTCTGAAAGAAGCGGGCGGCTATGCCCGCGCCGAATTACTTGGCTGCATTAAACGCATCGCTTACCTGTTTGGAAGCGTTCAGCAATTCTTGTGCGCCGCCAGCTGCCAGATAGGTTTCCGGCACAAGGTACACAACTTGGCCTTTTTTCCAAGCGGTCGTTTCGGCAACCAGCGGATTGTTCAACACATCTTTTGCCGCCTGACCTTCTTCGCCGATGGCCGCGCCGCGGTCCAAAACAAACAGCCAATCAGGGTTTTTCTCTTTCAGGTATTCAAAGCTGATAGGCTGGCCGTGGCTGCCTTCTTTAATCGATTCATCAACAGCAGGAATGCCGATATCTTTATGCAACCAACCGCCCAAACGTGAGGAAGGGCCGAAAGCCGACATCTTACCGCCGTTGACCAATACCACCAAACCCTTGCCTTTGCCTTGCGCAGCAGTTTTCGCCGCTTCAAACGAAGCATCGATTTCCGCTTTCAGCTTGTCCGCTTCGGCCTGTTTGCCGAAGATTTGCGCCAGCGCGTCGATGCGCTCTTTTGAGCTTTCTTTCAGATTGGCGGTTTCGGCGGTCATTTCGATGGTCGGCGCAATGGCGTTCAACTTGTCAAACGCTTTGGCTGCGCGGCTGCCGATGATGATGAGCTGCGGTTTGTAAGCGTTTAAGGCTTCGTAGTCAGGCTCAAACAGCGTACCGGCAGGTTTCGTGGTTTTGAAATATTCGTCCAAATAAGGCAGCTGGTTTTTATCGATGGATAAACCGGTTTTCACGCCCAATTTGCTTAAAGTGTCGAGCATACCCAAATCGTAAACGGCGATACGCTCCGGATTTTGCGGCACTTTCGCATCGCCGCGCGCCGTTTTCACGGTCAGGCCTGCACCTTCGGTTTGGGCGGCAGAAGCGGAAGCAGTTTGCGCCTGATTGGAAGCAGAATCTTTCGGTGAACACGCACCCAAAGCGAGGGTGCAGCATACGGCTAAAGCGGTCAAACGTAACATAGAGTTTCTCCGTAGTCGGAAATAAAGTAAATCGAAATGATAACTTGTATCGGATTATAAAGCTAGATGCCGTCTGAAAACTTTTGTTTTCAGACGGCTTTTTCAAGCTGATTGCTTAGAAGCGGTAGTTTACACCCAAGCGGACATCGCGGCCGATACCCGGCAAGGTTTCACCGCGTTGGCTGTGCGGATAGTAGAACTTGTTAAACACGTTGTTGACGGCAAAGTTGACATTGAGCGTGTCTTTGCCCAGAGGTTTCCAGTTGGCGAATACATCGTTTACGCCGTAGCCTTTGCGTTTGACTTCACCCTTGTCGCGTACCAACACAGAGCCGGAGGCTTTTTGTAGGTAGCGACCACGCCAGCCGATTTCCAAATCTGGATTTTGGAAGCGGTAGGAGAGGGAGGTCGTCCAAGTACGGCCGGTCTGTACGGCAAATTCGGGGTTTGCGCTTAACAGGTTTTCAGGATGGGTGTCGTAGATGCGCGGTTTGCTGTGGCTTACGCCGACTTTCGCCATCAGGCCGCCTGTGCGGTAGGATGCGCCCAATTCATAGCCTTGGTTTTTGATGTAGCCTGCATTGACGATTTCGCGAACGCCTGCAATCGGGTTGCCAGCAGCATCATGGCGTTGCTGCGGACCTGCGACGGCATCTTTAATTTTTTGCCAGAAATAGCTACCGTTGGCGGCAAAGCTGCCGTTGTTGTAGTTGAAGCCGATTTCGGTATTGCGGGCGCGTTCGGCTTTGGTGCCGTCTGCAATCGATGTGATGGAATTTCCGCGACCATGTTGACGCATCGCATCGTAAAGACGCGGGCTGCGGGATGCGTAGTTGTGGCTGGCACTGAAACTCCAGTATTCATGCGGTTGCCAAATCACGCCGAAGCTCGGGTTGACTGTGCCGTCGGAAACGGATTTACCGTCATGGGTTTTGATGTCGAAATGGTCGTAGCGCAAGCCGCCTGTAAGGGTAAAGTCGCCGATGTCGTGGATGGCTTCAGCGTAAATGCCGGCATCGCTTTTCTTCGGATTGCTTAAGGCTGCGCTGAAGAATACCGGCGGTTTGATTTCTTGATGACGGTAGTTGACGCCGTATTTGATCAATGTGTTCTCGCCAATGCGGCTGTCCAGATTGAAATTCGCGCCTTTGGTTTCGATAACGGTCGTGTTCGGGCCGGGCAGATTGCCTGCGTAGCCGTTTTTGCTGTCATCGGCGGAATAGCGTTCGTTTTTCATGAGATAGGCGTTGGCGTCCAGTTTTTCGACAAAGCCCAAATTGTTCGCCGTCCATGCCAAATTGGTGTTGGAGAGGCTGGTTTCACGGTAGGTCGGGGCTTGGCGTGCTAAGCTCAAACGAGGGTTGTCGGTGGCGGTAAATTCTTCACGGACGGTGCGGATGCCTCGGTGCTGATCATTCATGTGGCTTAACACTAAGCGGTGATCGCCGAAGTTTGCGCCGATTTTGGCAAGATAGCTGCGCTTGTCCAGCGCGCTGAATGGTACGGTTTTACCGCCGTTGCTGTTTGTATAGCCTTTGCCGGGTTCGTAATTTTTTTCATCGTTGCGGCTGTAAGAGAACAAACCGTCGAAGTTGCCGGCTTTTCCGAACACGCTTGCGCCGTAGCTTACGCCGTCATTAGAGGCATAGCCGCTGTTGAGGCGTACACCCCAGTTTTTGTCCAAACCTTTTAGCAAGTCTTGGGCATCGACGGTTTTGGTAATAATCGCACCGTTGGTCGCGCCGATACCGGCAGATGCGGAGCCTGCGCCTTTCTGTACGGAGACGATTTTGACCAACGCAGGGTCGATGATGAAACGGCCTTGGTGATACAGTATTTGGCTGTCGGAATAGGCATTGTCCACCTTAATATCCACCGAGTTTTGACCCATGCCGCGCAGTGTCAGGAATTGAGATGAGCCGTTGCCGCCGCCGAAGTCGATGGCTGGTTCTTCTTTTAATAATTCGCGCAAATCGGTTGCCGTGCTTTCGTCTTTTTGACGAAGAGTGACGATATTGGTTTTGATCTTGCTGCCTTGACGGTCACCTTTAACGGTAACGGTATCAAGCACAACATTGTCTTTGGCTTCATTTTCTGCGTGTGCAAAACCGGCCGCCAGTGTCAGTGACAGCAGGCTCAGTCGAAACAGGGGCGTATTCATTGAGAAATGTCCTTAATAAAATGACAGTAATAAAAAATAAAAGCAAATAAAGAGAAATTATCTTTAAAATATGCAATTAAGAATAATCATCATTTATAATAATGCATTAAAAAGAAATAGTTGTAAAGAGTTGTGTTGCATTTGTAAAGGAATTGTGTTGTTTTTAAACGAATTTTGCAGTTTGTGTATCAGGCCGTCTGAAAAATAAGTGATCGGGCATTTTTGCGTATGAAAATATTTGGAAAGGCTGCATAGAATTTTTTACTTTTTCCCTTGAATTTGTCGCAAACAACCCAAATCTACCCGCCATTACGGCAGGCTTTCTACTAAGTGTGCCGCTATTTTCAAGCAAACCGTGTCTGTCATGTCCGACAGACAATTGTTTTCAATCTATTTATTTATCGGAGCATTAAGACATGACCATCCGCCCTTTACACGACCGCGTAGTCGTCAAACGCTTAGAAGCTGAAGAAAAAACTGCCTCCGGCATCGTTTTGCCGGGTGCGGCTGCTGAAAAACCCGACATGGGCGAAGTGATCGCCGTGGGTGCGGGCAAAATCGGTAAAGACGGCGCGCGCCGTCCGCTGGATGTCAAAGTCGGCGACAAAGTGATTTTCGGCAAATACAGCGGCCAAACTGTAAAAGCCGACGGCGAAGAGCTGTTGGTAATGCGTGAAGAAGACATCTTCGGTATCGTTGAATAATTGTTGAATTAAGTTTCAGAACCAAAGGCCGTCTGAATCAAACATGAAGTTTTCAGACGGCCTCAAACAGATTTTTAATATTGATTTGGAGAATTTAAATGGCAGCAAAAGACGTACAATTCGGCAATGAAGTTCGCCAAAAAATGGTAAACGGCGTCAATGTATTGGCAAACGCCGTACGTGTAACTTTGGGCCCTAAAGGCCGCAACGTGGTACTAGACCGCGCTTTCGGCGGCCCGCACATCACTAAAGACGGTGTGTCTGTTGCAAAAGAAATCGAATTGAAAGACAAATTCGAAAACATGGGCGCGCAAATGGTGAAAGAAGTTGCTTCTAAAACCAACGATGTGGCCGGCGACGGTACCACTACTGCAACCGTATTGGCGCAATCCATCGTTGCCGAAGGCATGAAATACGTTACCGCAGGCATGAACCCGACCGACCTGAAACGCGGTATCGATAAAGCCGTTGCCGCTTTGGTTGACGAGCTGAAAAACATCGCCAAACCTTGCGATACTTCTAAAGAAATCGCCCAAGTCGGCTCTATTTCTGCCAATTCTGACGAACAAGTCGGCGCGATTATCGCCGAAGCGATGGAAAAAGTCGGCAAAGAAGGCGTGATTACCGTTGAAGACGGCAAGTCTTTGGAAAACGAGCTGGACGTAGTTGAAGGTATGCAGTTCGACCGCGGCTACCTGTCTCCTTACTTCATTAACGATGCTGAAAAACAAATCGCTGCTTTGGACAATCCGTTTGTATTGTTGTTCGACAAAAAAATCAGCAACATCCGCGACTTGTTGCCTGTTTTGGAACAAGTGGCCAAAGCCAGCCGTCCGCTGTTGATTATCGCTGAAGACGTAGAAGGCGAAGCCTTGGCGACTTTGGTGGTGAACAACATCCGCGGCATCCTGAAAACCGTTGCCGTGAAAGCCCCTGGCTTCGGCGACCGCCGCAAAGCCATGTTGCAAGACATCGCCATCCTGACCGGCGGCGTGGTGATTTCCGAAGAGGTCGGCCTGTCTCTGGAAAAAGCGACTTTGGACGACTTGGGTCAAGCCAAACGCATCGAAATCGGTAAAGAAAACACCACCATCATCGACGGCTTCGGCGACGCTGCCCAAATCGAAGCGCGTGTTGCCGAAATCCGCCAACAAATTGAAACCGCAACCAGCGAATACGACAAAGAAAAACTGCAAGAGCGCGTGGCTAAATTGGCAGGCGGCGTGGCAGTCATCAAAGTCGGTGCCGCTACCGAAGTGGAAATGAAAGAGAAAAAAGACCGCGTGGAAGACGCGTTGCACGCTACCCGCGCAGCCGTTGAAGAAGGCGTGGTTGCCGGCGGCGGCGTAGCCCTGTTGCGTGCTAAGCAAGCAATTCAACGAGTACGGATTGATTCTGTGTTAGGAGGCCAAGTTCCTGCACATTTGCAAGCAGCAATGAAAAATACTAAATCTAGTATGGAAGGGTTTGCTGATGATAAAATTCTTGACCGTGAGATTTTAGTGGCAAATGCTGACCAAGAAGCAGGCGTACAAATCGTCTTGCGCGCCGTTGAGTCTCCTCTGCGCCAAATCGTTGCCAACGCAGGCGGCGAACCTAGCGTGGTTGTGAACAAAGTGTTGGAAGGCAAAGGCAACTACGGTTACAACGCAGGCTCCGGCGAATACGGCGACATGATCGAAATGGGCGTACTCGACCCTGCCAAAGTAACCCGTTCCGCGCTGCAACACGCCGCATCGATCGCCGGCCTGATGCTGACCACAGACTGCATGATCGCTGAAATCCCTGAAGAAAAACCTGCTACGCCTGATATGGGCGGCATGGGTGGTATGGGCGGCATGCTGTAAGGCCGTCTGAAACCTTCAGACAAAAAGCAAAACCGCACGGTAATCAGCCGTGCGGTTTTTTTATTTGCCAGTGGAAAGCGTGAGATGGTGAGGCGAATGCCATGATTTACGGAGAAATAAGGGTAGCTATTTCCATTGAAACAGAAGCAATCAAATAAACTTCATCATCAAAGAAGGCCGTCTGAAACTTTATTTTGCGTTTCAGACGGCCTGATTAATGATCTAAACCGTTACTTTTTGCTCGAACGGCTGTATCGGACAGCTTGAGACAAGATTTCTTCAATTTCTATCCACATAATGCCTCCTTACAGCAAACCAGGTTGACCTAAAGCCGGGTCGTTAGCTCGTGCCGCTTGGGCATCTTCGACAGTCAGTCCAAGGGCTTTGGCTACGCCTTCACCGTATGCCGGATCGCAACGGTAGCAGTTGCGGATATGGCGGTATTTGATGAAGTCAGGCGCGTCGCCCATGGCTGCGGCGGTGTTGTCGAACAAAGCCTGTTTCTGCGCGTCGTTCATCAGGTTGAACAAGGCGCGCGGTTGACTGAAATAGTCGTCATCGTCTTGGCGGTAGTCCCAGTGCGCCGCGTCGCCGCTGATTTTCAAAGGCGGTTCGGCGAAGTCGGGCTGTTGTTGCCATTGGCCGAAGCTGTTGGGTTCGTAGTGCGGCAGGCTGCCGTAGTTGCCGTCGGCGCGGCCTTGTCCATCGCGCTGGTTGCTGTGGACGGGGCAACGCGGGCGGTTGACGGGAATTTGGCGGAAGTTTACGCCCAAACGGTAGCGCTGCGCATCAGCGTAATTGAACAAACGGGCTTGCAGCATTTTGTCGGGGCTGGCGCCGATGCCGGGAACCAGGTTGCTCGGGGCGAAGGCGGATTGTTCCACATCGGCGAAGAAGTTTTCGGGATTGCGGTTCAACTCGAATTCGCCCACTTCGATCAGCGGATAGTCTTTTTTCGGCCAAACTTTGGTCAAATCGAAAGGATGATACGGCACTTTTTCCGCATCGGCTTCAGGCATGACTTGGATGTACATCGTCCATTTCGGAAACTCGCCGCGTTCGATGGCTTCGTACAGGTCGCGCTGGTGGCTTTCGCGGTCGTCGGCAATGATTTTTGCGGCCTCTTCGTTGGTCAGGTTTTTAATGCCTTGCTGGCTGCGGAAATGGAATTTCACCCAAAAACGTTCGCCCGCTTCGTTCCAGAAGCTGTAAGTATGCGAACCGAAGCCGTGCATATGGCGGTAGCTGGCGGGGATGCCGCGGTCGCTCATGACGATAGTAACTTGGTGTAGGGCTTCGGGCAGCAGCGTCCAGAAGTCCCAGTTGTTTGTGGCGGAGCGCATATTGGTGCGCGGGTCGCGTTTGACGGCTTTGTTCAGGTCTGGGAATTTACGCGGGTCGCGCAGGAAGAACACGGGCGTGTTGTTGCCGACCATATCCCAGTTGCCTTCTTCGGTATAAAACTTCAACGCAAAGCCGCGGATGTCGCGTTCTGCATCGGCTGCGCCGCGTTCGCCTGCTACGGTGGTGAAACGGGCAAACATCTCGGTTTTCTTACCGACGTCGCTGAAGATTTTGGCGCGGGTGTATTTTGTGATGTCGTGTGTCACGGTAAACGTACCGAACGCGCCTGAACCTTTGGCGTGCATACGGCGTTCAGGGATAACTTCGCGCACGAAGTCGGCAAGTTTTTCATTCAGCCACAAATCCTGCGCCAGCAGCGGGCCGCGTGGGCCGGCGGTCAGGCTGTTTTGATTGTCGGCAACGGGCGCGCCGTTGTTCATGGTCAGATGGGTGACTGGGCATTTAGAGATAGACATAGTGATTTCCTTTGTGAAGTTGTTATAGGTTGATGAAATGGTTTCCAAGACGGAATGCTTCTATACAAAATATAATAAATTTTCAATATCAATATTTAAATATAGTTTGCGTTAAGCTATGAATCAAACTATACAGAAAGGTTTTAGCTATTGGAACTATGAAACCGATTTAGAATTAATATTATTAATTAATAATCTAATATTGTTTGTTTTTATAAATGATGGTGTTATAAAAAAGGCCGTCTGAAACTTTATTTTGCGTTTCAGACGGCCTGATTTTTAGTCAAAACAAGGGATTATTTAGCTTGTTTGGCTTTGCGTTCTTCCAGCCAGTGTTCCAAGTAGTGGATGCTGACGCCACCTTTTTGGAAACCCGGATCGCTGAACAAGTCGCGGTGCAGCGGCGTATTGGTTTTGATGCCGGTAATCGCCAGCTCATCGAGGGCAACGCGCATTTTGGCCATGGCTTGGTCGCGGTCTTTACCAACGACACAGACTTTGCCGATCAGGCTGTCGTAGTAAGGAGGGATGCGGTAGCCTTGGTAAATATGGCTGTCAACGCGGACACCGAAGCCGCCGGGCAGGTGGCAGCTTTCAATCAGACCCGGACTTGGAATGAAGTTGTACGGGTCTTCGGCGTTGATACGGCACTCAAACGCATGGCCTTCGACTTGAATGTCTTCCTGTTTGTATTGCAAAGGCAGGCCGGATGCGATGCGCAATTGCTCTTGGACGATGTCCACGCCGGTGATGAGCTCGGTAACCGGATGCTCAACCTGAACGCGTGTGTTCATCTCGATAAAGAAGAATTCGCCGTCTTCGTACAGGAATTCAAACGTACCTGCGCCGCGATAACCGATGCGTTTGCAAGCGTCGGCACAGGCTTTGCCAATTTTGGCGCGTTCTTCTTCAGTGATGAACGGGGCCGGTGCTTCTTCGATGACTTTTTGGTGGCGGCGCTGCATGGAGCAGTCGCGCTCGGCGAGGTAGATAGCGTTGCCGTGTTCATCGGCAATCACTTGGATTTCGACGTGGCGCGGACGTTGCAGGTAGCGTTCCATGTAAACCATCGGGTTGCCGAATGCCGCGCCTGCTTCGGCTTTGGTCATTTCGACAGACTGGAGGAGGTCTTCTTTTTTCTCGACGACGCGCATACCGCGACCGCCGCCGCCGCCAGAGGCTTTGATAATGACGGGATAACCGACTTTATCGGCGATTTTGAGGATTTCTTCGCCGTCGTCCGGCAATGCGCCGTCAGAGCCGGGAACGCAAGGTACGCCGGCTTCAATCATGGCGTGTTTGGCGGATACTTTGTCGCCCATCAGGCGGATGGTATCGGCTTTAGGGCCGATGAAGACAAAGCCGGATTGTTCGACTTGTTCGGCAAAATTGGCGTTTTCGGCGAGGAAGCCGTAGCCGGGGTGGATGCCGTCGGCTTCGGTTACTTCGGCAGCTGCGATGAGGGCCGGGATGTTGAGGTAGCTTTGTGCGGATGCGGCAGGGCCGATGCACACGGATTCGTCGGCGAGTTTGACGTGCAGGCTGTCTTTGTCGGCTTCGGAATGGACGGCGACGGTGGCGATGCCCATTTCACGGCAGGCACGCAGGACGCGCAGGGCGATTTCGCCCCGATTGGCGATCAATACTTTTTTCAGCATGATAATCTTTCCGGATGGTTCAGACGGCCTCGGCGGCCGCCTAATGCGTTGCGGATTTTTTGGTCGGTTTTATATTGGCTCAAGGCGTAAACCGACCACATGGCTGCCGGTATCCAGCCGATCAGCGTACATTGCAGAATCAGACAGATGATGCCTGCAAACGGACGGCCGATGGTGAAAACTGCAACCATGGCAAGAAAATAGCCAAAATCAGACGCATGGTTTGTCCTTGATGAACAGAAAAGGAATTTCAGACGGCCTTAAAGCTAAAGGCCGTCTGAAAAAGCGGATTATTCAATGATGAAGAGCGGCTCGCCGTATTCGACCGGAGTACCGTTTTCAACCAGAATTTCTTTAACGACACCGGATTTCTCGGCTTCGATTTCGTTCATCAGCTTCATGGCTTCGATGATGCACAAAGTATCGCCGGCTTTGACTTGTTGGCCGACTTCGACGAAAGCGGCGGCGTTCGGGCCGGGGGCGCGGTAGAACGTACCGACCATAGGCGATTTTTGCGCGTTGGACAAATCGCGAGCGGCAGGGGCGGCGGCCGGAGCGGCTGCAGCCGGAGCAGCGGCAGGCGCGGCAACCGGAGCGGCTGCGGCAGGTACCGGAGCAGCATAAACGGGAGCTGCGGCGGCAGTGGTGCGCGTAATGCGGACTTTTTCTTCGCCTTCGGTAACTTCAATTTCTGCAATGCCTGATTCTTCGACCAAATCAATCAGTTTTTTTAATTTACGCAAATCCATTGCTTTTCCTTTTTTGCGCGGCATATAAAGTGCATATTAGGTATGCGCCGCAGTGGTTTTAGATGATTTCCTGAGACGTCGGAAGGCAGGTTTGCCATCCGGCGTTTAAATAATGTCGGAACAGGGCGGAGCCTGAGAAATGAATCCGGTTATTTTCCCGAACTTGTCGGTAAATGTCCAGTAAAAGATAGAAAAAAGGCGTTTTTCGGCGAAAAAAGAAAGGAACGCTGATTTTCGTTAAAAAGTGATTTCCTCAAGAGCGTTTATTCTAATTTATTGGTTTTTCGACAAAACATGCCGTCTGAAAACCCACTTTGCGCGTATAATGGCGCCTGTTTTTTTAAATTATGCACGACAATGGATATTTCCGATTTTGATTTTGAATTGCCCGAAAAACTGATTGCCCAGCATCCGCCGGAAGTGCGCGGCAGCAGCAGGCTTCTGGTTGCCTTGCCCACATTGCCGATTGAAGACAAACATTTCGGCGATTTACCCGATTATGTCGCACCGGGCGATGTGCTGGTGTTTAACAATACTAAAGTGATGAAGGCGCGCCTGTTCGGCCAAAAAGCCAGCGGCGGCAAAATCGAAGCCCTGATTGAACGGGTATTGGACGCGCATACCGCATTGGCGCATATCCGCTCGTCCAAATCGCCGAAACCGGGTACAGAATTGATTTTTGAAGGCGATATCCGCGCCGTCATGCTGGAGCGTGCGGAAGAATTGTTTTGCCTGAAATTTGAAGGCGCGCAAACCGTTTACGAACTTTTAGAGCAAAACGGCCATCTGCCCTTGCCGCCTTATATCGAACGCGCGGCCGATGATGAAGACGACAGCCGCTATCAGACCGTGTACGCCAAATATCAAGGCGCAGTGGCCGCACCGACGGCAGGCTTGCACTTTACCGATGAATTATTGGGCCGTCTGAAAGCCAAAGGCGTAGAAACCGCAGAAGTAACCCTGCACGTCGGTGCCGGTACATTCCAACCCGTGCGCGTCGATAAAATTGAAGAACACAAAATGCACAGCGAGTGGTTTGACGTACCGACCGAGACCGTTGCCGCCGTTGAAGCCGCCAAAGCGCGCGGCAACAAAGTGTGGGCAGTGGGCACAACCTCCATGCGCGCCTTGGAATCCGCCGCACGCGAAACAGGCCGTTTGAAAGCCGGTCGCGGCGATACCGATATTTTCATTACGCCGGGCTACCGCTTCAATGTTGCCGACCGATTGATTACCAATTTCCACCTGCCCAAATCAACCTTGCTGATGCTCGTCAGCGCGTTTTCGGGCATGGAGCATATCCGCAGCGTTTACCGCCATGCCGTGGAACAGGAATACCGCTTTTTCAGCTATGGCGATGCGATGATTTTGGGGAAAACGGAATAAAGCGGAAGCAGATTGGAGCGTTTCAAACGGGGTATTTGGATTGTCTCGAATCCGAATCAGTTGGAACGCTCTACTAGAATACGCGGCTTAAGTAAGTTGCCTAAGGGTCAAATTAATGGATGAGAAAAAAATAGATTTTTTGCTGTATAGCGTACCGGAAAATGTGGACTATACGACGATTCCTGAAGAGCTTGACTTGGAGGATGTGCCGCAAGAGAGGATAGATGGATTAATCGAATTGCTATCCAATGAAAATGAGGTATTGCAATTTGATTCAGCGCGCCTGCTTGCTCACTGGGGTATTGATGAAGGCTTTGATACTTTGGTTTTGATGTTTGAGAAAGGGGAGGCAGAGGGAATGATTGATCATCGTTTACATGGTTATGATGATACAGATCGGCATATCTTGTCTGCTTTTATCAGTTACTGGGCATCTAAAGCAGATCAGAGTCAGCAAAAAGGTGATGATGCACGTCAGAAAATCTTTCCTCCTGTGGCTAGAATTATTCGTAAAGCATCATCGGCAGATTTTTCTATCAGTGAGTTGTTTTGGCTGGTCACGAAAATGCAGTTTATAGAGTATGTGCCACTCATTAAGGAGTATCTACAGCATATTATTGACTATCCAAGTAAACGGTATTGGGAAATCCATGATACTGTAAAATCATTATTAGAAATAGAACCGCAATTTATTCATGATTTACTTGAAAGTAAAAACAAAAAGTTATCGGACTTTGGATTATAAAAAGAATATTGTGAATAAAATACAAAAAAACAAAAAGGCCGTCTGAAAATCGTTTTTCAGACGGCCTTTTATCTTTCCATGCTTAGGCGTCAATGTTTTGTGCCAGCAGGGCGTTGTTTTCGATGAAGGCGCGGCGCGGTTCGACTTCGTCGCCCATCAGGGTGACGAACACTTCGTCGGCGGCAATGGCGTCTTCGATGCGGACTTTCAGGAGGCGGCGGACGGTGGGATCCATCGTGGTTTCCCAAAGTTGTTCCGGGTTCATCTCGCCCAAGCCTTTGTATCGTTGGATGGACATGCCTTTTTGGGCAACGCTCATCAAGATGTCCAAAGCGGCTTCAAAGCTGTCGATGTCGTATTCGTTGTCGCCTTTGTAGAGCTTCGCTCCTTTACCGACCATGCCTTTGAGTGCGGCGGCGGTTTGGGTAAGGGTTTGATAAGCTTTGCTGTTGAGGAATTTAGGCTCGAGGTAGCTCACCATCACATTGCCGTGCAGCTTGCGTGTGATTTTGATGAACTGGTGTCCTTCGTGGCCTTCGATGCGTTCGAGTGCGACTTCTTTTTCGTCCAAGAGGCCGCTCAATTCGGCAACGGCGCGGTCTGCGCTTTCTGCTGTACTGAGGTCGACCGGCGAAGCGTGCAGCATGGCGTGCAGGACGAGTTCGTCAATGATGCGGCTTTCTTGCTCGATGACGGTTTTGGCCAACAGGAATTGTTTGGCGGTATCGGCAAGCTCTTCGCCTTCGATGGTGCGGCCGTCTGAAACGATTTTGGCTTTTTCCAAGGCTAGACCGAGCAGCCATTGGTCTTTTTCCAATTCGTCTTTGAGATAGCGCTCTTGTTTGCCGTATTTGGCTTTGTACAAAGGCGGCTGGGCGATGTAGATGTAGCCGCGTTCGACCAGCTCGGGCATTTGGCGGTAGAAGAAGGTCAGGAGCAGGGTGCGGATGTGCGCGCCGTCCACATCGGCATCGGTCATGATGATGATGCGGTGGTAGCGCAGTTTTTCGGCATTGAATTCTTCTTTGCCGATGCCTGCGCCTAGAGCGGTAATCAGCGTGGCGACTTCTTGGCTGGCCAGCATTTTTTCAAAACGTGCTTTTTCGACGTTCAAAATCTTACCTTTGAGCGGCAAAATCGCTTGGAATTTGCGGTCGCGGCCCTGCATGGCGGAGCCGCCTGCGGAGTCGCCCTCGACGAGATAGAGTTCGGACAGGGCAGGGTCTTTTTCTTGGCAGTCGGCCAGTTTGCCCGGCAGGCCCAAACCGTCCATCACGCCTTTGCGGCGGGTAATTTCGCGTGCTTTTCGTGCGGCTTCGCGTGCGCGGGCGGCATCGACGATTTTGCTGGTGATGATTTTGGCTTCGGTTGGGTTTTCTTCAAGGAAGTCGGTCAGGGCTTGGTTGATGACTTCGTTGACGACGGGGCCGATTTCGCTGGAAACCAGTTTGTCTTTGGTTTGCGATGAGAATTTCGGATCGGGCAGTTTGACGGACAAAACGCAGGTTAGGCCTTCGCGCATATCGTCGCCGGCGGTTTCCACTTTGGCTTTTTTGGCCACTTCGTTGGCTTCGATATAGTTGTTGATGGTACGGGTCATCACTTGGCGCAGTGCGGTCAGGTGCGTACCGCCGTCGCGTTGCGGAATGTTATTGGTGAAACATTGCACGCTTTCTTGGTAGCTGTCGTTCCACTGCATCGCGCATTCGACGCTCATGCCGTCTTTTTCGCCGAACGCGTAGAAGATTTTTTCGTGCAACGGCGTTTTTTTGCGGTTCATGTATTGCACGAAGCCGGCCACGCCGCCGGAGAGGGCGAAGCTTTCGTGTTTGCCGTCGCGTTCGTCGGTCAGCTCGATGTCCACGCCGTTGTTCAGGAAGGAAAGCTCGCGGATGCGTTTGGCAAGGATGTCGAAGCTGTATTCGACATTGCCGAAGGTTTCCGCGCTGGCGAGGAAGCGCACGGTTGTGCCTTTTTTGTCGGAATCGCCGACAACCTTCAACGGCTCTTCGGTTTCGCCGCGTACGAAGCGGACGAAGTGTTCTTTGCCGTCGCGGTAGATGGTCAGCGTTACCCAGTCGGACAGTGCGTTGACGACGGATACGCCCACGCCGTGCAGGCCGCCGGAGATTTTGTAGCTGTTGTTGTCGAATTTGCCGCCTGCGTGCAAGACGGTCATGATGACTTCGGCGGCGGAGCGGCCTTCTTTCGGGTGGATGCCGGTCGGCATGCCGCGGCCGTTGTCGGCCACGCTGACGGAATTGTCGGCATGGATGGTCACGGTGATTTTGTCGCAATGTCCGGCGAGCGCTTCGTCAATGGCGTTGTCGAGCACCTCGAACACCATGTGGTGCAGGCCGCTGCCGTCCTGCGTGTCGCCGATATACATACCGGGGCGTTTGCGTACCGCTTCCAAGCCTTCCAGCACTTGTATGCTGTCGGCGCCGTATTCTTCGTGTTTTTGGTCAGTCATGGTCTTTTCTTGCTGAATTTCAAGGAATTTTTCCGTGCGCGCAATGAAATGTCAAATGGGCGCGGCGGATGTGTTCCGAAAGGTCAAAATAATAGGCAATTATACCTGATTTTGCTGGAATATTCAGCGTTTTAAGTGCAAAAAGGCCGTCTGAAAGCTTAAATTTCAGACGGCCTTTGTATCGGAAAACAACTTTAGCGTTTGACGCCGCTCAATCGCGCCCAGCCTTCTTCGATTTCGGCAGGCTCGATGTCGAACCATTGGCTGTAAATGCCGCTGAGTTCTTCGACTTGTTCGTCCAAAAGGCCGGACAAGACAATGCGGCCGCCTTGTTTGGTGCGTGCGGCAAGCATTTCGCCGAGCATACGCAGCGGGTTGGCCAGAATGTTGGCGACAACGACATCAAATTGGCCTTGCGGCAGGCCGTCCGGCAGGTAGAACTGAGCGTCGACGTTGTTTTGCGCGGCATTGTCTTTGCTGGCGCGGATGGCTTGTTCGTCAATGTCTACGCCGATGGCGGAACCTGCGCCGAGTTTGAGGGCGGCAATGGCCAAAATGCCGGAGCCACAGCCGTAGTCCAATACGCTTTCTCCGCCTTTGAGCTGCGTGTCGAGCCATTTGAGGCAGAGGCGGGTGGTCGGATGGCTGCCGGTGCCGAAGGCAAGGCCCGGGTCGAGTTGCAGGTTGACGGCGTTGCCATTGGGCGCTTCGTGCCAAGACGGGGTAATCCACAGGCGGTCGGAAATTTGAATCGGGTCAAATTGCGCTTGGGTCAGGCGTACCCAGTCTTGATCTTCAAGGATTTCGCCGGTGGATTTCAAATCGTTCAAACCGCATTCCTGCGCGGCGGCTTCGATAATGGAAGCGGTATCGTCGCTTTCGCCGAAAAGGGCGATGACTTTGCTTTGTTGCCAGATTTGCTCGGTCGGCATGCCCGGCTCGCCGAAAATGGCCTGCTCGTTTTCTGTACCGGCGTAGGCATCTTCAATGGCGGCAGACAATGCGCCGTGTTCCATCAGCGCGTCAGCAAGGCGTTCGGCGACGGCATCGTTGACGTTGATGGTGATTTGTTGATAGGACATGGTGGGGCTTTCTTTTTAATAAGGCCGTCTGAAAATCGACGTTGTGCTTTCAGACGGCCTTGTCAGGGATGAAACCTGATAATGCGGGTTTATCGGTTTTTCAAACCCAGTACGTCTTGCATATCGTACAGGCCTTTTTTGCCGTTTGCCCAAACTGCGGCGCGTACGGCACCGGCGGCAAAGGTCATGCGGCTGCTGGCTTTGTGGGTGATTTCCACGCGCTCGCCGTCGGTGGCGAAGAGGGCGGTATGGTCGCCGACGATGTCGCCTGCGCGGACGGTGGCAAAACCGATGGTGGACAGATCGCGCGGGCCGGTGTGGCCTTCGCGGCCGTAAACGGCGCATTCTTTGAGGTCGCGGCCGAGTGCGTTGGCAATGACTTCACCCATGCGCAACGCGGTGCCGCTTGGGGCATCGACTTTGTGGCGGTGGTGGCCTTCGATGATTTCGATGTCGTAGCCTTCGTTCAATACGCGGGCGACGGTGTCGAGGATGTGGAAGGTCAGGTTGACGCCGACGCTGAAGTTGGCGGCGAAGACAACGCCTGTTTTTTCGCCTGCGGCTTGGATGGCGGCTTTGCCTGCGTCGTCGAAACCGGTCGTACCGATGATGATGTTGACGCCTTTTTCCACGCATTTTTGCAGGTGTTTCAGGGTTGGCTCGGGGCGGGTAAAGTCGATGAGGACATCGCTTTGAGCCAGTACGGCGTCCACGTCGTCTGAAATGGCGACGCCGGTTTTGAGGCCGGAGGCGAAGCCTGCATCCAAACCCAATACTTCCGAACCGGAATGCTCGAGTGCGCCGGAGAGGACGGTGTCGGGATGGTTGTTGACTGCTTCAACCAAAACGCGACCCATGCGGCCGTTGACGCCGGCGATGGCGATTTTCAATGCGCTCATGGGGCTTCCTTATTGCGGCTTGGTTTCGGTGGTCGGAACGATGTTTTGTCCGGCTTGAACCGCTTCGATGGATTTTTGAATGGCATCGCCTTCGGCGCGTGCGAGGACGTCGTTTTCAAAGTACAGGGTCAGGTTGCTTTGTTCTTTGATGATGCCGTTGCGGCTGGTGTTGAAAGTGTAATCCCAGCGGTCGGCATGGAAGGCGTCGCGCAGGAGCGGCGTACCGAGCAGCAGTTGGACTTGGTCGCGGGTCATACCTTGGCGCAGGGAAACCACGGCGCGGGGATTGAGCTCGTTACCTTGAATGATTTTGAGTTTGTAGGATGGAAAGTTGGATACGCGCTCGGCACTGCATGAGGCCAGACCTAAAATAGCGGCGATGGCAAGGCATAAGGCTTTATTCACGGGCTTACCTTTCTGTGTCATTTCGGGAAAGATGTTTATCATCGCTTGAATATTTTTAAAAAGCAAACGATAATCATCTTCTTAATTTTTCTTTTCGCCGATTTTCAATTGCAAGACCGGCGGCAGATTGCCGTCCTTTAACGGCCCAATAGTGGGCAAACGGGCGGAAAGTGCGTATTATAACGGTTATTACCTTACAGGGATATTGAATATTATGGAAAAATTCAGCAACATTGCGCAATTGAAAGACAGTGGTTTGAAAGTTACGGGTCCACGTTTGAAAATTTTGGACTTGTTTGAAACTCATGCCGAGGAGCATTTGAGTGCGGAAGATGTGTACCGCATCCTGTTGGAAGAGGGCGTGGAAATCGGCGTGGCGACGATTTACCGTGTGCTGACCCAGTTTGAACAGGCCGGTATTTTGCAACGCCACCATTTTGAAACCGGCAAAGCGGTTTACGAATTGGACAAAGGCGATCACCACGACCACATCGTTTGCGTGAAATGTGGCGAAGTAACCGAATTCCACAATCCGGAAATCGAAGCGCTGCAAGACAAAATCGCCGAAGAAAACGGCTACCGCATCGTCGATCACGCGCTGTATATGTACGGCGTATGCGGCGAATGCCAAACCAAAACTAAACGTTAATCAGTTTGTATGTTGATTTTTCAGACGGCCTTGGGCATTTTCAGCCTGAGGCCGTCTGAAACTTTATGGGCTTTACGATGAAGATTCCTTTTCTTGCGCCACGGGATTATCGTTTCCCCGACCCGTCTTACGCTTTAGCCGAATGCGACGGCTTGGTCGGCGTTAGCGGCGATTTGGATACGGGGCGGCTGCTGTCGGCGTATGGACAGGGGATTTTTCCGTGGTTTAGCCGCGACGGTTGGTTTTTTTGGTATGCGGTTGCGCCGCGAGCCGTGATTGTGCCGGAAAGCCTGCATATCGGTCGTTCGCTCGCCAAAACTTTGCGCAACAAGCCGTATCGGGTAACGGTCAACCGCTGTTTTGAAAAAGTGATTGCACATTGCGCCGATGTGCCGCGTCCGGAACAGGACGGAACGTGGATAGAACCTGCGTTTCAGACGGCCTATTTGAAGCTGCACCATCAGGGGCATGCGCATTCGTTTGAATGTTGGCTGCCGGACGAGCAAGGCGAAATGCAGTTGGCTGGCGGGTTTTACGGCGTGCAAATCGGCTGCGTGTTTTATGGCGAGTCGATGTTTGCCTTGCGTCCCGATGCGTCCAAGATTGCGTTTGCCTGCGCCGTCCCATTTTTGGCGGATTTGGGCGTTGCGCTGATAGACTGTCAGCAGGATACGGAACATATGCGCCGTTTCGGTTCGCGATTGATGGATTTTGCTGACTTTCAGACGGCCTTGAAAGAATGGAACGCGAAACCGTTAAAGCGGAATATTGAATGCGGCGTGGTGGCTGAAAATCTTCTACAAAAGATTGGCGGTAATTGATTTATCGGCACGGCGTGTCGGCAGAATCGACAGCTTGCATATCGTAGCTGGAAAATCAGTTAGAAAATAAATGCTATTCCATTCACGTGAACAGGCCGTCTGAAAATCTTGGCTTAGCCGAAATCCGGCCGTGTAACGCGCGGCGCTCATCATGTTAATAGCTGACGAAATCGCTTTTACATGGCAAAATAACGAGTTAAAAATTTGTAATAGGGTGGCCTGAATAGGTTTCAGACGGCCCTGATCTCTTGAAGGAATCAACATGTCTTTGCAAAACATCATTGAAACGGCTTTTGAAAACCGTGCCGAAATCAATCCGAATACCGTTACCCCGGAAGTGCGTGAAGCGGTTTTGGAAACCATTCATCAACTCGACTCCGGCAAACTGCGCGTTGCCGAGCGTTTGGGCGTGGGCGAATGGAAAGTTAACGAATGGGCGAAAAAAGCCGTATTGCTGTCTTTCCGCATTCAGGACAATGAAATCCTCAACGACGGCGTGAACAAATACTTTGACAAAGTGCCGACTAAATTTGCCGACTGGTCGGAAGACGAATTCCGCACTGCCGGTTTCCGCGCAGTTCCGGGTGCGGTTGCCCGCCGCGGCAGCTTTGTGGCGAAAAATGTCGTGTTGATGCCTTCTTATGTCAACATCGGCGCATACGTTGACGAAGGTGCGATGGTCGATACTTGGGCGACTGTCGGCTCTTGCGCGCAAATCGGTAAAAACGTGCACTTGAGCGGCGGCGTCGGCATCGGCGGTGTACTCGAGCCTCTGCAAGCCAGCCCGACCATTATTGAAGACAACTGCTTCATCGGTGCGCGTTCTGAAATCGTTGAAGGCGTGATTGTCGAAGAAGGCAGCGTGATTTCCATGGGCGTGTTCATCGGCCAATCCACCAAAATCTTTGACCGTACGACCGGCGAAATCTATCAAGGCCGCGTACCGGCAGGTTCGGTTGTCGTATCCGGCAGCATGCCTTCCAAAGACGGCAGCCACAGCCTCTATTGCGCGGTTATCGTCAAACGCGTGGATGCGCAAACCCGTGCAAAAACTAGCGTGAATGAATTGTTGCGCGGTATTTAATCGGATAACGATGACGCCGGCTGAGGGTGGCAATGCTTACTTTACAGTCGGGTTTGAACACAAAACAGGTAGAATATTCTGCCTGTTTTTTTATGGCTTAAAGGCCGTCTGAAACGATTTCAGACAGCCTTTTGTTTTTGATGATGGGTTGTTTTAAGGTCAATTGAGGCAAGGGAAGGGTATTCCCTGTCTGCGACTACGCTTCCGGCCAGTCGGCGCAATAGTATTGCCAATAGATTTCTTCAAAAGGAATCTTGCCGTAATCGCACAACCACGGTTTGGCGCGTGTGGTGTAATGGATGACGGGCGGGGCGGTATCCGGCAGAGGGAACATTTCATCAAGGTCGTATGTTTGGAAAAATCTTCTGGCGCCGGTTTGGTAATTCCAAGATTCTTCCAATTGCAGCCAGTTTTCTTGAAATACGGTGTTTAGAAAGCATTGGTCACCATAGGGGACGGCTTTATCAATGGTGGCGGCGGTTTGCAGCAGTTGCTCCGCGATATTGTGTTTGCGCCATTGACCCAAATCGGCCAGCAGCATGCCGGAATTGAAATAGGGTGTGGTGTGCAGGCCGGTCGGATGGTTCCAATCGGTACGGGCAAGATAGGAATCTTGTACGGCGGCGACGGGATAGCCGCGCATATCGAGGTTGAACAAATCGTGCAGGGATTGGGTAACCACCATATCGCTGTCGAGATAAAGGGCGCGGTCGACGGGCAGGTGCTGCATCATCAGGCGGAAAAATGCGGCATCCGAAATATGGGACAGGCGGCGATATTGGCTGAAGTCCATTTCGATTTTAACGTCATTCAGACGGTTGCCGCTGGCAGCAAGTTTTTGGTTGGTATAGTTAATCCATTCTTTCCTGAAAGTGTTATGCATAAGGTAGAAATTGACACCTGTATTGTGCGTACAGACGGATTTCATCAGGGTATGAACCTGCTCGGCATAGCCGGTATCGGCGGCAAGGACGATGGTGATGTTGCTCATTGGTTAAATTCCCTTTGTTTGCAATGTCTTAAGTTTTATCAGTCATTTTCTTGGTCTTGTGCGGTCGGTAAGGTGGCGTGGTCTTCGTTTTCCGACATAGCTTTTTCTACTAAATCGCGTTGCAGTTGTTTGCCGGCTTTGATGCCCAATTTGCGTAGTTTTTCGGTGCTGCTGATGAGATTGCCCCTGCCGGAAACCAAGCGGCCATAGGCCGTCTGAAACTGGGATTGAGCCTGAACAAGTGCTTTATTGATGCCGTCCATGCTTTCGACAAAGCCGACAAATTTGTCATAAAGTTTGCTGCCTGCTTCGGCAATTGCCAGCGCGTTTTGGTTTTGTTGCTCATTGCGCCAGATGTTGGCAACGGTGCGCAGGGTGGCGAGCAGGGTGCTGGGACCGGTCAGCATGATGCGTTTGTCGAAACACTCTTGGAAGAGGTTTGGATCGTGTTGCAGGGCGAGGAGGTAGGCCGGTTCGACAGGGACGAACATAAAGACGAAGTCCAGCGTTTTGACGCCTTCAAGGTCGGTGTAATCTTTTGCTGCCAAGCTTTTGATGTGGGCGCGGATACTGGCGACGTGGTTGGCAAGCTCGCGTTCTGCTTCTGCGCCGGTGCTTTGCGTATAGCGGACGTAGGCGGTCAGCGATACTTTAGAGTCGATGACGATTTGTTTGTTGTCGGGCAGATTGATGAGGACGTCGGGCTGAAGGCGGCGTTGGGTGCCGTCTGCTTCGTGGCGGACGCTGGAGGCTTGAACGATGTATTCGCGGCCTTTTTGCAGGCCGGAATTTTCCAATACGCTTTCCAAAATCATCTCGCCCCAGTTGCCTTGGGTTTTGTTTTGCGTGCCGGTCAGCGCGGTGGTCAGCGCTTTGGCATCGTGGTGGAGCTGGGTGTTGAGAGATTGCAGGCGTTTGAGCTCGTTTTCGATGGTCAGGCGTTCTTTGGCTTCTTTTTCGTAGGTTTGCTGAACCAGCTCACTGAAGCCGTGTATGCGTTCGTTGAGCGGATTGAGCAGTTGCTGGAGATGGTCGTGGTTTTGTTCGGTAAAGCGGCGGCTTTTCTCTTCTAAAATAGTGTTGGCGAGGTTTTGGAACTGGTCGCTCAGGTTTTGACGCGCATCTGCCAGCAGGGCCAATTTTTCTTCGGCGGCCTGACGGTCTTTTTCCGATTGGGTGTTGAGGCGCTCGTTTTGGACTTGAAGTGCGTGGTTTTGCTCCAAAAGGGCGGCGTATTCTTGTTTCAGACGGCCTTTTTCGGCTTCCTGTTGCTGTAAAAGGCTGTTTTTGTCATCGATATTGGCTTTTTCTTGGGTCAGTTGTGTGGAGAGGCGCTCGTTTTGGACTTGCAGCGCATGGTTTTGCTCTAACAGCGTGTCGTAGTCTTGTTTCAGACGGCCTTTTTCGGCTTCTTGTTGTCGCAAAAGCGTATTTTTATCCGCACTCAAGGCCTGCTCTTGAACCAGCTGAGTGTTTAGGCGTTCGTTGTTGATTTGCAGGTTTTGCGCGCTTTGCTGCCATTTTGCACATTCGTGTTTTAAAGCCTCGGCTTCGGCCTCGCAATCTTGCAGATAGGCAATCTGTTTTTCGGCTGCGGCAAAGCGGTTGCCCGTCTCCTGCAATTCGTCTTGCAATTCCTGCACGGTATGGCGGCTTTGCGCCAAATCCGCCGCAGTCTGGGCCTGCACCTGCTCGGCAAACTCATGCAGGCGGCGGGCTTCGGCCAATTCTTGCAAAACAATAAAGTGTCGGCTTTGGGCTTGGTAGCGTGTTATCAGCCAAGCAAACAGCGCGCCGATAAAAAATGCGGCCGCGCCGGTCAGGATTAGGGTGTTGTTCATGCTGGAAATAGTCAATACGCGGAATGTTTCACTATATCATATATTTGCAACGCATTTTATGGTCGGATATGTGCGGGTAACGTGGGTTTTCTTTTAAAAGAAGCTATCAAGGGTATTGTTTTTGGCTAAATAGTTATTTTTGTAACAATAAATATAAATTTATAAGATATTGAATTTTAAAATTTATTTTATTTAGAGTGCAATTTTGCAACAAAAAAAGTGGGATTTTATGGGGGGAATGAAACACGTTTGTAGTGCGTATGTAATCAAGACATCGGTGTCATTTGGTAAGACATCGGTGTCATTTTCAAAAAATAATGAAAATTAACAAAAAATATCTGTATGTTTGATTTTTACGCTATATATTTACGATTAAGCTGTATTAGTTTACATTTAAAACGGTATGATTCGCCCTGTCGGTAGCGCAGATGCCGATGAAAAAATGTGTATGTTGTTAAATAACATTTTGTTTCTATGAAAAAGGACTACTTAAAATGGGAAATTTAATAACGCTTGCTGCCGCTTCTTTAATCGGTATGTCCGGAATATCGGCTTCTGCCATCGGCATCTCCCGTAATATCGAAACGGCCATACACAAATAATTCAATTATAAACGAATCAATTACAATACCTTAGAAAACGCAACTTAGGCCGTTTTTCGGCCGACAGACAAGAAAGTGAGACAAACAATGAAAACTTTAATCAAACTGGCTGCAGCCTCTTTAATCGGCATGTCCGGCCTGACCGTCGGTGCAACCAATATCGCCCACAATATGGCTGATGCCGACAAATAAAAACACACAACGCTTCCTCAAATAAATACACAGAAAAGAGTTAAAATGAAAACATTAATCAAATTGGCTGCGGCTTCTTTGATCGGTATGTCCGGTTTGACAGTTGGCGCAACCAAAATCGCAAAAAATATGGCAGAAGCTGCCAATAAATAAACGCAAGTGAAATTAAGCTTGTTTTGGTGATAAAAAAGGCCGTCTGAACATTCAGACGGCCTTTGTATTTGATGGCAAACCGTTTTATTTGCCGATACAGAAGCGCGAGAAAATCACGCCCAGCAAATCGTCGGCGGTAAATTCGCCGGTGATTTCGCTGCAGGCGTTTTGGGCGAGGCGCAGGTGTTCGGCGAAAAGCTCGATTTGGTTGTTGTTGCAGAGGGCGGCGTTTTCCAGCTCGGCTTCGGTTTCGTGCAGGGCGTTGAGATGGCGGCTGCGGGCGAGGAACAGGCTTTCGCTTTCGCCCTGCCAGCCGACTTCTTGCAACAGCGCGTGTTTGAGCAAATCGAGACCGGCGCCGGTTTTGGCGGACAGGCTGATGACGGTGTCCACGCCGGTTTGCGCGAGGCCGTCTGAACGGACGGCGACGGGTTCGCCGGTCAGGTCGGCTTTGTTGTGGATTTCGATTTTTTTCAAACCTTCGGGCAGGCTGTTCAAAATGGCTTGGGTTTTGGCGTTTACGCCTTCGCGCGGGTCAATCAGAATCAGGGCGACATCGGCTTCGGAGACGGCCTTGCGGCTGCGTTCGATGCCGATTTGTTCGACCACGTCGTCGGTTTCGCGCAGGCCGGCGGTGTCGATGATGTGGATGGGCACGCCGTCGAGGGTGATTTGTTCGCGCACGGTGTCGCGGGTGGTGCCGGCGATGTCGGTTACGATGGCGATGTCGTCGCCCGCCAAGGCGTTGAGCAGGCTGGATTTGCCGACGTTGGGCGCGCCGACGAGGACGACGTTCATGCCTTCGCGCAAAATCGCGCCTTGTTCCGCGCTGGCGAGCACGGTTTTCAGACGTCCTTGCAGGGCTTGGAGCTTGCCGCGCGCGTCGGCGGCTTCGAGAAAATCGATGTCTTCTTCGGGAAAGTCCAGCGTGGCTTCGACCAGCATCCGCAAAGTAATAAGGTCGTCCACCAGCTCGTGTATGTGTTGGGAAAATGCGCCTTTGAGCGAACGCAATGCCATGCGGGCGGCGGACTTGCTGGAGGCGTCGATGAGGTCGGCGACGCTTTCGGCTTGGGCTAGGTCGAGTTTGTTGTTGAGGAAGGCGCGTTTGGTAAATTCGCCCGGCTCCGCCATACGCGCGCCCAGTTCGAGGCAGCGCGAAAGCAGCATATCCATCACGACGGGGCCGCCGTGTCCCTGCAATTCAATCACGTCTTCGCCGGTAAAGCTGGCGGGCGCGGCGAAGTAGAGCAGGATGCCGTTGTCTATCGGCTGTCCGTCGCCGCCGAGAAAGTCGGTGTAAAGCGCGGTGCGCGGCTTGGGCGTTTTGCCGCCGCTTAGGGTTTGCGCCAAAGGCAGTAGGTTTTTACCGGAAAGACGGATCACGCCGACGCCGCCGCGTCCGGGTGCGGTGGCGATGGCGGCGATGGTGGGTTGGGATGCGGACATGGGAACTCGCGTATAGGTAAATTTAATGGGCGTATTATAGCAAAAGGCCGTCTGAAACTTTGGGTTTCAGACGGCCTTTAAATGAAGGCGGTTAAGCGGCGGCAACGGTAAAGCGTTCAAACAAATGCGCTTTGTTTTCCGCATCGTCGGCGATGGCGACTGCCAAATCAGCCACGCTGATGCCTGCCGGAATTTCACCGTCCATCAGCAAATCGTCTTTGCCCAAGCGGTATTTGCCGGTTTTGTCTTCGCTGAAACCGCTGTCCGCGCCCAGTCGTGCCGGAGGGGAAACGAAAGACCAGTTCACGTCGCGGCGCGGCAAGATTTCTGCCAAGAGATGGCGTGCGGCATTGGCGCCGTCGAAAATTTCTTTCGGGAAGTCGGGCGTATCGATAACTTGCAAACCGGGCGCGACATACAGGCTGCCTGCGCCGCCGACAATCAAGAGATACGGCACTTGCGCCGCTTTTGCCGCTTCGACGATGTTGTTTGCGCCGCGTGTAAAATCCGCGCCGATGTTGGGATTGGTCCAGCCCGGGTTGAATGCGCTGACCACGGCGTCAAAGCCTGCCAGCTTGTCGGCGAAGTCCGCCGCATTGACATCTGCGGAGACGGCGGCAATATTTTGCGCTTGGAAAACTTTGTCTGTGTTGCGGGCGAAAGCGGTCACTTCATGACCGCGGCCTGCCAGTTCTTGCACGACTGCGTTGCCGACATAACCAGTTGCACCGATGACTGCGATTTTCATGTTTGACTCCTTGTGGGGATGTGATTGATTAGATGAGTGCATTGTAAGACCGTCTGAAACGCTTGATAATCCCTGTTTTGCTGTTATGATTGTGAAGTTGAACTACATAATCAGTCGAAATGCAAGACATCAAACCCCTGCTTGTTTTCGCCGCCGTCCTCGAACACGGCAGCATGAACGCCGCTGCTGCCGCGCTGGGCATGACTCCGTCGGCGGTCAGCCAGCACATCAACCGCCTCGAAACCCTGCACGGCATCAAGCTGTTAAACCGCAGCACGCGCAGCCTTTCGCCCACCGATGCCGGCCGCGCCTTGGGCGAATACTGCCGCCGCCTCGCCGCTACCTTGTCCGATACGCGTACCGTTATCGACAATCTGAAAACCGAACCTGTCGGCGAATTGCGGATTGCCCTGACTTCTACGGTCATCGAATCCCGCGCTTTTCAGACGGCCTTTTCGCGATTGCAAACCGAGTTCCCTAAAATCCGTCCTATCCTTAATTTCAGCGATACTTTGGACGACCTGCAACACAATCAGACCGACATCGCCATACGCGGCGGCGACCGTGCTTTGGACGATGCTAATCTGGTTGCGCGCCATCTCGTAACGTGGCCGTATATCATTTGCGCCGCGCCCAATTATCTCGACCGTCATCCGCCCATTACCCATCCCGCGCAGCTTCATGCCCACCGCTGGCTGCATTTTTTACCTGTCCGCACCACCTTGCAAAATGGTGAAGAAAGCTATTTCCTTGACGTCGCCGACAGCATTGCCTGCACGCATTTGGCTGCTGTACGCAGCCTGACCGAAAGCGGTTTCGGGTTGTCTTTGCAAGTGGGTGGCGAAGTGAGGGAGAAAATTGCACAAGGCCGTCTGAAAAGCGTTTTACCCGAATGGACATTGCCGCCGGTCAGCCTTTATTTGGTTACGCCTTATCGTGTGCAGTCTGCCAAAACCGAGGCTGCCGTGCGCATTTTTACTGAGAGTTTTGCCAAGGAAGGGGATTTATGAACGCGGAAAATTGGAGTGTTTATCTGATTTTGTGCGAAAACGGCGCGTTTTATTGCGGCATCAGCAACCGTCCGCAAGAGCGGTTTGCGGCGCATTCGTCAGGAAAAGGCGCGAAATACACGCGTTTGAACAAGCCTGTCGAGATGCGCATCGTTTCAGACAGCCTGACTAAAAGTGAGGCGCTGAAACGGGAAATCGGCATTAAGAAATTGACGGCGGAGCAGAAGCGGGGCTTGTGGGCTGAAGCTGAAACCTTGGCAAAAGGCTAATGGCATTGGATTAAATCGTAGTCGGAATATGAAAAACTCTATAAACAAGTAAGCCTGCCGGTGTCTTTTGCATGGCCAAGCGGCAAATGTTTATTAACATGATTCAAAAAGGCCGTCTGAAACCTGATTGGGATTCAGACGGCCTGGTTGGGACGGGGATAGCTTTCAGGTTGACGCTACTTATGGAGAAGTCGGTAAAAAGTTGAATTCTAAAAGAAACTTTGAAAATAAAATGAGTAACTTCTTGAACAATAAAATGAAAGTTATTGCGCTTCATGACAAATGGGGTGATTTCTATCCGAGTAGAGAGGTGGTGTCAATATGTTTTTCAGTTTTTGAGACAAAATCTGATTTATACCAATATTTATTATAGTGTAGGCCGAAAGTATTAGTTTCTGTGTTAGAATTTTTGAGCTGTTTATATAAAACAGTGATTTAAATAAAATTAAGGAAAGACAGAACATGAACAAATTACTGATTGCCGTAATGATGATGGCTGGTTTGACAGCTTGTTCCCAAGAGGCTAAACAGGAGACACAAGAGACTGCTCAAGCCGTTGCATCTGAAGTGAAAAACGAAGCCGCTTCTGCTGCCGATGCGACTGCATCTGCCGCTCAAGAAGCAGCCGCTAAGGTTGAAGCCGCCGCCAGCAAAGCAGAGGAAGCCGCGAAACCTGAAGAAGCTGCCAAGCCCGAAGAGAAAGCCGAAGCGCCTGCCGCTGAAGCCAAGCCTGCCGAATCTGCCAAAGTGGACGGCAAAGCTGTTTTTGAAGCGAACTGTAAAGCATGCCACGGCGGCTTGATTCCCGGCGCTCCGGCCGTAGGCAAAAAAGAAGACTGGGCGCCTCGCATTAAACAAGGCAAAGACACCTTGCACAAACACGCCCTCGAAGGCTTTAATTCCATGCCTGCCAAAGGCGGCAACAGCAGCTTG
>NZ_KV832189.1:61227-186646 GCF_001837375.1 Neisseria sp. HMSC066H01
GCCTGCCAAAGGCGGCAACAGCAGCTTGAGCGACGACGAAGTGAAAGCCGCAGTTGACTACATGGCCAACGAATCCGGCGCTAAATTCTAAATCATGCCGATTGAAACGCACCTTGCCACAAGGTGCGTTTTTTATGTTCAGGCGGATGAAAGTTGAAATAGGGCCGATAAACGGGCAAAGGCCGTCTGAAACATTTTATTTTGAAGCACAATCGGCTAAAATCAGGCGAATGATTTTATGCAGGAGCAAACCATGAGCAATCAACACGACAACGTAGATGCCGGCGAAATCGCCAAGTTCAGCCAAATCGCCGACAAATGGTGGGATACAAACGGCGAATTCAAGCCCCTGCATGACATCAACCCCTTGCGTCTCGACTATATCGACGGCTATGCCGGATTGGCAGGCAAACGTGTGTTGGATGTAGGCTGCGGCGGCGGTATTTTGTCGGAAAGCATGGCCAAACGCGGCGCAGAACACGTGACCGGCATCGATATGGCGGAAAAATCCCTGCAAACTGCCGCTGCCCATGCGGCCGCCCAACACGTTGCCAATATCGATTACCGCTGCATTCGCGTCGAAGACCTCGCCGCCGAGCAGCCGCACAGCTTCGATGTGGTAACGTGTATGGAAATGATGGAACACGTTCCCGAACCGGCCGCCATCGTTCAAGCCTGTGCGAAACTGGTCAAACCCGACGGCATGGTGTTTTTCTCCACCATCAACCGCAATCCCAAATCTTATCTGCATCTGATAGTCGGTGCGGAATATCTGTTGAAATTCGTCCCCAAAGGCACGCACGATTGGAAAAAATTCATCACGCCGGCAGAACTCGCGCGCATGTGCCGCCAAGCCGGATTGGATACCGTCGGCAGCAAGGGCATGACCTACAATTTGTTGAGCGGCCGTTATTCCCTGTGCGATTCGACCGAAGTCAACTACATGGTGGCCTGCCGTCCGGCGTAAGGTTACACGGATAAAACACACGGGCTTGCCCGATATTTGAAACGGTATGTCAAAAGCAGCTCGATGCAAATATCGGTAAAGCAAATCAGGCCGTCTGAAAAGAAAAAAGGCATGTGCGATACATGCCTTTTTTGTATGTGGGTTGTACCCGTTATTCCGTCCAAGACGAATACGGATGTTTGCTCAAATACGCATTGGTGAATTTTCCGTCTGCCGTGATTTCCTTGCCCAGCCAAGACGGTTTGGGAAACTCGGTATCTTCAGACGGCAATTCGATTTCCGCCACAATCAAGGGCGCATTGTCGCCGAAATATTCGTCGATTTCATACACAAAGCCTTCAAATTCGACACGATAGCGGTATTTTTCCATTTTAAACGGACACATGTCCGCCATCATCGCCTGCGCGTGCGCCAACGGGATTTCGTATTCAAACTCGCTGCGCGTCATGTCGGAAATATAGCCTTTCAGGGTCAGCCAGGCTTGCGAACCGATAATCCGCACACGGATGGTGCGCTCTTTTTCCACGCTCAAATAGCCCTGTTGCAACACCAGCGGCTCGCCTGCCGCTTCGCGCCAACTGTCATCCGCCAGCAAAAAGCGGCGTTCGATTTCAACCGTCATGAATTCTTTCCTTATTTACCAAACCGGCCGTCTGAAGATTAAAACGGCTTGAAAACCACCATATAAAGCGCGGCCACCATCATTAAAACGGGGAGTTCGTTGAATACCCGATACCAGCGGTGCGAATACACATTGCTGCCGTTTTGAAAACGGCGCAGCAACAGGCCGCAATAAAGCTGGTAGGCCAAGAGCAGCAGGCCGCACAATAATTTAACCGCCAGCCAGCCGTTGCCCCACCAATTGTTGACAAAGCCGATGGCCGCGCCGAATATCAGCGTTCCCCAGCCCAAAGGCGACATAAAGCGGTACAGCCGCCGGGACATATCCGTCAGCCGTACATATTCCGCGCTGCCGAGTTCTAATTGCGCCAGATTCACATAAATCCGCGGCAGATAAAACAGTCCTGCAAACCAAGAAATCACAAAAAATATGTGCAACAGCTTAAACCACAAATACATTTCAGACGGCCTCAACACCTAAAACCGTTATTTTATCCGCAATGCGGCCCAAGCCGAAACAAAATAGTCAAAACAATCCGACAGGGTGCACCGCAACAATGTGTTGCAGGCATGATTTTACCCAAAAGCCAAATTGTAAATTCCGCAATAATATGCACATTGAGATATGCACAATGCAAAAAACTTGCTAGAATCCTATGCTATTTAACTATAAAAGCATTATGGACGGAAAACATGAAACAATTTGAAATCAGCAGCAGCGTCAGAAAAGCGCTTTGCGACTACCTGAATACGCACAATCTAAACCTCAAAGCCGCCATGGACAATGAAACAACCAATGGCGAAGTCGCGGCCATCGTTCACGCAGGATTGCCGGCGATGATTCGGAAAATCTATTCTTTGGAAAAAATGAAAACCTTTTTCTGGACGAAAAAAGATTTGATGATGGAATTTATCAAGATGCGTTTGGCCGCCGGCGATAAAAAGGGCAAAAACTAATTTTTGCGATGGGCAGGGGGAGATAGGAGTTTAAAATACGTGCTTCAGTTTCTCCCGAAAAAGTTGTTAGAGATTGGACGTATTTATTGTTCCTCATTAATTGTGCCAACCGAAAGGCCGTCTGAAACATTTCAGACGGCCTTTAACTTTGAATCAGCAACCGTTCTGTTTAAAACGGTGGCTTTTCAAATCAAGCTGCGTTGTCGAAACCGCTGTGGCGGAGCAGGGCATCCAGGCTTGGTTCGCGGCCGCGGAAGGCTTTGAAGGATTCTGCTGCGCTGCGCGAACCGCCGACGGCCAGCACTTCTTTCCAGAAGCGGCGGCCGGTTTCGGCCACATCGTCGCTTTCTTCAAACGCTGCGTAAGCGTCTGCGCTCAAAACTTCCGCCCATGCGTAGCTGTAATAGCCTGCGGCGTAGCCGCCGGCGAAGATGTGGCTGAAGCTCAAGGCAAAACGGTTGTATGCCGGCGGTTGGGTTACGGCGACTTCTTGACGCACTTTGTCCAAGATTTGCGGCCATTCTTTCAGACGGCCTTCGTCTTCCTGATGGTAGATTTCCATGTCGAAGAGGGCAAATTCCATTTGGCGGACGAGGAACATACCGCGTTGGAAGTTTTTAGCCGCGTGCATTTTGTCGAACAGCTCTTTCGGCAATACCGCGCCGGTTTCTTCGTGTGAGGACATTTGCGCCAATACGTCGTATTCCCAAACAAAGTTTTCCATAAACTGACTGGGCAGCTCGACTGCGTCCCATTCGACGCCGTTGATGCCGGATACGCCCACTTCGTCAACTTGGGTCAACAAGTGGTGCAGGCCGTGGCCGGTTTCGTGGAAGAGGGTGATGATTTCGTCGTGGCTCAAACGCGCTTCTTTGTCGCCTACAGGCGGGGTGAAATTGCAGACGAGGTAGGCGGTCGGCAGTTGCAGCGTACCGTCGGCGAAACGGCGGCGGCTTTTGTAGCCGTCCATCCATGCGCCGCCGCGTTTGCCTTCGCGTGCGTACAAGTCCATGTAAACGCCGCCGATGGTTTGGCCGTCTTGTTTCAGCTCGAAATAGCGCACGTCTTTGTGCCAAACGGGGACGGTTTTTTCAGCCAGCTCGATGCCGTAGAGTTTTTTGATTTGGGCAAACAGGCCTGCCAAGACTTTGCTGATAGGGAAGTATTTTTTCACTTCGGCTTCGCTGAAGGCGTATTTGGCTTGGCGCAGTTTTTCGGCGGCGTAGCTCAAATCCCACGATTGCGGGTCTTCGATATTCAGGTTTTCGCGCGCAAAGGCCTTGATTTCGGCAAAGTCTTTTTCGGCAAACGGTTTGGCGCGGCGGGCGAGGTCGTGCAGGAAGTTTAAAACCTGTTCGGGCGTGTCGGCCATTTTGGTTGCCAGCGACAGCTCGGCGTAGTTTTTGAAACCGAGCAGTTTGGCGGTTTTCAATGCGTTTGCAAGCGTTTGTTCGACGTTGGCCGTGTTGTCGAATTTGCCGTCGTCGGACAATTCACTGGCACGGGTAACGTAGGCGCGGTAGATTTGTTCGCGCAGTTCGCGGTTGTCGGCGTATTGGATGACGGCGAGGTAGTGCGGGATTTGCAGGCCGATTTTGTAGCCTGTTTTGCCTTCGCTTTGCGCGGCGGCGGCAAACATGGCGAGGGAGTCTTCGGGGATGCCGGCAAGCGGCGCGGCATCGTCAAAGTAAATGCCGAAAGCGTCGGTTGCGTCTTGGATGTTTTGTGCGAATTTGGCACCCAGTTGCGCGCTTTCGGTTTGCAGTTGCGCCAGTTCTGCCTGCTGTTCGGGCGGCAATTCGGCACCGCTGAGGACGAAGTCGCGCAAGTCGTGGTTGAGCTTGGTTTGCTGCGCCGGGGAAAGGGTGTCGAATTCGGCAGAGTTTTTGATGATTTTGAAGCGGTTGTACAACTCGATGTCTTGACCGATTTCGGTGAAGAAGATGGTGATTTCGGGCATCAATTCGTTGTATACGGCACGCAATTCGGGCGTATCGACCACGGAGTTGAGATGGGAAACCACGCTCCAAATGCGGCCGACGCGTTCGGTAATGTCGGTCAGTTTTTCGACAGTGTTTGCCCAGTCGGTGTGCGTTTGTGCTTTGATGGCGGCGATTTGTTCGCGCGCTTCGGCAATGGCGGTTTGCAGGGCGGGTTTGATGTCTTCGGTTTTGATTTGGTCGAAACGGGGTTCTTCGCCCAAGTGGAGCAGGACGTTGTCGCTCATATGGTTTCTCCTGAATAAGATGGATTCAGACGGCCTTGTGGCCGTCTGAAAAGAAAACGATAGGCGTTATATGGTGGCAGACAGGCAGAATTAAAGTGTTCCGCCTATCTATCAGCCAATCTTATTCTGCGCCACGCGGATTGGCGTGCAATGGTGCGGCCAGCTCGAGGCGCATCGGTGTGCCTTTCGGGGCAAATACTGCATTGGCAACATTGGTTTGCAGGGATTCGGCAAACGAGCCGCGATACACTTTTGCGCCTTGGTGGGTCAGGTTGGATTGTACGTCGACGTATACGTCGCCGCCGATTTGACGCCAGAGGTGGCAGAAGGTGTAGTCTTCGGACAGATAGCGTTTGCTTTCAGGATCGACCATGCAGTCGAAGAAGCGGTAGTGCAGGCCTTTGTCTTCTTTGTTGTAGTCGCTGTCGGAGATGTAGTTCAACTCGGGGTAGGCTGCCATCATTTTTTCAAATACGCTGCGCTTGATAACCATGAAGCCGGTTGGCGCATCATGAACTTTCATAAAACCGTCTTCATCGACTTTCAATACGATTTCACCGTTTTCATTTTTTTCGCTGGTGTTGACGGTATAAGAAGTGTACATGCGCTCGAAGTCGGCTTGGGTCGTGCCGGCCGGAACGCCTTCTTCAGGCCAGTTTTCGCGTTTGAGCGGATAAATGCCTGCTACAACGTCTTTGTCCGCCAAAAGCAGACGGTAGAATGAGTCGGGAGAGAAGCCGATGTCGGAGTCAATCCAGAATAAATGCGTCCATTCTTTGTTTTCTAAGAATGTGGCCACGCAGTTGTTGCGCGCGCGCGTAATCAGGCTTTCGCCACGCTGCATCATTACTTGCAGCGGCAGGCCGAGGGAGGCGTTGGTGTGGACGATGTTCAGAAGCGAGAGGGTGTAGTTGTGGAAATATTTGCCGTCATGGCTGGGGGTCATAATGACGGGGTACATTTCGGCAAGGGCTGATTCGGGCAACATGACTTTTCCTTATTGTTGATTGTGAACTTCATTATTGTAAGGGATTTGATTGTATCGATAAACAAACCGTACTATTTTGTTTGGTTGATCAGTCGGTATTGCGTGCGCAAAAATTCGTCTAAGACGGCCTGTTGTATTTCCAGCCGTTTGGAAACGGGGGAGGCGAAGCGTACGATGATGTGGTACACCTTGTCATCGTGCGGCACGCGGGACACGCGCGGCTGGGCGGCGGGGGTAATAAAGAGTTTTTGCGCTTGAACGTTTTCCAAATATTGTTGGATAACGGGAACATAGGCCGCGCACAACGGCTCAAGCACGGCTTTCAGACGGCCTATGATTTCGTCCGAATCCAAATGAATCGGCACGGGGATTTCCACCGTATGAATCACATAATTGCCCAAAATATTGTCGCGGCGCACGGTATGGCTCAAAAGCAGGCTGTTGGGAAACGAGAGCGTTTTGCCGGAAAGCTGGCCGATCAACGGATTAGGACCGATTTGCATCATCAGCGTGTTCAGCATATTGATATCGACCACCCGTCCGCGCAGGCCGTTGATTTCGATGTAGTCGCCGATGGAGTATTGTTTGGTTACCGAACGCAGGATGCTGCCGGACAAACACATAATCAGCTCTTTGGTTGCCACCACAATCGCCGCGGCCACTGCAAACATCGACAAGGCCAAAGTTTGAATCTGCGCCGCCCAAATCATCGCCAGCCCGAGCAGGATCAGCAGCATGGTTACGTTGCGGCTGAACACCAGCGAGCGGCGTTTGTTTTCAATGCTCAAATCCGGATGGCTGCGAAAATGCGCCGAGAGCAAAATGCTGCGCCCGGCAATGACGGCCACAATCATCAATACCGACATCAATGCCGATTTGATGATTTCTTCACTGACAGGCAAAGCGTTCAGCCATTCATGCATGGTGTTCCACATAATCCTGTTTCCTTTCCCTTCTTAGGCCGTCTGAAAACCCACGCGTTCAAAAATTTCTGCCGCACACGCTTCCGATACCGCAAATAAAGTCGCCACGCTGCCCAAAGCCCGTTGCGCCGCCGCGCTCAAATCATCACGGCACACTTCGCCCAGCCACTCAACCGGCCGCACCAGCGACATTTTTTCATCGTCCCATTGCGGACAATGCACCGCGCCGCCCGTAATCCTGCCGACCCGATAACGGCGCAGGGCAGGCGAGTAGGTCAGTACGGCATCTCCATCGGCCAACTCGTTGACAAACCGCCACATCTGAGCCGCACCCGATTGCGCCGTTCTCAACTTCACATCCGGCACGGCCGAACGGTAAATATCCGTCAGCTCCTCACGGCCAAAACCCTTGGCCGCCGCTTCGGCCAGCATGGGCCAGGCCAACGCCGCCACACCGCGTTCAAAAAATACATCATAAAGTGCACCTTGCGTGCTGCGAACCATATAAAGTCTGGCTTGTTTTCCCATTGCAGTACCTGTTTGTTTGAAGGATTTATCCCTTGGTTTCAATATTACCCGTTACGGCTGAAAAATTCGATATTCAGCATAGGCGGAAAGGGTTAAATTACCCGCTGAAAATAAATGAATGATAAATAAAAGGCCATCTGAAAAACAAAATAGGCTGATATATCAATAGATGATATATCGTAACAATATATTAATAACTGTAAATTTTTTTACGCTTGCATCAAAAAAAGATAAGATGGAATAATCAATCGAGAAAGATTGCTATTCACTGAACATTAGGAGAGAAAAAATGACCTGCAAAACCCACGAACATCATGACCACGTTCACGGCGCAAACTGCGGCCACACTGCCATCAAACACGAAGGCCACGTCGATTATCTGCACGACGGCCACCTGCACCATGAGCACAACGGCCACTACGACGAGCACGCCCTGAGCGTCAATGAAACCAATCCTGACGGCTGCCATCCGGTTGACACCTGCCACGGCCACGTTCACGGCGAAGGTTGCGGCCATGAAGCCGTACCGCACGGCGATCACGTCGACTACATCGTCAACGGCCGTCTGCATCACCAACACGGCGACCACTGCGACGACCACGGCCCGGTTGAAATCGTTAAATAAAACTGTTTTTCAGACAGCCTTTGATATGGGGTATCTGTAGGGAAGGGGGGTGTATTTTCACCCCCTTTTGCTTGGTTTTCCCTAAATTTCAAACTGCTGCGGCTTACCGCCTCAAAAACTGTACTGAACCAATGTATTTACTGGGTGCTTGGCATTCTTTCGGCATTGTCGCTCCCCTTTGTTGTGGGTTATCTTTCCTTATTAGTCAAAGGCTTTTTGCAGTAAACTTTTCAGATAATTGCTCTATTCAATAAGGCCGTCTGAAAAGGGATAAGTTTTATTGGCAGAAAAAGCCGTTTGGGTAAAGCGGTTTGTTGTATGAACGAAGCCGTCTTTCAGACGGTTTTTTTATTTCTGTATAATGGGTAGGCCTTCAGTAAATCTTATTGATTTTATGATACAATTTCGCCTCGTTTTTATTAACGGTAGGACTTTTGCAACGTGGACTGGATGAACAATCTGTTTTTGCTCGGCGGGGCGTTATTGTTTTTAAGCGTGGTTTCGACCACTTTGTCGGCAAGGCTGGGGATGCCGCTTTTGTTAGTGTTTCTGGCGGTTGGAATGTTGGCGGGTGAGGACGGTATCGGGCGCATCGATTTTGACAATTTCGTTTTGGCCAACGTCATCAGTCAGCTTGCGTTAGCCGTCATTTTGCTTGACGGCGGGTTGCGGACCCAGCTTTCAAGTTTCCGAATTGCATTGAAGCCTTCTGCGGTATTGGCGACATGGGGCGTGTTTGCCACCGTGTTGCCTTTGGGATTGTTCGCCACATTTTATTTGGGTTTGGATTGGAAATTCGGTGTACTGATGGCGGCGATTGTCGGCTCAACCGATGCGGGGGCCGTGTTCAGTCTGCTGCGCCACAGCGGCGTGCGCCTAAATGACAGGGTACAGGCGACTTTGGAAATCGAATCCGGTGCGAACGATCCGATGGCGATTTTTTTAGTTACCGCCCTGATTACCATGATTACCAACCCCGAACAATCAGGTGTGTTGGCGTTTTTATGGATGCTGCTGCTCCAAATCGGCTTCGGCCTGCTGATGGGGTGGGCGGGCGGAATGGTGTTGGCGAAACTCGTACGTCGTCTGAACCTTGCGGAAGGATTGTACGCGCTGATGATTGTGTCAGGCGGCCTGTGGGTATTCGCATTTACCAATACCATAGGCGGCAGCGGTTTCTTGGCGGTTTATCTGGCGGGGATTATCGTCGGCAACCAGCATACCCGTGCAACCGAACACGTTTGGCGCGTGATGGACGGCCTGGCGTGGCTGGCGCAGGCGACTTTGTTCGTCGTACTGGGTTTGTTGGTAACGCCCAGCAGCGTTTGGGAAAAAAGCGTCGATGCCTTGGTTATCGCCGTATTCCTCATGCTGGTCGCCCGTCCGCTTGCCGTTTTCAGCGGCTTGTGGAAATTTGGATACAGTGTGCGTGAAAAAGCCTACATCAGTTGGCTCGGGTTGCGCGGCGCAGTACCGATTTCTTTGGCGATGATGCCTTTGGTCATGGGCGTGCCGAATTCTGAACTGTTGTTCGATGTCGCCTTTGCCGTCGTCGTACTTTCCCTGCTGATTCAAGGAACGACGATACCCGTCATGGCGCGTCTGCTCAAGGTCGCCATGCCGCCCAAACCCGAGCCGGAAGGAATGCACGACATTTGGCTGTCGGAACGCGAAGCCGTGGCTTTGTTTTCTTTCAAGGTAACGAAGGAATCTGAGGCGGAAGGCAAGCATCCCGATGCCGTCGCCCCCATTTCGGAATCGTTTGACTTGCGCTGTTTCGCGCTGATACGTGACGGGCGGAAAATCGAAATGCAGAATGATACGGTTTTGAGGGAAGGCGATACGGCTTGGTATATCCTGCCTGACAGCCAAGTGGACAAAATGGCGAAATACTTCAGTGAAACCGGGCAGAATGTGCGCGAAAATTTTGATTTCTTCGGCGAATTTGCCGTCGACCCGTATGTCAATACCGGCGATTTGGCAGCGGCGTACGGGTTGAAGCTGGAAGACGGCGAAGCCGGTATGAGCCTGCTCGAATGGTTTCAATCCAGAGGAGGCAGCGCGCAGCCCGTCGAGGGCGACCGCATTGTCGTTGACGGGTTTTCATTGACGGTTAAAGAAACCGATCAGAACGGTGTCGTGAAGAGTATGGGGTTGAAAGTACCACGTCGGGAAAGCTAGGCTATGTCGTGATTTCTACACAAAAAACCAAACGACGACAGATTTTTTGTATATTGGTGCTTGCAACATTTATTGCAGTGATGGTATAGCCTTATGTTTGGGCACAATATTTTGATTTAGGAATGAATACGCCGGATAGAATTTGTTAAAACTACAGGGTATTTATTTTATGGCAATACTTTCATTCTAGAAAAATCATAAAGGAAAATAGCTTTTGTAATGAAATTGAAAAAGGCCGTCTGAACGTATGGTTTCAGACGGCCTTTAGTGTTACCAATTCACGCGGACTGCCCTGCTGCCGAGCAGTGTTTCCAGTTCTTCAAACAAGGCGGTGCTTGGCGTTACCATCCATTTGGGCGCAATTTTCAATTTGCCTGATGCTTTGCCGTTGCTGTACGACAGTTGCAGCGGGATGTGCGCCGTATCGGGCAGGCGGTGGGCGGTGAGGATGGCGGCGAGGCGTTCGATATCGTGGCCGGGGGCGAGGGCGAGGCTGAGGCTGCGGGCGTAGCGTTCGCGCGCCATTTGCAGGGTCATGACTTGGTTTGCCATGATGCGCAGCCCGTCGCCGCCGCCGTAGTCGTCGCGGCTGACTTTGGATTCGATAATCAGCACTTGGTCGGATTTGAGGTAGTCGGCGCAGTTTTCCAGCGTCTGGCCGCTGACCATGATTTCAATCTGCCCGCTCAAATCTTCGAGGCTGACGAAGGCGATTTTGCCGCGTTTGCCCATCATGGAGCGCACGGCGGTAACGAATCCGGCGAGGCGCACGCTGTCTTGCGGTTTCAGACGGCCTAATTTGGTCGGGGCGATTTGGCGGACTTCTTGGGCATACGGGCCGAACGGGTGGCCAGACAGGTAGAAGCCGATGACGGTTTTTTCTTCGGCGAGTTTTTCCGATTCGCTCCACATGGGTGCATCGATGAGCTGCACCGGTTCGATGGCGTCTTCCATCATGTCAAACAGCCCGCCCTGATTGGCGTTGGCGGCTTTTTGGTCGGCGTTGTTCATGGCGAGGTCGATGTTTGCCAAGAGCATGGCGCGGTTGGGTTCGATGCTGTCGAACGCGCCGCCGCGTATCAGGGCTTCGAGGGTGCGGCGGTTCATGTGTTCTTTGCCGACGCGCTCGCAGAAGTCCAAGAGGCCGGTAAACTTGCCGCCGCTTTGCCGCGCGGCGATGATGGATTCGACGGCGGCTTCGCCCGTGCCTTTAATTGCGCCGAGTGCGTAGCGGATTTTCATGTTCGGATACGGCGTGAAGCGGTAGTCGGATTCGTTGATGTCGGGCGGCAGGAACTCGATGCCGTTGGCGCGGCAGTCGTCGTAGAAATGCTTGAGCTGGTCGGTGTTGTCCAATTCAGACGACATAGTCGCCGCCATAAATTCGGCGGGGTAATGGGCTTTGAGCCATGCGGTCTGGTAGGAAATCAGGGCGTAGGCGGCGGCGTGGGATTTGTTGAAACCGTAGCCGGCGAATTTTTCCATATAGTTGAAGATTTCGTCGGATTTTTCGCGCGAAATGCCTTGTTTTGCCGCGCCTTCGGCGAAGATTTCGCGGTGTTTCACCATTTCTTCGGGCTTTTTCTTACCCATGGCGCGGCGCAGCAAGTCCGCACCGCCGAGCGAGTAGCCGCCGATAATCTGCGCCGCCTGCATCACTTGTTCCTGATACACCATAATCCCGTAGGTCGGCGCGAGGATGCCTTCGAGCAGCGGGTGGATATATTGGAACTCCTGACCTTTCATGCGCGCGACGAAGTCGGGGATGTTGTCCATCGGGCCGGGGCGGTAGAGCGATACGAAGGCGATGAGTTCTTCAAACTTGGTGGTGTGCGCCGTTTTCAGCATTTTTTTCATGCCGGTCGATTCGAACTGGAATACGGCTGTGGTGTTCGCGTCGCGGAAGATTTTGTAGGCGGCTTGGTCATCGAGCGGGATTTTGCCGACATCGACAATATCGCCGGTGGTGTTTTTGATGTTGTTCTGCGCCATTTCGATAATGGTCAGGTTGCGCAGGCCCAAAAAGTCGAACTTCACCAAACCCACGTCTTCCACATCGCCCTTGTCGTACATGGATACGGGCGAGGCGGATTCGTCTGCCTGATACACAGGGCTGTAATCGGAAATCTTGCCCGGCGCGATCAACACGCCGCCCGCGTGCATACCCAAACCGCGCGTCAAATCTTCCAGCTTTTTTGCCAGCGTAATCAGTTCGTCCGCTTCTTCCGCTTCAATCAATTCCTGAATCTGCGGCTCCGCCTTCATTGCCTCGTCCAAACCCAAAGGTTTGTTGGCTTCCAACGGAATCAGCTTCGACAGTTTGTCGCACAGGGTAAACGGCAGCTCCAGCACGCGCCCCACGTCGCGAATCACCGCTTTGGATGACATCGTGCCGAAAGTCACAATCTGGCTCACTGCCTGCGCGCCGTATTTGTCGCGCACATATTCAATCACACGGCCGCGGTTGCTTTGGCAAAAGTCCACGTCGAAGTCGGGCATGGAGACGCGTTCGGGGTTTAAGAAACGCTCGAACAGCAGCGCGTATTTCAGCGGGTCGAGGTCGGTAATTTTCAGCGAATACGCCACCAGCGAACCCGCGCCCGAACCGCGCCCCGGCCCGACCGGACAGCCGTGCGTTTTCGCCCAGTTGATAAAGTCTTGTACGATAAGGAAATAGCCGGGGAATTTCATCTGGATGATGATGTTCAACTCAAAATCCAGCCGCTCCTGATATTCCGGCATTTTCGCCGCCCGCTCCGCCTCGTCGGGATAAAGCTGAACCATGCGTTCCTGCAAACCCTCGTTGGACAGCTTCACCAGATAATCGTCGAGCGACAGGCCGTCGGGCGTCGGGAACAGGGGCAGGAAGTTTTTGCCCAGCGTGATATGGATATTGCAGCGTTTGGCAATTTCCACCGTGTTTTCCAAGGCTTCGGGCAAATCGGCGAAACGTTCCAGCATCGTTTCCGGCGGAATGAAAAACTGGCTCGGCGTAAAATCGCGCGGACGTTTCTTGTCCGTCAGCACCCAGCCGCCCGCGATACACACCCGCGCCTCGTGTGCGTTGAAATCGTCGCGGCTCATAAACTGCGTCGGATGCGTCGCCACCACCGGCAAACCCAATTCCTCCGCCAACTTCACGCTGCCCGAAACGCAAGTCTCCCATTCGGGACGTTCGGGCAGGCGTTGCAGCTCCAGATAAAACGCATCGGGAAACCACGCCGCATATTTCAACGCCGCCGCACGCGCCGCCTCTTCATTACCGTTCAAGAGATTCACGCCCACTTCGCCGTAATGCGCGCCACTCAAACAAATCAAGCCGCTGTTGTCGCCGTTTTCCAGCCATTCGGGGTTGAGTTCCGCATGATGGATATTGCGGTCTTTGCCGACATAAGCCTCCGTTAAAAGCTCGCTCAAGCGCAGATAACCCGTATCGTTGCGGATAATCAGCATGGCGCGAAACGGCTTGTCAGGCGCATTCGGATTGCCTATCCACACATCCGCCGCGCCGACGGGCTTAATCCCCGCGCCGCGGCAGGCTTTATAGAATTTCACCAAACCGAATTCGTTCATCAAATCGCTGATGCCCAAAGCAGGCAAACCGTATTCCTGCGCTTTGGCAATCAGTTTTTTAATCCGCACCATTCCGTCGGTAATCGAAAACTCGGTATGCAGGCGCAGGGGGATATAGGTCGGCTCGGTCATGGCAAAATCGGCGTAAACAATAAAAGGCGTATTGTAGCAGGGTTGGCAGCTAAAGGCCGTCTGAAAACTAAATGTAATGGGGTTGGATAAAGAAGGGGCTTTCTTTCAGACGGCCATGTTAAAATATCGCCATTATTGAAAAGGATTGAATGATGGAAGCAACAGTCTATCTTGAAGACAACGAATACATCGCTTTATGCGACCTGTTGAAATTGGCCGGCCTTGCCGAGAGCGGCGGACAGGCAAAAGCGTTTATCGCCGAAGGGCTGGTGTTGCGCAACGGCGAAACCGAAACCCGTAAAACCGCCAAAATACGCGGCGGCGAAGTGATTGAATTTGACGGCGCACGCTTGGAAATTGCCGATGGATACGACCCTGAAGAATAAAGCAGAAGCCATCTTGGGCGAACCGCTTTTAGACGAACCTATCCGCCCCGAGTCGTGGGAATGTTGCGGCAGCGAGTGCGGCGATGCCTGTATTCAGACAATGTATTGGGCGGAAAAAGCCCGATATGATGCGCAACAGCGGAAGTTGAAAGAAGCGGGGTGGACTGATGGTGAAGATGAGGCAAAGGCCGTCTGAAAACGATTAGCTTGATGTAAATCGTGTTTTAAATAATGCTGCATTAAAGCCAATGCCGTCTGAAAGTTTCAGACGGCATTGGCTTTTTTAAAGTTTAAATTAAGATTTTGTTACCTCGGAAGTGGTTGCATTTTCAGGTGTGTCAGGTGCAGCATCGGCAGGAGCCTGATAATCTGTATTTTGCGATGAAGAGGGCTCGGTATTGTCATAGTTATCATGTTTATGATGCTTATCATGTTTACCAAAGTGTCGTTTGTCTTGATCGCCATCTTGTGTTACTGCCAATACTTTGCCGTTTTGAGCATCAACTAAAGCTTCGTATTCGACGCCGTCTTTCAAGATTTCTACTTTGTAACGACCCCCCAAATGTTGTTTGTATTTGTAATCGACATCTTTAACGACGCCTCCCACTTCTGCTACTACTGCTGCGGCTGCTTGCTGGCCGGAAACCTTTGCAAACATACCTTCTTTGAAAGCCATGGTACCTGCCGCACCGGCAACGCCCAAACTTGAAGCAATAATACCGGCAATGATGAGTTTTTTTGAAATAAAAGCGTTAATGCGTTTCATGATTTTCTTTCCTACTGTGTTGTTAAACGATGAATGCATTCTATGCCTCAACAATTAGCTGAATATGAGCAAAACGCTAAGATGTGTAATTGGTGGTAATACTAAAATTAACATTTCAATAATAATGGAGATCGAAGCTGCGCTTTCAGACGGTCTTGCTGATATATTGTAATGGTATATTTGGCGGAGATTGTGGTTTGCGTGTGAAAACAAAAAAGCGTGATGAAAAAAAGGGCATGTGTGAGACATGCCCCGAATTAAATGGTAAACGCGATGTTGAGAAACCAAATGACGGAATAAGATTTGCGGTTGGTCAACTCATCTTATTCCGCCTTGTTTTACAATCACTCAGGCAATGTTTCGCCTGCAAGATTTTCGATTTCTTCGCGATGCGCGTCAAACCATGAGCCGACCACTTGATTGACTTCGTCCATACCTTGCTTTTTCAGGCTGGAGAACAGTTGAACGCTGATTTTTTGGCGCTCGGTGTAGGGTTTGAGTGATTTTTTTACCGCCGCCAAAGTTTTAATCTGGTCATTTTTAGACAGCTTGTCTGCTTTTGACAGCAGGATATGCACGGGACGGCCGGTAATGTGGAAGAAGTCCAGCATCTGAATGTCCAAAGCTTTGAGCGGATGGCGCGAGTCCATAATCAGAATCAGGCCGATCAGTTGGCGGCGTTGTTGCAGGTAGTCGCCCAAGAGTTTGACCCAGTGCGCACGGATGGCTTCCGGTACTTGCGCGTAGCCGTAGCCGGGCAAGTCGACCATGAAATTGCCGTTTTCCAGTTCAAAGAAATTGATGTGTTGGGTGCGGCCCGGTGTTTTGGAAACGTAGGCAAGGCGCACATGATTGGTTAAGGTATTGATGGCGCTGGATTTACCGGCATTGCTTCGGCCGACAAAGGCAATCTCGGCCGGCGTGTCGGGCAGGTCTTTCAGATGGTTGACCGTTGTAAAAAATTTGGCGTTTTGAAAAAGGTTCATCAGTATTTCCTTGCATGGAAACAAAACTGCAACATCATAATTTGTATCGGGCATTTATGTTGCAGCAGTTTGGTAATTTGAGTAGTAATTTAATGTAAACTTGGTATAGAATAGCACGTTTATAGAATTATCGGTTTTAATCGGGAAAATTCCCCGGTATTTGAGTATAAAAAAGGCATTGACGCGGTACGCAATGCTGTAATCAGGAGCACTCCATGAAACGATTGACTTTATTGGCCTTGGTATTGGCTGCCGGTGCGGTTTCCGCTGCCCCTAAAGCAGATGCTGAAAAAGGCAAACAGGTAGCGACTACTATCTGTGCGGCGTGTCACGCAGCCGATGGTAACAGCGGTATCGCAACTTATCCTAAACTGGCAGGTCAGGCTGCGGCCTACGTCTACGGCCAAACCATGGCCATCAAAGACGGTACCCGTACCCACGGTGCTGCCGGCGTGATGAAACCGATGGTGATGAACTTGTCCGAACAAGACATCCGCGACGCTGCCGCCTACTACGCCAAACAACAAGGCAAACCGGGCGAAGCCAATCCTAAAGAAAACCCGGAGCTGGGCGCGAAAATCTATCGCGGCGGCCTGAGCGCTAAAAAACTGCCGGCATGTATGTCTTGCCACGGTCCTAGCGGCGCAGGTATCCCGGGCGGCGGTACTGAAATCCAAGCCTATCCTCGTCTGGGCGGCCAACACAAAGCTTACGTTGTCGAGCAAATGAAAGCTTACCAATCCGGCCAACGTAAAAACGCCATCATGGCCGATATTGCCAACCGCCTGAGCGAAGAAGAGTTGAACGCAGTAGCCAACTTCATTCAAGGTTTGCACTAATTTCGTTTTGAAACGAGCTTATTGATACAGGCCGTCTGAAAACCCTTCAGACGGCCTTAGCCAATATATGCCGATAAGCCTGATTGGTTTTTTCAAATAGCGACAGAAAGATTTTTACTACAATATGCAGTATTCTTCCTTTCGCATCATAACGTCCATCGCAGCCCGATTGATTGGGTTGTTCAAAGCCGACAGTTGAAACATGAGTAAATCTTCATCATCCGTCCCACTCATCCGCAGACCGTGGTTTGCCTTTTTCAGCTCCATGCGTTTTGCCGTCGCCCTGCTCAGCCTGTTGGGCGTGGCTTCGATTATCGGTACGGTCTTGCAGCAAAACCAGCCACAAGTCGATTATTTGGTGAAATTCGGCCCGTTTTGGTCGCAGATTTTCGGCTTTTTGGGCCTGTACGACGTATACGCCTCGGCGTGGTTCGTTGTCATCATGATGTTTTTGGTGATTTCCACCGGATTGTGCCTGATTCGCAATGTTCCGCCGTTTTTACGCGAGATTCGTTCGTTCCGTGAAAACGCGAAGGAAAAGTCACTGGCGGCAATGCGTCATTCCATCGTTTTAGACGGACAGGTAACGCCCGAAGTTGCGCAACGTTATTTGGAAGTGCAGGGCTACGGCTGCAAAACCGTTACGCGTGAAGACGGTTCGGTTTTGGTGGCGGCGAAAAAAGGCGCGATGAACAAATGGGGCTATATCTTTGCCCATGCCGCGCTGATTGTGATTTGTTTGGGCGGTTTGATAGACAGCAATATCCTGCTGAAAATCGGTATGCTCACCGGCCGGGTTGTGCCGGACAATACGGCGGTTTACGCCAAAGACTTTAAGCCCGAAAGCGTGTTGGGGGCGTCCAATTTGTCGTTTAGGGGCAATGTCAATATTTCGGAAGGGCAGAGCGCGGACGTGGTATTCCTGAATGCGGATAACGGCATGCTCGTGCAAGACTTGCCGTTTTCCGTCAAATTGAAGAAATTCCATATCGACTTTTACGATACCGGTATGCCGCGCGATTTCGCCAGCGACTTGGAAGTCACGGACAAGGCAACCGGCAAAGTCAGCGAACACACCATCCGCGTCAACCATCCTTTGACGCTGCACGGTATTACGGTTTATCAGGCAAGTTTTGCCGACGGCGGCTCGGACTTGACGTTTAAAGCGTGGAATCTGGCCGATGCTGACCGCACTCCGGTCAAACTCAAAGCAACTTCCATGCGCGAGTTTCCGCTGGATTTGGGCAAGGCTTCTTATAAACTGGAATTCGACCAGTTTACTTCGATGAACGTCGAAGACATGAGCGAGCCGTCTGAAAAAGAGCAAAACCTGAAATCCACCCTTAATGATGTACGCTCCGTCCGTCAGGAAGACAAAAAATACACCAATATCGGCCCGTCTATCGTTTACCGTATCCGCGACAAAGCGGGGCAGGCGGTCGAATATAAAAACTATATGTTGCCGCTGAAACAAGATGAAGACTATTTCTTCATTACCGGCACACGCAGCGGCTTGGCGCAGCAATACCGCTGGTTGCGCATTCCGATGGATAAAAACGGTAAAATCGATACCTTTATGGCTTTGCGCCAATATTTGAAAGACGACGCGGCACGCCGTAAAACCGTTGCCAACGCCGTCAAAGGCGCACCCGCCGAAATCCGCGAGCAATTTATGGCGGCGGCGGAAAATACTTTGTCGATTTTTGCCAAAGGCGGCTATTTGGCTTTGGACAAATTTGTTACCACCAATATTCCCAAAGACCAGCAGGAAAAAATGCAGGGCTATTTCTACGAGATGCTCTATGGTGTGATGAACGCCGCTTTGGAAGACACGATCAGTACATACAACCTGCCGGCTTGGCCGCAAGACGAAAAGCGCAACCGCTTCCTGCTGCATGCAATGGATGCTTACACCGGTTTGACCGAGTATCCTGCGCCGATGTTGCTGCAATTGGACGGCTATTCCGAAGTGCGCTCTTCCGGATTGCAGATGACCCGTTCGCCGGGCGCATTCTTGGTGTATCTGGGTTCGGTATTGCTGGTGTTGGGTACGGTGTTTATGTTCTATATTCGTGAAAAACGCGCTTGGCTGCTGTTTTCAGACGGCCGTATCCGTTTTGCCATGTCTTCCAGCCGCAACGAACGCGACTTGCAGAAAGAATTTCCGCAACACACACGGCAATTGCAGCAGCTTGCCAAGGATTTGAACCATGAATAACAAACATCAGGCCTTGCCCGAGCATGAGCTTCTGACACACAAATCATTTATCCGAAACCTCAACCTCTTCGACTGGGCATTCGCACTGCTGATTGCCTTCGGTGCGTTTATTGCCCAAACCCAGGCCGGTCTGCACATGGACATCTACGAAATGGTGATTTTGTGGGTGAGTGCCGGTATTGCCGTTTTTCTGGGTTGGTTTTTTAAACCGATGCGCTGGTTTATCCCTGTGGGCGTGTGCCTGGCGTATTTGGCCGTTGATTTGTATGGCGGCGACATCAAACGCGCAGACGGCTTCCTGCTCAAATACCTGTTAAGCAGCCAGTCGGCGATTATGTGGCAATGCGCGTTTGTATTCTTTGCCTTGTTTGCCTATATCGTCGGCGCGATAGCGGCGGTGCGCAAGAATGTGCCGACCAATACGCTTTTGGGCATGGGGAGCGTGTTTGCGTGGGTTTCCGCGATGGCGGGCTTTGTCGGCCTGCTGGTACGCTGGCATGAAAGCTATCTGCTGCGTCCCGATGCCGGCCATATTCCGGTTTCCAACCTTTACGAAGTATTCATCTTGTTCTTGGTCATTACGGCGCTGATGTATCTCTATTACGAAGGCCGTTTTGCTGTACAAAAACTGGGTGGCTTTGTCTTCAGCTTTATGGCGGTCGTGGTCGGATTTGTCTTGTGGTACAGCGTTTCGCGCGAGGCGCATACCATTCAGCCGCTGATTCCTGCTTTGCAGTCTTGGTGGATGAAAATCCACGTTCCGGCCAACTTTATCGGCTACGGCGCATTCTGTATCGCCGCCATGCTGGGTATTGCCGAACTGTTGGCGCTCAGAAAAGAAGATGCGGGCAAAAAATCATGGCTGCCGCAATCTCAAGTTATTGAAGAAGTCATGTACAAAGCGATTGCCGTCGGTTTCCTGTTCTTCACCATTGCCACCATCCTCGGCGCATTGTGGGCGGCCGACGCGTGGGGCCGCTATTGGAGCTGGGACCCGAAAGAGACTTGGGCATTCATCGTTTGGCTGAATTACGCGATCTGGTTGCATTTGCGGCTGGTGGCAGGCTGGCGCGGCAAAGTGTTGGCTTGGTGGGCGGTCATCGGCCTGGTCATTACCGCCTTTGCCTTTATCGGCGTGAATATGTTTTTGAGCGGCCTGCATTCTTACGGCACTTTGTAAACCGCTTATTCCGCACTTTATTTCAGACGGCCTTTTTCCGTTTTCGGAGAAAACGCCGTCTGAATCGTTTTTAATCATTTTTTCAGACGGCCTCAAACCATGTTGGTATTAGGAATTGAATCATCTTGCGACGAAACCGGCGTTGCGCTCTACGACACCGAGCGCGGCCTGTTGGCGCATCATTTGCACACACAAATGGCGATGCACGCCGAATACGGCGGCGTTGTCCCCGAATTGGCCAGCCGCGACCATATCCGCCGTGTCGTGCCGTTGACGCAAGGTTGCTTGAAGGAAGCAGGTGTAGGCTATGCCGATATTGACGCGGTTGCCTTTACGCAAGGTCCGGGCTTGGGCGGCGCATTGCTGGCCGGTTCGGGCTTTGCCAATGCGTTGGCATTTGCCATCGGCAAGCCCGTTATCCCCGTCCACCATCTTGAAGGCCATTTGCTCTCGCCTTTGTTGGCAGACGACAAGCCTGAATTTCCATTTGTCGCTTTGCTGGTGTCGGGCGGACATACGCAATTTATGGCTGTACGCGGTATCGGCGATTACACCTTGCTGGGTGAAAGCGTGGATGATGCGGCAGGCGAGGCGTTCGACAAAACGGCCAAGCTGTTGGGTCTGCCTTATCCCGGCGGTGCCAAATTATCCGAGTTGGCCAAACTCGGCACGCCTGATGCCTTCACGTTCCCACGCCCCATGCTCCATTCGCACGATTTGCAGATGAGTTTTTCCGGTTTGAAAACCGCCGTTTTGACCGCTGTCGAAAAAGTCCGCGCCGAAACCGGCAGCGATGAAATTCCGGAACAAACACGCAACGACATTTGCCGCGCCTTCCAAGATGCGGTAGTCGATGTGTTGGCGGCCAAAGCCAAAAAAGCATTGTTGGATACCGGTTTCAGAACTTTGGTGGTTGCCGGCGGTGTGGGTGCAAACTGGAAACTGCGCGATGAATTTTCGCGCTTGACCGTCAAAATGCCGTCTGAAAAAGGCAAACCCAAGCCGAAGGAAGAAAAAATCAACGTTTATTTCCCACCGATGGCATATTGCACCGACAACGGCGCAATGATTGCCTTTGCCGGCGCGATGCGTCTTGCCGAGCGTCAGGCTGTCGGTGCATTCAATGTCAAGCCGCGCTGGCCGCTGTCGGATATTGTGAAGCAGGGTTGATGCATTAGACTGCTTCGATGTAATGAAAGGCCGTCTGAAAACCTGAAGACAGGGTTTTCAGACGGCCTTTAATGAAATAGATGTTTGCGGTAAAACTTCATTCAAAAAGATGAGTAATTTTTTCATCCGTTTTTTCTACAATATTAACTTTGATTGATTGCAAAAGGCCGTCTGAAATGACGAATTTATCCAAAGGTTTGCTGGCTGCGGTAGCGTCCAATTTGTTGTTTTCCATGCTATTTTTGTACGGCATGTGGATGAGGCCGATGACGGGGACGGAGGTGTTTGCCTGGCGCATGGTTGCCATGCTGTCGGCTTTGTGCGTGCTGATGACCATGGTCAACGGTTGGCAGGCGGCAATGCGTTTTGCTTATGGCGTCGGCCGGGATTGGAAACGGTGGCTGATGATTGTATTGCCGACGCCGATATTTGCCAGCCAGTTGTGGCTGTTTGTCTGGGGGCCGGTCAATGGAGAAGGGGTAAACATTGCCATGGGTTATTTCCTGTTTCCTTTGGCGATGATGCTGGGCGGACGGATTTGGTTTAAAGAGCGTTTGAACCGGTTGCAGAGGGTAGCGGTGATCTTGGCATGTGCAGGCGTGGCATGTGAATTGGTGCGGTCGGGCGCGGTTTCGTGGACGACTGTATGGGTGTTCGGTACTTATCCGTTTTATTATCTGCTGCGCCGCAAGCTGGGCGTGCCTTCCTTAATCGGGCTGACCTTTGATTTGATGATGATTACGCCGTTTGCGTTGGCATATATTGTGTTGGCAACGGATACGCCGGCGATGATTGCGGCCAAACCGGTTTTAATCTTTTTTATTGTGTTGCTGGGTTTTAATAGTGCAATATCCATGCATTTGAATTTGAAGGCGAATCAATTGTTGCCGGTGGCAGTGTTCGGCATGTTGAGCTATTTGGAGCCTGTATTGCTTTTTATTGTGTCGATTGTATGGCTGGACGAGCCGGTGCAAGGCGGCGCATTGATCGGCTACGGACTGATTTGGTCGGGATTGTGCGTGATGATTGCCAATGGCCTGTTGGGAATGAAGCAAGAAAAGAAATTGGCAAAGCTTGATTGATGGATTGAGACCGTCTGAAAATGATTTGATCAATGTTTTCAGACGGCCTTGAGTATTAAAAGGGGCGTATCGGATATGTCCCTTTTGTTTTACCAGCTTTGGGCGATACGGTCGGCTTCTTGCAGGCGTTCGACTGTGCCGACGTCCAACCAAAGGCCGTTGTGGTGTTCGCCGCTGATTTGGTTTTGGCTCATGGCTTGACGCAACAGAGGGGCAAGCTTGGCAGCCTGGTGCGCCGGTGTGTCTTTGAAAAGCGCGGGATGATAAACGCCCACGCCGCTGAAAGTAAGGGCTTGGCCGTCTGCGGATGAGGCGGATACCAGGCCGTCTGAAAGCAGCCCGAAGTCGCCTTCGGGATGGTGTGGCGGATTGTCCACCAGCCACAAATGGGCGAGAAGGTTGTGTTTCTGCATACGCTGGGCAGCCAGTCGTGCAGCTTGGAAATCAATGTTGGTCAATACATCGCCATTGACGACCAAAAACGGCTCGTTGCCCAAAAGCGGCAGGGCGGTGGCAATGCCTCCGGCAGTTTCCAGGCCTCCGGCGCGTTCGGGAGAATAGGCAATGTGTACGCCGTAGGCTGAACCGTCTTTCAATGTCTCTTCGATTTGCTGGCCAAGCCAGGCATGGTTGATGACGATTTCAGTGAACCCGGCCTGCCGCAAGCGGCGTAAGTGCCAGCCGATAAGCGGCGTACCTGCCACTTCGAGTAAAGGTTTGGGCGTGTGGTCGGTCAGCGGGCGCATGCGCTCGCCGCGACCGGCGGCCAATATCATTGCTTTCATGGGTGTGCCTATAATGTGTGAAACAGAAAAAGTCTCAGGCCGTCTGAAACATCGGTTTCATTTTTTCAGACGGCCTGAGACCTTTATTTATGCCAAAGATTTGAATTGCCTACGGAAATACAGCAATGCCGGCGCTTGCGCGTCAGTATTGCGGATTTCGTTGATCTGAACGAAAAAGACGTAATGCGTGCCGATTTCGCGTTGATCGACAATGCTGCCGTGCAGGTGCGCCAGCGCGCCTTCAACTTCGAGCTGTCCGGTTTGCCCCCTGTGCCAAATATGGTATTCGAAGCGTTCTTCGGGTGAGAGGTCGGTCAGTCCGGCAAAGTGTTCGGCAACATCCTGCTGGCTGTCGTTGAGCGTGTTGATGCACAAATCACGGTTGCCTTGCAGAATGGGGATGATGGCGGATTGGCGGTTGATGCACAGCATGACCGTCGGCGGCTCGTCGGTAACAGCAGTGACGGCAGTCATGGTAATGCCATAGCGCCCTGCTTCACCGTCTGTCGTGATAACGTGTACACCGGCGGCACAGGAGGCCATGGCATCTCGGAAGGATCTCTTGAGTGTGTGTGTTGAATCTGTCATCCGGCTCGCTTTATTTTAATGCCTGTTCGATTTTTGCCAGCTCTGCCAAGAGTTCTTTGAGTTGTGCCATTTTTTCTTTGGAAAGGACTTTTTCAATTGCGTCATAGCGCTCGTCAACCAATGCGCCGGTGGACTCATAGAGTTTCTCACCTTCGGGTGTCAGTTTCAGATAAACGCGGCGTTGGTCGTTGGAAGGCTTCAGGCGCACGGCCAGACCTGCTTTTTCCAGGCGGGTCAGAATGCCGGTCAGGCTGGGACGAAGGATGCAGGCCTGATTGGCCAAGTCTTGGAAGTCGAGTGTGCCGTTTTCCGCTAAGAGCCGGATGATACGCCATTGCTGGTCAGTAATATTGGCTTGGTTCAGAATAGGGCGGAATTGGGTCATCAATGCTTCCCTTGCCTGAATCAGGCCGATATTGATAGATGCATGTTTAGATTGGTTGGGCATTACTAAGTCTCCGGGGTTATCAAAAATCAAACCGTTGAAGCGTGAGGTAAATTAATAAAGGCGAATATTGCTGTTTTAAGGCTGCCGTCGGCAACCGGGTCTATGGGAACAAAAGCATCACGGCCACAATATTAGATGAAGATCTCTAACAGTTTGTTTTGATAATAATGTTTCCAATTGTTCTTATGGTTATATCTTAGTCTATTTTCTTTATAATCTCAACAAAATCATATGTTATCGGGAAAGAGATAGTTTATTTATTTATGAAGTGGAATAGGGTAAATATATTCGGCAGAGATGATTCTTTGGACTTTCTATTTTTAGTGGATTTTCAATGAATTTAGCCGAAGATGTCTGCTAAGTAAATTCTGATTTTTAAGCCGATGTAGCTGGAAAGTCCGGATGTGTGATGAATCATTTTTCCATCTTTTAATATGATAATGGTCGGTGTAACGGCGATATTCCATTTTTGGGCCATCAGGCCGTCTGAATCGTTGACGTTTGGAAAGGATAGATTGTTTTCTTGCATATGGCGGGTAATATCATTGTCGCTTCCGGAGCGCAAGGCTACGCCCAGAGTCGGAATACTGTCTTGATGCAGTTTTTCTATGGTCGGTGATGTGTATGAGCAAATACCGCACCAGCTACCCCAAAAGTAAACAACGGCAACACGGTTCTGGCTGAAGGATTGGAGGGAGGTGGTTTGTCCGTTGGTTAGCGTGAGGGTTTGCGCTGCTGATTGTAAGGGTTGGTCGGGTTTACGTACCCAGTCGACAATCAAGGAGAGAAAGATGAAAATAATTACGGCCTGAAGCAATGATTTGGCGTAGTGGAGCAGGGTTTTCGTCATGTATTGTGCCGTGAAAAAGATTGAATGATTGTTTGTTTGATAAATGAAAAAAGCCTTGCAGAGCAAGGCTTTTGATTCGATTCTGAAAACGTATTAACGTTTGGAGAATTGTTTTGCACGACGTGCTTTGCGCAAACCTGGTTTTTTACGTTCAACTTCACGAGCATCGCGAGTAACGAAGCCTGCTTGAGACAGAGCTGGTTTCAGGGCTGCGTCGAAGTCGATCAGGGCGCGGGTGATGCCGTGACGGATAGCGCCGGATTGACCGGTTTCGCCGCCACCGGTTACGTTAACTTTGATGTCGAAAGATTCGGCATTTTCAGTCAGAACCAGGGGTTGACGTACAACCATGCGGCTGGTTTCACGTGCGAAGAATTCGTCAACGGGACGGCCGTTTACGATGATTTGGCCGGTACCTTTAGTCAAGAATACACGAGCCACTGAACTTTTGCGGCGGCCTGTGCCGTAGTAGTATTTACCGTTCATGTCGTGTCCTTATTATTTCAGTTCCAAAACTTTAGGTTGTTGTGCAGCGTGGCCGTGTTCGGCACCGGCGTACACTTTCAGTTTTTTGATCATGGCGTAGCCCAGAGGACCTTTAGGCAACATGCCTTTTACGGCTTGTTCCAAAGCGCGGCCAGGGAATTGCTCTTGCATTTCGCGGAAAGTGCGCTCGTAGATGCCGCCTGGGAAACCAGAGTGACGGAAGTATTTTTTGTCTTCGAATTTAGCACCGGTCACGCGCAGTTTGTCTGCATTGATGACGATGATGTAGTCGCCGGTATCAACGTGAGGGGTGTATTCGGGTTTGTGTTTGCCGCGCAGACGGTGTGCGACTTCGGCTGCGACACGACCCAGAACTTTGTCTTCTGCGTCAATGACGAACCATTCGCGCTTCACCTCATGGGGTTTTGCAGAGAAGGTTTTCATGGTTGGAATCCAGATATATATAGAAAGTTATGGATTTTAAAGAGGAGATTGGTTTTTGTCAATCTTAATTGAGCGTGTTTGATGCATGAATATGCGGTTTTTTCAGACGGCCGGAAATCTTTACGAAAGTCTTTACTTAGAAAGGGGAAAGCCACACCTTTCGGTATGGCTTTTTTAGGGAATCCCCACGAGTGCCGTTTAGGCTGAATCCGCTTGAACCTTGCTGACAAGGCGGTCACCTCGGGTAGTTTCGGGTGCGTCCGGCAAACGGACACTCGCGCCCACTACAGCTCCCGGCAACCTAAAGCGAACGTATTGGTTCAAAGGAATATATGCCTTCGCGAACACCGCAGGGAAAAGGGGAAATTAGTTTTGCTCCAAGCGCGCCAGTGCTTTTTGGCACGCGTTGTTCATGTCGGTTATTTTACGCTCAAATTCACCGATTGCCAAATCGTCGTTGAGGGTGGTTTTCAAGAGGTCGTGTACGACGTTGAGGGCTGCCATGACGACGATTTTGTCCGTGCCGACGATGCGGCCGCTTTCTTTAATCGCGTCGCTTTTTTTGTTGAGCATTTCAACGGCTTGCAGGAGGGTGGTTTTTTCTTCACTCGGCGTGTTGATGGTGAAGTTGACATTCATGATGTCGAGATTGACTTGTTCGATACTCACGGGGCGTCCTTTTATTGTTGTGTTTCTTGGGGCAGTCGGGCAATGAGGCTGCGGATTTGGTCTGCGCTTTGGGCCAGTGCGTTGCGGTAGTTTTCTTTTTCGACGGTCAGGCTGTCAATTTTGCTTTGCAGGTCTTCTTTGAGTTTGCCGACTTGAACCAGCAAGGCTTCGCTGAGTTCGTCAATGGCCGCGTCGTGTTGGCGTTTTTGTTGCTCTTGCTCGAGTTTGAGTCTGTCGATTTCTTCGTTGAGACGGCGGTTTTCTGAAACCAGTGTTTCAAATTTTTGGACAAGTTGGTAAACGTTGATTTCCAGATTGTTCAGTGATTGGTTCATGTGTTTCCCTTCAGACGGCCTGATGGCCGTCATATTGTGCGTCAGGCCGTCTGAATGGCAGACGGCGCGACCGTTTATTCGAAGCGCGCGCTTCGTTCCATCAGTCGTTCAACGACTTGCTGCGGGGTCATTTCTTTGCGGATGAGTTGCAGCAGGGTTTGGGTGATGGGCATATCGATTTGGTATTTGGCGGCGGTATTGAAGACTTCTTCGATGGTGCTAACGCCTTCGGAAACGTGGCCGATTTCGACAAGCACTTGATGCAATTCTTTGCCTTCTGCGAGGCCGAGGCCGACGCGGCGGTTGCGCGAGAGTGCGCCGGTACAGGTCAGGATAAGGTCGCCGATGCCGGCCAAACCCATCATGGTTTTGGGTTGCGCGCCCATGGCGATGGCAAGGCGGGTGATTTCGGCAAGGCCGCGCGTTACTAGGGCTGCGCGTGCATTGAGGCCGTATTCGAGGCCGTCTGAAAGGCCGGTGGCAATCGCCATGACGTTTTTAACGGCACCGCCTACGGCAACGCCGATGACGTCGGTGCTGCCGTACAGGCGCATTACGTTGGTGTTCAGTTGGGCGGTGGTTTCTTCCACCCATTCTTTGTTTTCGGAGGCAAGTACGACGGCGCAAGGCAGTTGAGCGGCCAGTTCTTGGGCAAAGCTCGGGCCTGAGAGAACGCCGATTTTTTTATTGTTTGGCAGGACTTCTTTCAGTACTTGGAAAGTCAAAAGACCGGTATCTTGTTCAAAACCTTTGCAGGCGGCGAGAACGGGAATGTCGGCGGCGTTATGTTGTTTGAGCAGCTCGGCGCTGCTTCTGAGGCCGGCTACGGAGGTAACGATCAGGGCAAGTTGGCTGTCTTTCAGCGCTTCGCCTAAATCGGCATAAACGGTCAGGGACTCAGGGAAAGGGAAGCCGGGCAGGCCACGTTTGTTTTCGCGGTCTGCTTGCAGGGTGCGGATTTGGTCGGGATTGCGTGTCCAAAGGGCGACTTCATTGTTGTGGTGCGCAAAGTGCAACGCGAGAGCTGTACCCCACGAACCTGCGCCGATGACGGTAATTTTCATGTTTCTCTTCCATATGGGAACGGGGCTTACTTTAAAACAAACGGCTTTGGGGTGCAAGGGCGGCGTTTGTGAAAAACATTTTGTGCCGTTTAAAAAGCCTCAGGCCGTCTGAAAGTTCAGACGGCCTGCTTCGGTTTATGATTTATTGTTGCCGGAATGGTAGGCATCGTAGGCGTAGTAGTCGTAGCTGTTGTTGGCTTCGCGCTTCATGCCGTTGAGGACGACACCTTTGATGTTGATGTGGTTTTGTTTGAGGCGTTCGACGCTGGCCTCAAGCTCTCGTGCACGCGTGTGTGCATAACGGCTGATCATCAGGACGGTGCCTGCATGTTGGCCGATGATGACGGCGTCGGTCACGGCCAATACGGGCGGCGTATCCAAGATGACGTAATCGTAGCGTTGGCGCGCGTGGGCGAGCAACTCGTTGAAGCGGTTGTCCATCAAAAGTTCGGATGGATTGCTGGGATAGCTGCCGCTGCTGATGAGGTGGAGGTTTTCAATGCCGGTCTCTTGTACGGCTTTGGCTGGAGCCGCCTTGCCGCTTAGGATGTCGGACAAGCCGAACTCGGGGGTAAGGCCGAAGAGTCGGTCAAGATAGCCTTTGCGCATATCGGTATCGATAAGCAGAACGCGTTTGCCCGATTGCGCCATTACGGCGGCGAGGTTGGCGGAGATAAAGGATTTACCTGCTTCAGGTGCGGCACCGGTAATCATGAGGACGTTGTTAGGCGCGTCCAGCATGGAGAAGTAGATATTGGTGCGCAGGGCGCGGATGGCTTCGACGGCCGTGTCGGTACGGTCTTCGCTGGCCAGCAGATAGTTGGAACGGCCGCCGGTTTTTTTGAATTTGTTTTTGAAGAAGTCACGTTTTTGCTGGGTTTTGGAGTGCGGAACAAGAGCGACGACTTCTAAGTTGAGGTTTTCGATTTCTTCGGATGAAGTAATGCCGTTTTTCATGCGGTTGCGGATCATCAGCCACAAAGCGGTCAACGAGCCTGCGGCAAGTGCGCTCAGGAGCGTGATGACGGCTTTGCGCGGTGCAACCGGATTTTCAGGGACGTAAGCATAATCGACGATGCGGACATTGCCTTGCGCACTGGCTTTCATGATGTTGAGCTCTTGTTGTTTGCTCAACAGTTGGACGTAGGTTGCTTGGTTGGTTTCTACGTCGCGGGTCAGGCGGATGACTTCTTGTTGGGTATTGGGCAATTCGGCGATTTGTTGGTTGATTTTGTTTTTAGCGCGCTCGAGGACGGAGAGTTTGTCCAATACGGCTTTATAGGAAGGGTGTTCCGGTGTGTACAGCTCGGCCAAACCTGCTTCTTCGGTTTTGAGCAGGGTAATTTGGGTTTCGATGCCGGTCAGGCTTTCCAATGCGCCTTTGGACTCAAGCGGGATGTCGAGGGAGCCTGATTGTTGGCGGTAGGCATTGAGTTTGTTTTCAGCGTCCTGCAAGGTTTCTTTCAAGCGCGGCAATTCTTCGCTGATGAAAGCCAAGCCGCTGGATGCGACTTGGACGTCGCGTTCGCGGTTTTGCGCAACATAGTTGTCGGCAATGCTGTTGAGGATGACGCTGGTGCGTTTAGGGTCGGTGCCGGTAAAGGTAAGGTTGATGATGGGGCTGGTTTTACCTTTGCTGATGACCGCCAGTTTGCTTTGGATGTTTTCAATGGCGCTGATGCGTGAGAATTTAGTCAACGCAAACTCTTGACCCGGATCGGCCAGGATTTGATCGATTTTGAGGATGGTTTGGTTGTTGATTTTCAGAGGCACGCCGACCTTGCCTTCGACGACGTGTTTGTCGGGAAGGGTGAGGGTATAGGCTTTGTTGTTTTTGACGGTCAGCGTGAAGGTTTTGTTGAACCATTCTTCTTGTACGGTAAAGTTGCCGACGGTCAGTTTGGGATCGGGGTTGCCGCTGAGATTGTGCATCAGGCTGCCGATAACGGGCGTGTATTTGGCTTTGACTTCTTGGTCGAGTTGGAGGTCGTCAACGGTTTTACCCAGCACCAGGCGTGATTGAACCAGCTCGACTTCTGCTTCAGACGGCGTGGTTTGGTTGTTGAAGATGCTGTTGATTTCGGTCAGGATTTGGTTTTGCCGCGTTTCAATTTCTAACATGGCGTCGGCGCGGTATTGCGGGGTGGATGCCAGGCTGAAGGCCGCGCCGAGTATGCCGCCTGCAAGCAGGGCGGCGAGGATTTTGTATTTGTGCATCCAAATGACGCGGAGCTGTTGGCCGAAGTCGATTTCGTCGTTGTCTGCGCTATAAGGTGTGTAGGTCGTTTTTTTCATTGCTTGCTTTCTTGTTCATGCCGGTTTTATACCGGTTGAGTTTTTCCGTTTAGTTTGGTTTTCCAAGTGTCTGCGGCAGCATTGAGCTGTTCGAAAACGGCTTCAAACATTTCGCTGCTTTGTTTGTATGGGTCAGGTACGGTTTTCTTCGGCAACCATTGTGCAAACAGCATGGTTTTGCTGCGTGCCGGCGGATGGATGTCGGCCACCATGTCGATTTGACAGGGCTCCATGACGAGAATCAAATCGGCCTGTTCGCACATTTGGGCGGTCAGTTGGCGTGCCGTATGGCCTGCAACGATAACGCCGTGTTTGAGTGCGGTTTTGATGGCTTGGAAATCGGCATCCTTACCTGCCAGTGCTTTTATGCCGGCGCTGCTGATGCGGTGGCCGGGTAGTTTTTTCTGCATAATCCGCTCTGCGGTGGGGGAGCGGCAGATGTTGCCTAGGCAGACGATGAGTATGTTGTGGTACATGATATTGTTTCGGTTTATGGTCTGAAAAAAGCGTGAGTCAGACTATAAGGTACTGCTTTTCCGTTTGTGCGGTGTGTACGGCTTTTATATGCCGTTTATGTAATTTGGTCGGATTGTGCGTGATTTTGTATCCTGCTGTCAAACAAGGTTCGACAGCAGGAACCACTGCTTATTTAAACGTATTGTCGAGGGTGTTGACGTTGCTGATGGAGTTGGTAATTTGTGACATTACGCGGTTCCAGCGGGTAACCGGGGCGGAGGTAACGTAAACGGTGTCTTCGGAACGCAGTTTGAATTCGCTGCCCAGCGCGTAAGAGGTCGCATCTTTCAGGTTGAGCTGGTAGATGTGGATAGGTTTGGCCGCATCTTCAGGTACGCGGCGGATTACGAATACGCCGGTTGCATCCGCATAGGCTTGGTTCATGCCGCCCACTTCGCCGAGTGCTTGGGTCAGGTTGAGGCCGTGGTTGCCGATCGGTAGGGTCGCTTGTTTGCCGACTTCGCCCATGATGTAGATTTTGTTGTTGCTGCTGTTAGGAACGTAAACGATGTCGCCATGGCTGAGGAGGTGGTTTTGCGACATATCGCCGTATTGCAGCATGTTTTGCAGGGAAATGGTGCGGTCAACGCCGTTGTGCGTCCATTTGATGTGCTGGGTGTCGGCGCTTTGGGTAACGCCGCCGGCTTGGTTGATGGCATCCAAAATGGTCATCGGGATATTGGTAATCGGCAATTGGCCGGCTTGGTTGATGGCGCCGGAAACGGAAACGCGTTGCGAGCGGAACTCGGTAACGTTGATGGCGACTTGAGGGTTTTTGATGTAGCGTCTTAAAAGGTTGGTCAGGATGTTTTGCAATTCGTCCAAAGTTTTGCCTTTGGCTTGGATTTTGCCTGCCAACGGGTAAGTAATGTAACCGCCCTCATCCACCCAGGCACCGCGGCTGACTTGGTTGGTTTGCGGGTTGCTTTGTTGGATGGGGGAGTTGAGGTCGGAATGCGCCCAAACCATGATGTTGAGGACGTCGCCGCTGCCGATGCGGTAGCGGTAAGCGCTTTTGCTTTGTTCCAAGCCTTGGTTGGCTTGGGAAAGTACGGGCGGCGTACGCATTTTTTCAATCAGGTTGGGCGTGATGGGGTAAACGGCAACGCGGCTATCGAGGTTGGTATCGGCTGCGGTGTCGTTGTCGGTGTAAACAATAGTTTTGGTTCGGGTTTTGATGGTCGAACCGGGAATGACTGTCGTGCTGTTACAGGCAGCCAGTGCAAATAGAGTAAGCAGGGAGAGCGTTTTTTTCATGTAGTAGTCCTTGCAGTATGGTGTCCGGGCCGTCTGAAAATGTTCAGACGGCCTTGTTGTTTTGTTGCCAAACCAAGTCGCAGATGCCGTCTTTGGGTACGAAGCCTGTCGGTGCGCGCAACAGAAGCTGGCGCAGGCTGTTTTGGTCGCTTTGGAGACAAGCGGTTTGGAGTTCCGACAGTATGTCAGATAATTGCGTCCATGGAAGCATTACTTCATTGGCGGTCATAATCCGGGGATGAGTGGTTTTTTGCACCTCATCGCCGATGAGCAGTTCTTCATAAAGTTTCTCGCCCGGGCGCAGGCCGGTAATCTTGATTTCGATGTCGCCGTGTGGGTGTTGCTCGTCTTTGACTTTGAGGCCGCTGAGGACAATCATTTGACGGGCAAGGTCGATGATTTTGACAGATTCGCCCATGTCGAGGACGAATACGTCGCCGCCTTTACCCATTGCGCCGGCTTGGATAACCAATTGCGCCGCTTCGGGAATGGTCATGAAGTAGCGGGTAATGTCTTGGTGGGTCAGGGTAATCGGGCCGCCTTCGGCAATTTGTTTTTCAAATACAGGGACAACGGAGCCGGACGAACCCAATACATTGCCGAAACGCACCATGCAGAAGCGTGTTTTTTGTTCCGGCTCGGCGGCAAGGGCTTGTAGGCAGAGTTCGGCCATGCGTTTGCTGGCGCCCATGGTATTGGTCGGGCGGACGGCTTTGTCGGTGGAAATCAAAACAAAGGTGGAAACGCCTGCATCTACGGCAGCCTGCGCGCAGCAGAGTGTGCCGAACACGTTGTTTTGAATGCCTTCGATGGTGTTGAACTCGACCATAGGGACATGTTTGTAGGCCGCGGCATGATAGACGGTATCGACGTGATAGGCCTTCATGACGCTGCTGAGGCGTTCTTTGTTTTGAACCGAACCCAAAAGCGGTACGACTTCGACTTGGCTGCCTTGCGAGGCTTGGGTTTCGCGCAATTCTTTGTCTATGCTGTACAGGGCGAATTCGGACAATTCAAACAACAACAGTTTGGTCGGACGGCAGTTGAGAATTTGACGGCAAAGCTCGGAGCCGATAGAGCCGCCTGCGCCGGTCACCATCACGACTTTGTCGCTGATGTCGGCACTCATCAATTCAGGGCGCGGTGCCACAGGGGCACGGCCGAGCAAATCGACCACGGAGATTTTTTTCAATGAGCTGACGCTGATTTTGCCGTCCACCAAATCTTTCATGCCCGGAATAGTCAGGACTTCGCATTTGTAGGCTTCGAGGCGGCGGATGATGTCTTTGCGTTCTTCAGGCGTAGAACTTGGAATCGCCAGCAGAATTTTGCGTACGCCGTAGCGGCTGATCAGCATCGGGATTTCGTTGGGGTTGTAAACGGCAAGGTCATAGATGACGGTGCGTTGGATTTTCGGGTTGTCATCGACAAAGGCGATGGCCGAATATTCGTTAACCTGTTTGATGGCTTCCAGCAATTGGCGGCCGGATTGGCCTGCGCCGTAGATGATGACGGGTGTCATCTGTTTGCGGTGGTGGTCGGTCAGAATCGCGCGCAGGATCATGCGCGAGCTGGTTACGCCGACCACCAAGACCAAGAAATAGACGATGGGCAGGGCAAGGTGCAGTTTTTGCTCAAAAACCAGGGTGGTCAGGCAGAACAAGACCGCTGAAATAATGCTGCCGAATGCGGCGGCGGTCAGGACGCGGACGCTGACGAAGCGCGTAACGGCGCGGTAGAGGCCGATACGGATAAAAAGGATGATGGTCAGCAACGCGGTGCTGCCGAAAGCCAGCCAGTTGGCGATACTCAACCATTCGTCGGAGTATTGCACTTTAAGGCTTTGGGCAAACCAAAACGCCACGAAGATCATCAAGATATCGTGAATGACGAAGAAGGTTTTTTTTAGATTGCGCGGCAGAGCCAGCAGGGTTTCCAAGTTCATTTTATTTTTTACGTGTGTCTGAGTGTTGTAATGTGGCTTGGTACGGATTGTTTGAAGCAGGCTGTTTTGCTTTTTTCAGACGGCCTGAGGTTGCAGGCCGTCTGAAAATGATTATGCCGTGGCTTCAGTCAATACGGCTTCTATGTTTTCTTTGCAGAACGCAATTTCTTCATCGGTCAGGGTCGGATGCACCAAGAACATCAGGCTGGTGTCGCCCAGTTGGACAGCGTTTTTCAGCCGCTCTTTCGGACGCCAAGGCGTGTTGTCGAAGGCTTTTTCCAAATACACTTCGGAGCAGCTGCCTTGATAGCAGGGGACTTTGCGCGCGTTCAGTTCGCTGACGATGCGGTCGCGCGTCCAGCCGTCTTTCAGGTGTTCGGGTTTGACGAAAACGTAGAACTTGTATTGCGCGTGTTCGATGTAGTCGGCTACTTCAACCAAACGGATGCTGGCGAATTTGCCCAAGCTTTCAGCCAGTTTGGCGGCGTTTTCTTGGCGGCGCGCCGTCCATTCGGGCATGCGTTTGAGCTGGATGCGGCCGATGACCGCCTGCATTTCCAACATGCGCCAGTTGGTACCGAAGCTTTCGTGCAGCCAGCGGAAACCGGGTGCGTGTTCGCGGTGGTACACGGCATCGTAGCTTTTGCCGTGGTCTTTGTACGACCACATTTTGCTCCACAGCTCTTTGTCGTTGGTGGTGACCATGCCGCCTTCGCCGCCGGTGGTCATAATTTTGTCTTGGCAGAACGACCATGCGCCGACATGGCCGATAGAGCCGACGGATTTGCCTTTGTATTTCGCGCCGTGCGCTTGGGCGCAGTCTTCGATAACCCACAAGTTATGTTCTTTGGCCAAAGCCATGATGTCGTCCATTTCGGCAGGCATACCGGCAAGGTGAACCACGATGATGGCTTTAGTGTTTGGCGTCAAAGCGGCTTTGATGGTTTCGGCGCTGATGTTTTGGCTGTTTAAATCGACATCGGCGAAAACCGGATTGGCGCCGGCGGTTACGATACAGGACGCTGAAGCCAAGAAGGTGCGCGAAGTGACAATCACATCATCGCCTTGGCCGATGCCCATTGCTTTGAGGGCTACGTCCAAAGCCAACGTACCGTTGGAAAGGGCGACGGCATATTGTGTGCCGACAAAGGCAGCAAATTCTTTTTCAAATTCGCGACATTCCGTACCTGTCCAGTAGTTGACTTTATTGGACAGCAGGACTTTGGAAACGGCATCGGCTTCTTCTTGAGTAAAGCTTGGCCATGGGGAGAGTGATGTATTAAGCATTTGTTTTTCCTGCGAAAAGACTGGTTGAGCCTTTGGGGGCGATTTCTTCCAGCAGTTGGCGGTTGATCAGGGTGTATTTCTGACCGTTGATTTCGACGTATGCGCCGTCGTAAGGGGGGAACCAGAAGGCGCGGATTTTCTTCTCGATATTGTCGCCGTCGAGGATTTGCTTCATGGCTTCCATTTCGTCGCGGCTGACGTAGCGGCCGCCGATGTTGGGCGTGGTCGGCAATTTGGTTTTCGACTCGATGGCGCGGGCGATGATGCGTTGTGCGAACGGCTCCAGCGCCTGCATGGTTTTGCGTTCGAGCGATTGGGCGGTTTCTGTTTCGGCGTCGATGGGGAAGCGGTCCACTTCGATGATTTCGCCGGTGTCGATGGAGGCATCGACGTAGTGGGCGGTGTTGCCCCATTGGTCCAGTTCGTCCATGATGGCCAGGTTGTAGCCGCCTGTGCCTTTGTATTCGGGCAACAGCGCAGGGTGGAAGTTTATTGTGCCCAAAGTCGGAATGCTCAGGAATTCATCACGCAGCTTGCGCCAGTAAAGGACGGACAAGCCCAAATCGTATTTCAGACGGCCTTCACGCATTGCTTCCAAAGCCGTATCGAAGGTGTACAGGGGCAGGCCCAATTCCTGCGCGGCAGCCGTGGTCGGCGAGCCTTGCAGATGGCTGTCGGTCAAGACGCCGACGATTTCGATATGGTCTTGTTTGGTCAAAAAACGAAGCAGGTTGGCGGAAACCTGTTTACGACCCATAAATAAGATTTTCATGGAGAAATGTCCCTTATGCATTTGCTTTTTCGGTGGCGGAAGTTGTCAGTGTAGTCAATTCTTCCAGGGTGTTTATCCAAAGGGTGGGCTGGTATTCACGGCCGTATTGCTCGGGCTCGGCTTGATGAATATTGTGCGGCTTAGGCATGATGCCTATGGAGAGCCAACCCAGTTTGTTGGGTGCGACAAAATCTTTTTTGATGTTGTCGCCGATGTAAATAAAACGTTTTGCAGCCGGATATTTGTTTTGCAGGAAAACGAAACGCTTGTCGTCGGGCTTTTCCGATTGCATGGCTTCCGAAATCAAAATGTCGTCAAACAAATCGGTCAGGCCCAAGGCCTGTATTTTCAACCGCTGTGTCAGGCTGCGGCCGTCTGTAATCAGGGCGCGTGCGGCAAAAGGGCGCATCAGCTTCCGTAAAAAAGACGGTTCGACATAGGGTCGGATGGCAGGCCGATGCAGCCGATATTGCCACAAGAGTGATTGTTTCTCTGATTCGTTTAATTTGCAATGATGACACAAATTGTCGAGCCAGTCTTTACTTTTATTGTCGGCAATTTCATATAGTACGCCGGCATTGTATTGCGGATAAAGCGACGTAATCATCTCTACAACTGCCCGTATTCCGGAGCATTTGTAGTCATGTTCAGAGTAAAGCGTATCGTCAAGGTCAAAAACGATGACGGATTCTTCCGGCTTAATCATGTTCTCTTACCAAAACCTTAGCATCATAACGAAGCATGATTAAATTGTTTTCCCAGTCGTCGGAGAAGGGAATGTCTTGTCCGCCGATATATTCTTGAATCAGCCAGCCCGGATAGTTGCCACCTGCGGCGTAGGTCAGTGGAAAACCGCCGCCGAAACGCGGATTGATTTCCACGCCGTAGGTCGTATTGTCAGTTTTGCTGACGAAGAACTGCGCGGTAATGCAGCCGCGTGCGCCTTCCAATACGGCCATTTTTTCAACCAACTCTTCATACAGGGCATTGCGCCGGGTTACGCCTTTGCTGACTTCGCCGGTACGCACTTCCAAACGCTCGCGAGGAATGGCGCATTTCAGACGGCCTTGACGGTCGTAATACATATCGACGGTAAACTCGGAAAAAGCATTTTCGATATCGATGTATTGGGCGAACATCATTTTCGGATCTTCGGCAATGTCGGCGGTCAGATCGGCCGGTGTGTTGATTTTTTTCGCACCGATGGCGCGGCTGCCGTCGTAAGGCTTGGCAAAACACGGGAAGGCCAGGCTGTCCCGTTCATAAATTTCAGGCGAACGGATGCCGTATTGTGCAAACAGGCCTGCGGTCAGGCGCTTGTCGCGACACAGGGTAATCAGTTTGGCGTCGGAAATGACGATGTGTATTCCTTCGGCTTCAAAACGGTCGCGTGCTTCGGCCAGCTTGAGCAGTTCGGTATCGATGGTCGGCACAATCAGGCCGATGTTGTGTTGTTTGGCCAGTTCGAAAATGCTGTCGATGTATTCGGCTGCGTCGATGCGCGGTACGCTGAAAGCGCGGTCGGCGACATGACAGGCTGAAGACATGTGGGGATTGAGGTCAGTGGCAAATACGCCGATGCCGTCTGAAAAACGTGCGGCTTCGGTTTGGAAGTCCTGCACCAATTCGACGCGGCGGCCTGCCGACAGAATCAGTATGTTATTTTTTTTCATCAGTTTTATTACCCGTGAAATAAGGCATAGTGGCTTCACCTTCGGCTGAGATGCCTTCTTTGACGAAGACTTTTTTAACCGTCAGGAACAAAATTTTAATATCCAGCCAGAAGCTGAAGTGGTCGATGTACCAAACATCGTGGGCGAACTTTTCGTCCCATGAAATGGCGTTGCGACCATTGACTTGCGCCCAACCGGTCACGCCCGGTTTCATTTCGTGGCGGCGGTTTTGGAAGTCGTTGTACAACGGCAGGTAGTGCATCAGCAGCGGACGAGGGCCAACCAAACTCATCTCGCCTTTTAAGACATTCCATAATTCAGGAAGTTCGTCCAAGCTGGTGGCACGTAATTTTTTGCCGAAATCGGTCAGGCGTTCGCTGTCTGGTAGCGGGTTGCCGTCTTTATCAATTGCATCGCGCATGGAGCGGAATTTAATCATTTTAAACGGCTTGCCGTCTTTACCCGGCCGCTCTTGGATGAAGAACACGGGCGAGCCTAAGTTTTTGCGGATGAGGTACACCAAAATTAAAAACACAGGCGACAGGATAATCAGCCCTGAGGCGGAGGCAACAATGTCAAACAGGCGTTTGAAAAATTTATTCATGAGCTAATCTTTCAATCAGGTTGACGATTTTTTGATAGGCAACGTCGCGCTTGAAGCGGCGGACGATTTCTTCGGACTGAACAGGATCGTCTTTGCGCTTCAAAATATCTTTGGCGGCTTGAACGAAGCTTTCCACATCGCCGGAACGGTAGTCCGCATGCGGCAGCAGGGTGAGGACTTCGGCAACTTCGTCGTTGACCTGGCTGTTCAGAATCGGTTTTTGCAAAGCCATATAGTCGGACAGTTTGTTGGTAATCGACTGCATGGCGTAAGAGTGGATGGCGTTGACGGAAATGTCGCAGCCCTTGGCAACCGACATCATTTCGGCGTAAGGAATGTAGCCGTAAAACTGGATGCCGTCGCAGGCATATTGTTTGAGCCTGTCCAAATCGGGACCGCCGCCCATGATGTGCAACTCGACGTTTTCGCCGGCGTCCAACAGCTTGCGAATGCCTTTGCACACAGTTTCCACGTCATAGCTGTAACTGAGCGTGCCCAAATAGAAAAAGCGGGTTTTGTCGTCGCCGAAATCTTTGGCAGGCGCGGCATCGAGTTTGGGAAAGTCGGCGCCGATATAGACGACTTCGCCGGGTACGTTCGGATTGGCTTCTTTGGCGCGGTCGAGATAAGTCTGCGATACGGCAATCAGCGCGTCGGCGTAGCGGTAGGCTTGGTTGGCGCGTGAAGCAAAGGGCAGCAGGTTGTGCGGTACTTTTTTCAAAAACGGTACGACCGAGGAGAAGGACTCCGGCCATACGTCCTGCACATCGACAATCAGCTTGTAGCCCAAACGTGCTTTGTGTTTGCCCAACAGCAGGTTGGTGGCAATCAGCGGATAGGCGGAAAAGACGACGTCTTGTTCGCCCGGACGGCAGTTTTCCAACCATTTTTCAAAATGTTTGACGAAGCGGTGATGGCTGGTCACGCGTCCTAAAGACACGTTTTTGCTGTATCCGCTTTCTTCCAACAGCATGACTTTCAGACGGCCTTGTGAGGCGGCCTCGGCATCTTCGGGCCGTCTGAAAGATTTGTCGTAGTGCTTGAAGTTGCTAGTAATCAGCAATACGTCATGCGACCGCGACAACAGCTCGGCAAGATACCAGAAGCGGTTGAAATGCGGCTCGGACGGCAGCGAGCAATAAGGGGCGACGATGGTAATGTTCATGTTTCAGACGGCCTTACATTTCGTACGCAGCCATGGTGGTGCGGTAGATTTCGTCGTCGGAGCATAAAGTTTCGACGTGTTTGTGCAGGGCTTTGCCCATTTGACCGCGCAACTCTGGATGCTTGATGAGTGTATCGACGGCTTCGATAAACGCTTCTTCATCGCCGAAAGGAATGCAGTAGCCGGTTTGGCCGGTGATGACCATTTCGGAAATGCCCGCCATGTTGTAGGTCACGACAGGTGTGTCGTAGAGGCCGGCTTCCAAAATATTGTTGCCGACGCCTGCACCGTGGTCGCCCACGCAATGCGGCGTGTTCACCAAAATATCGACTTCTTTGAAGTAGCCGGTCAAGTCGCGGACGCCGCCGAGGAAGGTAACTTTGTCTTCGATGCCCAAACGTTTGGCTTGGGCTTTGAGGTTGTCCATTTCTTCGCCGATGCCTGCAACGTTGAGGCGTACAGGCATACCGCGGTCAACCATTTTCTTGAGAATGTCCAACATCAGATGCACGGCGCGGACGGTGTCCAAACGGGAAAGCGTGCCCAGTTGGACATAGTCTTTGACTGTTTTTTCAGGAACGTAATCCGCTTTGTGCAGGGCGTTGTAAGTGTAGGTGATGCGGTTGGCAGGGAAACCGTAACGGATGAGTTTTTCGCGTTCGTGTTTGCAGTTGCCGATGATGTACACGCCCAGCTTGTCGAAAAGCTTGGCAATTTTCGGATAAGTTTCCGGATCAAGGCCGCGTGCGTGGTAGAACACTTTGGTTTTCGGCGAGGCAAACTTGGCCGCAATGGCGCAGGCCGGAACGATACGCGCCATTTGGCAGTGAATCACATCGGGTTTCTCTTTTTTCAGCAGTTTCATGTAGGCAAACATGCCTTTGATGTAACCCAAAAGCCCGCCTTGATAAAAATCAATCGGCTGCCAACGGATGCCCAATGCTTGCGCTTCCTGAATCAAAGGGCCGTCTGAAGAGGCCAATACGATATCGTGTCCGCGTTGTTTGAGCAGGCGGCCGAGGCGGAAAGTGGCGTTTTCAGTGCCACCGAGGCCGGACATGGAGGTAGTCAGGATGATTTTCATGATGGTTTCTTCGTATCGTATAGTGTTTCGTTGTATGCGTAAGCGGCCATATCTTTCAGCTTGGGCGCAACAAATACGCTGTAAATAAAAATCAGCAGGCAGGGCAGCCAGATAAATGGCATACGCAAAATGGTGGACGGAATAAAACCGGCCAGCAGGAAAATGCCCAAGGCAACCCAGGCCAAAACGCGCGATTTGCCGGTTACTGCGCGGTTTGAGGCGGTGTAGAGGAAATAACACGCCACAAAGGCAATAAAGCCGAGCAGGGAAATCATGCCGAAACCCAAATACAGCTCGATGATGAAGCTGTGCGGGTTTTCAAAGCCCAAGCTGCCGCTCAAATGGCCGCCGAAATATTCGCGGAAGTTTTTAGGGCCGTAGCCGGTCAGCAGCAGGGGCGGATTGTTCCAGAAGTAGTTGTAAATCTCCTGACGGTAGGACACGGAGTTGTCGCTGCCCAAGTCGTACAGGAAGAGGTACACGCGGCTGGAAAAGCGTTCCAAAAACTGGTTGCCGTTGAGTGAGAGCAAAAATTCCGCAATCGCTCGAGACGGAATCATCGACAACACCAATGCCAGCAAACCAGCTACGCCGACCGTAATAAAACCGTTTTTGCGATAGGCCGTATAAACCAGCAAAATCAACAGGTAACAGCCGATGGCGGTACGCGATACGCTGGCGAAAATGGCCATGCCTAACAGCAGGAACAAGCCCCAGCCCAGCAGTTTTTCTTTGTGTTTCCGTCCTTGGAGTTGGAAGAAAAACAAAATGGCAGGCGCAAGGCAGACTGCGGTGGCGGCAAGGTTGTTCGGGTTAAAGAACAAGCCTTTGAGCGAGCCTTCATCAATAGCCAACTCATCGCTGGCACTCACAAACTGAATACCGGTGGCCAGCTCTGCAAACGGCGGCACGGCGATAAACAATGTAAATACGACGAGGAACTTCTGAATCGTCCTCAAAGGGTCGTCAGCGCGCTTCAATACTTGGTAAAACAAGTAGAAGAAAGCCGGAACCGCCATAAAAAACAAAATATCCATGTACTGCGTAGGCGTCAGCGACGTAATGCCCATGTGGATGGCAGGCCAGATGCACATGGCGGTCAGGGCGCAGAGCATGGCAAAAATCTTGCGAGGAATATGCTTGCTTTCCAGAAAAAATACGACAAAACCAAGCAGTACAAATATCAGGGTCAGCGGGTTGTCGATACGCGGCACGCCGACCTTGAAGGACAGCGCGGGCCCCAGCATATAGGCTGCGAGCATGATGTATAGGATGTAAGTGTATAAGTTCAGACGTTTTATTTTCATAGTCGTGCTGTTGTTATCGTAGAGACATGAATCTCAGGTTGGCTATTTTGCCGAACGGTTTAATTTGGCTTTGATTTTTTCGGTCGCGGCAAATAATGCGTGTTTGTATTTTAGGAACAGGAAACCCAGTCCGACGGCCCATGCCAGCGCAAACCAAATATAGTTGTCGCGCGTACCCAGCCAAGTGTAGGCAAGGCAGATCATCAGGCAGAGCGTTGAGTTGGTATAAATCTTCAGGCGCGGCAAAGGTTGCCACAGACGTGAAGAGAATTCGGTTTTCAAGATGAAAAACAGCCAAAAAGCCGTTGCGCTGGCCATAGCCGCACCTTTTGCACCGAATTTCGGCACCAGCAGATAGAGCAGGGCGGTATTGGCGATAAAGGCAACGATGTTGATGGCGGTAATCAGCCAAGTTGAGCGGACGACGTTCAAACCGATGCCGCTGACTTCGGTCAGCGTGTAAAACAGGGGGAAGAGCATACACGAGAGCAGGATAAATTGAACCTGCGTGTATTTTTCCGGCAGTATCCAAGTCGCCATCGGCGAAAAAATTCCGATGAGGCAAATCATTGCACTGATGAGGACGGTCATGGAAAGCGTGATGTCGCCGATTTTGTCCAGATTGGTTTTTTCTTCCACCCATTTGAACACCAAAGGCGCCCAAATGGTGGAGAACACGCTTTGGAAAATCAGGGCGACAGCGCCAAAGCTGACTGCCATCGAATAAATACCCAACTCGTCCAAGCCCGAGATATTCTTGAGGACAAAGCGGTCAATCGAAGTCAAACCCCAATAGGCCAAGTTGCCGAATGCCAGCGGCAGGCCGTAGCGCAGGCCGTCCCGGTGCAGCTCAGGCGACCATTTCGCATGGGAAACGGCTCGCAGGTCTCGGCGCAGTTGATAGATCAACAGCGCAACGGTCAGCACTTGGGCGGCGGTGTAGGCAAAAACCAGCGAAGTGGTATTGGCGGGCAGGCCGGAAGCAATCACGGCAAAAACCAACACCAAAATCAAAAATTTCGGCGCAAGCTGGCTGAGTGAAAAAGCCAGTGCCTGCTCTTTCATCCGCAAAATCAAGGCTAAAAAACGGATAATCAGCGTGGTGGCCAAGAAAATCAGGAAAAGAATTCCCAAATTCGCACTGGGGATGTCGAAAATGATTTCAGACGGCCATGATGCGTTTATCAGCAACACTAAAACCACAACCGCCACCGTCAGAATCAATGGCGATAAAAAAACGGATTTGAACAGCGCGGCCTTGTCTTTAACGGCGTAATAGTCGCGAATATAGGATTGGTCCAGCCCCAGGCCCAGCAACAGGATGCTCAATCCGGCAATGGTCTGCAAGAGTACGATACGGCCGATGTCTTCCGCAGGGAAGTACCATGAGATGAGCGGCAGGGAAAGCAGGCCGAAAGCGGCGCTTCCTATCGGGCCCAATGCGTAGCCGAGGATTTTTTTCGCGTTCATATTATTTGTTTTCAGACGGCCGGAAGTTCGAGCTGAGCGTTTTTCGTAAGAGATGCGTTGTTACCGTTGCCGGTTTCCCAAGGCCGTCTGAAAAACAAATGGCCTTGGGAAACCGGCCGCCGTCCCGGTCGGGAAACCGGAGGCAGCCGGATGCGTCTGAAGCAAGATTATGCTTTGATGACTTTAGGATTTTTCACTGGGAATTTGCCGCGTGTATCGACAATCAGCTTGGCATGTTCGGTGATCATGTCATAGTCGAATTTGTCGTGATCGGTGGTCAGAACCACGCAGTCGTATTGGGCAACAGTTTCAGGGGTCAGCGCTTCACTCTTCAAGTCGAAGTAGTGGTGGCCGGGGATGTGTGGGAACTCTGGAACGTGCGGGTCGGAGTAGGAAACCACTGCGCCCAGTTTGTGCAGGCGGTCCATCACTTCCACAGACGGGCTTTCACGCATATCGTCTACGTTTTTCTTGTAGGCGATACCCAATACCAAGATTTTGCTGTCTTTGATGGAACGGTTGTGGTCGTTCAAAGCCAGGCCGACTTTTTCGATAACGTAGTCGGGCATGTGGGAGTTCACTTCGCCTGCCAGCTCGATGAAGCGGGTGTTTACGCCGTATTCGCGGGCTTTCCAAGTCAGGTAGAACGGGTCGATAGGGATACAGTGGCCGCCCAAGCCGGGGCCCGGGTAATAAGCAACGAAGCCGAACGGTTTGGTTGCGGCGGCATTGATGACTTCGTGAATGTCGATGCCCATTTTGTCGGCAACGATTTTCATCTCGTTCACCAAGCCGATGTTTACGGCGCGGTGGATGTTTTCCAGAAGTTTGGTCAGCTCGGCAGCTTTGGTGGAGCTTACCGGAACAACTTTATCGATGGCGGGTTGGTACAGCGCCAGGCCGACTTCCAAACACGCAGGGGTATGGCCGCCGATGACTTTGGGGATGGTACGGGTTTCGAAGTTAGGGTTGCCTGGGTCTTCGCGCTCGGGAGAGTAAACCAAGAACACGTCTTGACCGACTTTCAAGCCGCCTTCTTCCATACGTGGCAGCAATTCTTCTTCGGTAGTACCGGGGTAGGTGGTGGATTCCAAGGACAGCACTTGACCGGCGCGCAGGTAAGGTTTGACCGCGTCGGTAGTGTCGATAACAAAGCTCATGTCCGGTTCGCGGTATTTGTTCAGCGGAGTCGGTACGCACAAAATCACGGCTTCTACTTCGCCGATGCGGGAGAAGTCGGTGGTGGCTTCAAACAGGCTGTTTGAAGCGGCGGCAATTTTGTCGGAAGGAATATGCTCGATGTAGCTTTCGCCTTTGTTGAGCTTGTCGACTTTGGTTTTGTCGATGTCGAAACCCAAAACTTGGTAACCGATGTCCACATAGCGCAGCATCAGTGGTAAACCAACGTAGCCTAAGCCGACGATGCCGATTTTTGCGGTCTTATCGGCAAATTTTTGTATCGTAATGTTTTTCATGATGTCTTTCGTGTAATGAATGAGTAAATCGGGAGTGTTTGCCCGATGCCTGAGTTGTTTGCTGCTGCCGTATCGTGTGAAGCCTCAAAACCGTACTTATAATCCCAGCAGACGAAATCATAAGCATTTATCAGATTCGTCTCAATCAAAAAAGTTTAACGGTCGTTCAGACGGCCTCTGAGGTATGGAAACGGTATTTTTGAATATTTAATTTTAAAAGGTTTTATGCAACCACATGTTTTAATTTTGGATATTTTCTTGTCAAATGCTTGGTTCATGAAATCAAGCTATCGGTTATGCCGTTTAGAATCCTTCTAGAATAAAAACTTTTAATAAATTTTCTCGGCTTAACTTATTTTAAAAGTTTATTATTTCGTGAAGAAAAAAAGAATTTTGTTGACAATCAGGTTAATTATAATGAGCCTAAGTCAAAGTTTTAAATTGAAATACGCTATAGTCATTATAATAGATTGATGAATAAATCACATTTATTGCTATATAAACAATAGAATAACTCTATTGAAAATAATTAAATTATTTATGACAAGCAATCAGACGGATTTTTTCCGTAGAACCCATTTGATGTCCTGCCCGATGATTTCTACCGATTGACTCAGCCAGGAGCCGTCTGAAAGTAGGGCGGCCGGATTTTCAGGAAGGGAGAATAGAGGTTTGCCTGCGCCTAACAGTTTCGGCGCTTGGTAGAGGACGATTTCATCCACCAAGTCATTCTTCAGGAAGGCTGAGGCAAGTGTTGAGCCGGCTTCTATCAGAACTTCGCCAAAGCCAAGCTCTGCCAGTTGCGGCATAAGGGAAGGAAGATTGATGCGGCCGTTGATGTGTTCAGACGGCCTGATGATGCGGATATGTTCAAATTTACCCAGCGCCTGCAAACGTTGTTCGTCTGAGGAAAGGGTAACGATAACGGTCGGGCTGTCGGTATCGGTCACGAGGTGGCAGTCCAAAGGGATTTGCAGCCGGCTGTCCAAGACGATGCGTGCAGGTTGGCGCAAGGTGGGGAAGCTGCGGACGTTGAGTTTCGGGTTGTCGGTAAGTACGGTACCGATACCGGTCAAAACGGCGCAACTTTCGGCGCGGAGAATTTGTACGTCTTCGCGCGCCGCTTCGCCGGTAATCCAAAAGCTGCAGCCGTCTGAAAGAGCGGTTTTGCCGTCCAAACTGGCGGCGCATTTGAGGCGGATAAACGGTCTGCCGCGTTCGATACGCGACAGGAAACCGCGGTTGAGCTCGCGCGCCTGCGCTTCCAGCAAACCGCTTTCGGTACGGATTCCTGCGGCTTCCAGCATGGACAAACCTTTGCCTGCGACCAACGGGTTAGGGTCGGTCATGGCGGCGACCACGCGTGCTACGCCGGAATGAATCAGCGCTTCGGCACATGGCGGCGTGCGGCCGTAATGGCTGCAAGGCTCCAGCGTGACATAGGCTGTTGCGCCTTTTGCCGCCGCCCCGGCTTGCCTCAAGGCGTGAACTTCAGCGTGCGGCTCGCCTGCTTTGACGTGGAAACCTTGTCCGACGATTTGGGCGCCGTGTGCAATGACGCAACCGACGCGGGGATTGGGGGAAGTAGAAAACCGCCCAAGCTTGGCCAGCTCGAGGGCGGTTTGCATCATTTGGGTATCAAGTGCGGAAAACATGGTTTCAGACGGCCTTATTTGGCTTTGCATTCGGCGATGACTTGGGTGAATTCGGAAACGTCTTTAAAGCTTTTATAGACGGACGCGAAGCGGACATAGGCAACTTGGTCGATTTTGGCCAGCTCTTCCATCGCCATTTCGCCGACGATGCGCGAAGCGACTTCTTTTTTGCCCAAACGGTAGAGGCGCTGCTCGATCAGGGCAACGGTTTCATCGATTTGTTCTTGCGTGACAGGGCGTTTGTGCAGCGCGCGCTCAAGGCTGGTCTGCAGTTTGTGCGCATTGAAGGGAACCCGTGTGCCGTTGGATTTGATGACTTGCGGCATCCGCATTTCAACGGTTTCAAAAGTGCTGAAGCGTTGTCCGCATTCCAAGCATTTGCGGCGACGGCGGATGCTGTTGGTGTCTTCCAGCCATCGCGAGTCGGTTACTTGAGTGTTGGGGTGTTGGCAAAACGGGCACTTCATCGGGTTTCCTTGTCATACGCTCGGCAAGGTCGCTAAGCAATTGAATTTATTGTTTGTGAACTATTATTGTAGCGGATTGCGTTATTTTCGTATAGTAAAGGCTTTTGCGTAGAATTTAGGTATAAAAAGGCCGTCTGAAAGGGCAACTTTGGCGAAGTCGGGCTTTTCAGACGGCCTTGTGTTTTTCAGTCAATCAAACGTCAAACCGATACGCCGACGGCACGGGCGATTTCCAAACCTTCTTCCGCGCTCATGTAAACCGGATTGTCGGGGCGGTCGCTGAGGACAATGTCGCCGTCTTGAAACATCACCAATTCATTGACTGCCAATTGCGACCAGGTTTCGTCACGTGTCAGGGGCAGGGTGGCGATGACAGAAACTTTATCGTTCGGGGTGGTCACTTCTGAAAAATCGACCATGACATCATCGTCCAGCAAACGTGCTTTGCCAAACGGGGCTTTACGCACGATGTAGTGAAGCAAAGTACTGGCGTGGGCAAACAGGCAGTCGCCGTTGGACATCACGAAATTAAACAAACCGTAGCGGCGGATTTCATGGGTCAGGCCGGCAATGGCGTCAAACAAAACTTCAGGTTCGGGCTTGGTGGCAAAGCGGCTGCGCAGGCGGTTGAGAATAAAGCAGAACGCGCGTTCGGAATCGGTCGTGCCGACGGCATGGTAGTACTCACCCTGCTCGGGGAAAAAATCAATCAAATGGCCGTTGTGGGCAAACAGCCAATATTCGCCCCACATCTCGCGCATGAAGGGATGAGTGTTCGCCAATGAGGTCTGGCCTTGTGAGGCCTTGCGGATATGGGCGATAACGTTTTCAGATTTGATTTGGTAGGCGCGTACCAAGTCGGCAACGGGCGAGTTGGCGCTGGGTTTGTCGTCGTGAAACAAGCGCACGCCTTTGCCTTCGAAAAAGCCGATACCAAAGCCGTCGGCGTGGTGGTCGGTAATGCCGCCGCGACGGCGGAAGCCTTCAAAAGAAAACATGATGTCTGTGGGAGTGTTGCAATTCATGCCGAGCAGTTGGCACATGGTGTTAACCTTTATTTTTGGGGTATTTATAGGGTTATTATGGTGTATCGGGCAGGCAGTTTCAATATGTAGAGTGTGATATGTTTATAACTGTCTCATACTTGGCGGGCCGTCTGAAAAATTGCTGTCAAAAATTCAGACGGCCTTAAAGTGTTCCCAGACCGGCCGGCATTGTTCGGGTAAGTCGGGACAGGCGCCGAGTATGCCGCCGCTGAAGTCGTTGGGGCGGTGGAAGTCGCTGCCTGCGCTGGCGAGAAAGTCGAAGCGGTCGGCAAGCAGGGCATAGTTGAGGCGGTCGTTTTTGCAGCAGTTGCCGCTGTGTACTTCAATCCCCGCGCCGCCGAGATTTTTAAATTCTTGAAACAGGTTTCGTTTGGCGGTGGCGGATAATTCATAGCGCATCGGGTGGGCGATAATGGCCATGCCGCCCGCGCCTGTAATCGCGGTTACGCAGTCTTCCAGTGTGGCCCATTCGTGTCTGACGGAACAGGATTTGCCGTCGCCCAGGTATTTGGTAAATGCCTGCTGTTTGTTTTTAACATGGCCTGCGCGGATGAGGAATTCGGCAATGTGGGTGCGGCTGGCCATTTCTTTGTTGGCGGCCAATGCCAGTGCGCCTTCATACGCGCCTGTGATGCTTTTTTTTTCCAGTTTGACCGCGATGGCTTCCAATCGTTTCAGACGGCCTTTGCGGACTTCGGCAAGCAGGTTTTGCAGGGTTTCGTTGTGTTCGTCAAAGTCCAAGCCGACAACGTGGATGGTGCGGCCGCGCCAAGTGACGGATATCTCCACGCCGTTGACGAAGGGGAGGCCGAGGGTATCGGCTTCGGCACGAGCTTCGGCCAGTCCGCCGGTGTGGTCGTGGTCGGTCAGGGCGAGTAGGGTGCAACCGTTTTGACGGGCGAGTCGGACAACTTCGGTTGGGGACAGCATGCCGTCTGAAACGGTTGAATGGCAGTGTAAATCAATCATGGTTTTGCTTTGAGTTTTCTCAAAAAAGGCCGTCTGAACGTTTCAGACGGCCTTGCTTTAGAACGTTAGAACAGAGAGTCCAGTTGTTGTTTGTTATTGTTGCCGGTATTGCTTGGCAGAACTGGGGTTTCGTCTAATTCTTCACGGGCTGGCGCAGTGTTGCTCTCGGCACGGCGGCGGTTTTCATTCGGAACCGCGCGACGGGCAGATTGAGCGGGATGCGGAGCAACGCCGCTGTTGTCCAAGGCCAGGTCGGAGCTGGTGGTCATGCGTTCGCGCATATACACTTCGCCGCCGTTCGAAACCACGCCCTCAGGGGCTTTCATCGGTTTGACGCTGGTACCTTTCAGGGCAAAGCGCATGTATTCTACCCATACCGGTACGGCGATTGTACCTCCGTAGCCTGCACGACCCATGCTGCGCGGTTTGTCAAAGCCGATATAGACGGCAGTCACAACGCTAGGGTTGAAGCCGACAAACCATGCGTCTTTGTTGTCGTTGGTGGTACCGGTTTTACCGGCGATGTCGGCGCGGCCGAGTGCGGCTGCACCGCGCGCGGTACCGACACGGACAACGTCCTGCATGATTTTGTACATGATGTAGGCGTTGCGCGGGTCAATGGCTTGAGGTGCGTTTTCACCGGCTACCAAAGGTTGCATTTGCGCTCTCAGACGGCCTTGGCTGTCGTAGATTTTGTCGATGACGTGGGCAGATACTTTGTAACCGCCGTTGGCAAAGACACTGTAACCTTCTGCAATACGCAACGGCGTGGTTTCGCCTGTACCCAAAGCCATAGACAGGCTGGCAGGAATTTCAGACGGCTTGAAGCCGAAGCGTTGGATGTATTGTTGCGCGTAACCGATACCGATAGACATCAGGATGCGGATGGACACCATGTTTTTCGAAGCGGTCAAAGCCTGGCGCAGCGTGATGTAACCGGAATAGCGGCCGTCTGAATTTTTCGGGTTCCACACTTTGCCGTTTGCACCTTTGCCCGGCAGGGAAATCGGCGCATCGTTAATCATGGTGGAAGCAGTCATGCCTTTTGCCAAAGCGGCGGAATAAACGAACGGTTTGAACGTAGAGCCGGGTTGGCGCATGGCTTGAGTTGCGCGGTTGAAGGTTTTGCTGTGGTAGTCGTAGCCGCCGACCAATGCACGGACTGCACCGGTTTTCGCATCTAAAGACACCAATGCGCCTTGCAACAAAGGCTCTTGAACGACGGTAAAGGTATCGCCGCTGCCTTTAACGCGAATGACGGAGCCGCGGCGGATGCGGTCATCACCCATTTTTTCGTTGTTGACGGCACGGGCGGCAAAGCCTAAAGAGTGGCTGTTCAGCGTTACTTTACGACCGCTCGGCAACTGAATTTGTACACCTTTGCGTGAGGCTTCCAATACAACCGCTGGAATCATTTTATCGACGGTGTAAAGCGTAGAAAGATATTGGCTGACGGTTTCTTCTACGTTGTCGCTTTTGCTCAGGTCGATGTAGTTTTCTGCACCGCGGTAGCTACTGCCTCGGTCGAAGTTGCGCAGAACTTTACGCAGGGCTTCGGTAGCGACGCGTTGGTGTGCGGTATCGACTGTGGTATATACCTTAAAGCCTTGAGTGTAGGCATCTTCACCGTATTTTTCAAACAGCTCTTGACGTACCATCTCGGCAACGTACAGGGCGCTTTGATCGATGTTTTGTACAAAACGCTCGTAATGCAACTCTTCTTTCAAAGCCTGATCGCGTTGCTGCAGGGTAATCATGCCTTCTTCCAGCATATTGTTCAGAATATAAGTCTGACGCAGTTTGGCACGCTCAGGGTTCACAATCGGGTTGTAGGCAGAAGGTGCTTTAGGCAAGCCGGCCAACATGGCGGCTTCGGCCAATGTTAATTCATTAACATTTTTGTTGAAATAAATTTGGGCGGCAGATGCGAAACCATAAGCGCGTTGACCCAAATAGATCTGGTTGAAGTACAGCTCCAAAATCTTATCTTTGCTCAAAGACTGCTCGATTTTGTAGGCCAACAGGGCTTCGTTGAACTTACGGGTGAACGAACGCTCGCTGCTCAGGTAGAAGTTTTTGGCAACCTGTTGCGTAATCGTACTGGCACCGGATTGAACGCCGCCGGCCATGACGTTGCCGATCGCGGCACGCGCCACACCCCAAACGTCCACGCCCCAGTGGTCGTAGAAGCGTTTGTCTTCGGCGGCAATCACGGCGTCTTTCAAAATTTTCGGGAAGTCGCCGATTTTGGTAAATTCACGCCGTTGTTCGCCGTAAACGCCAATGACTTGGCCGTCTGAAGAATAAATCGTCAGCGGCATTTTGGGTTTGTAGTGTTGTAAAGTGTCCAAAGACGGCAGTTTTGGATAGGTTACCAAAATTGCAATTGCAATCAGACCTACACCGAAAAGAGCCAGTCCTAATAAGAGACCCAGGCAGGTCGTTATAATCTTTTTAATCATGACTAAGTAATAATTTTGCCATTAATGGCGATAAATAAAGTAAAATGGGAAACGATTTCTATCAGCCACAGTCAATACTGTGTAAAGAATAAGAAGTCCTTTACGGATAACGAAACAGTTACTCACTCCTAAATGATACAGGGAAGTCAAATCATGCGCTTATTTAAAAGCACGAAAGATACGAAAACAGGCAAGGCTTCTAGCGGATTGAACAACCGCTCTGCCATCGGCGTCGATATCAGCCAACATGCCATTAAGATGGTACAACTGACAGGCCGTAGTTTAAACCAAATTCAGCTGGAAAAATACGTTATTACCAAATTGCCTAAAAATATTGTCAAAGGCAACAAAATTCAAGACTACGATCAGCTTGCTACCTACATCCAGCATACTTACACACAATTACGCAGTTCTTGCAAAAATATTGTTGCTGCTGTGCCACAAAATTTGGCGACAGTTGAGCAAATTATTTACAACCCGCGTGATACCGATTTGGACTTAGAAGAGTTTGTCGAGGCGGAAGTCGGCCAATTTGCCCCTATTGAAGAGATGAACTACGACTTTCAAGCCGAAGAAGTCGGTTCAAGCCAGCATGTTTTAGCTGTTGCCGCCAAAAAAGACGATGTCGAGCCGCGCATTGAAATGTTTGAAAATGCCGGTCTGCCTTTGTCGGCTTTGGATTTGGACTCGCTGGCGCAACGCAATGCCTTCGTCTATTGGATGAATACGCATGCTCCCGAAATGGCAGAGGAAAAAGTTGCCGTGTTCGGCATTCATGCGACTCAAATGTATGCCTTGATTCTGCAAAACGGCCGTATTCTCTACAAGCAGGAAACGCCGGTCAGTACAGAGCAGCTCAATCAGCTGATTCAGCGTACTTATCAGGTAACGGAAGAAAAAGCCGCACAAATGATGGCTTCCCAAAACAAGCCTTCCGACTACCAGTCTCAGATTGCCGACCGTTTTAATGTACAGGTTGCGCAAGAAGTTCAGCGTGTTCTGCAATTTTACTATACCACGCAAGCTACTGATTCTTTTCATAATATCAAACACATTCTGTTGACCGGCTTTACTGCGCAGCAGGCAGGTTTGGCAGAAAGCATTTTCTCGCAAACCAATACGCCAACAGAATATCTGCATCCGATTTCATATGTGGAACGCAGTGCAAAAGTAGAATTGCCGCAGTTTCAAATTGATGCGCCGTCACTGACTTTGGCGTTCGGATTGGCATTAAGGGGACTTTGAGGACATGATCGAATTAACCAGAATCAACCTTCTTCCGTATCGGGAAGAGATTAAACAGCGCAAGCAGCAGCAATTCAAAGTATTGATGCTTGGCGCTTTTGCCGTGGGTTTGGGCTTGGCGGCCGCAACTTATCTCGGTATTGACAACGCCATCAGTAATCAAGAAGGGCGCAACAACTTCCTGCAAACCGAAATCGACAGACTCGATAGAGAATTGGGCGAAATCGATAAACTTCAGCAAGAAAAAGAAGCTTTCTTGGCCAAGAAGCTGAAAGTTGAAGAGTTGCAGGAAAAACGCTATCAAGCGGCTTATATTCTTGATTCTTTGAATGCGCTTACGCCCGATAATACTTATTTGACTGCGTTGGAAGCAGAAAGCCCGACCAGCTATAAAATCAGCGGCCATGCCATCAGCGACAATAAAATCGCCGTTATGATGCGCTCACTGCCAAGTACAGGTATTTTCTTGCAGCCTGAATTGTTGAGCATTAAAAAAGTAGATAATTACCAAGAATTTACTTTGAAATCTTCAATCAACCAAGTGAATACGCCGGCTCCTGCACCAACTGCCCAAAGCAGCGGTGAAATGGCCGAACCTGTGGCAGAACCTGCTCCGGAGGCTCAATAATGGCATCTAAAAACCTGAAACAATTGGACGTACAAAACCTGTATCTGCTCAATATGCCTTCAAAACTTTTGCTGGCAGGTTTATTGATTGTCGGCATGTTGGCTTTGGGCTATGTCGGCGTCTTTAAAGATCAGATTGAAACCTTGAATACGCAGGAAGCCAAAGAAGATGAGCTGAAGGAAACCTTTACGCGTAAAAGCATTCAGGCGGCGAGCTTGAACAATTTGAAGGCTGAATTGGCTTCGATCCGTTCTGCATTCGACGTTTTGTTGAAACAATTGCCGACCGATGCGGAAATTCCGAACCTGATTCAAGAATTGCATCAGGCAGGCTCAACCAACGGATTGCGTTTGGATAGCGTTGCACCGCTCCAACCTGAAAACGATGGTCCGATTCAAAAACTGCCGTATCAGATTTCCATCACAGGCAAATACTCACAGATCAGCCAATTTACCCGTGATGTAGGCGATTTGTCGCGCATTATTACTTTAGATTCTTTAAAACTCGTGAACGCAGGCGAGGACAAAGAAGGTAAAGGCAATAAAGGCGAGTTGACACTGAGCGCGATTGCGACGACTTACAAAGCCCGTCCGGCCGAAGAGATTGCTGCCGAATTGGCTGCGCAACAGGCACAAGAAGAAGGCAAACCTGCCGAGAATGAGCAAAAATAAAAGAATAGGGAAATCATGAAAAAAATCATCTTACTCTTAAGTCTTCTTCCCTTGGCAGCCTGTACGCAAAGCTATGAAGATTTGACTCAATGGATGACGCAAACCCGTCAGGAAGCAAAATCTAAGATTATTCCGTTTGAAGAGCCGACGGTTATATTGCCTAAGCCGTATAGCCCGCCGAACTTTAAAGGCATGAATGCGTTTGATTCACGCCGTTTGGACACTGCTCCTAAAGGCGGCAATGCGCCGGATGTGAACCGTCCGAAAGAAACACTGGAAGCCTTTAGTTTGGAAAATATGGCCTTTGTCGGAACGCTGCAAAGCGGCGGCAAGGTTTCCGGATTTATCAAGGTCAACGACCATGTTTATACCGTTTATCCCGGAAACTACATCGGTCAGAATTACGGCAGAATCCAAAGTATTACCGAAGACAAAATTATCTTGACCGAGCAAGTTGAAGACAGCTACGGCAACTGGGTGTACCGGAAGGCCGAATTGCCATTGAGCAGTAAAGAGGCGGATTCTTCCAATAGCTCAGATAGTTCGAATTCAAATTAATTTAGGGGTCTCACTCGATTATGAAAACCAAGCACATGACAAAATTATTTGCCGGCTTCAGCGTTGCCCTCGCTGTTCAGACGGCCTTTGCAGGCAATATTACCGATATCAACGTTTCCACTTTGCCTGACAACCAAAAAATCATCAAAATCCGTTTCGACAAAGACGTCACTACACCTCATGGTTTTGTAACATCTACTCCGGCGCGTATCGCATTGGATTTTGCCAACACCAATATCCGTTTGCCTCAGCCTGTTTTGGAATATGCCGACCCATTGCTGCATCAAATTACTGCGGCGCAAAACAATGACCGCGCACGCGTGGTTTTGGGCTTGAACAAAATCAGCCAATACAATACTGAGATTCGCGGCAACGAAGTTTGGGTATTCGTAAACGAATCTACTGACCAAACCAATGCGGCCGTTGTAAATGAACGTGCGGCTACACCGTCTACCGCGCGCGCTACTCAGGCTTATCAAGCCGTTTCGGCCGCCAATATCGATTTCCGCAAAGGCGCACGCAATTCCGGCATTATTGAACTGTCTGCTCCGGGTTTCAGCGGACAGCCGGACATCAAACAGCAACGCGACCGCGTCGTTGTTACCTTGAAAAACCATACACTGCCGACACAAGCGCAACGCAGTTTGGATGTGGCTGACTTCAATACGCCTGTACAAAACGTTACGCTCAAACGTATCGGCAATTCTACCCAGCTCATTATCCGCAACAATAATGCGAATTGGGACATCAATACCAAAGCTTCTTCCGGCCGTTTTGTATTTGAAGTATCGCCTAAAGCCGCCAATACCGAATCCGGCGGCTTGAACCACAATGCGAACAAATCGTTCAAAGGCCGTAAAATTTCTTTGGATTTCCAAGATGTAGAAGTTCGTACCATCTTACAGATTTTGGCAAAAGAATCCGGAGTGAATATTGTTGCCAGCGATACCGTCAAAGGCACCATGACTTTGTCCCTGAAAGATGTACCTTGGGATCAGGCTTTAGACTTGGTTATGCAGGCGCGCAATTTGGATCTGCGCCGTCAAGGCAACATTATCAATATCGCACCTCGCGATGAATTATTGGCAAAAGACAAAGCCTTCTTGCAGGCTGAAAAAGAGATTGCCGAATTGGGTCCGCTGTATTCTCAAACTTTCCAGTTGAAATACAAAAACGTGGAAGAGTTCCGCAAAATTCTGCGTTTAGAAGAATACGACAGCAATAATTCCAACACCCGCAACACTCTGTTGAGCAACCGAGGCAGCGCCTTAATCGATCCGGCCACCAATACACTGATTGTGACCGACAACCGCGGCGTGATTGAGAAATTCCGCAAACTGATTGATGAATTGGACGTTCCAACCCGTCAAGTGATGGTGGAAGCGCGTATTGTGGAAGCAGAAGATACCTTCTTCCGCAACTTGGGCGTTAAATTCGGTTCCGGTGGTGCAAGTGGCCGTAACGCATGGGGCAGCAACTGGAGCAATGCACAAACCAACTACAATACCAATGCCTCATTTAACCGTGGCGATGTAGGCTACCGCACATGGACTTTGGATCCGAATGTCAGTCTGCCGACCGCAGCCGCAGTCAACAGCATTGCGCTGGTGCGTGCGTTCTCGTCCGGCGCATTGGGCTTGGAAATCAGCGCGTCTGAAGAACAAGGTAAGAGCAAAACCATTTCCAATCCGCGCGTGCTGACACAAGACCGTAAAGAAGCCAAAATTGAATCCGGTACGGAAATTCCTTACCAAGAGGCTTCTTCCAGCGGTGCGACTTCGATTACCTTTAAGAAAGCCGTTTTGGGCTTGACCGTAACGCCGAACATTACGCCTGACGGTCAAATCATCATGACTGTGAAGATTAATCGCGATACCCCGATCGACTGTACCGTGGATTCTCTGACAACCAAGTGTATCAACACCAAACACTTGAATACCCAAGCCATGGTTGAAGATGGCGGCACGCTGATTGTCGGCGGTATTTACGAGGAAGAAAGCACCAATGCGGTGAACAAAGTCCCCGTTTTGGGCGATATTCCCGTTGTCGGCAATCTGTTCAAATCACGCGGCAAGCGTGAAAACCGCCGTGAGCTGTTGATTTTCATCACGCCGCGCATTATGGACAATGTGGGTAACAATCTGCGTTATTGATTTTAGAATGACAAACAGGCATATCTGCAAAGGTATGCCTGTTTTCGTTTTCAGACGGCCTTTCGTTTCAGGCCGTCTGAAAAACCACGAACTTTTCCAAGAAACCGCCATATCGTATAAAATGACCCTCATGGAAAAAATCAACGGCAATTTAATTTTAATCGGGCTGATGGGCGCGGGCAAAACCACTTTGGGCAAGCAGCTTGCCCAAATGTTTGAATGCCCGTTTTACGACAGCGACTACGAAATCTGCACTTCATCGGGCGTATCCATTCCGACCATTTTTGAGATGGAAGGGGAAGAAGGCTTCCGCAACCGCGAAACCAATATGCTGAAGAAGCTCGCTTCCCGGCGCAACATCGTTTTATCGACCGGTGGCGGCTCCGTGTTGCGTAGTGAAAACAGACAGATTCTGCGCCAAAACGGTACGGTTGTTTATCTGCATGCCAGCCCTGAAACCTTGCTGGAGCGTACCCGTTACGACAGCAACCGGCCGCTGTTGCAAGTTGCCGACCCTTTGGCCAAACTGCAAGAGCTGTATGACCAGCGCGATACGCTGTACCGTCAAACCGCCCATTTCGTCATCGAATCCGACAGCTGCCACAAAACGCTCAAACGGCTGATTGAAATATTGAGCGAATAACACGCTTTACAAAGGAACACCATGCGCACCCTGACTGTCCAAACCCCGTCCCATCAATACCCCATCTTTATCGGGCATAAACTGATCGAGCAGGCCGATACGCTGCTTCAGCCCTATTTAGGCAAAAAAGCGGCCATCATTACCAACGAAACCGTTGCGCCGCTTTATCTCAAGCAGCTTCAGACGGCCTTAGACAGACTGGGTGTGCCGCATTTCAGCATTATCCTTCCCGACGGCGAAGAATATAAAAACTGGCAGACGCTCAACCTGATTTATGATGACCTGATGCAAAACCGTGCCGAGCGCAAAACCACTTTAATCGCTTTGGGCGGCGGCGTGATAGGCGATATGGTCGGTTTTGCCGCGGCGACTTATCAGCGTGGCGCACCTTTTATCCAAGTGCCGACCACATTGCTCAGCCAGGTTGATTCCTCGGTCGGCGGTAAAACTGCCATCAACCATCCGCTCGGCAAAAACATGATTGGCGCGTTCTACCAGCCGCAAGCCGTTTTGGCCGATTTGATTGCCTTGCAAACGCTGCCGCAACGCGAACTTTCCGCAGGCATGGCCGAAGTCATCAAATACGGCGCATTGGGGGATGCCGAATTTTTTGCCTGGTTGGAAGAAAATATGGCCGACCTGATGGCGCAACATCAAGAAAAAATGGCGGAAGCCGTTTACCATTGCTGCAAAATGAAGGCCGATATTGTTGCCCAAGACGAAACCGAGCAGGGCATCCGCGCATGGCTTAATCTCGGCCACACTTTCGGCCATGCCATCGAAGCCGAAATGGGCTACGGCGTATGGCTGCATGGTGAAGCCGTTGCCGCCGGTTGCGTCCTTGCTTCCCGTTTGTCACAAATCTTGGGCAAAACCCGACAAGCCGACACCGAACGCATTGCCGCTTTAATGAAAGCCGCTTCCCTCCCGTCTGCGCCGCCTGTTTTCTCCTTTGAAAAATGGATTGAACACATGAGCCACGATAAAAAAGTCAGCAGTGGCATCATGCGTTTTGTCGGCTTGGAATACTTGGGCAAAGCCAATATCACTGAAATTACCGATATGGAAATCCTCCGTCAAACCTTGCAGCCGTATTTGTGAGGAATGAAGTAGGTTTGCTTTAAAAGATAAAAAGGCCGTCTGAAAGTCATTTTCAGACGGCCTTTGGTTTTAAAACGTTTTCATTTATCAGATTAAAGCTAGATAAACCAATTTGGGCGGGGTAATCATTTAAAGCGTCTTTTTATCCAACTCGGCAATAATCAGCAAGCCGCTGTCAAAGCGTCGGCTGTCGGCCAGTTTCAGACGGCCTTGATGGCGTTTGACAATGGTGTCTGCAATGGACAGGCCAAGTCCGGTGCCCTGTTGTTCGGTGCCGAGAATACGGTAGAAAGGGTCGATAACGCGTTGGCGTTCGCTTGGGGGAATGCCGGGGCCGTTGTCTTCCACCCAGATGTTGAGGTATTCGGCGGTTTCGGCAAAGCCCAAATCGATGCGGCCGCCTTTGGGAGTATAGCGGATGGCGTTGTCGGTAAAGGTTTTGATGAGGGTGTAGATTTCGGTGTCATCGGCGTGGATTTGGCAGTCGTTTTCGACGGCGACGCCGATGTCTTGACCTTTGGCCAGCGCCAGCGGCATGAGTTCCTGCAAGACGCGGCGGAACTGGTTTTGCAGGCTGATCAGGGTTTTGGGGCGTTGGATTTCGGGCGCTTGGGCGCGTGCGAGGGAAAGGAGTTGCTCGAGCAGGTGGCGGTTGCGCTGTATGCTTTGTTGCAACAGGGCGGACTGCTCGCGCGCTTCGGCGGACAGCTGCATATTGTTGAGCCGCTCTGCCTGAAGGGAAAGGGCGGTCATGGGGCTGCGCAATTCGTGTGCGGCATCGGCGATAAAGCGTTGCTGTTGGCGGACGTTTTCGTCGGTACGCTGCAACAGGTTGTTGATGGCGACGACAAAGCCTTGGATTTCGCTGGGAATGTTTTGCGTGTCCATCGGCGAGAGGTCGTTGATTTGGCGCTGTTCCAAATCGTTGGACAGGGTTTTGACGGAACGCATGGTGCGGTGGGTAATCCAGACGGTGAGCAGGATAATCAGGGGCAGGGCGAGGAGCATGGGGAGGATGCTCTGCACGGCGGCCATTTCGGCCAGCTCTTCGCGGTAGTCGCTTTCCTGCATGACGGCAATGCGGCCTTGTTTGGTGGTGCGGGTGTAAACGCGGTAGTAATCGTCGTCGTCATCGGCCTGAATGGTGTGCAGTCCGTCTGAAATCTTCTCAGGCAGGCTGACAATGGGGTTGGGCGTATTGGGAAATTGAACGGAAATCTTGTTGTCGTTGTCGAGTGAGTGTTTCTCGTCATCGGCATCGCTTGGGTCGAGATAGTTCGCGACTTGGCGCAACAGGTCGTCTTGAACCTCTTGGGTCTCGTGATAAGTATCGTAATATGAAAATATGCCTGCAAGAATGGAGAGGGGTAGGAGCATACAGATCAGGGCGAGGCTGATCCGGACTTGCAGGGATTGTTTGATGGTGTGGATAAGGCGTTGCATGGTTTGTGTGTTGATATTGTTGTGGTTTTTCAGACGGCCTGGTTGTTTTGTGCAACCAGCCAGCCGACCCCGCGGACGTTTTGAATCGCTTCTTTGCCGAGTTTTTTGCGTAATGTGTGAATCAGGAAGTCAACGGCGTTGCTTTCGACTTCTTCGCCCCAGCCGTAAATTTTGTCTTCCAAATCGCTGCGCGACAGAATCATGCCCGGACGCAGCAGCAGGGCTTGGAGGACGGCAAACTCTTTGTTACTGAGCATAATGGCCTGTTCCTGCCCGACTACTTCCGCCTGATGGGTGGAAGGGTTGAGCGTGATGATGCCGTTGGTCAGCAGAGTTTGCGCCTGTCCGCCGTGTCGGCGCAATACGGCGCGCATACGGGCTTGCAGTTCCGCCATGTCAAAGGGTTTGACGATGTAGTCGTCTGCGCCGCCGTCCAGGCCGTTGAGGCGGCTGTGCAAATCGTCGCGCGCGGTTACGATTAAGACGGGAACGGTACAGCCGCCGTTGCGGATTTGCGCCAATACGTCCAAACCGTCTTTGCCAGGCAAACCCAAATCCAAGAGCAGCAAATCGTATGCTTGTGCCGCCACTGCTGCGGCTACTTCCGAACCGCGGCTGACCCAATCGACGGCGTAGCCGGCGTCTTTCAGATTGGCGCTGACGGCTTGGGCAATCATGGCATCGTCTTCAACCAATAATACGCGCATGGAAGTTCTCCGGAGGATGGGTGGATAGTGATTATAACCGCACTCAATTAGTAAAAATTTAGGAAGGGTTGAAAAACTGATTTTTGCAAACGATGAGGCCGTCTGAAATTCGGTTTTCAGACGGCCTGTATGCTTCAATCCCGATTATTTAGGGTTTTTCTCAATCAAGGCAACCAGTTGGTCGATATAGCCTTGGACAAATTCACGCGCAGATTCGATGAGTCGGCCGTTGTCGTCAAACAGGGTGGGCGAGTTGCCGAGGAATACTTCCGGCTGGCCGGTCAGCGGCATATCGAAATACGAAAGGGCAAGGCGCAGATTTTTTTGTGCGCTATAACCGCCCATTTTGCCGACGGAATGGCTGATGATGCCGGCCGGTGTTTTTTTCCAGGCAACATCGGCATTGGGTTTGGAGCCGATGTCGATGGCGTTTTTCAGGCAGGCAGGGACGGTACGGTTGTTTTCGGAAGTGACGAACAATACGCCGGCAGAGGCTTTGATGGTTTCGCGGAACTCGGTATAGCTGGGCGGAGTGGGGAAGTCGGTAACGGCAGGATCGTCGTAGTCGAAGTTATACAAAGGCAAATGGCCGATTTCGACGATTTGCGCTTCGTAGCCTTCGGGGAACATGGAAATGACGTTTTGTGCGACTTTTCGTGCGAACGAGCCTTTACGCAGGCTGCCGACCAAGATGCTGACTTTTTTTGACATGTTTTTCTCCTGTTTGATAATAAAAATGAAAACTATTCTAGATTTTAGTGTTGTCTATGGATGCGGTCAAGGTTTCAGACGGCCTGTCAAAACGGTTTATGCTAAAATAACAGTTTCGCTGATATTTCAAATTATTATGCACGCTTCTGATTTTCAAGAAAATGATACGGCGCACGAATACCACGCCGATAATCCTGATTTTCCTGCTAAAACCATTGTGGCGACGCTGTTTATCGGCGCATTTTTCGGCTATCTCAACGATACCCTGCTGAATGTCGCGCTTACGCCGATTATGAAGGATTTCGGGGTCGATAAGACCACGGTTCAATGGCTGACGACGGGCTTTTTGCTGGTCATGGGCGCGTTTACGCCGATTACGGCGGGCGTGATTCAATGGTTTGAAACACGCAAAATGGTGCTGTTTACGCAGGCAACGTTTTTGGCCGGTTCGATGATTTGCGCGTTTGCGCCGACTTTCGGAATTTTGGTTGTGGGGCGGATGGTGCAGGCGGTGTCTGCCGCGTTTTTCGTCCCGCTCCTGTTTAACGGCATTTTGTCGATTTACCCGCCCAACAAGCGCGGAACGGCGATGGGCGTGATTACCATGATGTTCACCGCCGCGCCCGCGATGGGGCCGACGCTGTCGGGCATCATCATCGACCACACGCATTGGCGCGTGCTGTTCGGTTTTACCGCGCCGTTTATGTTGGCGGCGATGCTGTTGGTGGGCAAATATTTGACGGTCAATTTGAGCAACATCAGCCGTCCGAAGATTGATGTGTTGTCGGCTGTTTTGTCGGTCGCTGGTTTCGGAGGGCTGGTGTATGCGAGCAGTAATTTCGCCCATCTGCCGCTGGTGGAATTCATCCTGCTCTTTGCCGCTTCCATTGTATTGGTGGGTTGGTTTGCGCACCGTCAGTTCCGTTTGGCGACGCCGTTGTTGAACCTTCGTGCGTTTGAATACAAACAGTTCAGATATTGCGTTGTGATTTTGGCCGGTGCGGTATTCCTGTTCTTGGGCTTGGAGCTGATGGTGCCGATGTACACGCAGCAAGTGCTGATGCTGACCGGTACGGCAACCGGCCTGATTCTGATGCCTGCCAGTATTGCCCAAGCGGTTGTCGCGCCGTTGTTCGGTAAATTGTTGGACAAAAAGGGCGGACGTTTTGTCGTCTTGCCTGCAACAGTGATGCTGGTGGTGTCGTTGGCGGTATTGTGGCTGTTTTTACGGATTGACACGCAAGTGATGATGCTGACAGCGATGTTTACGCTGTTGGCGGTATCCGTGTCTGCCTGCGTAACCGGTGAAACCCATGGTCTGAATTCATTGCCGAAAACGCTTAATCCGCACGGTGCGGCGATTCTGACCACCATCAATCCGATTGCCGGTGCCATCGGCGCGGCGTTTTTTGTCGGTGCAACCAATATCGGAGAGAAACTTTCCAGTGCAGATATGCCGCAACAGGCAATGCTGGATGGTATCCATTTGGCGATGGGTTGCGCTTTGGTTGTCGGTGTTGTGGTCGTCATGTTTGCTTTGCGTTTGAAAGCGCATCAGAAATAAATAAAAGGCCGTCTGAAACGTTCAGACGGCCTGAGTACCTCGTAAGAATTTATAAGATTTTGTAACGTAATGAAATTGAAAAGTATTTTGTCAATCGGCCTGATGATGGCGGTTTGCCCGTCATGGGCTTTGGATTTCGGGCGTATTCCTGAAAATGAAATTTCCGTTTATGTGCAGGAATTGGACAGCGGCAAAGTGATTGCCGAGCACCGTGCCGATGAATTGCGCAATCCTGCTTCAACCATGAAGCTGGTAACGGCGTTTACCGCATTTCGTATGTTGGGCGGCGATTATCGTTGGAAAACGGAGTTTAAAACTAACGGCACAATCAAAGGCGATACATTGAAAGGCAATGTGTATTGGGTGGGGAGCGGCGATCCTGTGTTTGACCAACATGATCTGGTGCAAATGCAGCAACAGATGCGTGATAAGGGCATACGCCATATTGACGGACATCTGATACTTGACCGCAGTCTGTGGGGCAATGTGAAGAATCCGGATGATTTTGCTTCCGATTCTGCCGAAAGCTTTATGACGCCGCCCGACCCCAATATGTTGGCGTATAAAACTGTTGAACTTAGTGCCGAAAAAGAAGAAGACGGAAGCTTGGTCATCCGTACCAATCCGCCGCTGCCGAATCTGAACATTCAAAACAAATTGACGCTTGAGAATAAAGAAGGGAAGTGCAGCGTTTTAAAAAATCACATGAAGACTTCCTATAAAAACAATACGCTGACCGTATCGGGCAAGCTGCCGGAAAGTTGTTTGGGCAAAGAGCTGTATCTGAATATGTACAGCATGAAAGAATTTGTCGGCAAAAGTTTTGTGAACCAATGGCGTCAACAAGACGGCACGGTTTCAGACGGCCTGACGACAGGTGTTGCGCCTCATGACGCTCATGTGTTGGCGAGCCATCTATCCAAACCGCTTGCCGATATCCTCACCGATATGAACAAGCATTCCAATAATCTGATTGCCCGTTCGGTTTTCCTTAAATTTGCCGGACATATATCTGATTACAAGCAGGCTCAGGCCAAGGCTGCCTCTATCGTAAAAAGCGAGTTGGCGGTTGCCGGTATCAATACGGAAGGGCTGGTGTTGGAAAACGGCTCAGGCCTGTCCCGCGTAGAACGGCTCAATGCGCGAATGATGGCGCAAATGTTGGAAAAAGCCTATTTCAGCCCGTTTAAAAACGAGTTTATCAGTACGCTGCCGATTGCTGGTAAAGACGGTACGCTTAAAACACGCTTGAAGCAGCCCGGTGAAAACCTGCGCCTCAAAACCGGTACGCTCAAAGATGTCCGCGCACTGGCTGGGTATTGGTTGGGCGAAAAACCGTTAGTGATTGTCGTCATTATCAATAGCCCGAAGTCAACCGATTATCTACGTGATTTGGATAAGCTGGTGTCTAAAATCGTTCAGCCCGGTGGAGAACATTGGATTGATGCTAAAGCCTCCTGCGTGATGAGGTATCAGGCTTGATAAGCTAAAAAAGGCTGTCTGAAAATGTATTGACGTTTCAGACGGCCTTTGTGTAAGAAGAGGAGGCAAGTATTTATGTCTATTTTAAAAGATGATTCAGGAATTGGATGAATAAACGTTTGGTGTGAATCAGCTTGAGATGGATGGTTTTATCTTTGGTATTGAAGACGTATGTTTTAAGTTTTTCCGGCTTCTCTTGTCTAAATAATCAGACTTTTTACGAAAAGGCATAAGGTACAGACGAAAAAAATACCGGTAAAAACCGGTATTTTTTATTTTTAACTTGATGGCGCGGCGGACGGGGCTCGAACCCGCGACCCCCGGCGTGACAGGCCGGTACTCTAACCAACTGAGCTACCACCGCGCATCCACTGTCAAAGACAATGAAAAGGAAACTTGGTGGGTGATGACGGAGTCGAACCGCCGACATTCTGCTTGTAAGGCAGACGCTCTACCAACTGAGCTAATCACCCGTAAAAGGGAGATACTGAAAAATCAGTATTTTTAAATAATGGCGCGGCGGACGGGGCTCGAACCCGCGACCCCCGGCGTGACAGGCCGGTACTCTAACCAACTGAGCTACCACCGCGCATCCACTGTCAAAGACAATGAAAAGGAAACTTGGTGGGTGATGACGGAGTCGAACCGCCGACATTCTGCTTGTAAGGCAGACGCTCTACCAACTGAGCTAATCACCCGTGCGCAAAATTGCGAAGACGCTATTAAACCAAAAAATCCTGATGCGCGCAAGATTTATTTGCCGATTATTAGATATCTCCCTGCAAGCACCAGTTTTCAAAGGAAATAATTTCTTCCTGCTTGCCTGCGACAATCAAAATATCGCCGTTTTCCAAAACAAAATCAGGATCAAGTTCTTGGATTTTTCCGGTCTTGCGGCGGATAAACAATAGCTTCAGATGATGGGCGGACAAGGGCAATTCGCGGATGGTTTTGCCGATGGCGTGTGCCTCGCCGTGCAACGGGAAGGCGTGACGGCAGACGGCCTTGCTGTCTTCGTCTGAGAAGCTGTCATCGTCGCTGCCGATAAACAAGTCTTGCAACGATGCATAGCGGCTGTGACGGATATGGGTTATGGTTTGATAAACGTGGTTGTAGGAGAGGCCGTGGCCCAACATGGCATAGCTTGCCAGCACCAGGCTGGTTTCTTTGGTGTCGGAAACGGCTTCTTCCGCTCCCATTTCGGTGAAGGTTTTGACGTAATCGTCATTGGTGGCGCGAACATAAACCGGCATGCTCGGATGCATGGACATGATGTTGCCGAGAACATGTTGGGTTTCATGCATATTGTTCAGCGTGATGACCACCATTTTTGCGCGTCCCAATCCGGCGGCTTCCAAGACTTCACGGCGTTTGGCATCGCCAAAGGAAACCGGTTCGCCTGCGTTGCGTGCTACTTGTACGCGGGCAATGTCCAAGTCAAGGGCAAAGTAGGGGATGCCTTCTTGAGCCAATACGCGGGCAACCGATTGACCGCCGCGCCCGAAACCGATAATCAGGACGTGTTCGGATTTGCTCATGGTTTCCACCAGCATGGAATGCAAGTCCAAGGCTTTCATGTCCCAGTCGGATTTGACGAAGCGGCTGACGATGGCATCGCTGCTGCCCAAGATAAATGGTGCGGCAATCATGGAGAGCAATACGGCTGCAGTGGCTGCTTGTTCCAATTCGGGCGAAACCATATTGATTTTGCTGGAAATGGCCAGCATCACAAAGCCGAACTCGCCGCCTTGCGCTAAATAAAGCGCACTCTTGAGGCTGTCGCCCACAGGGTTTTTCATGCGCAAAGCGATGACGAAAACGACCAGTGCTTTCAAGACTAACAGGATGACCAACAAAATCAGAATTTGCTGCCAATTGCCGATCAGCGCCTGAATATCCAGCTTCATGCCGACGGTGATGAAGAAGAAGCCGAGCAGGATGTCGCGGAATGGGCGGATGTCGTCTTCCACCTGAATACGGTATTCGGTTTCGGAAAGCAGCATACCGGCGACGAATGCGCCCAATGCCATAGAAAGGCCTTCAAGCTCTGTCAGATAGGCTACGCCCAAAGTAACCAGCAAAACGTTGATCATGAAGAGTTCGGACGATTTGCGTTTGGCAACCAGTCTGAACCAGCGCGACATCACACGGCTGCCGATAACGAACAAAATGCCCAAGGTCAGCAACATTTTCAAACCGGCCAAGCCCAGCTCTACCCACAAGTTGCCTTCGCTGCCGCCGGCAAGCGCCGGAATCAGAATCATCAGCGGTACAACGGCAATATCCTGCATCAGCAAAACACCCATGGCCATTTGACCATGCGGCTGACCCAGTTCGGTTTTCTCCGACAAAATGCGGCTGACGATGGCGGTGGACGACATGGTCAGTGCGCCGGCGGTGGCAAACGCCCAGTTAAACGGCGTACCCATCGCCATCAAAATGCCCATAATCGAGAGCATGGTAACGATGACTTGCAAACCACCCAAACCGAATACGAGGCGGCGCATGGCTTTGAGTTTAGGCAGGGAGAATTCGAGGCCGATGCTGAACATCAAGAACACAATGCCGATTTCGCCCAAATAGTCGGTAGCGTGGCTTTGCGGAATTAGTCTGAACATACCCGGACCGGCAATAAAACCGACCAAAAGATAACCGAGCATGGAAGGAATGTTGAATTTGCGGCAGCAGATAACCGTAATAACGGCAACCAACAGAACAATGACAATGGGAGCAAGGGAAAATTCGTGCATAGAGTGGGCGGCCTTTCATTAAAAGTAAATATTGTTATATAGAGGCCGTCTGAAACACGTCGAAAACCGACAGCAAACCCAAATAAAAACGCACAGAACGCAATTTATTCCTGCGATTTGATTTCCCGTATCATGCTTATTTGGATTTACTGTTTCGAGCGTTATCTAACGGATTATTAAGATTATATCAAGATAGAATGTAAAATAGTGTTTTGATTGACAAAAAGGGCCGTCTGAAATATTCAGACGGCCTTTAAATAAACAAACGGTTTAAGGCATCAACATGCCGCCGTTGACATGAAGTGTCTGACCGGTAATGTATTTTGCCTGATCAGAAGCCAAGAACAAGACTGCATCGGCAATATCTTGCGCTTCACCGAATTTGCCCAGTGAAGTTTGCGCTTCGAAGGTTTTGCGGGTTTCTTCAGGCAGCGCGCGGGTCATATCGGTGTCGATAAAGCCTGGGGCGACGCAGTTGACGGTAATGCCGCGGCTGCCGACTTCGCGCGCCATGGATTTGGAAAAACCGATCAAGCCTGCTTTTGCGGCTGCATAGTTGGTTTGGCCGGCATTGCCCATCACGCCGACAACGGATGTGATGTTGATGATGCGGCCTGCACGCTGTTTCATCATGCCGCGCAATACGGCTTTGGAGGCGCGGAAGACGGATTTGAGGTTGACCTGCATGATGTCGTCCCATTCTTCCTCTTTCATGCGCATCAGGAGGTTGTCGCGGGTAATGCCGGCGTTGTTGACCAAAATATCCAGTTTGCCGAATTCTTTCTCAATGTCGGCAATCAGGTTTTCGATGGTTTCAGGTTCGGCAGAATTCAATGCACGGCCTTCGCCGCCCCATTGCGCCAAACGCTCGCTAATTGCAGCCGCGCCGCTCTCACTGGTGGCTGTACCGATAACTTTTGCACCGGCCGCAGCCAAAGTATCGGCAATCGCCGCACCAATACCGCGCGATGCGCCGGTTACCAAAGCGATTTTGCCGCTTAAATCTTGTGTACTCATGTTGTTTCCTTAATTGCGATTGGAAAAATGGTTTCAGACGGCCTTATACCACGAATAGGTTTTTTAATCTAATTTTCTTAAGTAGGCCGTCTGAACTTTCTATTTGACAGTTAAAAATCTGGTGCTTTGAATCTGTTTGGATTGAGTTTTCTGAGCAGGTATTCTTTGTAATATGCCCAGGCTTGTTTTTTATCCCCTTGCTTTGAAAGTCTTTTGGCGGCTTGTTTGAAGGCTTGGTAAGGCTTAGGAAAGGGCAGCCATGTGTTTAACGGTTGATGAATATATCCTTCGTTCCAAGGCGACTTTTGATAGTAGCGGTCGTAAACGGGATGGAAACCTAAGACGTGCCATGGTTTGACGTGGCCGGTAAAGTGTACGAGTTTGATTGCATTTGGGTTTTTGTTTAATTCATAAGCTTTTTTTTGCCAATGTATCCAGTTGTATGTATCGGGAAGCCAGCGGATTTTATTGATACAAGTAAGGTTGAGGATGTCTTGGTCGGGGCATGATAGGCGGATGTTGGCGTTTTCCACGGCTTCTATTTTGTTTTGTAATATATTGTCTGTTTGTGAATCGTTCCAGTTTTGGATGTTGAACAGTAATACGCCGGAATTGAAGTAGGGGGCGGTGTCGTTGAAGCCGACAGGATTTAGCTTGCAGATATAAGCGCGGAACATGGTATCGGGAGCTGCAGCGACGAGTTGGCCTGTAAGGTCTATGGTAAAGAGTTCGGAGATGTCGCCCAAGCATAATACGTCGGTGTCGAGATAAAGAGCAGTATCGCTGATGCCGCCAAGTATGGCAGGGATGCACATGCGGTAGTACATGGCTATGGTGAAATAGCTGTTGGTTTGCAGGGTGGTAAAGTATTCGGTGTTGAGGTGGTAAACCGTTACGGCATAGTTGGGATTGATGGTTTCGAGATGGTTGAAAATGCTGAAGTCGTAGCTTTCCAATCCACTGACCAGTAGGTGGAAGTGGATGGGGAAGTGGTTGTTTTCCAATACGGAAAGCATGGATGTGCCGATATGTCGGATGTAATTTTGATCGGCTGCATAGACGATGTGCCGTGTGTTTTTTTCAGGCGGCCTTTGTCTGACTGGCAGGACGGCAGTTAGTAGTTTTTCTTTTTCAAACATGCTGTTTCTCCAAAATGGACGGGTCCGCTTGGGGTAGGGTAATAGGGATGTTGGGTTCGATGTTAAAGGCGCAACTGATCCAGTTGCTGAAGCTGTATTTGTGCTTTAAGCCCGGAGCAAGCGGTACATACGGCAAGGTCAGGAAGGCTTTGAGTTCGTCAAGGTTGCTTCCATTCCAGTAGAACATATTGTTCGGGTGATAAAAATCGTAATGTACGATGGTCGGATTGGTCGTAATCAGTTTTTTGTCCAAACCAATCGCTTCGAAAATCCGCAGAGAGAGGCCGTAGTGCTTGCGGTTGAGGAAATCCACCAATACGGAGGATTTGGCCGCTTCTTCTAAGTTTTGACGATAGGAGAGGGCGTTTTCAAAGGAGAAAAACTCGACTTCGGGAATGCCCAAAGCCGCTTTTTCTTCTTCGATTTTCTTGCTGGCCAAGCGGAAATCTATTTCTAAACTGATTGAACGTGCAGCTTCGCAAAATGCGCGGATGTCGTTGTTGCGGTCGGCAGCGTACGAGCCGATAAACAAGATTTTGTTTTGCGGGTTTTCAGACGGCCTGAAGCAGTCAAAGTAGAAGCTGGTGGTTGGAAAGAGTTTTTTGGTATATTCGGGATGTTTGCCCTGGTCAAACGGATCGAAAAAGTAAAACTTGTCGAAAAATTCGATGTTGTCGAAGTCTTCTTTTAAGAAGGTCAGGGCTTCCCAGTTGTAGTACACCATTAATTTGGAATGCGCTCTGAGCTTGGCGATAAAATCTTTTGGATAGGCGCCCAGCCAAATCATGAAGCAATAATCCGCTTGTTCGGGATGTTCGCTTAACAGGGTATTGAGGCGTTCTTCTACGGCGCGGAACATGGTCCGTTTTTTGAAGTCTTTTTGTCCAAGAATATTTCGATACCAGATTTTTTTCAGCCGTTGAAATACATTTTTGTATTTGAACTCTTTTTCTTCATAGGTCAGGGACAGCACTTCAAATCCGCATTTCTCCAAGTTCTCAATAATGAGTTCGTGGATTTTGAAGAGTTCCGGCATGGCGAGAATGACTTTTTTCTTACTCATAATGTATTCAATATAATATTTTGTCAGGCAGGGTTATCTGCCGTAGACAATAAGGTTAATTAATGCCGAGCAGGCGGTTTAGCCATTGTGTAAACGAATAATAGGCTTTGATTTCAGGGTCAGGTTGCTGATATGGGCGCGCCAAGAATTCAGGCAATGCGTCTAAATTACCGCCGTCCCATACGAACACACGGTCTGGGTGGTATAGGTCGGTCTCTAAGATATGTTTGTTGGTGGTAATCAGTTTTTTATCGAAACGCAACGCATCAAAGATACGGAATGATAAGCCGTAATGTTCGAATTGTGCAAAATCGACGACTGCGCCGCAACTTTGCACTTGGCTGAGGTTTTCTTCAAAGCTAAGGATGCTGCTGCGGTCGAGATAGCGGATGCCGTTGTGTCCGAAGGCTTTTTCGGCCCTGTCATCTTTGCAGTAGATATGGAAATCCAAGGGTAAATTGAGTCGTTCGGTTTCTTGGATAAAACGTTTGGTTTGCTCTTCGCGTCGGAGTTCATAGCCGCCCAAAAAGTAGAGTTTGTTGGTAGGCGCATATTCCGCCACGGGAAAGTCAAAGTAAAAATTGGTGGTGGCTTTGAAACAGCATTGTGGATATTTTTGAATATCGTCGGGATCGAAAACCCAGCATTGGTCAAAATAATCCAAATATTCAATAATGTCTGGGAAGCGCCCTACGCCATCCCATTGATAATTCACGCAAACATTGCTGTATTCGCGGATGGTGGCGATGATTTCTTTGGGGTAAATATTGGCGCGGATACAGAGCGCATAATCGGCTTTTTTACCGTTTAGCGAGGCCAATTTTTGCTGAATGTCGTCGAGGTAGCGGCTGTATTTGAGGTATTTTTTATAGTTGCCGTCTTTGGTGATGTGTTTGTGGTAGAGGTTTTTGAGTCTGCTGCCCAGGTTCGGGTAATAGGAATCTCGGTCGTCATAGCACAGGTTGATGACATCAAAACCAAGAAAACGCAGATTTTTTTCGATACATTGATCCAGTCCGTACATGTAGGGAACGGCAAGAATAATGGTTTTTTTCATAATGTATTCGGATTGGAGTGGAGCTGATTTTTCAGACGGCCTTGCCTAACAGGATAAGGCCGTCTGAAAACGTTTTAATGGACTTCAATAAATGTAGCCACTTGATCGGCATTGGTCAATGCGCTGCATACGGCTTCTTTGTTGATGCGTTTGGCGAGGCCTGCGAGGACTTTGCCGGGGCCGCATTCGGCGGATTCGGTGATACCTTCGGAAACAAGCGCGTTGACGGTTTCTGTCCAGCGCACCGGGCTGTACAGTTGGCGTACTAGGGCGTCTTTGATTTTGTCGGCATCATCATAAGAAGCAACATCGGCGTTATGGATGACGCGGATTTGCGGTTGTTTGATGGTGATGTCTTTCAATGCTTCGGCAAGTTTTTCTGCTGCGGGCTTCATGAGGCTGCAATGTGAGGGAACGGAAACAGGCAGCGGCAGGGCGCGTTTGGCTCCGGCTTCTTTGGCAGCGGCCATGGCGCGTTCGACTGCGGCGGTATTGCCGGCAATCACGACTTGGCCTGGGGAGTTGAAGTTGACGGCTTCAACGACTTCGCCTTGTGCGGCTTCGGCGCAAATGGCTTTGACTTGTTCGTCTTCCAAACCCAAAATAGCGGCCATTGCGCCTACGCCTTGCGGTACGGCAGATTGCATGAGTTCGGCGCGTAGGCGGACCAGTTTGACTGCATCTGCAAAATCCAATGCGCCGGCGGCGACGAGGGCAGTGTATTCACCGAGGCTGTGGCCTGCAACGACGGAAGGGGTTTTTCCGCCGGCTTCCAAGTAGGCGCGGTAGGTGGCAATGCCGGCAGCCAGCATGATGGGCTGGGTGTTGACGGTTTGTCCGATTAATTCGGCATCTTCGCCGTTAATCATTGCCCACAGGTCTTGACCCAATACGGCGGAAGCTTCGTCAAATGTGGCTTTAACGATGGCTTGCTCGGCAAAGCCGTTCATCATGCCTAGGCTTTGTGAGCCTTGTCCGGGAAAGAAGAATGCGAAAGACATGGTAATTCCTTATTGGTTTGAATGTTTGAGGGTGTCTGCCAGCAGAAGGAGGGTGGCGACAGTATTGGTTGCGGCACTCAGCCGAAAGGTGCGGACAAACTCGGGTTTGCTGGTTTTATGCCGGAATGCGAGGCTGCCGCAATAACCGCCCGGCCAGCCGCCAAGCAGGTTGAGCAGGTGCAATTTTGCTTCGTGTATGCGCCTGTCTTGCTTGCGTGCGCGCTGTTTGTCTTGGTGGTAAAGCAGGAAAACGTATGCGCTCAGTGCGAGATAGGCGATTGCCAGTTTGGGCAATATTACAGCCGTTATGCTTAAAAACAGGCTGCTGATGCAGAGTGCAAACGTTAGGGATTTCATGGGTTTGAGCAGAATAGGCCGTCTGAAGGGATATTCAGACGGCCCAATCGTTAGTATTTCACCAAAACCGCACCCCAGGCAAAACCGCCGCCGATACCTTCGAGCAAGAGGTTTTGTCCGCGTTTGATTTGCCCGTTTTTAATGCCGACATCCAGTGCCAACGGAATGGAGGCTGCGGAAGTGTTGCCGTGGTCTTGGACGGTCAAGATCACTTTGTCCATGCTCAAGCCCAAGTGTTTGGCGGTAGAGTCGATAATGCGCTTGTTGGCTTGGTGCGGCACAATCCAATCGATTTGGTCGGCGGTGTATCCGGCTTCTTCGATAACGTCATCTGCAATTTTTGCCAGCATTTTGACGGCAAATTTGAATACGCCGGGACCGTCCATGCTGATGTAGGGTGAGCCGCAAACCTGGCCGTTGGCGATTTGCCCGGGGACGTTTAAAAGGTTGAGGTAGTTGCCGTCGGCTTTGAGTTTGCTGTGGATGATGCCCGGTTCGTCAGATGCGCTTAAGACAACCGCGCCTGCGCCGTCACCAAAGAGGACGCAGGTGGTGCGGTCGTTCCAATCGACGATGCGGCTGAAGGTTTCCGCGCCGATAACCAAAGCATTTTTCGCCATACCGCTTTTGATATAGGCATTGGCAGTGGTCATGGCATACATAAAACCGGCGCACACGGCTTGGACGTCAAAGGCGGGGCAACCGTTGGTAATGCCCAATTTTTGCTGCACGATGGTTGCCGTAGAAGGGAACTGCATATCGGGAGTGGCTGTGGCGACGATAATCAGGTCGATGTCGTCAGCCTGTAAATGGGCATCTGCCAAGGCACGACGTGCTGATTCGGCGGCCAAGTCGCTGGTTTTTTCGCCCTCGTCTGCAATATGGCGGAATTTGATGCCTGTACGCGTGGTAATCCATTCGTCGGAAGTGTCCACTTTTTTGGCAAGGTCGTCATTGCTGACGCGGTTGGCAGGAAGGTAGCTGCCTGTACCGGAAATTTGGGCATATTGCATGAGAACGGCCTTTTTAGAGAGTTAATTCAGATAGTCGGATATTGTAAGCGAAAATGGGGAAATTCCCAATATGAAGCATGAAGTTGGTGTTTCAAAGATAAAAACAGGCCGTCTGAACATTGTGAAGTTTCAGACGGCCTGTGTATATCAGCCTTAAGCTTCCGTGGCCGCAGCGGCGGTTTCTTCCTGTTCTGCTTCTGCTTTGGCGGCTTCTAAAGCAGCCAACTGGGTGGCTACGCCTTGTTCGATTTGGGCGAGGCCGGCGGATTTGGCTTCGTGGTAGGCTTCTTCCAAAGCATAACGGAAGCCGACTTCGTCGGTTCCGCCATGGCTTTTAATCACGATACCGCGTAAACCAAGCAAGATGGCGCCGTTAAATTTGCGCGGATCCAGTTTGCCTTTCAAGCCTTTGAGCGCGGGCAGGGCGGCAATGGCGGCAAGTTTGTTGAACAGGTTGCTTTGGAATTCACGGCGGATGGCGCCGCTCATGAATTTAACCGCGCCTTCGATCGTTTTGAGCATAACGTTGCCGACAAATCCGTCTGCGACAACGACATCGGCTTCGCCATACAAAACGCTGTTGCTTTCGATATTGCCGATGAAGTTGAGTTTGCTGCTGCTCAACAGTTTAAAGGTTTGTTTGACGGCATCCGTGCCCTTGATGTCTTCTGTACCGACGTTCAAAAGGGCGACACGCGGGCTGCCTTTTTCGGGGTGTAGCGCGTGTACCAGCTCGCTGCCGATGATGGCAAATTGAACCAGTTGTTCGGGCGTACAGTCAACGTTGGCACCCAAATCCAAAGCCAAAGTAACGTGTTCGCTGTCGGAAGGCAGGAATTTGGCGATGGCAGGGCGCTCAATGCCGGGAATGGTTTTGAGGACGAATCGGGCGGTCGCCATCAGTGCGCCGGTATTGCCTGCCGATACGGCGGCTTGCGCGTTGCCTTCTTTGACTTGGTTGATGGCGATGCGCATGGATGATTCTTTTTTATTTTTCAGCGCGGATTGCGGCGCTTCATCCATTTCAACAACTTGTGCTGCATGGCAGACGGTAATGCGGTCCATAGGCGCACCTGCCGAGCTTAATGCTTGGCGGACTGCTGCTTCATCGCCGACCATAATCAGATGTACATCGGATTGTTGTTTAAGGAAATCCACTGCACCGGGGACGGTAATCGCAAGGCCTGCATCTCCGCCCATGGCATCTACGGCCAGTGTAATCATGTTGTTCTCCGGTTTGTGTGTTTCAGACGGCCTCAGACCATCGGACAAGCACACTCATCTGATTTTCAGGAGATAGATTGAAAATCAGATGGAAAGGCTTGTTGCGACGGTCATGCCGGATTTATCGGTTTTGCGCGGCCAATTTATTGTGTTCGTCAATGTCCAGTGCGTCCCAAGGATAGTTGATCCACCAGTCTTCCACGGTAATGCCGCTGAAATAAGGGATGCCTTCGGGAATCTTGCCGACTTTGGCTTTGATTTTTTCATGCAATACTGCCACGCCGATGGTGCCGAAATCTTCTTTCAACAATTCGTTCAGGCAGAATTCCATGGTAACGCGGCTGTCGTCCACTTCGTCAACAACCAGTACGTTTTTGCCTTTCAGTACATCGGGAACGGGATCGAGCCATTGGACCTTTTTCACTTCCTCGGTCACTTGACCTTCGTGATCGTTGTCGTAGTAGGCTGTGGTCACGGCGTAAATCGGGATTTCCAAGAAGCAGCGCAACATGCGGGCAGGGATAAAACCGCCGCCGCCAATGGCAATCATGGCATCGTATTTGGTGCCGGAGTTTTGGATTTTTTCCGCCAATCCTTTGATTACGCGGTGGATGTCGTCGTAGGTGTACCAGATTTTACGTTTCATGGTGTGCTTCCGAAGAGGAAAATACAGGGTGCAATGCAAAAAAGCCAGTCATTGCATGGCAATATTCTGGCTTTTTCAGTCAGACGAACGGATTATTCGCCTTTAGCTTTTACCACTTTACGGCCACGGTACATACCGTTTGGAGAAATGTGGTGTGGACGATGCACTTCGCCGGTTGCGCTGTCGACAGACAGAGAAGGCGCAGTCAGAGCGTCGTGTGAACGGTGCATACCGCGTTTGGAAGGGGATTTTTTGTTTTGTTGAACGGCCATTTCAAGCTCCTAAATAAATAAACTGTGTCCTAATTAACTGCTTTTCAAACCTGCTAAAACAGCGAAGGGGTTTGGTTTGTCCCGATTGACTTCTTCCAGTGTCCCATTGTTGCCGCAGTCTTCGTGTCGAGGGGAGAAAGGGAGCGACATCAGGATTTGGTCTTCGACCAGAGTTCGTACGTCTAGCTCTTTTTCGAGCAGCATGCCTTCCAATTCTTCATCGGCAAGCATGGCTTCGTCCAAACTCTCTTCATCGGCAAACAAGACGATACGGCTGGTTTCATCGAGCAGAAACGGCATGGGCGTAATGCAACGCTGGCAAATCAGGGGCATATCGGCTTTGACGTTCAAATCGAGAAACAGACGTTGCAACCGGTCGCGGCCGCCTTGCAGCGTAAACGACACGCGCGTCTGTTTGTCGGCCGGATAATCGTGCGAACTGACTCGTTCATCCAATTCTTCGAGCAGGAAGCTGCCTTGCAGATTCTGCCCTTCGGCGGCGAAAACTTCTGGGTCAATCAAATTAGGGTATGACATAAACGGAGTATGATATAATTTCGGCAGTCTAACGTCAATGTTTTTAAGTAAAAATATGGAAGTAAAACTGCCTTTGGTTTTAGGGTCGAGTTCGGTTTTCCGCTGCGGACAGCTTCGCCGTTTGGGTATCGATTTTCAGACGGCATCGCCTGATTTTGACGAAACGCCTATTGTGGGCGAGCATGCGGGCGAGACGGCGCTGCGTTTGGCTGAAGGCAAAGCCCGTTCATTGGCGGCAGCTTTCCCTGCCGCGCTGATTATCGGCGCAGACCAAGTCGCATGGTGCGAAGGACGGCAGTTGGGCAAACCGATGAACGTCGCAAATGCACAACAGATGCTGGAAAACTTAAGTGGAAAACGGATTGAATTTTACAGCGCAATCGTGCTTTTGAATACTGCTACGGGCAAGGTTCAGCATCATGTCGATCATACGGTGGTTACCATGCGCCAGTTGTCGCAGGAACAAATCAGCCGATATTTGGAACGTGAGCCGGATGCGGTTTATTGTGCCGGCGCGGCGAAGAGCGAGGGTTTGGGCGCTGCTTTGTTGGAGCGGATTGAAAGTACGGACCCAAATGCTTTGATTGGCCTTCCGATTTTCCGTCTGATTGATTTTTTGAAAAACGAAGGTGTGGAAGTTTTATAGTTTGAGGCCGTCTGAATGTGTTCAGACGGCCTGAGATTTTTGGGAGTTGCAAGAATGAAACCGATTTTGTATTTGATTCCTACCCCTTTGGGTGCGCCTGATACGCCATGCCTGTTGCCGCATGAGCAACAGGCGATTGTCGGGCTGACGGATTTTGTCGTGGAAGCGGAAAAAACAGCGCGCGCGCATTTGAAACACTTGGGTGTGACTACGCCTATCCGCGAGCTGAATCTGCAAACGCTGAATGAACACACGGATTTGAAGACTTTGCCGGAATTGCTGAAACCTTTGCAAGAAGGGCGCAGTATGGGTATTGTCAGCGAGGCAGGTTGCCCGGCTGTTGCCGACCCGGGCGCGAATTTGGTGGCGTTGGCGCATAAACACGGTTTTGAAGTACGGCCTTTGGTCGGGCCGTCCAGTTTGTTGCTGGCGCTGATGGCTTCGGGTGCGAATGGTCAGAACTTTGCGTTTAAGGGTTATTTGCCGTCTGAAAAAAATGAGCGTATTCAGCGTTTGAAGGCTTTGGAGCAACGGTCGCGCCAGCAGAATGAAACGCAGCTGTTTATCGAAACGCCGTATCGCAACGATGCGTTGTTGGCTGATGCAGTGGAAAACCTGCATCCTGAAACGCGATTATGCGTGGCCACGGACTTAACCTTGCCGACACAGGAAATCATCAGCCAGACGATTGCGCAGTGGCGGAAAAGAAAAGAAATGCCGAATTTGAAAAAACGCCCGACGATTTTTGTGCTTCATGCCGCTTAAAACTGGATTGGGTTCAATCTCAAACTGTATTTGTTTGGGGAAATAAAAAAGGCCGTCTGAACAACAGACGGCCTTTGTGTTGCCTAAGCTTTTATCAAGAAACGACTTCGCCTTGGGCGCGTTGTTTTTCGATGCTGCGGTTGATGTGCCATTGTTGGGCGATGGTCAAGAGGTTGTTGACAACCCAGTACAGAACCAAACCGGCAGGGAAGAAGAAGAACATGATGGAGAAAATCAAAGGCATGACTTTCATCATTTTCGCCTGCATAGGGTCGGTTGACGGCGGATTCAGATAAGTTTGTGCAAACATGGTTGCCGCCATAATCAAAGGCAGGATGTAGAAAGGATCCGGACGGCTCAAGTCGGTAATCCAACCCAACCAAGGCGCTTGGCGCAATTCTACGGAGGCGAACAATGCCCAGTACAGGCCGATGAAGACGGGGATTTGCAACAGCATAGGCAGGCAGCCGCCCAGCGGGTTGATTTTTTCGTCTTTATAAAGCTGCATCATGGCTTGTTGTTGCGCCATGCGGTCATCGCCGTATTTCTCTTTGATGGCTTGCAATTTAGGCGCGGCGGCACGCATTTTTGCCATAGAGCGGTAAGAGGCGTTGGTCAACGGGTACAGCACGGCTTTGACGATGATGGTCAAAACGATGATTGCCCAGCCCCAGTTGCCGATGATGTTGTGCAGTTGGTTCAAGAGCCAGAAGAGCGGGGAGGCGAACCAGTGTACTTTGCCGTAGTCTTTGGCCAATTGCAGTTTGTCGGCGATATTGGCGATAACGGAAGTGGTTTGCGGACCGGCATACAGGTTGATGGCGGTTTCGGCTTTCGCGCCGGCTTGAATGGCGGCTAAAGGCACGCTGACGCTTGCGCTGTACAGGTTGTCGTTGCGGCGTTTGATGTCGATACGGCAGTCGCCTGCGGTGCATACGCTTTGGCCGTCTTTAGGCTGCAAAATCCAAGTGGACATGAAGTGGTGTTCAATCATGCCGAGCCAGCCGGTCGGCGTTTTGCGGATGTATTCGGCTTCGGATTTGCCGGATTTGGCATCGTCGTCCAAATCAGAGAAGCTGACTTTTTGGAAGCCGCCTTCAGGGGAGTAAACCACCGGGCCGACGTAAGAGCGGGTAAAGTAGCCTTGGCCTTCGGGTTCGCTGTGGTCGCGGACGATGCGGTAGTCTGCGCTCAGGTTGACGGGTTGGCCTTTGCTGTTGGTAATGTCGAAACGGACGTTAACCAAGTAGCTGCCTTTGGTGAAAGTATAAACTTTGTCGATTTTCAGGCCGTTGGTTTCAGGCGCGCTCAGGCGGACTTCGACTTTGTCGCCTTCCAAACTGTATTGTTTTTGCGGAGCGCTAAAGTTGATGCCTTTCAGAACGTTGTTGCCTTGTGCGTCCAAAAGCTCGGATTGGGCAACGTAGGTGTATTCTTTGCCGTCGTTAAACAGGACGAAAGGTTTGTGTTCGTCGCCGGTTGCTTTGTATTGCAAGAGGGTCAGCTGACGCAGGTCGCCGCTTTTCTCATCGATGACGGCTTTAACCGTGTCTGTGGTAACGGTAATAGGGGAGGCTGGGGCAAGCGCGGCTTCGGCAGCGGCTTTTGCCGGAGCGGCGGCCGTTTGCTGTTGCGCGGCTTGTTGCGCCGGATTAGGTTTGGGGCTGGGGAAAAAATGTTCCCAGCCGGCAAAGATTGCCACTGAAATGGCAAAAAACGCCATTAGTCTTTTAAAATCCATAAGAGATTCCTGGAATTGACGGATAGGTAATCGAGATGAAAACTGCTTCAGACGGCATTATATAGAAACCGACGGGAAATTAAAGGAAATCGTGTTCTTTAAATGGTTGACAGCAGCATTATGGAACAGGGTCGTGTCCGTGTCCGCCGAAAGGGTGGCATCGTGCGATGCGTTTGATGGCTAGCCATCCGCCTTTGAATGCGCCGTATTTTTTGACGGCTTCGACTGCGTATTGTGAACAGGTCGGGGTGTAGCGGCAGCGCGGCGGAATGAGGGGGCTGATGCAGTATTGGTAAAAGCGGATGAGTGCAAGGAGGAGCTTGGAAAGCAGGGTGTTCATCGGCGTTTTTTCATCAGCTGGGCAAGTTGGTTGCGGGCTTCCGGGGCGGTTTCCCGATTAAACGCCTGACGCACGCGCACAACAAAATCATGCGGCGGCAGCTGGTGTTGATTCAGCCTGAACCAGTCGCGGATGACGCGCTTCATATAATTGCGGTCATGGGCGCGTTTGGCGGTCTTTTTGCTGACGACCAAACCAAGGCGCGGATGGCCGAGCGCGTTGTCTGCGGACTGGGAGACTTGCAGCAAATCGCGGCTGCGTCGGTTTTTCAACGCAAAAACGGATGAAAAATCATCCGTTTTTAATAAGCGATACTGCTTCGAGAAGCCGTAATTCAAAATTATACAGCCAGGCGTTTGCGGCCTTTGGCGCGACGGGCAGCCAATACTGCGCGACCACCGCGGGTTTTGGAGCGAACCAAGAAGCCGTGGGTGCGTTTGCGTTTGGTAACGGAAGGTTGATAAGTGCGTTTCATGATGTTTCCTAAAAATTGGTAGATAATTAAACCGTGAATTACACTCCAATTTGCCGCTTTTGTCAATCAATATAAAAACTTTTCGTTGGCTAAAATGTGACAACGGGTTTTATGCATTGATAGAATTTGTGGATAAAATTTTGCGGCGGTTGTGGATAAAAAAGAGCGGAATGGGTATAATCGCCCAACCTTGCTTTTCTCTGTGCGCAAGGCCGTCTGAAAGCAGCGGGAATATTGTAAAAATTTGATTTTTATCGGATTGCCTGTTTGCTCTGCCTTCTTGTATTTCCCAAATCTTCCATTTTCCGAGCTTAATCTCATGACGTTAGCTGAATTTTGGCCGCTGTGCCTTTGCCGCCTTCACGAAATGTTGCCTGCAGGGCAGTTTGCGCAATGGATTGCGCCTTTGACCGTGGGCGAAGAAAACGGCGTATGGGTGGTGTATGGTAAAAACCAATTTGCCTGCAATATGCTCAAAAGCCAGTTTGCCGCCAAGATTGACGCCGTGCGTGCCGAGTTGGTGCCTCAGCAGGTGGCTTTCGCGTTTAAGCCGGGCGTAGGTACGCATTATGAAATGGCGGCTCAGGCTGTTGCTCCGGTGCAAATGCAAGAAGTTGTTGAAGTCGAAGAATGTATAGAGCCTGTCCAAATGCCTTTGCAAACCGTTGCGGCAGTAGAAGAAGACAGGCCGTCTGAAACGGTGTCCAAGCCTGCCGCTGCCAAGACGGCTGCCGAGATTTTGGCGCAACGCATGAAAAACCTGCCGCATGAGCCTCAAGTACAAACTGCCGCTCCGGCTGAGTCTAAAGCGGTGGCAAAAGCTAAAACCGACGCGCAACACGATGCGGAAGAAGCGCGCTACGAGCAAACCAATCTGTCGCGCGACTATACATTTGAGACTTTGGTGGAAGGTAAGGGCAACCGCCTTGCCGCCGCAGCCGCCCAAGCGATTGCTGAAAATCCGGGGCAGGGCTATAACCCGTTTTTCTTATACGGCAGCACCGGTTTGGGTAAAACCCACTTGGTGCAGGCCATCGGCAACGAATTGCTGAAAAACCGTCCCGATGCCAAAGTGCGCTATATGCACTCGGACGACTATATCCGCAGCTTTATGAAGGCGGTGCGCAACAACACTTATGATGTGTTCAAGCAACAATACAAACAATATGACCTGCTGATTATCGACGATATCCAGTTCATCAAAGGCAAAGACCGTACGATGGAAGAGTTCTTCTATCTGTACAACCATTTCCACAACGAGAAAAAACAGCTCATCCTGACGTGCGACGTATTGCCTGCCAAAATCGAAGGCATGGACGACCGTCTCAAATCGCGTTTCTCATGGGGTTTGACTTTGGAACTCGAACCTCCCGAATTGGAAATGCGCGTGGCGATTTTGCAGAAAAAGGCAGAAGCCGCCGGTATCAGTATCGAAGACGAAGCCGCTTTGTTTATCGCCAACCTAATCCGCTCTAATGTGCGCGAGTTGGAAGGCGCGTTCAACCGAGTCAGCGCCAGCAGCCGTTTTATGAACCGTCCTGTCATCGACATGGATTTGGCGCGTACGGCTTTGCAGGATATTATTGCCGAGAAACACAAAGTCATTACCGCCGACACCATTATCGATACGACGGCCAAATATTATCGCATTAAAATCAGCGATATATTGGGCAAAAAACGTACGCGCAACATCGCCCGACCGCGCCAAGTCGCCATGAGCCTGACCAAAGAGCTGACCACGCTCAGCCTGCCTTCTATTGGTGATGCCTTTGGCGGTCGCGACCATACGACTGTGATGCACGGCGTGAAAGCAGTGGCAAAACTGCGCGAAGAAGATCCCGAATTGGCGCAAGACTACGAAAAACTGCTGATTTTGATTCAGAACTGACTCAATGCAATATTCAGACGGCCTAATATCGATATGAGGCCGTCTGAATACAAAAAATATTTTAAAATACCCAAATCAACCGATTTCAAATTCAAAGGAATGGAACATGCTGATTTTACAAGCCGACCGCGACAGTCTGCTCAAGCCGTTGCAAGCCGTTACCGGTATCGTTGAGCGTCGCCATACTCTGCCGATTCTGTCCAATGTGTTGCTGGAAAGCAAAGACGGACAAACCAAACTTTTGGCAACCGACTTGGAAATCCAAATCAATACCGCCGGCCCTGAAAGTCAGGCAGGCGATTTCCGCATTACGACCAACGCTAAAAAATTCCAAGACATCCTGCGCGCCCTGCCCGACAGTGCGCTGGTTTCCTTAGATTGGGCGGACAACCGTTTGACTCTGCGTGCGGGCAAATCCCGTTTTGCCCTGCAAACCCTGCCTGCTGAAGACTTTCCTTTGATGAGTGTCGGCAACGATGTCAGCGCGACTTTCTCGCTGACTCAAGAAACCTTCAAAACCATGCTTTCGCAAGTGCAATACAGCATGGCGGTTCAAGACATCCGCTATTACCTCAACGGCTTGCTGATGCAGGTCGAAGGCAACCAACTGCGCCTTGTGGCAACCGACGGCCACCGCCTTGCTTATGCGGCCAGCCAAATTGAAGAGGAACTGCCGAAAACAGAAGTCATCCTGCCGCGCAAAACGGTATTGGAACTCTTCAAACTGCTGAATAATCCGTCCGAATCCATCACCGTTGAGCTTTTGGACAATCAAGTACGCTTCCAATGCAACGGCACGACCATTGTCAGCAAAGTCATCGACGGCAAGTTCCCTGACTTTAACCGCGTGATTCCTTTGGATAACGACAAGATTTTCCTCGTATCCCGTACCCAGCTTTTGGGTGCGCTCGAACGTGCCGCCATTCTTGCCAATGAAAAATTCCGCGGTGCGCGACTGTTCTTACAGCCAGGTTTGCTGAGTGTCGTATGTAGCAACAACGAGCAGGAAGAAGCACGCGAAGAGCTGGAAATCGCTTATCAAGGCGGAGAGCTTGAAGTCGGTTTCAACATCGGCTACCTGATGGATGTGTTGCGTAACATCCACTCCGACGATATGCAGCTTGCCTTCGGCGATGCCAACCGCTCAACGCTGTTTACTATGCCGAACAATCCGAACTTCAAATACATCGTAATGCCGATGCGTATTTGATTTGGAAAACAAACAAAAAGAGCGTGTACGGTACACGCTCTTTTTTATAGGCTCGAATCAAAAGGCCGTCTGAAAATTGTTTTTCAGACGGCCTTTTGATTAAACCGGGATGATTCGGTTAAATAGGAAAGCTGGGATTAACGTGGACGTGGTTCGCAGTTTTTCACCAGGAATGAGCCGTTAGGGGCGTTCACGCCAACCACTTCAGAAGTAGTATGGGTGTTTTTGTCGATGAAACCGGCAGACATTACATAGCCTTTACGGTTGGTGAAAGTAGTGCCAGTGCTGTCAGAACGTTTTTTGTCGACAACCAAAGAGGCTTTTTTGCCACCGGCGTTTACGTCGGCAGTAACTGCACGGCCGCTACGGTCAAAGCCGTACATCACGTTCAGTGATTTGCCACCGTCACAACGGTAAGAAACGAAGCCGGCAGGTGCAGCGGCAGCAGAGAAGGAAACAGTAGCCAATGCGGCTGCAGTGATAACAGAAAGTAATTTCATGATCTAAGCTCCATATGAGGGTTGTGTGTTATCTTGCAAAATGAGAAAGGGTTTCCGTTTGCAGATGAAGTGTATTTTAGGCGTTTTGTCGGTAGTGGCAATTAGGTAAATTGCAAAACAGTGTTTACTTATGGTTACCCGATTGTTTATTAATAGAAAGTTGTTTGTAATTTGGTGTTGCAAAGTGGTTATGCGGGTTGTTGCGAAATATATACATTAATGATTCTTTAAGAAATATAGCGAAAGAATACAAAAAAGGCCGTCTGAATATTCAGACGGCCTTTGATATGAAGCGGTTTACAAGAAGAAAATTGAAGCGATAGTCACGGCGATGACGCCATAGATGCTCATCGGGATGACAGTTTTCTTGATGATCGCGCCTTCGGCGTTGTTCACGTTCAACACGCTGCACACGGCGATGATGTTGTTGATGCAGACCATGTTGCCCATTGCGCCGCCGACGGATTGCAGGGCAAGGATGAGGGTAACGGACAGGCCGGTATCAAGCGCGATTTGTTGTTGAATCGGGCCGAAGGTCAGGTTGGATACAGTGTTGGAGCCGGAGAAGAATGCACCGATTGCGCCAAGGTAAGGGGAGAAGTACACCCAGTGTTCGCCTGCCATCGCGGCAAACTCTTTACCGATGATTTTCACCATGGAGTCATCGCCGCCAACCATCATCAGCTGAACCATAATCAACGCACCCATCAGTGCAAGCAGAGGTTTTTTGGTTTGGTTGAAGGTTGCAGCGTAGAAAGACCAGGCATCTTTGAATTTGGTTTTGTACAGCAGGATGCAAATCCAAACGGTGAAGACAAACGGAATCCAAGCCGGAACGTAGAGGGTTTGATAGGAAGCGTTTACGCCTTGGCCGAAGATGTTGCCGAAGGTGATGGTCAGGGAGTCGCTGACGGTGATTTTGGACAAATCAAACGGCAGTTGGAAGCTGAACCATTCTTCTTTGCTGGTCAGCAGGCCTTTAATGCCCAACTGTTTGATACGGGTGACTACCAGCATACCGATCAGCATACCCAAAGGAGCCAGTGCTTTGGCAACTTGTGCGAAAGGTACTTTTTCTGCATTCGGGTCTTTGGCGTAATCTTTGCTTAAGCCCCAGCCGCGGTTTGCCGCAAATACGGATACCATCAGGCCGATTGCGCCGGCAACCAGAGATGGGAATTCTTCATTGACCATCGCCAACGCGACGTAAGGAAGGGTACAGGAGAATACGGCGATACCGATGAAGCCCAAGTTTTTGCGGATTTCAGCCCAAGGCACGATGAAGCTCAAGCCGATAACAGGGATGATGAAACCTGCGAAGAAGTGCATGACGCCGGTTTGCATACCGATTTCCATAATGCTTTTTTGATCCAGGCCCAAAGGTGCGAAGCCGAACCAAGTCGGTGTGCCTACCGCGCCGAAGGAAACGGGCACGGAGTTCATCACCAAAGTAAAGATGGCTACTTTCAACGGATTAAAGCCCAAGCTCATCAGGATCGGCGCGGCAATGGCGGCAGGCGTACCGAAACCGGACGCGCCTTCAATCATAAAGGCGAAAGACCAGCCGATGATCATCAATTGGGCAATCGGGTTCGGGCTGATGGTGGCCAGCCATTTGCGGATGACGTCGATACAGCCGGTGGTTTCCATCATGCGGTTGAACATAATGGCACCGAAAATCACGGTAATCGGGGTCAGGGTAGAAACGAGGCCTGACGCTGCCGTTGCGTTGAGCAACATGGCGTTGTCGCCGAAATAAAACAGTTTGATGACGTAAATCAGCGCGGCGGTAATCGGCAGCGCAATGTAAGACGGCATACTGTTTTTCTTAACCATCAGCCAAATCAGCAGGATGATGGGGAAAATGCTGAGAAAGAGAGCCATAGGAATATCCTCGGGGCAACAAGCACCATAACCGTCAATGCAATGGCGGTTTGATACGATGTGTTGAGCAATAAATGTTTTTCGAATAGATATTTGCATCCTCAGATGCGGTCAGTTATCAGGTAAATTGGTTTTACCAATTTATGAAAACTGTTGCACACTTTACGTAATCTTATGTAATCGGTCAAGAGGTTTGTAACAAAAAAAGGCCGTCTGAAATAGGGTTTCAGACGGCCTGAGCGCTTTGCCAGTAGTGCATTTGGTCGAATATCAAATGGTATTTACATTCAATATTTTGTAAAGGTTTAATTTTTGATTGATTTTAAACGAATTATTCTATTCCTGCCCATTTATGCGTTTGCACGCTCAGTTGCCAATGGACGGGGGCGTCGGCTCGGCTGTTTAACACGCCGATTTGGCGGATGGTGTCGTAGATATTCATCGCGCCGTCTTGTTCGCAAGGCGAGAGGTAGTAATGTCGGGCGCGGATTTTGCGTTCCATTTCCTGACAAAACGCAATGACTTCGCCGTCAGCGACAATGCGCACTTCGTCTGCTTTTTCGATGCAGCTTTTTTCATATTTGGCGGCGTAACAGGCTTTGGGACTGGTGGCAACGTAGTCGATTTGCGGCGGAGCGGGGTTGAGACCGTTGGTTTCGATACACAGAAAATAACCTTCGGCTTTGAGTGCGTTGAGCAGGGTATTCAAATGCGGTTGGATGGTGGGTTCGCCGCCGGTAATAATGATATTGCGCGCCGTGTAGGTTTTCAGACGGCCCAAAATATCGGAAAGGCTCATCATGCCGAATTTGAGGTAGTCGGTATCGCACCAGCTGCACGCGAGATTGCATTTGCCCAAACGGATGAAAACGGCGGGCATACCTGTGTTCCAGCCTTCACCTTGCAGGCTTTCAAAAATTTCGACAATGCGGTATTGGGGATTGTTCGGTGTGATGTGAATGGTCATGAATATTAGGTGTGCGGGATTGAATTGTTGTCGTGAAGCGTTTTGAGAAATAGGTTGAGGCAGCCATTCTTTTTGTCAGCTCAATAGGAAAGAATGGCTGGTGTGTGCTTAAGCGGCAATGACGGCTGCAGCGGCCAAAAATGCCGGCAAGCCTTGTTTGAACAAAATGCCTTTGTTGCCGGATGAAAACGCGCCCCATGCGGCGGCGATGAGGACGAAGCCGAGGAATAGGATGGTCGCGCCGTAAACGGCGTTGTCGGGTGCGGCAAAGCGTGCCCATACCAAGCCGATGGCAAGGAAGCCGTTGTACAGGCCTTGGTTGGAAAACAGGGTTTGTACGCGTTTTTGTTCCATAAATTCGTAAGGCATGTTGAACAGCTCTGACGCTTTTTCGCTTGGGATTTGTGTCATTTCGAGCCAGGCGATGTAGAAATGTTCGACAGCGACGAAGAGGACGAGGAGGGTGGAGAGGAGTTTCATGAAGATTCCTTTTGATGTTTAGTGTATGAGGTATTTATGGGAACAGGCCGTCTAAAAAAATACAGGATGGCGGTTTATTCCCCTTCATATTCCGCACACGAAGTCGGCGTTTCCCATAATTTTACGCTGCATACTTTGACACCGGCGTTTTTCAGACGGCCATACATTTCTACGCTCATGTTTTCGGCGGTGGTGCGGCAGGGCAGACGCAGGGTTTTCATGTTCCAGCCTTCCAAAAGCGCGGCGATTTGGCTTTCGCGTTCGTTGTCGCCGTGATAGATGAAGGCATGGTCGAACGGGTCGGTAATGTGTTGTTTGACGATGGCTTTCAGGTCGGTAAAGTCCATCACCATGCCGTCTTTTGCGCCGCCTTGGATAACGGGCGCGGAGACGGTGATTTCGAGTTTGTAGGTGTGGCCGTGCAGGTTTTGGCACTTGCCGTCATGCCCGTCGAGCATGTGCGAGGAATCGAAGGTAAAGATTTTGGTGATTTTCATGAGATGAAGGAAGCCGATCAGGCCGTATGAACGGTGTCAAACCGGTTTCAGACGGCCTTGGGATTATTGTTCGGAAGGGAGTTTGAGGAAATGCTCGCGATAATGGTGCATTTCTTCGATACTTTCGAGGATGTCGTCCAATGCCTTGTGCGAACCGCGTTTGACTACGCTTTTGGCAACGGCCGGATTCCAGCGTTTGGCCAATTCTTTCAGCGTGGATACGTCTAAGTTGCGGTAGTGGAAATAGGCTTCCAAACGCGGCATGTATTTGACCATGAAGCGGCGGTCTTGATGGATGGAGTTGCCGCACATGGGCGTGGATTTCTCAGGTATCCATGCGGACATGAAGTCCAGCAGGTTTTGCTCGACTTCGGCTTCGGTCAGTTTGGATTCGCGTACGCGTTGGGTCAGACCGGTACGGCCGTGGGTGGCGGTGTTCCATTCATCCATGCTGTCAAGCAATTCGTCGCTTTGGTGGATGACGTAAACGTCCGATTGCGCCAGTACGTTCAAATCGGAGTCGGTAATGATCATGGCGACTTCGATAATGCGGTCGTGTTCCGGGTTGAGGCCGGTCATTTCCATATCGAGCCAGCAGAGGTTGTTTGCGTTTTGGGTCATTTCAGACGGCCTTGTGTTTTCAGTTGGCAGTATTATAAAGGATAAAGGTTCGGGCCGTCTGAAAGCATTTGTAACAAGTTGTGCAATCTCTTGATATAATCGTCCGTTACACAAAAAATCACCGCCAAAAATCATGAACCCAAGCCCTTTGCTCGATATGATCGATACGCCTCAGGACTTGCGCCGTCTGGAGAAAAAACAGCTGCCGCAAGTCGCCGCCGAATTGCGCGAATTTCTGTTGGATTCCGTCGGTAAGACGGGCGGCCATTTCGCCAGCAACTTGGGCGCGGTCGAGCTGACGGTGGCGCTGCATTATGTGTACGACACGCCCGAAGACCATTTGGTCTGGGATGTCGGCCATCAAAGCTATCCGCACAAAATCCTCACCGGCCGCAAAAATCAAATGCATACCATGCGCCAATACGGCGGTTTGGCCGGTTTTCCGAAACGCAGCGAGTCGGAATACGACGCGTTTGGCGTGGGCCATTCTTCCACATCCATCGGCGCGGCTTTGGGCATGGCCGTTGCGGACAAACAGTTGGGCAACAACCGCCGCAGCGTCGCCATCATCGGCGACGGCGCCATGACGGCGGGTCAGGCGTTTGAGGCCCTGAACTGCGCAGGCGATATGGATGTCGATTTGCTGGTCATCCTCAACGACAACGAAATGTCGATTTCCCCCAATGTCGGCGCGCTGCCGAAATACCTCGCCAGCAACGTCGTGCGCGATATGCACGGCCTGTTGAGCACCATCAAAGCCCAATCGAGCAAAGTGTTGGACAAATTGCCCGGCGCGATGGAACTTGCCCAAAAAGTCGAAAACAAAATCAAAACCTTGGCAGGCGAAGCGGAGCACGCCAAGCAGTCGCTGTCTTTGTTTGAAAACTTCGGTTTCCGCTATACCGGCCCGGTGGACGGCCACAACATTGAAAATTTGGTGGACGTATTAAAAGACTTGCGCGGCCGCAAAGGCCCTCAGTTGCTGCACGTCATCACCAAAAAAGGCAACGGCTACAAATTCGCCGAAAACGACCCTGTCAAATACCACGCTGTCGCCAAACTGCCGAGCGAAGTGCCTGCCCCGGAAGTGAAACCTGCCGCGTCCAAACCGACTTATACGCAAGTGTTCGGCCAATGGCTGTGCGACCAAGCGGAGGCGGACGAGCGTTTGGTTGCCATCACGCCAGCCATGCGCGAGGGCAGCGGCTTGGTTGAGTTTGAACAGCAATTCCCCGACCGCTATTTCGACGTCGGTATCGCCGAGCAACACGCCGTTACCTTTGCCGGCGGTTTGGCGTGCGAAGGCATCAAGCCTGTCGTGGCGATTTACTCCACTTTCCTGCAACGCGCTTACGACCAGTTGGTACACGACGTTGCCTTGCAAAACCTGCCTGTTTTGTTCGCCATCGACCGCGCAGGCATTGTCGGTGCAGACGGCCCGACCCATGCCGGTTTGTACGACTTGAGCTTTTTGCGCTGTGTGCCGAACATGATTATTGCCGCACCAAGCGATGAAAACGAATGCCGCCTGCTGCTCTCAACCTGCTATCAGGCAAACTCTCCGTCCGCCGTCCGTTATCCGCGCGGTACGGGCACGGGAGCAACCGTTTCAGACGGCCTGGAAATCGTTGAAATCGGTAAAGGCATCATCCGTCGCGAAGGCAGTAAAATTGCCGTTATCGCCTTTGGCAGCATGGTTGCCCCATCATTGACCGCCGCCGACAAGCTGAATGCGACCGTTGCTGATATGCGCTTTGTCAAACCGATAGACGAAGAGCTGATTGTCCGTCTCGCCCGAAGCCACGATTACATCGTTACCGCCGAAGAAAACGCCGAACAAGGCGGCGCAGGTAGCGCGGTGTTGGAAGTGTTGGCGAAACACGGCATCTGCAAACCGGTGTTGCTGTTGGGTGTAGAAGACAAAGTTACCGAACACGGTGACCCGAAAAAACTGTTGGACGACTTGGGTTTGAGTGCCGAAGCGATTGAAAAACGCATTGCCGGCTGGATCAAGGCCGTCTGAAAAATGATTAAAACCTATCAATACATTGCATAATTTATGGGAAAAAAACTAATCAGCATCAGCATGGTGCGCAACGAAAACGACGTGATCGAATCGTTTGTCCGTCATAATCTCGAGCTGATGGATGAAATGCACATCATCGATCACGGCAGCAGCGATGGAACAAGGGAAATCCTGATTCAATTGAAAGAAGAAGGTTTGCCGATATTTATCTATCAATATCAAGCGCTCAAGTACAATCAAGAGCAATTGGTAAACCTGCTTATGAAGCAGCTTGTAGCAAAAGACGAAGCGATAGATTTCGTTTTTCCGCTGGATGCGGACGAATTTATTTCATGTCCTAGCCGTATCATGCTGGAACAACTTTTGGATGTCATCAGCGAAAACAGGATCGGCATGTACCTTTGGCGCGGCTATTTGCCGACATCGTTGCAATACAACCCCGATTTCACCACTCAATTTACCGAGCAACGCCTCGAAACGCTCTTTACCCCCAAAGTCATTATCCCCAGATGGGCTGCTGAATCTTGCAGCGTGATTATCGGCTGTCATTACATGTTGGATAAAGATGGCAACAAGGTTAAATCAACCCTGTTTCATTCGCCGGATTATCGAGGTTTGCATTCCTGGTTTATCGAGCATTTTTCCGCCCAATTTGCGGAGACCGATTTGTTGTGGCTGGGGCATTTTCCAATCCGCTCCTTGAACCAGCACATCAAAAAAATCCTCGAAAAGTCCATCTTGATTGCCATCAAAGACGGAAGCAACGATATTGCCTGGGAAAACCAGTTGCGCGAATTGTTGGACAACGGCATGAAGATGGACTTGAACGATTTACGGCTGTTGGCATACAGATACCGCGCCGGTTCCACAAGTTTAGAGGCCTCACAGTGTGAAGTCAGTCATTACGAACCCTTGCGTAAAAAACCGCTGACGCTGAAATACACCTCGCCGGAAGCAGGCGACCCTTTGATGACTGTCGGACATTTGGTACTTGCATTGGCAAGCGGCGCACAAAATTCCTCTTTAGGCCTTAAGGCCGTCTGAAAAACACAGCCCGCACACACAATAATAGGAAAATTATGATCAGCATCTTTGATATTTTCAAAATCGGCATCGGCCCGTCCAGTTCGCACACCGTCGGCCCGATGAAGGCCGCGGCCGCCTTTGCCGATTTGCTGCATGCCGAAAACTTGGATACACAAGTGGCGCGCATTGTCATTGAAGTGTACGGCTCGCTTGCCTTGACCGGTATCGGACACGGCACATTCGACGCATTATTGCTCGGTTTGGAAGGCAGTCTGCCGCACGATATTCCGCTGGCAGACATCCCTCAACGCTTGGAACGCATTCGCACGCAACACGTTTTAAAACTCAACGGCCGCGAAATGGCCTTCAATCCCGAAAAAGATTTGGATATCCGCGGCGACAAAGTGTTGCCCAAACATCCGAACGGTTTGAACTTTATCGCCTACCATTCAGACGGCCTGAAGCTGAAAGAGCAGATTTATTATTCGGTTGGCGGCGGTTTTGTCGTTACAGACGAAGGGTTTGCACAAGAGGTGCAGGAAAATGCCGATGTGCCGTATCCATACAAAAACTGCGACGAGTTGCTGGCACAATGCCGTCTGAACCAGTTGAATATTTCCGAAGTCGTGTTGGCCAATGAAGCAGCGTTGGCAGGTTGCGATGAAGCGGAAGTTCGCCGCCGGGTGGCCGCCGTAGCCGATGTGATGGAAAACTGCATTAAGCGCGGCTTGGATGCGGAAGGGCAATTGCCGGGCGGCTTGAACGTACGCCGCCGCGCGCCGCAGTTGGCGGCCAAACTCAAAGTCCTGCGCGAGAGTGAAATCGTCAATACCCAACTTTGGCCGATGGTGTACGCCATGGCGGTCAACGAAGAAAATGCCGCCGGCGGCCGCGTCGTAACCGCACCGACCAACGGCGCGGCAGGCATTATTCCTGCCGTCTTGCACTATTTCCGCAAATTTAATCCGCACGCCAACCAATCGCGTGTTGAAGACTTCCTGCTGACTGCCGGCGCCATCGGCATTTTGTACAAAACCAACGCATCGATTTCCGGCGCGGACGTCGGCTGCCAAGGCGAAGTCGGCGTAGCGTGTTCCATGGCGGCGGGGGCATACGCCGAAGTTATCGGCGGAACCCCGAAACAAGTGGAAAACGCCGCCGAAATGGCCATGGAACACCACTTGGGCCTGACCTGCGACCCTGTCGGCGGCTTGGTACAAATCCCCTGTATCGAGCGCAACGGCATTGCTGCCGAAAAAGCCCTCAAGCTCGCCACGCTTGCGCTTTTGGAAGACGGCACAGACAAAAAAGTTTCACTTGATGAAGTGATTCAAACCATGCTGCAAACCGGCCGCGACATGAAGGTAACCTACAAAGAAACCTCACTCGCCGGCCTGGCCGTTACCTTGCAGAAAAAAGCCGTCCCCGTATCCGTGCGCGTGGTGGAATGTTAGAAATAGAATAGGGCAATTACCCGATAAAAAAGGCCGTCTGAAAAATTTTCAGACGGCCTTTTTTTGTATGGATCGAATCACTAACCGTTTTTTTGATAAGGGTTTTCCAGCCCGGCCATTAAGTCGCGGAAGTATTCGCGCAACTGTTTTTCGGAGCAACCCATCAGCAGAGCGTCTTCAAAAGCGTCCTGCGCCATTTGGTAGAGTTCGTTCAAGTTTTCGGTCATGACTTTGACTTTTTCGGTACAGGAAACGATCTGACCGTCGTCGTCATACCATTTGGGCATTTGCGGCATTGCCATAGCTCACCTCAGTTTAAGAAACGGGAAGGATCGTTTTTCTTCACACGGCGGCCGAAGGCGTATTTCGCGCTCCAATATTTGTGGCCGAGGCTGGTAATTTCGATACGTTTGCCCGTCCTCGGTGCGTGAATGAAATTGTTGTTGCCGATGTAGAGGCCGACGTGGGAAATACGGCCGCGACCCATGGTGCGGAAAAAGACCATGTCGCCCGGCTGCAATTCGGAACGGCTCACGGCAACGCCCATTTGCGCTTGTTCGGCAGAAGTGCGCGGCAGGTTCAGGCCCATGGCGCGTTTAAAGATGTGTTGCATAAAGCCGCTGCAGTCAAAGCCGGTGGAAGCCGATGTGCCGCCGTAGCGGTAGGCCACGCCGAGCAAGCCCATGGCGCTGCCGATTAACTCATCTGCGTTGCCCGAAGGTGCGCGCGTATTGTTGCTTGCGGCAGGATAGGTATTGGTGGGATGGACAGGGGTTGCCTGACGCGTATTGCCGTAAACATTGGCATTGTCGTTGAATTGGTTTAAAACACGCTGACGGGTGGTAATCAGGTTTTCCAAATCATCGGCGTAAGAAAAATTGACGCTCGCAAGCATGGCGACCGAAGTCCAAACTGCTGCGAGCCGGAGTAAAAAATTCATTATAAAAACTTCCGTTTCAGAAGGCATTCCCTGCCGATTGCAGGCACATTGCCGGTTTCTGAGATGTTATCCCGTATCATTCTCTTGTTATCTGCTTGATTGTATTAAAAAACTGTCTTTTTGGCAAAAAAACTGCTGTTATTTTGCGTTAAACCCTTGTTTCCAAAAGAACTAGAAAAACATCAGGCGCGGTTTCGCTTGATTTATCCGCCGCTGCAACCATATAAGCGGCATTCATTGATTTATTTTCAGAGACTGACATGACACAAAATCACAGCGATATCCGTACACGCTTTATCTTCGACGATATGCCCATCCGCGGTATGCACATCCGCCTTGAAAAGGTTTGGCAACACATTGTTAACCAAAAACATTATCCTGTCGCCATCCGCCGCGCTTTGGGCGAGTTGCTGGCCGCCGGCTCTTTATTGTCTGCCAACCTTAAAAACGAAGGCACGCTGATTGTTCAAGTTCAAGGTCAGGGCCGTCTGAAAATGTTGGTGGTGGAAGCGACTTCTGAAAATACTGTCCGCGCTACTGCCCGTTGGGACGAAACTGCTGAAATCCGTGATGACGAAAGCCTGACTGCGCTGTTGGGCGAAAACAGCGTATTCGTTTTGACCCATCAGCCTAAAGATGCCGACCCTTGGCAAGGTGTTGTCCCACTGGAAGGCGACAGCATTGCGCAAATGCTGGTCAACTATATGAAACGTTCCGAGCAGCTCGATACCTATATTACGCTTGCCGCAGACGACCACGCCGCGGGCGCATTATTGCTGCAACGTCTGCCGGAAGAAGAATTGGATGATGCCGCGTGGGAACATGTGACCACGCTTGCGCAAACGCTTACTCCGCAAGAATTGACCGGTTTGGACGCGCATCACGCCCTTTACCGCCTTTACCATGAAACCCCGCCCCGCGTTTTTGAACCGGAAGCCATTGAATTTGCCTGCACCTGCTCCCGCGGCAAAGTCAGCGATATGCTGTTGATGCTTGGCGGTCAGGAAGTCGGCGGCGTGGTGGCGGAACAAGGCAGCATTCAAATTGACTGCGATTTCTGCCATAGCAAATATGTGTTTGATGAAACCGATGTCAACGCTTTGTTTGGTGCGGACGTGGTGAATGCCGTCCGTCAAGAAAATGAGCGTTTGCAGTAATCGCGCGATAAAAGTTGCTTAAAAAATTAGATTATTTAATAGAAGGGCAGGTGTAAAACCTGCCCTTTCTTTTTGGGAAAACTGAATATCATCAATAGAAAATGCCGTCTGAAAAAAGCGTGGCTGATTTCAGACGGCATGATTGTTTTCAACGATGCGTTTAATGTTTAAAGATTATTTCCAAACCAACAAAGCGTGGTTGCGTTTGCCGCGGCGGACGATGGTGTATTTGCCGAAACGTTTGTGTTCGTCGGTCAGCATATAGGCATCGTCAGGTTTTTCAGCGGCATGGTTCGGATTGTTGGCTTCGGCAGGTTTGCCGTTGAGCAAAACCGCTTTGCTGTTGACAAAACCGCGCGCTTCTTTGTTGGAAGATGCCAAACCGGTTTTCACCAAAGTCTCCACCACGTTGAGGCTCTCGGAAACTTCAAAAGTCGGCAGGCCGTCGAGTGCCAGCTGCTCGAAGTCGCTTTCGGTAAGATGGCTTTGGTCTTCGGCAAACAGGCTTTCTGAAATGCGTTGGGCGGCGGCAAGGGCTTCTTCGCCGTGAATCAGGCGGGTCATTTCTTCGGCGAGAATGCGTTGCGCTTCTGGCTTGGTGCCGCTGGCTTTGTCTTTCGCTTCGATAGTATCGATTTCTTCGATAGACAGGAAGGTAAAGTATTTCAGGAATTTATACACATCGGCATCAGCCACTTTTAGCCAGAATTGGTAGAACTGATACGGAGAAGTTTTCTTCGCGTTCAGCCATACCGCGCCGCCTTCGGTTTTGCCGAATTTGGTGCCGTCTGATTTGGTGACCAAAGGCAGGGTCAGGCCGAATACTTGTTTTTGGTGCAGGCGGCGGGTCAAGTCGATACCGGCGGTGATGTTGCCCCATTGGTCGGAACCGCCGATTTCCAAAACTGCGCCATGACGTTTGTTCAATTCGGCAAAGTCGTAGCCTTGAAGCAGGGAGTAGGCGAATTCGGTAAAGGAAATGCCCACGTCGTCGCGCTCGATACGCTGTTTGACGGACTCTTTGTTCAACATGGCGTTGACGGAGAAATGCTTGCCGATGTCGCGCAGGAAGTCGAGGCAGTTCATGCTGCCGAACCAGTCGGCGTTGTTGGCCATAATAGCCGCGTTATCGCCTTCAAAGCTTAAGAAAGGGGTCAATTGGTTGCGGATGCTTTCTACCCAGCCGGCAACGGTTTCGGCGGAATTCAAGCTGCGTTCTGTCGCTTTAAAGCTTGGGTCGCCGATCATACCGGTCGCGCCGCCCACCAAAGCAATCGGCGTATGGCCGGCTTGTTGGAAACGGCGCAATGCCAATACAGGCAGCAAGTGGCCGATGTGCAGGCTGTCGGCCGTCGGGTCAAAACCGCAATAGAGGGAAATTTTTTGTTCGTTTAGCAAAGCGTCTAAGGCTTCGATGTCGGTAGTTTGCGCGATTAAGCCACGCGATTGTAGGTCTTTGATGACGCTCATTGATGTCTTCCAAAAAAATTAGCAGTTTTACAAACTGCTAATTGTAGCAAATTTCATCGGATGAATGGCTATGGCTTACTGAAGAAGCGTGTGTTTTTCAGAAAAACGCTTGGCCAGTTCTCTGCCGCCGTAGGGGTTGATGTGGTCTCTATCGGAATAAACCGGCAATCCGTTGATTTTGAAATTCTGAGGAATATAGGCGGTGGCATCGATAATATACACATTGGCATATTTTTCGGCTAATTTTTTGATGCGTTCGTTTCCTTTAAAAGTGTTTTGTTCATCAATAACAAGATTTTGATTAAATCCCGGTATGCGGTAAGACAAAATATAGGCGCGCAAACCGTTGTAGGATAGATTAGGGTTGTCCAGCATCAGGTAAACCACTTGTTTTTCCGAAGAAAGTTTTTGCAACATAAGGTCGAATTTTTTGAAAAAATCGGCATCGTAAGCAAGGGAGTGACTGTTTTCAGGCATTTGGCTGCCCCAGCGCATGGCCAAAAGCACTTTTGAGTATTGGGGCATATGCTCTTTGGCATACTCATAAACGGCACGGCAGGAGGCGTTTTGCTTGAATATGGGCGCGGCATAACCTTCTACATAGGCACAACTGTCCGCAGTAACCATCGTTGCCGACCATTTTTCTTTTTTGCCGACGGTATCAAAAAACGTTTTATATTGGTCGGCATGCGAATCGCCTAGAATCAGTAATTCCGGCTGTTTGTCGGTATCGCCCCAAACACATTGTTTGTCGGTATTGTTGTGGCAAGAAGTGTAGGAACGCGCCAATCCCATACGGTCGTATTGCTCCATAAACGGAAGCTTCATGGCAAGAAAAGGCGTTATGGCCAAAACAAGCATGGGGACGGCATAAACCCATGTAACAGATTGGGCAAAAGAGCCTTTCCACTTTTTAAACGGTTTCTCGACAAAATAATAAGAAAGCAGAGAGAGTGCAAACATTAAGACAATCGCGACCGCAGTCGAATACGAAGGCAGATTGTTTGAACCGATGTATCTCATAAAAGCCAATACAGGCCAATGCCACAGATACAGCGAATAGGAAATCAAGCCTATGCCGACGGTAATCTTCCATTGGAAGAATTGTTTCAGCCGGTGTTCAAATTGATTGAAATAAATGAATGCGGCGGCGGCCAAACAAGGAATGATGGCGGCAGGCCCCGGGAAATAGGCGGTTTTTTCCGTATAGGCAAACAGGCAGGCAAACAGTACGCAGACGGAAAGCAATGCGCCTGCCGCCGCATATGGTTTGCCGGTATCCAGCCCTTGTTGTTGCCGATATTGCATCCACACGGCTGTTAATGAGCCGATTAGCATTTCGCAGGCGCGCAGATGGGGCAGGTAATATTTATCCAGCGAAGTCGGTATAAAAGAAGCCAAAATGCTGAATACGCATAGCGTGATAAGGAAGGCAAACTGAGTGCGCCAGCTTTTGCGGACCACCAGTAACAGCAATATCGGAAAGACGAAATAATATTGTTCTTCGACCGATAAAGACCAAATGTGAAGCAAAGGTTTTTCTTCTTGTATGGGATCGAAATAGCCCTGACCTTTTGCAAAAAAGATATTGGAGATGAACCCCAAGGTGGACAGTGCCGTCCTCCATAAAAGGGAAAAATCATCTTTGGTGAATAAAAGAAAGCCGCATATCAGCGTTGCCGCCAATACGGTAAAAAATGCGGGCAGTATCCGCTTGATACGGCGGATGTAAAACTTTTTGAACGAGAAAATCCTGCTGCTCATTTCACGATGGATAATCATCGTGATCAGAAAGCCGGAAATGACAAAAAAGATATCAACACCAAGAAAGCCGCCAGGCAGCCAGTTTTTTTCAATATGGAAAACGACAACGGATAGAACAGCAACGGCACGCAATGTATCAATATCTGGGCGGTAAGATAAAACTTTGCTCATAATATTTTGATTTTAATAAATTTTATATTAATGGCGTCGTCTGAAAAGTGATTCCTGCCGAGAATGGCAGCATTTCGGAGGTCGGCCATCGTTTGTCGGAACAGGGCAGTTTGTTTGCCTTCTTAGAATGATTGCTGATGATATGCGTTTGAATAGTAATGGATTAGAGTAGGAATAAAGTTGATAGTTTCAACATAATATTTAATATGTTGTTTTTATAATGAATCAATACGATGTGGTATTGTTTAATTATTTATTGTCATATCAATGATATTGTTATTGATGATGTAACCTTACGCTATTTTTAGGTAAGGTGTTGGCAAGAGATGAGAGATTTAAAGAGAGAAAAATTACGGGCCATGCCCGTATTTATTATGGAGATAATGTCTTGTTTTTTTGATATTTCAAGACGTGAGACCGTCTGAAAATAAATTCAGACGGCCTTAATCTTAGAAAAGGCCGTCTGAAAAAGCGTTTTACCGGGTTTATACGTTAAACAGGAAGTGCATCACATCGCCGTCTTGTACGACGTATTCTTTTCCTTCTACACGCATTTTGCCGGCTTCTTTGGCCTTGGCTTCGCCGCCTAAAGCGATGAAGTCTTCGTAGGAGATAACTTGGGCGCGGATGAAGCCGCGTTCAAAGTCGGTGTGAATGACGCCGGCAGCTTGCGGCGCAGTGTCGCCTTTGTGGATGGTCCAGGCTCGGACTTCTTTAACACCGGCGGTAAAGTAGGTTTGCAGGCCCAAGAGGTCGTAGCCGGCACGAATCAGGCGGTTCAGGCCCGGTTCTTCCAAGCCCATTTCGGCGAGGAACTCGGCTTTTTCGTCGTCTTCCAATTCGGCGATTTCGCTTTCCATCGCGGCGCAAACAGCCACAACCGGCGCGTTTTCTTTTTCAGCCAATTCTTTCAGGCGGTCGAGGTGCGGATTGTTTTCAAAACCGTCTTCGGAAACGTTGCCGACGTACATGGCGGGTTTGGCAGTCAGCAGGAACAGCGGTTTGAGCATGGCGAGTTCTTCCGCGTCCAAACCGAAGGAGCGGACGGGTTTGCCTTCATCCAGATGCGGCAGCAGTTTTTTGCACAGCTCGACCAGTTTTTGCGCGTCTTTGTCGCCTGAGCGGGCGCGTTTTTCTTCGCGGACGATGGCTTTTTCGACGCTGGCGAGGTCGGCAAGTGCCAATTCGGTACCGATGGTTTCGATGTCGGCAATCGGATCGACTTTGCCTGCAACGTGGACGATGTTGTCGTCGTCAAAGCAGCGCACAACGTTGACGATGGCGTCGGTTTCGCGGATGTTGGCGAGGAACTGGTTGCCCAAGCCTTCGCCTTTGCTCGCGCCTGCGACCAAACCGGCGATGTCGACGAATTCGACGATGGCAGGCTGCATTTTTTGCGGATTGACGATTTTTGCCAATTCGGCCATGCGCGGATCGGGGACTTCAACGATGCCGACGTTGGGTTCGATGGTACAGAAAGGATAGTTTGCCGCTTCGATACCCGATTGGGTCAGCGCGTTAAATAGGGTAGATTTGCCTACGTTGGGCAGGCCGACGATGCCGCATTTCAAACTCATGGTTTTTCCTGAAAAGATAAAAGTTTAACGGCGGATTATAGCATATTGTGGAGGCACTCAAAACAGCCGCAATGCTGGTGTATGTTCATCATAAAAAGGCCGTCTGAAAACTATTTCAGACGGCCTTTTTTCCGTACTGCATTAACCGGTATTACGCAAACCTTGCGCCACGCCGTTGATGGTCAAGTGAACCATCAGCAGGGCGTGCGGATTGTCGGGCTCTTTGCGCAGGCGTTTGAGCATGGCGACTTGCAGGCCGTTGAGGGCATTCAGGTATGGAATCCTCAAGGCAAGCGAACGGGCGAGGCTGCGGTTGTCGCGCAGAAGCTCTTCGGTTTGCAGCAGGTCGAGCAGTGCTTTGCGGCTGCGTTGGTATTCTTCCTTGATCATGCCGAAGATGACTTTTGCTTTATCGGGCGATTCGCTCAAGCCGGCATAGTTTTCCGCCAAAGTGATGTCGGTTTTCGCCATCACTTGTTCCATATTGGAGAGCATGGCTTGGAAGAACGGATTGCTTTGGGCGTGTTCGCGCAGGGCGGCGAGGGTTTCGGGTTTGCCTTCGCACAAGGTTTCCACTGCGCTGCCGAAACCGTACCAAGCCGGCAGCATGAGGCGGTTTTGCATCCAGGAGAATACCCACGGAATCGCGCGCAAGTCCTGAATCCGCGCCAGGGTTTTGCGGCTAGCGGGGCGGCTGCCGAGGTTGAGGGTGGCGATTTCCTGAATCGGGCTGGTTTGCAGGAAGTAGTCAATGAAATCGGGGTGGGTAATCAGTTCGCGGTAGTATTTGAACGATACGTCCGACAAATCCTGCATCAGCTTGGCATCAGGGTCTTTTTTGTCCGGCAGGATGCTGGCTTCCAAAGTCGCGGCAACCAAGGTTTCCAAGTTGCGTTGGGCATTGCCCGGGTCGGCGTATTTGGCGGTAATGACTTCGCCTTGCTCAGTAATGCGGATTTGTCCGGCAACGCTGCCTGCAGGTTGCGCCAAAATGGCTTGGTAAGACGGGCCACCGCCGCGACCTACGCTGCCGCCGCGGCCGTGGAACAGGCGCATGCGGACATTGTATTTTTTGAAGAGTTCGACCAAGCCCAATTCGGCCTGATACAGACACCATGAGCTGGTAACGTAGCCGCCGTCTTTGTTGGAGTCGGAGTAGCCGAGCATGATTTCTTGGATGTTGCCGCGGCTTTCGAGCAGGGCGTCATACCAGTCGAGGCGGAACATGGTTTCCATGACCGGACAGGCGTTTTCGAGCGCTTCGATGGTTTCAAACAGAGGCACGATATTGATGCGGCTGCGCGGTTTGCAGTTTTCCACTGTCAACAGGCCGCTTTCTTTCAGCAGCAATGCCAAGGCGAGCAAGTCGCTGGGTTGTTCGCAGTTGGAAATAATGCTTTGCGACACGGCATCTTCGCCGAATTCGTCTTTGATTTTGCGCGCTTCGTTGAAAATCGCCAGTTCGTGGCGGGTATGGTCGCTGTATGTGATGAACGGGCTGTACAGCGGGCGTTGATGGCTCAATTCGCGCAACAGGGCGGCTTGTTTTTGCTCTTCGTTCAGGCTGTTGTAGTCTTCCAAGCCTGCGTGTTGGAAAAGCTCGGCAACCACATCGGCATGTTTGCCTGCGTGTTGGCGCAGGTCGAGCGGCATCATGTGGAAACCGAACACGGACACGCTGCGGATAATGTCGGCCAGACGGCCTTCTGCCAGCAGTTGGCTGCCGTTTTCGTGGAGCGAGCGTTGCAGTTTTTTCAGGTCGTTGAGGAACTCTTCGACCGTGGCATAAGGCTCGAGGAAGCCGAATTTGCAGCCCATGCCCAAACCGAGTGAGCGTGCCTTACCCATAGCGCGGGCCATGATGTAGGCGATGGCGCGGCGGTAGGGTTCTTCGGTGCGGGCGATTTCTTCATCGGGAGACTGGGCGGAAAGTGCCATTACATCGTCGTTGACTTTGACGCGGCGGATGGAGAGCGGCAATTCGCGGTAGAGTTTGTCGAGTTCGCCACGATAGAAACGGAACACTGCGTCGGCATGCCGTCTGAACGCAAAACGCAAGGTTTCGGCAGAAACGAACGGGTTGCCGTCGCGGTCGCCGCCGATCCAGCCGCCGATTTTGAGGATATTCGGAACGCGGACGCCAGGATAGGCCGTCTGAAAATCGCGTTCCATTGTGCGGTAGAGTTTGGGCAGGGCTTCAAAGAAGCTCATCGGGAAGATGGATACGCCGTTGTTGATTTCGTCGTTGACGCTGAGTTTGTGGTGGCGCGTTTCGCTGGTCTGCCACAAGCCCAAAAGGACGGTGTCGATTTCGCGGCGCAGCAAGGCCAGTGCTTCGGCATTGGTGCAGCGTTCGCGTTGCGGCAGCAGCGCACGGATGCGGCGGTTGAAATTCAAGACGGTTTGGCGTTGCACTTCGGTCGGGTGCGCGGTCAAAACGGCGGTAACGACCGTGTTGTCCAGTTGTTTCTGCACCGATTTGCCGTTGACTTTTCCGGCTTTGAGCTTGCGCACGGTTTCCGTCAGGCTGCCTTCGGCGCTGTTGTGTCCTGCCTCTTCGTGGATTTGGCGGCGGCGTTCGTGGTGCACGTCTTCGGCGATGTTCAGAATTTGTGCGAACAGGCCGCAGGCCAGGGTTAAATCGTGGGTTTGCTGTTCGTCCAGTTGCGGCAACACCTTCTCAATCAAGGCGGCGCTGTCGTCTGAAGTCGATAACAACTTAACGGTTTCGACCACCAAAGGCGATGCTTCCTCATGCAGCAGATTGAACAGAGACTGTTTTAAAAATTCCGCATCCGCTGCCAAAGCGGCATCTTTGGGATTGTTTAAGATATGCAGTTGCATGATTTTTCTCTTATTTAAATGTTAATTTGGGTTTGTCCCGAATCCATTGTATAGCAAATTTTTGTAAACTGCCAATGCTGCCGTCCGATACATTTCAAGCCGGAAAACAGCCGTCCGTATCCGCCGCGTGGCCGGTGTCTGTAAAATGCCGTAAAATATTAACTGTCAAAACAGAGGCGAGAACCCCATGATCGAATTCCCCAATCAGCCCGATTTTCCTGAGCAACACACCGCCGTCGCCGTCGGCACCATCAACATGAGCCAGCAGGCGGTACGGGTGTTGATAGAGAATGCAACCGAAAAGGCAAGCATCCTGACCATCGCCCGCGTTGCCGCCATTCAAAACATCAAACAAAGCGGCAATCTGATTCCGCTGCACCTGCCCGGCCGCATCATCGGCGTGCAGGTTGATTTCGATATTAACGTCGAGCTGGCCTGCTTGAAGGCCACATTGACCGTCCAAGCGCACAGCAACGGCAGCATTGCCACCGAAGCCCTGACCGGCCTCAATTTGGCACTCTTGAGCGTTTACGACATGATGAAAGACGTTGACCGCAATATGATGCTCAGCGGCATCCGCCTCGAATCCGAAACCAGCAGCGAAGGCCGTCCTTTCCTGTTTGACAACGCCTACGAAAATATTAATTTCTAAATCACTCAGGCCGTCTGAATATTCGGTTTCAGACGGCCTTATTGTTATGATGAACGATCAACAACTTTTGCGGTTCAGCCGCCATATCCTGCTGGATGAAATCGGTATCGAAGGCCAAGAAAAACTTTTGGCTGCCCATGCGCTCGTTGTCGGTTGCGGCGGGCTGGGTGCGGCGGCCTTGCCGTATCTTGCCGCCGCCGGTATCGGCCGCCTGACGATTGCCGATGCCGATACCATCGACGAGACCAACCTTCAACGCCAAATCACGTTTACCGAAGCCGACATCGGCAAAAACAAAGCTTTGGTCATGCAAGGCCGTCTGAAACAGATCAATAGCCAAACACACATTACCGCCATGGCCGAATTTCTCGATGAGGCCAGGCTTGTCGAATTGGCAAACGCTGCCGACATCATCCTTGATTGTTCCGACAACTATCCCACACGCCAGGCGGTCAACCGCGCCGCCGTTGCCGCGCGCACGCCTTTGGTTTCCGCCGCGGCCGTCCGCTTTGATGGACAAATCGCCGTGTACCGCCCCGACCTTCCCGATACGCCTTGTTATGCCTGCCTGTTTGACGGCGAACAAGCCGACGACGGCGCTTGTGCATTGTTCGGCGTTTTTTCGCCCTTGGTCGGCGTTATCGGAACGACCCAAGCCGCCGAAGCGCTCAAAGTGCTGCTCGGTATCGGCACGCCGTCGCACGGCAAACTTTCCACCTACAACGCATTGAGCGGACAATGGCGGCAATACGGGGTGAGGCGCAATCCCGACTGTCCGGTTTGCGGCGGCCGTTAAAGACAAAAGCAGGGCAAAGGTTTCACTACTCCGAAGCCAATCCGCCGGAGCAATCATGCTTATCTTTCATTAAACTTGAAAGAAGGCGTTTCTTCCCTTTTCAGACGGCCTGTGGCACGATATGATTCAATGATTAATAAATTTTTTGAGGCCGTCTGAAAAAGATAGGGAGAAACCGGCTTAATGAATATTATTCGTGCCTTATTGGTGGTATTGGGTTGCCTGACTTTGGGCGAGGCGGCCGTTTGGATTTTGGGGTTGAAGCTGCCGGGCAGCATTGTCGGCATGGGTTTGCTGTTTGCCGCGCTTCAGGCCGGCTGGGTCAAATTGTCTTGGGTGGAAGAGCTGGCGGACATTTTGATGGCGAACCTGACTTTGTTTTTGGTGCCGCCTTGCGTGGCCGTCATCAGCTATTTGGATGTGATTGCAAACGACTGGTTTTCGATTTTGACGGCCACCATCGCCAGTACGGTGTGCGTGTTGTTGGTTACGGGCAAGGTGCATGAATGGGTCAGGAGGCTGATGTGATGGGCGATATCGACAATTTGTTGCGTATGCCCGTGCTTATGCTGTTTCTGACTTTGGCCGTGTATGCTTTGGCGGTGCAGATTCGGGTGCGCACGGGAAACGTTTTGTGCAATCCGGTATTGATCAGCACGCTGGTGTTGATGGGGTATTTGAAGGTATTTGCCATCGATTACGAGCTGTATCACGACGCGGCGCAGTTTATCGATTTTTGGTTGAAACCGGCGGTCGTATTGCTGGCCGTGCCGCTTTATCGAAATTGGGACCGTATCCGCAGCCAGTGGTTGCCGGTGGTGTTGTCGCAATTGGCGGGCAGCGTGACGGGCATTGTTACGGGCGTGTATTTCGCCAAATGGCTGGGCGCGTCGCGCGATGTGGTTTTATCGTTGGCTTCCAAATCGGTGACCAACCCGATTGCGATTGAAATCACGGCGTCGGTCGGCGGTATTCCGGCGATTACGGCGGCAACGGTGATTATCGCCGGACTTTTTGGACAGATGGCCGGATATAAAGTGTTGAAAGGGGCGTTGTACATGCCTTCTTCAGTGGGGATGTCTTTAGGGACGGCCTCACATGCGATGGGGATTGCGGCGTCTTTGGAATACGGCCGCCGTATGGCCGCCTATGCCGGCTTGGGCTTGACGCTCAACGGCGTATTGACGGCGGTATTGGTGCCTATCTTGATTCCCTTATTGGGCGTATAGCGTTTAGGCCGTCTGAAAACAGTGTAAAACAGGAGAAAATGATATGGTTGTAAATTTGACTGAAAAACGTGCAGACGAATTGTTGGAAATCGACGGCATCCGTCTGTTTACAGGTCGCGCCGGCATCAAGCAACAAGACCGCGACGATTTGACGCTGATGGTGTTGGGCGGCGGACATACGGTGGGCGCGGTGTTTACGCAAAACCGTTTCTGCGCCGCGCCGGTGCATATCGCCAAATCGCACCTGTTTGACCAAGACGGCGTGTGTGCCTTGGTCGTCAATACGGGCAATGCCAATGCGGGTACCGGCGCACAAGGCCGTCTGGACGCGATTAAAGTGTGTGCGGCCGTGGCGGAACAGGTCGGCTGCCAATCCAATCAGGTGATGCCGTTTTCGACCGGCGTGATTTTGGAGCCGCTGCCTGTGGATAAAATCGTGGCCGCTTTGCCGCAAGTGCGCCCTGCATTCTGGTCGGACGCGGCGCGTGCCATCATGACGACGGACACTGTGCCGAAAGCCGCTTCGCGCCAAGGCTTGGTCGGCGAAAAACACACAGTCCGCGCCACCGGCATCGCCAAAGGCTCGGGCATGATTCATCCGAACATGGCGACCATGTTGTCGTTTATTGCCACCGATGCCAAAGTGTCCCAGCCGATTTTGCAGCTGATGACGCAAGAAATCGCAGACGAAAGTTTCAATACGATTACCGTGGACGGCGATACCAGTACCAACGACAGCTTCGTCATTATGGCGACAGGCCGTTGCGGTCAGAGCGAAATCGACAATACCGCCGATCCGCGCTATGCGCAGCTCAAAGCCTTGCTCGGTTCGCTGGCTCTGGAACTGGCGCAGGCGATTGTCCGTGATGGCGAGGGCGCGACCAAGTTCATCACGATTGAAGTGCAAAACGCGAAAACCCGCGAAGAGGCGCGCAAGGTGGCTTATGCCGTTGCCCATTCGCCTTTGGTAAAAACCGCTTTCTTTGCCTCCGACCCGAACTTGGGCCGTCTGTTGGCCGCCGTCGGCTATGCTGGTATTGAAGACTTGGATGTCGATGCTTTGAAAATGTGGCTGGATGACGTGTTGGTAGCCGAAAACGGCGGCCGCGCGGAAAGCTATACCGAAGAGGCCGGACAAGCCGTGATGAACCGCCCGGAAATTACCGTCCGCATCGATTTGCAACGCGGCGATACGGAGGCAGTTGTCTATACCTGCGATTTGTCGCACGAGTACGTATCGATTAACGCGGATTACCGTTCTTAAAAAACCTTTATCCTTGTTTTCAGACGGCCTTTGAGAAAAGTATCAAGGCCGTCTGAACACATTGACTGCGTGTTTATGATGAAATTTCCCCAAACTTGGGCAGCGCGCCTCGCCCACAAAATCCGCCAAACCAAACGCCTGTCGAAAAAGAGCATTGCCTTTCTGTTTTTGCTGGCAGGATCGGCACTGGTTGCCCTGACGGCTTTGATGTTTGCGTACTTGGCGGATTTGGCTTTGGAATGGAACGCTTTGTTGGTAGGGAAATATCCGTGGTTTGCGTGGGTGGCTTTGCCGCTGGGTTTGCCGCTTTTGGCGTGGTTTACGCGCAAATTTGCGCCGTACACTTCCGGCAGCGGTATTCCGCAGGTCATCGCTTCTTTGTCTTTGCCTTATGGCGCACAGAAAACCCGTCTGATTCGTCTGGGCGAAACCTTTTTTAAGATTCCGCTGACGTTTTTGGGCATGATTTTGGGGGCGTCGATCGGCAGGGAAGGGCCGTCTGTACAAGTGGGTGCGGCGGTCATGAACGCTTGGGGCGCGTGGTGTAAAAAGCACGGGCTGGCGTTTAGGGGCATGCAGGAAAACGATTTGATTGCCGCAGGCGCGGCCGGCGGTTTGGCGGCGGCGTTTAACGCGCCTTTGGCCGGTGTGGTCTTTGCCATCGAAGAATTGGGGCGCGGCGTGATTTTGCGTTGGGAGCGCCAAATCCTGATGGGCGTGTTGGCAGCCGGTTTCATTCAAGTGGCGATACAGGGCAATAACCCGTATTTCTCAGGTTTTCAAGGGCATGAGCTGCCAAACATGCTGATGTGGGCCGCGGTGTCGGGCATCGTCTGCGGCGTGGCAGGCGGATTGTTCGGCAGCTTTTTGTATCGCGGCGCGGCGGCATTCGCACCGGTACGCTGGCGCAGTTTCATCCGCCGCCATTTGTTGGTGGTCGCCTTTGTGATGGGTATTTTGCTGGCGTTGCTCGGTACGTTTTATCAAGGCAAAACCTATGGCACGGGCTATCACGAAGCCGCCGCTGCACTCAAAGGCGCGTATGAAGCGCCGTTCGGCTTGGCCGCCGCAAAATGGGCGGCGACCGTGTTCAGCTATTGGGCAGGCATTCCCGGCGGTATCTTCACGCCGTCTTTAACCATCGGCGCGATGATAGGCGAACACATGGCTTCTTTCACGCAACTGGGCGACGCGTCCAATGTTGCAGTTTTGCTCTGCATGGCCGCATTCCTTGCCGCTGCGACCCAATCGCCGTTGACCGCCGCCGTGGTGGTAATGGAAATGACGGGCGGACAGAATTTACTGTTTTGGATGCTGCTGACTTGCATCTTCGCTTCGCAAGTATCGCGCCAATTCTCGCCGCATCCGTTTTACCATGCCGCAGGTTTGCGCTTCAGACGGCATATCGAAGCCGAAAGCGGGCATGTTCCGCACGAGAAAAAAGAATAGGTCGGCATATAAAAGGCCGTCTGAAAATCAGATTTCAGACGGCCTTTATTATGTCGTTTAAAGCTGTATTACGGCTTACTTAAACAGCAAAATCAGCAGTAAAACAACCGCAATCACACCCAGCCACAGGCTTTGGCGTTGCTGCACTTTGACCAAATGTACATAGGCATCGCGCATTTCCTGTTGGCGGTTTTCATCAACCAGAGCACTGATTTTGCGCGGCAGGGAAGGGATAATTTGCGCCCAGTCGGGGGCTTCGTTTTTGAGGTTACGCCAAAGGGCTTTGGGGCCGACCTGTTCGTTCATCCAGCGCACCAAAAACGGTTTGGCGGTTTTCCACAAGTCCAAATCAGGATCAAGCTGGCGGCCCAAGCCTTCGATGTTGAGCAGCGTTTTTTGCAGCAATACCAGCTGCGGTTGGATTTCGACATTGAAGCGGCGGCTGACTTCAAACAGGCGCATCAGCACCAAGCCGAAGGAAATCTGCGAAATCGGTTTATTGAACACAGGCTCGCATACGGCGCGGACAGCCGCTTCCAATTCTTCCGCACGTGTGTCGGCAGGCACCCAGCCCGATTCGATGTGGGCGGTGGCGACGCGGTGGTAATCGCGGTTGAAGAAGGCGAGGAAGTTGATGGCAAGATAACGTTTGTCGTAATCGGTCAGCGTACCGACGATGCCGAAATCGAGGGCGATGTAGCGGTTGTCGGCGGCGACCAGAATATTGCCGGGGTGCATATCCGCATGGAAAAAGCCGTCACGGAAAACTTGCGTGAAGAAGATTTCCACGCCGTAATCGGCAAGTTTGTGCAAATCGATGCCGTCTGCTTTGAGTTTGGCGATATCGGATACCGGTGTACCGTCCATCCATTCGATGGTCAGTACGTCGCTGGTGCAGTAGTCGTAAAACACCTTCGGCACAATCAGCATATCGCTGTTTTGAAAATTGCGTCCGAGCTGGCTGGCATTGGCGGCTTCGCGCATCAAGTCCAATTCGTCGTGCAGGTATTTGTCAAATTCGGCCACCACTTCGCGCGGCTTCAAACGCTTGCCGTCTGAAAACAAACGCTCCACCCAGCCTGCACCAAAGCGCATCAGCGACAAATCCTGTTCGATAACGGGCAAAAGGTTGGGGCGCAAGACTTTCACTGCGACCTGTTCGCCCGAATGTAGGCGGGCTTTGTGTACCTGGGCGATGGACGCGCTGGCGACAGGCTCGGTTTCAAATTCCGCGTATAAAATGTCGATGGATTGACCTAGCGATTTTTCGATTTGCGAGCGTGAAAGCTGCGCATCAAACGGCGGCACTTTGTCTTGCAACCTGGCCAGTTCGACCGCGTAATCATGCGGAATCAAATCGGGGCGCGTGGACAATACCTGCCCGAATTTGATGAAAATCGGCCCCAGGCTTTCCAACGCCAAACGCAGGCGCACGGCAGGCGTCTCGTGTTTGAACTTGGACGACTGCGGCAGCATATTGAGGAAAGTCCGCGCCCAGCCCGGACGGACCAGCGAGGCAATCAGCTCGGCGAGGCGGTAGCGGTAGAGCGTGCAGAGGATGGTTTTGATGCGTTTGAGGCGGTTCATGGTAGGCGCGGATAAATCGAAAAAACAGAATTATATAGGAAAAACGGGTAAGGGCTTCAGACGGCCTGAGACTTTTGAAAAAATGTTTGCCGCATATCCGGCAATTTCGCAAAGGTTTGCGGTCGGCCGTTTTGATAAAAAGATGAATATTCACATCATAAATATTCGTCGGCCACTTGCCCAAACCGCCGATTCAAGCCATAATCGGAGCATGTGCAGGAGAGAGCTACACCCAACTACATGTAGCCACCGAAGGCGCAGACACCCTTAAATCGCTCAGGTATCAGGGACTGCACATTGAAACAAACAATCTGGAGAGCGGCGTTTGAATAACGCCCACCGAAGGGGAGAAGGCCGTCTGAACCACCATTCAGACAACCGCGCAAAGCAGTGAGCAGACTGGTTTGCCATCCAGCGGATACGGCCGAAAATCTCAGGTTCAAGGACAGATAGGGTCATCCGCGCATAGGTGCGCGGGCGGCATCTGAACAATAAATCCGGAGAAACTTGAGAATGACTGCCCTGAAAACCACCCCGTTTTATCAAGCCCATCAAGATGCAGGCGCGAAGCTGGTCGATTTTGCCGGCTGGGAGCTGCCCATCCATTATGGTTCACAAATCGCCGAACACGAAGCCGTGCGCACCGACGCCGGTATGTTCGACGTATCACACATGCTTGTTACCGACGTAGCAGGCGCTAATGCCAAAGCCTTTTTCCGCAAACTGATTGCCAACGACGTTGCCAAACTCGCCTTCGTCGGCAAGGCCCTTTATTCCGCGCTGCTCAACGACAACGGCGGCGTGATTGACGACTTGATCGTTTACCGCACCAACGAAGCCGAAACCCAATACCGCATCGTGTCCAACGGCGCGACCCGCGAAAAAGACACGGCTCAATTCCATAAAATCGGACAAGAGTTCGGCGTTGCCTTCAATCCGCGCTACGACCTCGGTATGCTCGCCGTACAGGGTCCTAAAGCCATTGAAAAACTCCTGACCGTCAAACCCGAATGGGCGGATGTCGTCAATAATCTCAAACCGTTCCAAGGTGCAGACTTGGGCAACGACTGGTTTGTCGCCCGCACCGGCTATACCGGCGAAGACGGCGTCGAAGTCATCCTGCCCGGCACCGAAGCCGTCGCATTCTTCAAAGCCCTGCAACAAGCCGGCGTACAGCCCTGCGGCCTCGGCGCACGCGACACCCTGCGCATGGAAGCCGGCATGAACCTCTACGGCAACGATATGGACGACAATACCAGCCCGCTCGAAGCAGGTATGGGTTGGACCGTTGATTTGAAAGACGAAAGCCGCGATTTCGTCGGCAAAGCCGCCTTGCTGGCATTGAAAGAAAAAGGCGTTGCCGTCAAACAAGTCGGTTTGCTGCTCGACAAAGGCGGCATCCTGCGCGCGCATATGGAAGTGTTGACCGACAAAGGCAAAGGCGAAACCACCAGCGGCGTATTCTCGCCCAGCCTGAAACAATCCATCGCCATCGCCCGCGTGCCGAAAGATTTTGACGGCGATACCGCCAAAGTGCTGATTCGCGGCAAGGAAGTGGACGTACGCGTATTGAAGCTGCCGTTTGTGCGCAACGGTCAAAAACAGTTTGATTAATATCGGTTCAGACGGCCTTTATTTATTAAGGGCCACCTGAAAGCAGGTTTTAAGGAATTGTTATTTCCTATGAAAGCAACCTTCTGCAATTTATTGTTGGTATTTATGTTATCGGCTTGCGCTTCGTCTGCCGGTGAGCGCGGATTGATGTTTTTCGATACAGAAGGAAAATCCCATACTGCAACATTTATGAAAACCGTTGGCGGCAATGGAAAGATTGCCGGTGAGGTAACGATAGACGGGGAATATGCTCTTGATATTATCCGCATGAATGATGATTTGAGTATTGCCGTGCAAGATAACAAGGGTAGAAGCCGTGCTTCCGACCTGAAATCGTTGTCGCAAGCGAAATCATTTACCCTGTTTGCGTTCAGCCGTTATGCGGGAACAGTTGAAGTCGATAAAGTATCGGCTGTTACGAGTATTTGTGCAGATTACCGCAGCAAAGGCCTGAAGGTTGCCATTGCAGACAATATGAATTCCAAACAAGGAATCGTTGTATTCCGCGCAAGCGGCATTATGGCAAGTAACAAGCGCAAGATAAACGAAGCATATTTGGATTATTCTGCATCCCCTAAACTTCCTTCCACCCAAAAGCAGAAATTGGAACAAGATAAAAACAATATGATTGCCGTCCATTACGGACGCTTAGAAGAATTAATCGCACGAGGTATCTGTACACGCTAAGCTGTGCAGAGGCCGTCTGAAAATAACCCCTATCAATGGAGAATCAAACCATGAGCAACATCCCAGCCGAACTGAAATACGTTGCCAGCCACGAATGGCTGCGCCTTGAAGAAGACGGTACCGTCACTGTCGGCATTACCCATCACGCGCAAGAGCTGTTGGGCGACATCGTGTTTGTCGAGCTGCCTGAAGTCGGTGCAAACCTGGCTGCCGAAGAACAAGCCGGTGTGGTTGAGTCTGTGAAAGCAGCGTCCGACGTGTACGCGCCGATTGCAGGCGAAGTCGTTGCCGTCAACGAAGATTTGCCAAGCGCGCCGGAAACTGCCAACAGCGACCCTTACGGCGCAGGCTGGTTCTTCAAAATCAAACCTGCCAACCCTGCCGATTACGACGGTTTGCTGACTGCCGAACAATACGCAGGCGAAGTAGCTTGATTTTTGCAAACATCCAAACAGGTTTTGCACCTGTTTGATAGTGCAGGTCTTAGGTCGTCTGAAAAATACTTTCAGACGGCCTTTGTTTCAATTTTCCTCAATAAACATGAATTACTGCGAATTTGTCGCCACGCTACCCGACGATACGGACAACCCCAATAAACATTATCACGACACGCAATACGGTTTTCCGATTGAGGACGACAATGAATTGTTTGAGCGGCTGGTGTTGGAAATCAATCAGGCAGGATTGAGCTGGACGCTGATGCTGAAGAAGCAGCAGGCATTTCAGACGGCATTTAAAGGTTTCGACATTGATACGGTTGCCGCATTTGACGAAGCCGATATTGAGCGGCTGCTTGCCGATGCAGGCATCGTCCGCAACCGCCTGAAAATCAACGCAGCCATTTATAACGCGCGACAAATCAAACAAATACAGCAAGAATACGGCTCATTCAAAAACTGGCTGGATGCACACCATCCGCTCGACAAGGCTGAATGGGTGAAGCTGTTTAAAAAACATTTCAAATTTGTCGGCGGCGAAATCGTCGGCGAATTTCTGATGAGTACCGGCTACCTGCCCGGCGCGCATGTGGAAACCTGTCCGGTTTATAGGAAAATATTGGCATGTCGTCCGAAGTGGGCGGAGGCCGTCTGAAACAACATCTGAAAGAAAAAGCGGTTTTGATACCGATAACAAAAAAGGAGTAGAAATGAAACTATCTGAATTATTCAACCCGAACGAATTTGCCGCGCGTCATTTGAGCTTTGGCGACGAGGCTGCGCTTTTGGAAGCACTCGGTGAGAAGAGTATGGACGATTTTGTCGGCAACACCGTGCCGCAAAGCATCCGTATGTCGTCCGAACTCGACCTGCCCGAAGCCCTGACCGAGGCGGACGCGTTGGCGAAATTGAAAGGTATTGCGTCGAAAAACGTGATCAACAAATCCTATATCGGCTTGGGCTATTATCCGACCCGCGTGCCGAACGTGATTTTGCGCAACGTATTGGAAAATCCGGGCTGGTACACCGCCTACACGCCGTATCAGGCAGAAATCGCGCAGGGTCGTTTGGAAGCGTTGCTGAACTTCCAACAAGTGTGTATCGATTTGACCGGTTTCCCTGTGGCAGGCGCGTCTTTGCTGGACGAGGCGACTGCCGCCGCTGAAGCGATGGCGATGGCGCACCGCGTGGGCAAAGTGAAATCCGAGCGTTTCTTTGTGGACGAGCGCGTGTATCCGCAAACTTTGGACGTGATGAAAACCCGCGCCAAATATTTCGGATTTGAACTGGTGGTCGGCGATTTTGCCCAAGCGGATGAAGGCGAATACTTTGGCGCGCTGTTCCAATACGTCGGCAAAGACGGCGACGTGCAAGACTTGCAGGACGTTATCGGTCGTCTGAAAACCAAAGGCACGATTGTCGCCGTTGCTGCCGACATCATGAGCTTGGTTTTGCTGAAATCGCCTGCCGAATTGGGCGCGGACATTGCATTGGGCAACACCCAACGCTTCGGCGTGCCGATGGGCTTCGGCGGGCCGCACGCCGCTTATTTCGCGTTTAAAGACGAGTTCAAACGCTCCGCCCCCGGCCGCATCATCGGCGTATCCAAAGACGCATCGGGCAAACCTGCCTTACGCATGGCTTTGTCCACCCGCGAGCAACACATCCGCCGCGAAAAAGCGACATCCAATATTTGTACCGCGCAGGCATTGCTGGCGAACTTGGCCGGCATGTACGCCGTTTACCACGGCCCCGAAGGCGTGAAACGCATTGCCAACCGTATTCACGCGCTGGCTTCTGCCTTTGTCGATGCGCTGGTTTCAGACGGCCTGAATGTGGTTTATAAAGTCTTCTTCGATACCGTTACCGTTGATTTCGGCAGCAAAGAGAAAGCAGACCAAGTGTTCGCCGCTGCTTTGGAATCGGGCTACAACCTGCGCCGCGTGAGCGATACTCAAGTTGCGGCAGCCTTCCATGAAACTTCGACACGCGAAGATTTAACCGATTTGTACCGCGCGTTTACCGGCAAGGATACGGCTACATTTGCCGATGACGTCAAAGGTCGTCTGAATGCCGAGTTGCTGCGTCAAGACGATATTCTGCAACATCCCGTGTTCAACCGTTACCACACCGAACACGAAATGTTGCGCTACCTGAAAAAACTCGAAGACCGCGATTTGGCGATGAACCGCACTATGATTTCGCTCGGTAGCTGCACCATGAAGCTCAATGCGACTGCGGAAATGTTGCCGATTACCTGGGCAGAGTTCACCGACATCCACCCCTACGCGCCCAAAGACCAGGCCGCAGGCTACCGCGAACTCTTGACCGACATGGAAAACAGCCTGAAAGCCATTACCGGCTTTGACGCGATTTCCTTCCAGCCCAACTCCGGCGCACAGGGCGAATATAGCGGCATGCTGTCCATCCGCCGCTATCAAGAAGCCAACGGCGAGGGACACCGCAACATCTGCCTGATTCCCAAATCCGCCCACGGCACCAACCCCGCCACCGCCGCCATGCTCGGTTTAAAAGTCGTCGTTGTCGATACCGACGAACACGGCAACGTCAACATCGACGATTTGAAAGCCAAAGCCGAGCAACACCGCGACGCTTTGTCCGCCATCATGATTACCTACCCGTCCACCCACGGCGTGTACGAAGAAGGCATCCGCGACATCTGCCGCATCATCCATGAAAACGGCGGACAGGTTTACATGGACGGCGCCAACCTCAACGCCCAAATCGGCATCATGCAGCCTGCCGAAGTCGGTGCGGACGTGTTGCACATGAACCTGCACAAAACCTTCTGTATCCCTCACGGCGGCGGCGGTCCGGGCGTCGGCCCTATCGGTTTGAAAGCCCACCTCGCTCCGTTTGCACCGGGACACGCCTTGACCGATACCCACAGCGCCAGTGCCGACCAAACCGCCGTTGCTGCTGCGGCCTTCGGTTCTGCGTCCATCCTGCCGATTACTTGGATGTACCTGACCATGATGGGCAAACAAGGCATGGAACAGGCAACGCGCTGGGCATTGCTCAACGCCAACTATGTCGCCAAACGCCTGGGCGAAGACTATCCGATTCTGTATGCAGGCAAAAACGGCCGCGTCGCGCACGAATGTATTGTCGATTTGCGTCCGCTCAAAGCCGAGAGCGGCATCACCGAAACTGACATCGCCAAACGCCTGATGGACTATGGCTTCCACGCGCCGACGGTTTCCTTCCCTGTTGCCGGTACGCTGATGATCGAGCCGACCGAGAGCGAAAGCAAAGCCGAACTCGACCGCTTCATCGCCGCCCTGAAACAAATCAAACAGGAAGTGCTGAAAGTCGAGCGCGGCGAATGGCCGAAAGACGACAATCCGCTGGTTAACGCCCCTCACACCGCCGCCGACGTAACCGGCGAATGGGCGCACCCGTATTCCCGCGAAGAAGCCGTCTTCCCGTTGCCGTTCGTCCGCGAACACAAATTCTGGCCGAGCGTGAAACGTTTGGATGAGGTCTATGGTGACCGCAATCTGGTTTGCTCCTGCTTGCCGATTGACGCATACGAAGAATAAGCCTGAATAGGTTTAACATTGAACAGGCCGTCTGAAAATGAAAATAGTTTTCAGATGGCCTTTTGTTTGTTAAGATATTCCGCCCGAGAACGTACGTTTGTTTTGGGTAAAACAACAAATAAGGCTTTCGGAAAGATAGACGGCGCATGACTTTGTTTGCGGATAAAACCAAACGGCTTTCAACAACGATAAGCAAAAGGCCGTCTGAAAAACAGGAGGATACGATGGACGAACTTTTTATTCAAACGCTGACGATTGCCGGCTCCGATTCCGGCGGCGGTGCAGGTATACAGGCGGATTTGAAGACGTTTCAGATGCGCGGCGTGTTCGGCACCAGCGTACTGACCGCGGTTACCGCACAAAATACTTTGGGCGTATCGGCAGTGCATCCGATACCGACTGACATGATTGCCGCGCAAATTGCCGCGATTCAGGAAGATTTTCAAATCCGCGCCTATAAAATCGGCATGCTGGGTACGGCGGAAATCATCGAATGCGTAGCGGAACAAACCGCCGAATGCGATTTCGGCAAACGCGTGTTGGACCCGGTCATGATTGCCAAAGGCGGTGCGCCGTTGTTGGAAAATTCAGCCGTCGAAGCCATGAAACGCCTGCTGCTGCCGCATACGGACGTCTTGACCCCAAATCTGCCCGAAGCGCAGGCCTTGACGGGTATTAATATTGAAAACCGCCAAGATGCGGAACGCGCCGCCAAAATTCTTCAGGATTGGGGTGTGAAAAATGTAGTGATTAAAGGTGGCCATCTTGCCGACAGCCAAAGCGAATATTGCACCGACTGGCTGTTTACGCCATACGAAACCATCGAGCTGAATAGTAAACGTTTTCCAACGCCGCATACGCATGGCACAGGCTGCACGTTTTCGGCCTGCATTACTGCCGAGCTGGCAAAAGGGTTTAGCGTGTCCGAGGCGGTTCAAACGGCAAAAAACTATATTGCCGCCGCCATTTCCCACCCTTTGGGCATCGGGGCAGGGCACGGGCCGGTCAATCATTGGGCGTATCGGGACGAATAATGCGTTTAGGCCAATTGTAATTGATTGTATTTTTCAGACGGCCTGACTAGGTTTATCACTTGAAATTGTTTACAATATCGGATTAATGCTTTTACGGATAAAAAAGACACCATGCAAGTTACCTCAAAATGGATAGACGGAATGTGCTTCGTCGGTACAACAGCAAACGGACACAGCGTTGTGATGGAAGGTGCGGCGGCTGAAGGCGAAGTCAAGCGCGGCCCCAGCCCGATGGAAATGCTGTTGTTGGGCGTGGCAGGCTGTTCCAGCATCGATGTGGTGATGATTGCCGAGAAACAACGCCAAAAAATCACCGACTGCCGTGCCGAAGTGACTGCCAAACGCGCCGACACCGCGCCACGCGTGTTTACCGAAATCCATATCCACTTCAAAGTGTATGGCCGGGGTTTGCAAGAAAGCGCGATTGAACGCGCCGTACAGATGTCTGCCGAAAAATATTGCTCCGCATCGATTATGCTGGGCAAAGCGGCAAAAATGAGCCACAGCTTCGAAATCGTCGAAGCAGAATAGGGCGGTTTTCAAGGAAAAAGCCGGAGCGTGAGACGGCTGCCCACAAAAAAAGCAGATATATTCACGCATTAACATGAATATATCTGCTTGCTTTTTATTCCTTTTTCTCTCTCTCTATCAGCCTTTATAACTTGGCTTGTTGACCTCATTGTGCAAGTTTCGTTTAACATTGTCAACAATTTTTAATTATATTTTAACCAACCCTGAAATATGCAGGTCTGCAAGCCATTGCGCCTCAACACAAATACTGGGGAAACATTATGGATTACGAAAATAATACCAACGTTGCGCCTGCAACTTCATCGCTTATTTTGGAAGAGCGTCACGATTCCGAGCTTTTCCGCGTGTACGCATTGATTTTGGACGGGATTACCGACCATCTGCTGTTGCCGGGCAAAAAACTGACCGAGTCCGAGCTTTGCCGACAAATGGTTTGCTCGCGCAATACCGTGCGTGGTGCATTGTCACTTTTGGCGCACGATAAAATCGTCGATCTGCAGCCCAACCGCGGTGCATTTGTCCATGTGCCGGACTTGAAAGAAATGAAAGACGTGTTCAACACGCGTATCGAAATGGAAAGCATGATTTTGAGCGTCCTCATCGATATGCCTGATTTGGAAACGCGCCTGCAACCGCTTTACGCCATGATTGAGCAAGAGGCCGCAGCCTCCGAGAGCGGCGACCGCGTGGGTTGGAACCGCCTGTCCAATGCCTTCCATGTCGAATTGGCGCGGCTGTTGGACAACGACGTCCTGTTTGAAATCATGAATACCTTGTGCGCACGTTCTTCACTGATTGTGGCCGTTTCCGATCCGCTTCGCAAAGAAAAGCGCACCATCAATTCTAATTCGCACCATGAACACCGTGAAATCCTCGATTTATTGGTGGCCGGCAAGCGCAACCGTGTGACCAAAGTCATGCGTCGCCACTTGAGCGCGTGCATCGAACGCTTGGAACAGAAACTCGAAATGTAATCGGTTTGACAATAAAAAGGCCGTCTGAAATATTCAGACGGCCATTGGTTTATCCCTGCAAAGCAAAACGCCATGAAACCCAAAATCCAGAGACACGAACATATCCTCACCCTTATCCGCGAACATAACTTCATGACGGTGGAAGAGCTGGCGGCGAATTTGGATGTAACGCCGCAAACCATACGCCGCGATGTGCAGGAATTGAGCGAAACCGGACAGCTCAAACGCTATCACGGCGGCGCGTCTTTGGGCGACGTTTCAGTCGTAACGGCAGGGCAGGAGCGGCGCAACCATCAGCAGCAGGAAAAAAACGCCATTGCCCGGCTGATTGCTTCCACCATTCCCGACAATGCCTCGCTCTTTATCAGCATCGGCACAACCATGGAAGCCGTCGCCGCCGAGTTGGTCAGACAGCGTAAAAACCTGCGAATTATCACCAACAATATCTACGCCGCTTCCATCACTGCGGCGCGTACCGATTACACAGTCATCATCGCTTCTGGCGTGGTCCGCCCCTTGGATGGCGGCATTACGGGTGTGGCGACCGTCGATTTCATCAACCAATTCAAAGTCGACTATGCCATCATGAGTACCCACGGCATAGAAAACGACGGCTCGCTTTTGGATGACGATTACAAGGAAGTCAGCGTCATGCAGGCGATGGTGAACAATGCCCGCGTGCGCTATCTCGGCGTCGACCACAGCAAGTTCAACAGCAATGCCCTGGTCAGACTGGGCGATATTGGCGCATTTGATAAGCTATTTACCGACCGTACACCATCCGCCGCCATGCAGAAAACCCTAAACGAGCGCGGCGTGGCGTGGCAGGTTGCCGACCCTGTATCAAAGTAGCCAAGTCGGGTACAATTGAGCCATCATTCCATTCCTTTCAGACGGCCTGATTGAATGCCCGGGCCGTCTGAAAACAGAAAATCATCTTTCCATCAAAGAAATATTATGTTGAATAAAGACCAATTCGCGGACAACCACTTTATCCGCACCATTATCGAAGAAGACCTCAAAAGCGGTAAACATACAGCCATCCAAACCCGTTTCCCACCCGAGCCGAACGGCTACCTGCACATCGGCCACGCCAAATCCATCTGCTTGAACTTCGGTTTGGCGTATATTTATGACGGCTTGTGCAACCTGCGTTTCGATGACACCAACCCCGAAAAAGAAAACGACGAATACGTCAACGCCATCAAAGAAGACGTTGAGTGGCTCGGTTTTCATTGGGCGGGCGAACCGCGTTTTGCTTCCAATTATTTTGACCAGCTTTACGATTACGCCGTCGGTTTAATCAAAGACGGCAAGGCCTATGTCGATGATTTGACGCCCGAAGAAATGCGCGAATACCGCGGTACGCTGACCGAAGCAGGCAAAAACAGCCCTTACCGCGACCGCAGCGTCGAAGAGAATCTCGACCTGTTTACACGCATGAAAAACGGCGAGTTCCCCGACGGCAGCAAAACCCTGCGCCTGAAAATCGACATGGCATCCGGCAACATCAATATGCGCGACCCCGTCATCTACCGCATCCGCCGCGCCCATCACCACAACACCGGTGACAAATGGTGCATCTACCCGATGTACGACTACACGCACTGCATTTCCGATGCTATCGAGGGCATCACGCATTCCTTGTGTACACTCGAATTTGAAGCACACCGTCCGTTGTACGACTGGGTGTTGGACAACATTCCTGCGCCGCACGCCACACGTCCACGCCAATACGAATTTTCCCGTTTGGAGCTTCTGTATTCCATCACGTCCAAACGCAAGCTGAACCAACTGGTTTCAGACGGCCACGTTGCCGGTTGGGATGATCCGCGTATGCCGACCATTTCCGGTATGCGCCGCCGCGGCTACACGCCCGAAGGCTTGCGCCTGTTTGCCAAACGCGCCGGTATTTCCAAATCTGAAAACATCGTTGACATGAGCGTGTTGGAAGGTGCGATTCGTGAAGAGTTGGAAAACTCTGCGCCACGCATGATGGCGGTTTTGAACCCGCTCAAAGTGACCCTGACCAACTTTGAAGCCGGTAAAACCCAAAGCCGCCGTGCCGCATTCCATCCGAACCACGAGGAAATGGGCGATCGCGAAGTACCTATTTCACAAACCATTTACATCGAAGCCGACGACTTTGCCGAAAATCCGCCTAAAGGCTTCAAACGCCTGATTCCCGGCGGCGAAGTGCGTTTGCGCCATGGCTATGTCATCAAATGCGATGAAGTAGTAAAAGACGCAGCGGGCAATGTGGTTGAACTCAAATGCAGTATCGACCACGATACCTTGGGCAAAAATCCCGAAGGCCGCAAAGTTAAAGGCGTGATTCACTGGGTGTCTGCCGAACACGCAGCCGAAATTAAAGTCCGCCTGTACGACCGCCTCTTTACCGTCGAGCGTCCCGATGCCGTGCGCGGCGAAGACGGCAACTATCTGCCGTTTACCGATTTCCTCAATCCAGAATCCATCAAGGAAATCACCGCCTACGCCGAACCTGTCGCAAAAGATTTGCCGGCGGAGAGCCGTTGGCAGTTTGAACGCATCGGCTATTTTGTGACCGACCGCAAAGACCACAGCAAAGATATGCCGGTGTTTAACCGCACGGTTACGCTGAAAGATTCTTGGCAGCCTAAGTAATCTGTTTGCAGTCGTTAAATTGAAGGCCGTCTGAAAACGTGAAATCCGGTTTTCAGACGGCCTTTGTCGATAAAGGGATGAGATGGAACGTTATTCTGTACATTTGAAACTGCTGGGAATGGCGGTGTTGTGGGGTGCGTCCTGGCCGATGGGGCGGATGCTGGGGCAGTCGCTGCCGCCGTTGACGGGTGGGGCGGTTCGGTTTGTACTGGCTTCGGTTTTGTTGTTGGGCTGGTTGTTTGCACGCAGCAGGTTTGCGACTTTGGCGGCTTTGTCGGCGCGGCAATGGCTGGGCTTGGCTGCAGCCGCTTCCGTCGGCGTGTGCGGCTATGCGGTGTTTTTTATGCTGGGTTTGCAGACTATGTCGGCAGGCAAGGCTGCGGTGGTCGTGGCAGTGAATCCAGTATTGACATTGCTATTGGCAACTTGGTTTTTCGGCGAGCGTTTAAATGCGAAGATTTTGGCGGGTATGCTGCTGGCGGTCGGCGGTGCCATTATGGTGGTAACGCAAGGGCAGCCGTTGACGGTATTGTCGGGCGGCATCAAGGCGGGGGAGTGGCTGATTTTCGGCTGCGTGGTCTGTTGGGCGGCTTATACCTTAATTGGTCGCGCGGTTTTGCGCGGGATAGACGCGCTGACGGTAACGACGGCAACGTCGTTTATTGGTGCGTTGATGTTGTCGGTGGTGGCGTTGTGGACGGACGGAATGCCGTTTGAGGCGATAGCGGCAATGGATGGGCGCGGTTGGACGGCCTTGGCGTGGCTGGTCATCGGTGCGACGGTATTGGCCTATGCGTGGTATTTCGAAGGCGTAAAGACTTTGGGTGCAGGCAGTGCGGCGGCGTATATTACGCTTGTGCCGATTTTCGGTGTGCTGTCTTCGGCGTGGTTTTTGGGCGAACCGCTGCATATCTCTCTGGTTGCGGGCTGCGCGGCGGCAGTCGGCGGCATGACGCTGATGCGGTACGGGCAGAAGGCCGTCTGAAGTTGGGTAAATACTCGGATTTTGGGCGATAGGGTTGCGATTGCCAAGCTGTTGCCGGCCCTAATCTTATTACAGGGTAAGATTATGGTCTCGGCTCAACGTTCGATTTAAAAATTTGACACCCTGCCTCCAACTGCCTAAAATTCAACTTTCTCAAAAATCTACCGTATCCTGCGGCACGATTTCATACTTTCAGACGGCCTGTGTGCCATCTCTCTGATACCATCCAAAATATATCAATACTATGCACGTTTCAGAACTCCAAACCCTCCACATTTCCAAACTCTTGGAAATGGCAGAAGAACATGGCATTGAAAACGCCAACCGTTTCCGCAAACAAGACCTCGTTTTTGCCATCGTCCGCCAGATGATGAAGCAGAATGTCAGCTTTACCTGTTCCGGTACACTGGAAATCCTGCCCGATGGCTTCGGTTTCCTGCGCAGCGCAGATACTTCTTATCTTGCCGGCCCTGACGATATTTATGTTTCGCCCACGCAAATCCGCCGCTTCAATCTGCACACCGGCGACACCATCGAAGGCAGCGTGCGTGTGCCGAAAGACAATGAGCGCTATTTCGCGCTTGTCCGCCTCGATACCATCAACGGCGATCCGCCCGAAGTCTGCAAACACAAAATTCTTTTTGAAAACCTCACGCCTTTATTCCCAACCGAACAATTCAAACTTGAGCGCGACATCAAAGCCGAAGAGAATCTGACCGGCCGCGCCATCGACTTGGTTTCCCCGATCGGTAAAGGCCAACGTGCATTGTTGGTGGCGCCGCCTAAAACCGGTAAAACCGTGATGTTGCAAAACATCGCCCACGCCATTACCGCCAATTATCCCGATGTCGAGCTGATTGTCCTGTTGATTGACGAGCGTCCGGAAGAAGTAACCGAGATGAGCCGTTCTGTACGCGGCGAAGTGGTTTCCTCTACGTTTGACGAACCAGCGCAACGCCATGTACAAGTGGCCGAAATGGTGATTGAAAAAGCCAAACGTATGGTCGAACACAAAAAAGACGTGGTCATCCTGCTGGATTCGATTACCCGTTTGGCGCGCGCCTACAATACCGTTGTGCCGACTTCGGGCAAAATTTTGACCGGCGGTGTTGATGCCAACGCTTTGCACCGTCCGAAACGCTTCTTCGGCGCCGCGCGTAATGTAGAAGAGGGCGGTTCGCTCACTATCATTGCGACAGCGCTTGTTGAAACCGGCAGCCGCATGGACGACGTGATTTACGAAGAGTTCAAAGGCACGGGCAATATGGAATTGCACCTTGACCGCCGCATGGCAGAAAAACGCCTGTTCCCGGCCATCAGCATCAATAAATCCGGTACGCGCCGCGAAGAATTGTTGGTGCCGAACGATCAGTTGCAACGTATGTGGCTCTTGCGCAAATTCCTGCATCCTATGGACGAAATCGAAGCGACCGAGTTTTTGGTGGGCAAACTCAAAGACTCTAAAAACAATGACGATTTCTTTGAATTGATGCGCGGTAAATAAGCATAAGGCCGTCTGAATATGTTTCAGACGGCCTTTGCTTCATTTTAGGAAACGCTTATGAATACCCGAATGAATTGGCAAAACTTATTGTCCACCCAACGCTTCCGTCCCAAAAACGGCGAAATCGTGCCGACCGTTACCCCTTCGACTCAGGAAGGTGCCGATGCCTTGCGTACGGATTTTCACATCGATTACGACCGGGTCGTTTTTTCCGGAGCCTTCCGCCGCCTTGGCCGTAAAACTCAGGTGCATCCGCTGGCGCAACACGATTTGACGCACAACCGCCTGACGCACAGCGTTGAAGTAGCCAGCGTGGGCAGGAGCTTGGGTAACCGCGTGGGCGTGATGTTGCACAACGGCGGTTTTTTGCCGCAGGGCAATACGCCCAGCGATATTGGTGCTGTGGTGCAGGTTGCCTGTTTGGCACATGATTTGGGCAATCCGCCGTTTGGCCATACCGGCGAAGATGCTTTGCGTGATTGGTTCAGACGGCCTGAACATCAAATTTATCTGAACACATTAAACGAAGCGGAACGCAACGACATTCAAACCTATGAAGGTAATGCGCATAGCCTGCGTATCGTCGCCAGCCTTGAAATGTATCCCGAGGCTGGCGGAATGCGCCTGACTGCGGCAGCCATCGGCGCATTGTTGAAGTATCCGTGGACAACACAACATCCGAACGGCAGAAAAAAATTCAATATTTATCAAACCGAGTTGCCGTTTATCCGTCAAGTTGCCGACGAATTGGGGCTGGTTTCCGCAGGAGCAGACAGCTGGGCGCGTCATCCTTTGTCTTATTTGATGGAGGCCGCCGACGATATTTGCTATGCCTTGCTGGATTTGGAAGATGCCGTCGAATTGGATTTGCTCACGGATACGGAAGTAGAAAGTATTTTGTCCGAACTGACCTTTGCAGAAAGCGCGTGGCACGCCAACTCCAGCCGTCAGCGTTGCGCCATGTTGCGCGGCATTGCGATCGGCAAGGCGATTGATGATGTCGCGCAAACCTTTATGCTGCATCAGTCTGATTTACTGGACGGAACATTCAAAGGCAAAGATTTGCTGGCCTTGTGCAGCCCGCAAGTGCAAAATACTTTGGCAAAAGCAAAAGAATTGGCGCAAACACGGATTTTCCGCCATCACACCAAGCTCTTGACCGAAATTGCAACATTCCCATGCTTAGGCTCTATCTTGGATTTGCTTGTCCCTGCCGCTTATGCCCTGATTGCTGAAAAACAGTTGGCAACGCGTCAGTCTCTGGCGTTGGAATTATTGAAAAAGCACAATCCGATTCTTCCTGAAGACAGTCTGTATCAGGCCTATATGAAGATTTTGGATTTTGTCGGCGGCATGACCGATAATTCCGCCGCTAAAATGGCGCAGGATTTGTCAGGAGTAGGGATTTTACGTTAATTTTATATTATTTAATTTCAAATAGTTAAATAAAAATATAAAAAATATCCGTGAAAAGAGTAGACAGGTTTTAGGAAAGCCTATATTATTCGGTCTTCTTGATTCACAACGCACTAGCGAAGTGATGAGGATGCACCCGTAGCTCAGTTGGATAGAGTA
>NZ_KV832189.1:186746-220729 GCF_001837375.1 Neisseria sp. HMSC066H01
GGGTTCGATTCCCCGTGGGCGTGCCAGTTTTCAAAAAAACGCAATCTGTTTCAGATTGCGTTTTTTTATTGCATTTACTGTTTGTGTTCTAAGGCCGTCTGAAACGCTTAGCAACTCAAGAGACAGAAGTGTGTAAAATCAATTGCCCAGACTTTTTGTCGTTCTATATGTTTTTCAATCTTATTTTACCCTTGTCAAAACCCGATTTATTGACAACAGTATTCATCTTAAAAATTCCCAAACCTGAATTTACATGATTTCATATTTATAATTTCTTGATTTTATAAAATAAAAATATTTATTTGAACTTTTCCTAAAAAATGCCGTCTGAGATAAAGACAAGACGGAATATCTCTGTTAATGTGTAAATGTCAGCCGGCGTTTGCCGGTTTTTTATTGAAACCATTTGGGAGTCAATTATGAATATGAATGTTAAATTAATCGTTCCTGCCGTTTTGGCGGCTGTTGCCCTGACTGCATGTAGCAGCGGTTCTAAAGCCAAACCTGAAGCCAAAGCTGCGCCTACTGCGCAACAACAAACTCAAGCTCAGGCTCAACAAGCTCAAGCTCCAGTGCCTACTACTTTGAAAGTAGACTCTATCGACGGTACTAAAGAAGTTCACTACAAATGCGGTAAAGACGGCAAAGAGCCTCTGAGCGTCATGTACGGCTTCAAAGGCAACGAAGTTGTTGCCGCCCAAGTAAAATACAAAGGCCAAGTTACTGAAAACCTGTTCCGTATCACTGACAGCAGCAAAGATGTAAACGCATTCTGGGGCGGCAATGTTGCTTGGATTGCTGAAGCAGCTACTGCAGCCAACGTGGACAAAGTTGACGGCAACATGCTGACTATTCGAGGTACTACCGAAGTAAACGGCAAACAAGAAGTGGTTGACCAAATCGCTACCCGTTTCTGCGTATTGGACAAAGGTGCGAAAGCTGCCGCTAAACCAGCCGCTAAAAAAGTGAAAAAATAATTTTTTATCGACAGCTTTAAACGCTGGGTAAAATAAAACAGGCCGTCTGAAAAGTTTTCAGACGGCCTGTTCTTTTGAACAGTTTAACCCAAGAACCAGAATTTCAATGCCCACAACACGGCGACAATCCATACCATAGGCGGTACGTCTTGGGTGCGGTTGCACAAGAGTTTGATGAGTGCGTAGCTGATAAAGCCGAACGCAATACCGTCGGCAATCGAGTAGGTAAACGGCATGAAGACGATGGTCAGGAATGCCGGTGCGGCTTCGGTCATGTCGTCCCAATCGATTTCGCGCGCGCTGCGCAACATTTGCGCGCCAACATAGAGCAGGGCGGGAGCGGTAGCGAATGCTGGAATGCTTTGAACCAGCGGTGAGAAAATCAGACAGGCTAGCATCAGTACGCCGACGGTAACGGCGGTCAGGCCGGTGCGGCCGCCGGCAGAAACACCTGCCGCGCTTTCAACGTAAGGGGTGGTAGAAGACGTACCCAAGGCGGCGCCGGCGACGATGGCGGTTGAGTCGGCAAGCAGGGCGCGTTTCAAACGCGGCAGTTTGCCGTCTTGCAACAGGCCTGCGCGGTGGGAAACACCGACCAAGGTGCCGGTAGAGTCAAACAAGTCAACCAGGAAGAATACAAAAATCACACTGACCATGCTGACGGTAAACAAGCCTTTGAAGTCCATCTGCATGAAAGTCGGCGCAATGCTTGGGACTTCGCCGACCACGCCTTTGAACTCGCTCAAGCCCAAGACGGTGGAGACGGCGGTCAGCGTCAGAATGGTAATAATGATGGAGCCTTTAACGCGGAAGTGGCCGAGTGCAACCACCATGACAAAGCCTGCCATCGCCAGCAGGGCGGTAGGCTGGTGGATGTCGCCCAAGCCGACCAATGTGGCAGGATTGGCCACAATCACACCTGCGCCTTTGAGCGCAATCAATGCCAAGAAGAGGCCGATACCTGCAGCAATCGACATTTTCAAGCCCATAGGCAGCGCATTGACCAGCATTTCACGCACTTTAAAGAAGCTGAACAGGATGAAAATGATGCCGGAAATGAAAACGGCACCCAAAGCCACACGCCAGTCCACGCCCATGCCTTTGACGACGGCAAAGGTAAAGTAGGCGTTCAAGCCCATGCCCGGCGCAAGGGCGATCGGGTAGTTGCCGACAAAGCCCATCACGAAACAGCCGATGGCGGAGGCGATACAGGTGGCCACAAATACTGCACCCATATCCATGCCGGTTTCGCCCAAAATCAGGGGGTTGACGATGATGATGTAACACATGGCGAGGAAGGTGGTTAAACCGGCCATGATTTCAGTGCGGACGTTGGTCTGATTGGCACTCAGGTTGAACAATCGTTCCAAAACGCTTTGATTTGAAGAACTCATTTAAAAATATTCCTTTTGGGAAAGCCGCTTGCGGGACGGCATCGTCGGATTGGTCTGCAAAAAGTTTGGTTTTTGGCCTTAACTTCTCAACAGATAAGGGAATTTTCGGGCGGTATTATACTGAAAAGCCTTTTGTTCGGGTAATAAAAATACATGAATCAGATAATGCCGGGCCGAGCCAAGATAAAGGCCGTCTGAACAGTTTCAGACGGCCTTTGTTTGTGTGTGCTTATACCGGTTTGCCTTTCAGGGAGAAGGTGTAGGCTTCGGTGATTTCCAAATCGATCATTTGGTTGATCATGTCGGGTGTGCCGGTAAAGTTGACCACGCGGTTGTTGGCGGTACGGGCTTGCAGTTGGTCGGGGTCTTTTTTGGAGATGCCTTCGACCAAGCAGCGTTGAACCGTGCCGACCATGGTTTGGTTGATGCGCGCGGTTTCGGCTTCGATGACTTCGTTCAAAGCTTCGAGGCGGCGCACTTTTTCTTCGTGCGGCGTGTCGTCGTGCAGGTTGGCGGCGGGTGTACCGGGGCGCGGACTGTAAATAAAGACGAAGCTCAAGTCAAAGGCGATGTCTTTGACCAGTTTCAAGGTTTGCTCGAACTCGCGCTCGGTCTCGCCCGGGAAGCCGACGATAAAGTCGGAGCTGAGGCACAAATCAGGACGGATGGCACGCAGTTTGCGGATGATGGATTTGTATTCCAAGGCGGTGTAACCGCGTTTCATCGCGCTCAATACGCGGTCGGAACCACTTTGAATCGGCAGGTGCAGGTGGGAAACCAGCTTGGGCAGGTCGCGGTAGCACTCGATAATCGCATCGGTAAATTCGCGCGGATGGCTGGTGGTAAAGCGCAGGCGTTCGATGCCCGGGATTTCGTGGACGATGCGCAATAAGGTGGCAAAGTCGCAGATTTCGCCGTTTTCCATCTCGCCGCGATAGGCATTGACGTTTTGGCCTAAGAGGTTGATTTCTTTAACACCTTGTTGTGCCAAACCGGCAATTTCGGTCAATACGTCGTTGAGCGGGCGGGAGAATTCTTCGCCGCGGGTGTAAGGGACGACGCAGTAAGAGCAGTATTTGGAACAGCCTTCCATAATAGAAATGAATGCCGAACCGCCTTCTACGCGCGCAGGCGGCAGGTGGTCGAATTTCTCGATTTCGGGGAAGGAAATGTCGATTTGAGACAGGCCGGTGGTTTCTTTATCGACGATGAGTTTGGGCAGGCGGTGCAGTGTTTGCGGGCCGAAAACCACGTCCACATACGGAGCGCGTTTGACGATGTTTTCGCCTTCTTGAGAGGCAACGCAGCCGGCAACGCCGATGATGAGGTCGGGATTTTTTTCTTTGAGCGGGCGGACGCGACCTAAGTCGGAGAAGACTTTCTCTTGCGCTTTTTCACGCACGGAGCAGGTGTTGAACAAGATGATGTCGGCGTCGTCAGGTTGGGTAACCTGCTCGATGCCGCCGTGTTCTTCGGCGAGGACGGACAGCATTTTTTCGCTGTCGTACTCGTTCATTTGGCACCCGAAGGTGCGGATAAATACTTTTTTCATGGTTTGTTTTGATTGACTTGCTTGTTGTAAAAGGGTTCAGACGGCCTGTGAATATCCGGGCCGTCTGAAAGTTATTCTTCCGCCTGTTTTTGCGCTTTGGCGTGTGCGGCAAACCTGTCGGCCTCGGCGTCGGTCAGAATCCAGATTTCGCGGACGAGGCGGCTCTCTTCGTTGTATTTGAACGCGACGGCTTTGCCGGTTTGATTCAGCAGGCGGCCCATGGGGATGAAACGGTCGTTTTCATCGTGGATTTTGGTGAAGCGCGTGATTTGCAGTTTGGCCGCATTGCCGTCCACAATGCCCAAGGTCAGCAGGCGCGTCCAAGAAAAACCACCTTTGCTGACTTTCAGATAAGGTAAATCGACAGTTTTTAAAACGGCCACGTCCATATCGTCGGGCAGGCTGCGTTGTGCATGAACGAGGGAGGACGCCAAAAGGGCGAGGCTGAGTATGAATCCGCGTAACATGATGCTTTTCTTTTATTGTTTCAATAGGTCGCGGATTATAGCACAAGCAGGAAAAATGTGGATAGAGTGTTTGTTTTTAAAGAATAATTTTGATTTTGTGCCCGATTCTTATTTTGAAGCTTGGGCCGTCTGAAAAGGATTTGGTGTTAAAATGGCACCGATTTGATTTTCAGACGACCTCTTACGAAAGAATTTACCATGAACCGTAATGAAAGCTTGTTCAACCGCGCCAAAGCCATTATTCCCGGCGGCGTAAACTCTCCTGTGCGCGCATTCGGCAGCGTCGGCGGCGTACCGCGCTTTATCAAAAAGGCAGAAGGCGCGTATGTTTGGGACGAAAACGGCACGCGTTATACCGACTATGTCGGTTCTTGGGGCCCTGCGATTGTCGGCCATGCCCATCCCGAAGTCATTGAAGCCGTGCGCGAAGCGGCATTGGGCGGTTTGTCGTTCGGTGCGCCAACTGAAGGTGAAATCGTCATCGCCGAAGAAATCGCCAAAATCATGCCGTCCGTTGAGCAGCTGCGACTTGTCAGCTCCGGTACGGAAGCAACGATGACCGCCATCCGTTTGGCACGCGGTTTTACCGGCCGCGACAAAATAATCAAGTTTGAAGGCTGCTACCATGGTCATTCCGACAGTCTGTTGGTGAAAGCAGGCAGCGGTCTGCTGACGTTTGGCAACCCTTCTTCTGCAGGCGTGCCTGCCGACTTTACCAAACACACTTTGGTACTTGAATACAACAATATCGCCCAACTGGAAGAAGCCTTTGCACAAAGCGGCAATGACATCGCCTGTGTGATTTTGGAGCCTTTTGTCGGCAATATGAATCTGGTTAGGCCGTCTGAAGCCTTTGCCAAAGCCTTGCGCGAATTGACTGAAAAACACGGTGCCGTGTTGATTTACGACGAAGTGATGACCGGTTTCCGCGTGGCGCTGGGCGGTGCGCAATCTTTGCACGGCATCAAACCCGATTTGACCACTATGGGCAAAGTAATCGGCGGCGGCATGCCTTTGGCGGCATTTGGCGGCCGTAAAGACATTATGGAATGCATTTCCCCCTTAGGCGGCGTGTATCAGGCAGGTACATTGTCCGGAAATCCGATTGCGGTTGCAGCCGGTTTGAAAACGTTGGAAATCATTCAGCGCGAAGGCTTCTATGAAAACCTGACTGCCCTGACACAACGCCTTGCCAACGGTATCGCTGATGCGGCCAAAGCACACGGCGTTGAATTTACGGCCGACAGCGTGGGCGGCATGTTCGGTCTGTATTTTGCCAACCATGCACCGCAAAACTACGCCGATATGGCGCGTTCCAATATTGAAGGTTTCAAACATTTCTTCCACGGTATGCTCGACCGCAATGTCGCATTCGGCCCGTCCGCTTATGAAGCCGGCTTTGTTTCCGCCGCGCATACGCCCGAGCTGATTGACGAAACCATTGCTGCGGCACACGAAGTGTTCAAAGAAATGGCGAAATAAAAGCTGAAGCTGTGATGTTGAAAAAAGGCCGTCTGAAAAATATTCAGACGGCCTTTCGCTATTTTAAATCAATGCTTGATTATGCTTCTTCGGCTTTGCTGCGGATAATCAGCAGAGGCAGGTGGCTTTGGCGCATAACGGTTTCGGCGAAGCTGCCCATCAGCAGGTGCATCAGGCCGGTACGGCCGTGTGTGCCGAGTACCAACAGGTCGGCGCCGTTTTCGTCGGCGTAGTCAACCAAGTCTTGAGCCATTTCGCGCGCGCCTTTGTTGGCGACCAACAGGTGTTTTACGATGTTTTCAACGCCGTTTTCACGCGCTGTTTTTTCTGCGAAATCCAAAACTTCGTTACCTTGGGCAACGGCGGCGGCTTCGTAGCTTTCGTGTTGCAGGAATTCAGGCGCCAAAGCCATGTATTCGGCAGGGTTGGCAACGTGAACCAAAGTCAGTTGGGCTTTGTTGAGGCTTGCCAGTTCGGCGGCATGTTTCAATGCATTGAGGGAGGTCTCGCTACCGTCAACGGCTACAACCAGATGTTTGTACATATTCATTCTCCTTTTGCGCCGAGTAGCGGCACTTTCGTTTAATATGAAATCAGAACTTGTCTGAATGTGAAACGATTATAAACTCTTTCGGGCAGGTACAACAGCCCATCTGCTTTCAAGTATAATGTCTGTCCGAATCGCCTGTCGCGTTTTTCATTAATTTATTGATATATCACAAGGTTACTTATGCAGGACGCCGCTTTTCTTTCTTCGCGCCGCTTTGGCGGCATTGCCAGACTTTACGGAGACGAAGCACTGGCGCGCTTTTCGTGTGCGCATGTGTGCGTGGTCGGTGTTGGCGGCGTCGGCTCGTGGGCGGTGGAGGCTTTGGCGAGGAGCGGTATCGGTCGTTTAACGCTGATTGATTTGGACAATGTTGCCGAGTCCAATGTTAACCGCCAGTTGCACGCTTTGACCGATGATTTTGGCAAGGCAAAAGTTACCGCTTTGCGCGAACGCATTGCCCAAATCAATCCGCAATGCGAAGTAACGGAAATTGAAGATTTTGTGACCGAAGACAATCTGGACGAGCTTTTCAGACGGCCTTTTGACTTTGTCATCGACGCCATCGACCAAATCCGTGTAAAAGCGGCGATGGCGGCGTATTTCGTGCAACATAAACAACCGTTTATTATCAGCGGCGGAGCGGGCGGACAGAAGAATCCGGCGTTGATTCAAACCGCCGATTTGAGCCGCGTTACCCACGATCCGCTGCTTTCCAACTTGCGCTACACCTTGCGCAAACGCTACAGCTTCAGCCGCGATACCAAAGAAAAAATGCGCGTGCCTTGCGTTTATTCAACCGAGAATATTACGCCGCCACAATCCGGCGAAGTGTGTTCGACCGATGCCGCGCCGCAAGGTTTGTCCTGCGCGGGCTATGGGGCGAGTATGCTGGTAACGGCTTCGTTTGGGCTGTATTGCGCGCAGGCTGCGGTGGAGCATATCGCAGGGCGGAAGTGAGGGGTAGGAAATGGGTAAGAGCCGATTTTTTAAAGCCTACTTTATCGCCAGTCTGATTTATGCGGTATGGTTCGGCGTGTTGATGTATGCTGTCGATCCGATGTTTTTCGATGTGATGGAATGCAATACGCTGCCCGGCGATTATTTGTGTGTGCAAAGCGGTTATACCCGCCCGTTCACCACTTTTCTTTATCCGTTTCTGTCCATCGTGATCTTCAGTCTTGTGCACGCCGGTATCATGAAATGGCGCAAACGCCGTTCGGTTAAAATGATTTGGTTTTTGGTCGGCTGCGAAAGTTTGCTGTTGTCGGCTTTGATGGTGGCGATGCTGGCGAGGGATGGTTTTGTGTTTTCCCGTGATATCGGCTCGGTACTGACGGGTACGGTTTTCGCCAGCCTGCCGCTGTTGGGCATGGCCTTGGCTCAGACCTTTGCCGTTGCCATTGTTTCTTTGCAAATCAATCGTAAAAACCGCTGATTTTTATATTAAAAACGGATCGTCCTCGTTTCAGACGGCCTTTTGTTGATGAAACTTCTTACTAAACTTAAAAAGAAAAAGACCCTTTAACCATGCCTTCAGAACACCTTATTTCTTCCACTGCTGCAACGCCGTCTGAACATACCGTTGCGTGGGTGTTCGGTCAGCCTGTTACCGATGTGCCGCAGGATTTGTTTATTCCGCCTGATGCGTTGAAGGTGGTATTGAGCAGCTTCCAAGGGCCGTTGGATTTGCTGCTGTACCTTATCCGCAAGCAAAATATCGATGTCCTCGATATTCCGATGGTGAAGATTACCGAACAGTATCTGCACTATATTGCCCAAATGGAAGCATATCAGTTTGATTTGGCGGCGGAATACCTGCTGATGGCGGCGATGCTGATTGAAATCAAATCGCGCCTGTTGTTGCCGCGTCCTGAAGAAGTTGAGGATGAAGAGGCGGACCCGCGTGCCGAGTTGGTGCGCCGTCTGTTGGCTTACGAACAAATGAAACTGGCGGCTCAAGGCTTGGACGCGTTGCCGCGTGCCGGACGTGATTTTGCTTGGGCGTATTTGCCGCTGGAAATTGCGGTCGAAGCGAAGTTGCCGGAAGTGTACGTTGCCGATTTGACGCAGGCTTGGTTGGGTATTTTGTCGCGTGCCAAGCATACGCGCAGTCATGAAGTGGTGCGGGAAACCATTTCCATGCGCGCGCAGATGACGGCGATTTTGCGCCGTTTGAACGAAAGCGGTATCAGTAAGTTTAGTGATTTGTTTAAGCCGGAGCAGGGTGCGACGTATGTGGTGGTCAATTTTATTGCATTGCTGGAACTGGCCAAAGAAGGCTTAGTGCGTATCGTACAGCCGGAAAATTATGGCGAAATCGAAATCAGCCTGAAAGACGGTTTGGAAACAAACGAAGCCGAAATGCTTTCAGACGGCCTTGAAATCGATGAAGCCGATAACGGGTATTTGGAAAAAGAGAATTTAAGATGAATTCGACGACAAGTCGCAGCAAGGCCTCTTTATGGGCGGTGGGTTTGATGCTGTTTGCGCTGTTTTTCGGTGCGGGTAACTTAATTTACCCGGCTTATTTGGGGCAGCAGGCAGGCGAAAACTGGCTTTCGGCAATGTTCGGCTTTTTGTTGACCGGGGCGGGGTTGCCACTGCTGGGCGTGATTGCCGTCGGCTATTCCGGCTCGCGCGATGTGGAAGCGCTGGCTTCCCGTGTTGCTCCTTGGTACGGCGTGACTTTTGCCGCCGCGCTTTATCTGGCAATCGGCCCCTTGTTTGCCATGCCGCGTACGGCAACGGTATCTTTTGAAACCGCCATCTCTCCTTTCATTGATGAATCTTGGAAAAGCATCGCATTGGCCGTATTCAGTCTGGTGTTTTTCGGCATGACTTATTGGCTGTCGATTTCTCCGGGGAAACTGGTTGACCGTATCGGTAAAATCCTTACGCCCGTTTTATTGCTGGCAATTGCAATATTGGTCGGCTACGCCGCTATTAACCCGATGGGTATGCCACAGACTGCACAAGGCGATTTTGCCGCTCATCCGTTGGTTAAAGGTATTTTGGAAGGCTACGGCACCATGGACGCGCTGGCTTCGCTGGTGTTTGCCATTATCGTCATCGATGCCGTTCGCGCCATGGGCGTGGACAACCGCGCGGATTTGCTGAAGACCACGACGATTTCCGGTGTGTTGGCGGCTTCTTGTTTGGCAGTGGTTTACTTGTTTATCGGCTATATGGGTGCGACAGGTGTGGCCGGTATCGGCTTGCAGGAAAACGGCGCGTTGGTTTTGTCTAAAACCGCACAGCACTATTTCGGTACGGCCGGTATTGTGTTGCTTGGCGTCATGGTGCTGCTTGCCTGTCTGAGTACGGCGGTTGGCTTGATTACTTCATGCGCCGAATATTTCAACCGTCTTTGCCCGGGTATTTCTTATAAAGTCTTTGTGATACTGAATACGGTGGTGTCTATCCTGTTGGCCAATAAAGGCCTGTCAGCGATTTTACATTTTTCTATTCCAATGTTGATGCTGTTGTATCCGCTGACCATCGTCATCATTCTGCTGGCTTTGACGGATAAACTGTTCGGCGGCGGCCGTATTGTCTATTTCTGCACCATGATGGCGGCCCTTATGGTCGGTTTGCTCGATGTCTATAAAGCTGCGTTTGGATTTAATGCCGACACTGCTGCTGCTATCGAGCGCGCATTGCCGTTTTACAATATCGGTTTGGGGTGGGTTGTTCCCTCTTTAGCCTGCTTTATACTCGGCTGCGTTTTGAATGCGGCGTTGAAGAAAAAAGCATGATGACAAGCAGGCCGTCTGAAATTTTCAGACGGCCTGCTTATTTCGCCGACCACGCAAACGACAGATGATTTTTTTAAAGAAATCCGTTATAATTGAAAAGTTAAGGCTTTGCGAGATACCGTTTCGCAGATGCAACATATTGAGAAGGTTTATTTCCACAAATCCCGTTTTTTCAGTAAACGACTTGAACTGAAGGCGGATTTCGTGGTATAAATCGCGTTTTACTATTTTAGAAGTTTGGAGACTAACCATGGCACGAGTTTGCAAAGTGACCGGTAAGCGCCCGATGTCTGGCAATAACGTATCACACGCCAACAACAAAACCAAACGTCGTTTTTTGCCTAACTTGCAATCACGTCGTTTCTGGGTAGAAAGTGAAAACCGCTGGGTTCGCCTGCGCGTTTCTAACGCTGCATTGCGCACCATCGATAAAGTAGGCATTGATGTCGTATTGGCTGATTTGCGTGCTCGCGGCGAAGCTTAATTTAAACACCATTAATTAAGGATTACTGCAATGCGCGATAAAATCAAACTGGAGTCCAGCGCTGGTACTGGTCACTTCTACACAACTACTAAAAACAAACGTACTATGCCTGGCAAACTGGAAATCAAAAAATTTGACCCAGTAGCCCGTAAACACGTTATTTACAAAGAAACTAAATTGAAATAATTCGGTTTCTTCCAAGAAAAAGCTCCTGTTTTGCAGGAGCTTTTCTTTTTATTTCATGATTAGTTTGGAGTGGTCTTGATTTAAACGGGTGGGCAAGATATTTTTGGATTGCTTTGGAAGAGGCAAAACAAAAGAGCGTGTATCTATTGGGATCACGCTCTTTTGTTTTTCAGACGGCCTGATGGGGGATAAACAGCCTTGAGTTATGAATAAACATTCAACAAAGACTTAATGATCGACCTTGATGCCTTGATTGTCGGAATGTTGTTTTTTATCCAGCTCTTTTTGCAAAGTATCGCATGGCGTGTCGCAATCGCACATTTTCTTCATGCCGAGAGAGGAAATGCCGCCGCAGCTGCCTTTGATGGTGCGTTTGGAGAAAATATAGCCGACTGCCATGCCGAGGATGACAATGATAAAGATGCCGAAAGTCAGAAGGAGGGTTTTCATGTGTGTATTCCTGAAGGTTAGTTTAATAATTTCTTGAATGCGCTGGACATTTTAGTATGGTAGCCGCCTTGCGGGGTTCGGATGATAAGGAAAACGGCGAGATTTTCTTGCTCGGCAAGTTTAAGCGCTTCGGTTTCTCCGAGAACGAACAATCCGGTGGAAAGGCCGTCTGCAAGTGTGGCGTTTTCTGCTACTACGCTGATGGAGGCGAGGTTGTGGCTGATGGGTTGTTTGGTTTTGGGGTTGATGATATGGGAAAGGCGACGGCCTGACTTATCGACATGGAAAATGCGGTAGTCGCCGGATGTGGCCAGTGATTTATTGTCCAATGGAATGGTGATTTGGGTCGCGCCGCCTTGAACGATATTGGGTTGCTCGATGCCGATACGCCAAGGGTTGCCTTGCGCATTGCGGCCTTTGCCATGCAACTCGCCGCCGATTTCTACCAAATAATTACCGATATTGAGTTTTTCAAGTTCGGCGGCGGTTTTATCTACACCAAAGCCTTTGGCGATGGAGGATAGGTCTAAATAGACTTCGGGATGGGTTTTGGCAAGTGTAGGCTGTTGTCCGTCTTGGGAAAGTTTGAGTTTGTCCGTACCGACCATTTCTGAAGCATGTTGGATTTCTTGTGCGGTCGGTTCGTGCGTGATTTCTTTTTGCGGGCCGAATCCCCAAAGGTTGACCAAAGGGCCGACGGTTACGTCCAGTGCGCCGTGCGTCAATTTGTTTAAACGCAAGGCTTCGCCGGTTACATAGGCAAAGTCTTGGGAAATGGGCATGGCCTGATTGACGGTGCGCAGCTGGTTGAATTGGCTGATTTCGGAATCGGTCTGGTAGGTAGACATTTGCCGATTGACTTCTTTAAGCGCGTCATCAATGCGTTTTTGTATTTCGGCAGGGGAGGGGAGTTTGTCTTGGCCGTCTGAAAGGTATTTGACGGTATAGGTCGTGCCCATGGTCTCGCCTTGCAGGGTGATGGTTTGTTGTTGTTTTTCAGGTTGACAGGCAGAGAGTGTAAATGCGGAAAAGATGGCAACGGTGCAACCGATTATCGGACGGTAAAACGAATTGGAAAGAAACGGCATAAGGGATTTGAGGATTATTTTTTGAAGCCTTTATTGTATCGTAAAAGAAAGGTTCAGGCCGTCTGAAAGTATGATTTTCAGACGGCCTGGCAATAAAAAAGGAAGAAACCGAAGTTTCTTCCTTTTTGTTGGTTAGCCGCCGAAATCGTCCAAGAGGATGTTTTCGTCTTCCACGCCCAAGTCTTTGAGCATTTTGATCACGGACTGGTTCATGATTGGAGGGCCGCACATGTAGAATTCGCAGTCCTCCGGTGCTTCATGGTTTTTCAGGTGGTTTTCGTAAACCACGTTGTGAATGAAGCCTGTGTAGCCGTCCCAGTTGTCTTCAGGCAATGGGTCGGACAGGGCGACGTGCCATGTGAAGTTTGGGAATTCTGCTGCGAGTTGGTCGAAGTCTTCGACATAGAACATCTCGCGTTTAGAACGGGCACCATACCAGAAGGTAATCTTACGTTTGGAGTTCAAACGTTTCAGCTGGTCGAAAATGTGGGAGCGCATCGGCGCCATACCCGCACCACCGCCGATAAATACCATTTCGGCATCGGTATCTTTGGCAAAGAATTCGCCAAACGGACCGGAAATCGTCACTTTATCACCGGGTTTGAGTGACCAGATGTAGGATGACATTTGTCCCGGAGGCGCATCAGGTACGCGTGGAGGCGGTGTGGCGATACGCACGTTCAGCATGATGATGCCTTTTTCTTCTGGATATGAAGCCATAGAGTAGGCACGCAAAATCGGCTCGTCCACTTTGGAAACGTATTGCCACAGATTGTATTTGTCCCAGTCTTCGTGGTATTCCTTAGGAATATCAAAGTCTTTGTAGGCAACAGTATGAGGAGGGGCTTCAATTTGGATATAGCCGCCGGCGCGGAAAGGAACTTCTTCGCCTTCGGGAATGGCAAGCTTGAGTTCTTTAATGAACGTTGCTTTGTTGTCATTGGAGATGACGGTGCATTCCCATTTTTTCACACCGAACACTTCTTCCGGTACTTCGATGTCCATGTCGGTTTTAACGTTGACCTGACAAGACAGACGGCAGCCTTCGCGCGCTTCGCGTTTGCTGATGTGGGACAACTCGGTTGGCAGAATGTCGCCGCCGCCGCTTTTCACGACAACGCGGCACTGGCCGCATGAGCCGCCACCACCACAGGCGGAAGGAACGAAGATGCCTTGGCTGGCAAGCGCACCCAGCAGTTTGCCGCCGGCAGGCATCGTCAGCTCTTTTTCGTTATTGACTTTGATGGTGATGTCGCCCTCGCTCACCAACTTGGATTTGGCAAACAGAATCATCAGTGCCAAAACCAAGACAATGACGGTAAACATCACGATACCTAAAATAATCTCCATGCCGATTCCTTTCTTATAACTGGATGCCGGAGAACGACATAAACGCCATTGCCATCAGGCCAGCGGCGATAAAGGTAATGCCCAAGCCTTTGAGACCTTTAGGGACATCCGAATATTTCATTTTTTCGGTAATGCCCGCCAAAGCGACAATGGCCAAAAGCCAGCCCAAACCTGCACCGAAACCATATACAATGGACTCGCCGAAGTTGTATTCGCGTTGCGCCATAAACGATACGGCACCGAAAATCGCGCAGTTTACGGTAATCAGAGGCAGGTAGATACCCAATGCGTTATAGAGGGCAGGGACGAATTTGTCCAAGAACATTTCCAAAATCTGCACCAAAGCAGCAATCACGCCGATGAAGGTGATGAATTTCAGGAAGGTCAGGTCCACGCCTTCAACCAGCGCGCCGTCTTTCAACAGCGAGTAAACAAGTTGGTTGGCTGGGACGGACAGGCCGAGTACGAAAGTTACGGCAACGCCCAAACCGAATGCAGTCGATACTTTTTTAGATACCGCCAAAAATGTACACATCCCCAAGAAGAAGGAAAGTGCCATGTTTTCCAGAAAGACGGATTTTACAAAGAGGCTTAAGTAATGTTCCATGTGTTATTTCTCCGCCTGTTCAGGTTTCCAAGTGCGCAGACCCCATACCAAGAAGCCGATGATGAAGAACGCGCTAGGGGCGAGCAGGAACAAGCCGTTGGTTTGATACCAGCCGCCATCTTGTACGGTTTGGAAAATGGTGTAGCCAAAGAGCTTGCCTGAGCCGATCAGTTCGCGGATGGTGGCGATGATGATCAGCATCATGCCGTAACCTGCACCGTTGCCGATACCGTCAACCAAGCTCTCTAAAGGAGGCTCTTTCATGGCGAATGCTTCGGCGCGGCCCATCACGATACAGTTGGTAATAATCAGGCCGACGAATACGGACAGCTGTTTGGACAGCTCATAGGCAAAAGCTTGGAGCAGTTGGTCAACCAGCGTTACCAAGGAAGCAACAATCGCCATTTGCACAATAATACGGATGCTGTTGGGGATGTAGTTGCGTACCAATGAGATGAAGAAGCTGGAAAAACCGGTTACCAAAGCTACAGAAATACCCATTACGATGGCCGTCTGAAGTTTGGTGGTAACCGCCAAAGCCGAACAAATACCCAAAACCTGCAAGGCAATCGGGTTGTTGTCGATAAAGGGTGAAAACATCAAATGTTTCAAGCGTTTCATGTCAGCCATTATTGTGCTCCTGCTGATTTCAATTTGTTCAGGTAGGGGATATAGCCGTTTTCGCCGAACCAGTAGTCGAACGAACCTTGCACACCTTTAGACGTCAGCGATGCGCCGGAGAGTGCATCTACGCCGTGTTCTTTGTCTGAGCTTGCGCCTTTGCCAACGTGCAGGGCAAGTTTGCCTTGTTCGTCAAAGAGTTTTTTGCCGACGAATTTTTGTTGCCACAACGGATTGCCGATTTCGCCGCCCAAGCCCGGAGTTTCGCCTTGGTCGTAGTAGGTAATGCCGTTGATGGTGTTGCCGTCAGGTTGGATGGCGACGAAGCCGTACATGACTGACCACAAACCGTTGCCGTGCATAGGCAGGATGATTTGGCTGACTTTGCCGTCTTCGCCTTTTACCAAGTAAACCTCAGTGTATTTGGCACGGCTTTTGATGCCTGCCAAATCGTCTTCAGGTTTGATTTGGATGCTTTGGGCAGGGTCTTTGCCGGCAACGCGTGCGCTGAAGTCTTTAGGCGCATCGGCGACGTATTCGCCGGTAGCCAAGTCCACGACACGTTGCTCGATACGCTCGGCAAAGGTTTTGCTGATGTCGGTGTTTTTATCCATCAAACCGGCTACGCTCAAGATATAGCCTTGTTTGTCTTGGAGTTTTTGTTTCTCTTGGATTGGTTTCAAGCCAACGACCGCACCAGCAACGATGATGGAACAAATCAGGCTGACAACCAATACTACAATCAGCGTGCCGCTGAAGCTGTCTTTATCGAATTTCTTAGCCATTGCTGCGCGCCTTTCTGCGTTTGATATTCGCTTGTGCGACGAAATAGTCGAAAATCGGGGCAAACAGGTTGGCAAACAGAATCGCCAACATCATGCCTTCGGGGTAAGCAGGGTTGACCACGCGGATCAATACGCACATTACACCGATAAGCGCGCCGTACCACCATTTGCCGACATTGGTAAAGGAAGCGGAAACAGGGTCGGTCGCCATAAACAGCATACCGATGGTGAAGCCGCCGACCACCAAGTGCCAGTACCAAGGCATGGAGAACATGGCGTTGGTGTCCGAACCGATGAAGTTAAACAGAGAAGACATGGCAATCATACCGATCATCACGCCGGCGATAATGCGCCAAGAGGCAATACGGGTGAACACGATAAACGCGCCGCCGATTAAGAGAGCCAAAGTGGATACTTCACCGATAGAACCGGGCACGTTACCGATAAACGCATCCATCCAAGAAATGGTTTGACCGGTTACAGCGTTTTTCAGGCCGTCTGCACCGTGTGCCGCCCATTGCGCCAAAGCAGTGGCACCTGAATAGCCGTCAACCGCAGTCCAAATGGTATCGCCGGTAATGTTGGCAGGGTAGGCGAAGAACAAGAACGCACGGCCTGCAAGAGCAGGGTTCATGAAGTTTTTACCTGTACCGCCGAATACTTCTTTCGCAACCACAACGCCGAAAGAAATACCCAAAGCTGCTTGCCACAAAGGCAGGGTAGGAGGAACGATCAAAGCAAACAGAATCGAAGTCACGAAGAAACCTTCGTTGATTTCGTGTTTGCGCACAGTGGCGAACAAAACTTCCCAGAAACCGCCCACAACAAATACAGTCGCGTAAATCGGCAGGAAGAAAATCGCGCCGAACAGCATTTTGCCCAACACGCCTGCTTCAGACGACATATTGATGCCCAAAGCGTTGGCAAGGGCGTAATGCCAGTCGTTGGCGATGTTTTGTTGCAACAAATCGGGCGTTAACGCACCGAATGCCTGTACGCCGACGTTGTACATGCCGTAGAACATGGCAGGGAACAGAGCCAGCCACACCAAAATCATCATGCGCTTGGAGTCGAGCGCGTCGCGGACGTGGGCCGCTTTGCGCGTTACCGCGCCGGATGTATAGAAAATCGTCGCCGCAGCTTCGTAGAGGGCATACCATTTTTCATGTTTGCCGCCCGGCAGGAAGTGCGGTTCGATTTTTTCAAGAAAATGTTTCAAGCCCATAATCAGCCTTCCTTCTCAATGGTTTCCAGCACCTTGCGCAACAGCGGGCCGTATTCATATTTGCCCGGGCAGACGAAACTGCACAAAGCGAGGTCTTCTTCGTCCAATTCCAAGCAACCCAATGCCTGAGCGCTGTCGGTATCACCGACGATTAAATCGCGCAAGAGCAGGGTAGGCAGGATGTCCAACGGCATCACGCGCTCGTAAGTGCCGATCGGTACCATGGCGCGGTCGCCGCCGTTGACGGCTGTGTTGAACTTGAAGAGTTTGTTTTTCAGGAAATGACCGAGGGTTGTGCGCGTGATGGAGTATTTGTCCGGCTGCGGCGCAACCCAGCCGAACAGCTCTTTGCTGCGGCCTTCTTCGATAACGGAAATCTGATTGTGGTAGCGGCCGAGGTAATCGTGCGCGCCTTGTGCAATCGCGCCGTTCAATACCGAGCCGGAAATTACGCGGTTATCCGCGTCAACCAATTCGCCGGCGGTAATTTGCGATACTTTTGCACCCAGAACGGTACGCAAAAGGCGCGGTTTGTTGACTTGGGAGCCACCCAAGGCAATCACGCGCTCGGTGTTCAGACGGCCTGTAGTAAACAAACGTCCGATGGCAATCACATCTTGATAATTGATGGTCCAAACAGTTTTGTTCGCACCGACTGGCTCGATGAAATGAATGTGGGTGCCACTCAAACCGGCAGGATGCGGGCCACCGAACTCATGTGTTTCGATATTGGCAGCGTTTGCAGACGGCACATCCGCACCGGCAGCTTTGCACACATGGATTTTACGTTCGGTCAGGCGGCTCAATACTAACAGGCCGTGTTTGAAGTCTTCGGCGGCTTCTTTGATGATGACCGTAGGATCGGCAGCCAGGGGATTGGTGTCCATCGCATTGACGAAGATGGCGAACGGCTCGGCATCGACGGCAGGAATTTTGCTGAACGGACGGGTGCGCAGCGCAGTCCACAAACCGGATTGAATCAGGTTGCGGCGCACCTCTTCGTTGCTCAATTTTGCCAACGCTTCAGGTGCGTAGCGTTCGAACTCGATTTCGTCGTTGCCTTCAACGGCAATCACGACTGACTGAAGTACGCGCTTTTCGCCACGGTGAATCGCGGCGATTTTGCCTGAAGCCGGAGCGGTAAATACTACGCCCGGATTCTTTTTGTCTTCAAACAGCACTTGGCCTTTTTTGACGGCTTCGCCTTCCTTGATTTTCATCGAGGGGCGCATGCCGACATATTCTTCGCCAAGCAACGCGACTTCGGTGATGGCCGGACCGTCATAAATGACTTGCTCCGGTCTGCCCGCGATGGGCAGGTCTAAGCCTTTTTTTATCTTAATCATAAGGATGCGTTACTTTTTGGTGGGTTGATATTCGGATGTCGGATTGTTTTTTCAGACGGCATGTAATGCTTTGAAACAAAGGACGGGCCGTCTGAAAAAAGCAGAGGTTTGCTATAAAAACAACGAATAAACGCAAACAACAAAGCTTTAGATTTTATCAGGTATAGGCTGCTTTATGTCAGTTTTACGCTTATTTTTACGGGAAAGTGGGAAAAAAGTAGGAATATGTAATCGAGTGTTAAGGGGAATAATTTTTAACTGATTGATATTTAAACGCTATGTTTGATGATGTAGCTGAAAATAAAAGGCCGTCTGAAATTCAGACGGCCTCTAAGTTTAAAAGAGCTGCCAAACGAAGAAAATCATCGTATGCAGGGCAAACAGCGGTACCAATACAATCACCGACCATGCCATATAGCCGAAGAAGGAAGGCATCGGTACGCCGCGTTGTTCGGCAATGGCTTTTACCATGAAGTTCGGCGCATTACCGATATAAGTGAGCGCGCCCATAAATACAGAGCCCATGGATACTGCCAGCAGAGAATGGAACAGATGGCCTGTCATCAAGGCTTGGGCATCGCCACCGGCCATATTGAAGAACACCAAATAAGTCGGCGCGTTATCCAAGAATGCCGACAAAATGCCGCTCATCCAGAAATACATCACATTAATCGGGTTGCCTGCCGCGTCGTGAACCAGAGAAACGACAGCGCCCAGTGCGCCTGCTTCACCGGCTTTCAAAATCGCCAAGACGGGCGAAATGGTAATGAAGATACCCAAAAACAGTTTGCCCACTTCGGCAATCGGCTCAAAGTTGAACTCATTGCCTGCGCGTACTTGTTTGGGCGTAATAATCCAAGATACGGCGGTCAGAGCCAGCAAAATACCATCGCGTGCCAAGTTTTGCAGTGCATAGTGGCTGCCCAAAATCTCGAAACCCGGATGATTCGGCTGCCACAGACCGGAGAGCAAAACTGCGCCGACTACGCCGGCCAGCAACAGGAAATTCCATTTGCCGTAAATTTTGACTTTCTCTTCGGTTTCGGTAGAAGCAGGGACAAGGTGTTCGCGTTGTTCACGATGAAAATGTCTGCTGTCGATGATGTAGAAAACAGTCAGCAAAACCACGGAACTGATCAATACAGGCATCAGCATGTGTTTGACGGTCCACATGAAATCTACGCCTTTCAGGAAACCCAAAAACAGCGGAGGATCGCCCAACGGCGTCAAGCCGCCGCCGATATTCGCTACCAAGAAAATGAAGAAAATCACGATGTGAACACGATAGTAGCGATTATGGTTGGCTTTTAAAAGCGGGCGAATCATCAACATCGCCGCGCCTGTCGTGCCCATGACGGATGACAAAGCCGTACCGACTACCAACAGGGTGGTGTTTAATTTCGGCGAGCCGTGCAAGTCGCCGCTGACAAAAATACCGCCTGAAATGGTATAGAGCGCCAAAAGCAACAGAATAAAGGGGATATATTCTTCAACCAACGCATGGGCAACGGTATGCACGCCTGCTCCGAAACCAAAGGTTACGATAAACGGCGTCAAAAACAGCAGCGTCCAAAACGCTGTAATTTTACCGAAGTGGTGGTGCCAAATACGGGAGAAAAACAGAGGTCCGAGTGCAATGGATAAGAGAATCAGTGCAAACGGCAGACCCCAAAGCAGGCTTGCGGATGAGCCGTCAAAATCGGATGCCGCAGCAGGAAAGGCGGCAAGAAGCAGTAAAAATGAGAGAGAGCGCATAGTATTTCCTTTTTATTCTGTTGCGCCGTTAGAAACTTCGTCGAGAAAGCACGGCGGTGAAATATTCAGGCCGTCTGAAAATATCCAGACGAACTGCGCGGTTGTGTCAGGGGAAAGTATAACGCAAAGCAAGTGTTAAGGGACGGTTTAGGGTGTTGGAATCAAAAGAAATGTTGATACAAATAAAGGAATCAAAATGAGTAGAGTAGTTGGAGGTAGTAAAAAAATGGTTTTGAAACAGGAGTTTGAAATATCGGAAATAATGCTATCGAAAAAATACTTTGAATTAATTTTAGCTAAAATTTACATTTGATTGAATAAATGGAGGCCGTCTGAAAATGAGGGTTGAATAGGGTAATTTAGGTGTTACTGATTGTTTTGACGGATAAATTGGGTATAAAAACAAAAACAGGTAAGCGAAAATGCCCACCTGTTTTATTTTATGCTTCCGGCCGTAACCACATCCACACAGCCACGCAACTACAGAAGATTGATGATACGGCACCAATCCACCAGCGTTCTGGAAATTGCCAAAACATAAATAGGCAAGAAAGAGCCATCATGCCGATAGCGAAGAACTTTGCCTTGCGTGGCACGGCGCCGTTGTTTTCCCAGTTTTGTATGATCGGACCGAAATGGCGGTGATGATACAGCCAATTGTGAAAGCGCGGCGAGGCTTTTGCCCAGCAGGCGGCGGTCAATAAAATGAAAGGCGTAGTCGGCAGTAATGGCAGGAAAATGCCGATAATGCCCAAGACGAGTGACAATGCGCCGCAAAAAATCAATAAATAGCGAACCATCTTCCCATCACCAATTATTTGTTTTCAGATGGCTTGTGATGCGGAAATGGACAACGCGGAATGTCTAATTTATCCCAGCCCTCATGCCCCATTTTTTCCAGCAGCGCGATATTGCGGTCAAAAATTGCCGAGGCATCGGGAAATGCTTCAGCCGCTTTGGCAATACTGTCTTCACGAATCAGGTGCAAGGTCGGGTAGGGCGAACGGTTGGTGTAGTTGCTGATGTCGTCGGCTTCTGTGCCTTCAAATTGAAAATCAGGATGGAACGGCGCAATTTGGACAATCCCTTCCAATTCGTTTTCTACAACGGCATCGTCAGTAATTTCCAGCATTTGGTTGAAGGTTTCAAAATCAGGGAACAGCGTCGGATGAACCAGTAAAGTGGTTTCCAATTCCGAAGCGGGTGTATTGCCCAGAAGCTGCAATTCACGATCCAAGTCTTCAAGGAAACCGTCCAAATGACGGGCTTTGCTGACAACGATGCGAACCAGGTTTTTAACATGCGGCGCTTTGGCAAACGGGCAGAGATTCAGCCCGATAACGGCTTTTTCCAGCCATTGTTTGGTATGTTCTGAAACAGTATTGGTATCGAGATGGGCGGTGTCTGTCATGGTAAAAGCTTATGTGAATTATTCTTAAAAAGTATACAAGTGTATGGACGTGAAAGCAAACCATTGGAATTTAAAAGGCCGTCTGAACAACAGACGGCCTTTATCAGTTTCAAATCATCAATCCTGAACCAAATGAACCAAAGGCAGAGCGGTCGTGTTTTTAATTTCTTTCAACACAAAACTCGATTGCGCATCTTGCACGCCGTGGTGCGAAAGCAGCGTATCCAAAACAAAATGGGAAAACGCGTTCATATCGGTAAAAAAGGCATGGAGCAGATAATCGGTTTCGCCCGTTAAAGCAAAGCAGCTCAATACTTCCGGCCAAGCGCGGACAGATTCGGAAAAATCCTCGCGTGCATCTTTTGCCTTGCTAATCGATACACGGATAAAAGCCTGCAAACCCAAGCCTAAAGATACAGGAGAAAGCTGGGCTGCGTATTTTTGAATAATGCCTGCATCTTCAAGCTGTTTGAGACGGCGCAGACAGGGAGAAGGGGATAGCGCCACCTTTTCAGAAAGCTCAACATTGCTCAACCGCCCATTTTCCTGCAAAACCTGCAGAATCTTTAAATCTGTTTTATCCAAGTTTAGATGAGGCATGATGGTTCTCCCAATGTAGACAATGTATGTTTTAAAAATGAAAAATGCTTAAAAATAAAGACTTGTATGGTTAAATTATATATTGAGTTCAGATGTGCGACAAATTGTCTTATCAGGGGTGTTGCGAATTTGTTTTATGTAGTGGTGAAAAGATGAAGGCCGTCTGAAACTAATCAAGATAAAAGTTTTATGTCATATTAGGATTAGATATAAAGAGGCCGTCTGAAAATGAATTTCAGACGGCATTTATTTTCGTAATGTGATGATTCAGGCTCTTAATGACCTTGTTTTGGAGAGTTTTGTTCTTTTGGTTTGTTCGTTTTCCGCGTTTGTATTTGGCTTTGTTTGGGGTGTTTTCTTCGCAATGTATTTTTGTGTTTTGGGAAATAAGCTTACAAGCTTTGTTTGCAGGATACAGGAAGGAAGTGTGTATCCATGGTGCCACCGCAAGACCAAACTGTTGTGCCTTTGGTATTACCTGTTTTCGCAAAGCTTGGTATTAGGTGAATTTCGGTATTCTTCACAGGTACGGCGGCTTGATTACCGATGGCGGCAACAATAGTGCCGTTATCTTCAATACGGACAATCTTTACATAGTTACCGACTTTATTGTCGTCTGAAGCGAGTTGCTTGATGTTGAGGTCAAGCGGCAAGCTGCCTTTATCTGCATAGGCTTCTTCGACGTAGCTTTTCATACTGCCTGCCAGCATGATACCTTCTGCTACTTGTGCTCTGGCAACATAGTTTTGGTATGCAGGAAGAGCTGCTACTGCCAAAATGCCGATGATGCCGATAACAATCATCAACTCAATCAGGCTAAAGCCGATTTGGGCGTTGCGTAGTTTTTTCATTTTTTGAGTATGTTGTTTTCTTATTTTTATTTTATAAAGCAAATCCCATAATTCTTATGGGATTTGCTTTGAGTCGAATATCTTTTGTTAGATATTTAAATTAGATTAGCTAGCTTTATTTTTATTCCACAGCAGGACGGCAAGAGGAAGGCAAGAATTTTGTAGCTACGCCACCAGTTGCACCTGGAGTACAAGTCCAGGTAAAGGAGCCGTTAGCAGTCGCAGCTGCACCAGGAGTAGCACTGGCAGTAGTGGCATGAGGAGTAAGTGATACGGTTTTGCCTTTAATTTCGTTATTTACGTCAGTAGTTTTCATTGTGGCAGTAATAACACCATCACCACCGACTTCTACTTGTGCAACATATTTACCTTTAATATCAGCAGCCGCTGCAATACCTGCCGCTTCATTACTTGCAGGCCATGCACCTTTATCTGCATAGTATTCAACAACAGCGGACTTTTGACCTTCCATCAAAGAGATGGCTTCAGAAACTTGGGCACGTGCAGTGTAGTCTTGGTATGCAGGCAGAGCGATAACTGCCAAGATGCCGATAATCGCGATGACGATCATCAATTCGATCAGGGTGAAACCTTTTTGGATTGCTTTCATTGTTTAAAACTCCAGTTTGAAAGTGTGAATAATTATGTTTAAGTAAAAAGTCCGTAATGTGCTTGGCACTATGTATTATGAGTAAACCATAAAGTAAGAAGGAATATACAGCTTCCGTCGGGCTTGCTGCTTTGAGGCTTGAGCCTTATCGGACGTGTTGTTTCAAGCAGTCGGTGTGCCAAGTGCGCAAAATTGATTAAAAAATTTATTTTTTATTTTTTGTTTATTGTTTTTATTGGGTTTATTTTTTAATTTTTAAGTTTTATGAGGTTTTGTTTGAAAGTTTCAGGATTTTAGGGAATTTGGGTGGTTGACGTTTTTTGTCAGTTTTGTGTTTTTTGTGACAGGGAGTGTGTGCGAGTTTGGGTGTGTGACGTTTTTTGTCAGAAATTAAGCTTGTTTAATAATATGTTAATTGATTTAGATAGACGGTATCTTTATGGATTAATCGGTAGGTTTAATATTTTGTGATTTTATTTTTTTGTTTTTTATGGGTTTTATTTTGTATGCGTATTTTGTTTGAATATGAATGGGGAAAATATTTGGCAGGAAGGATTTTTAAAGAGGGTTTGGTGTAATAGGTGAATGAAAATTTGCTATTAGAATTATATCCATATAGGTTATGATTTTGGAATGTAATTTTATGTCAGAAGGAAGTTTTGGTTCGCATTTTAAGGCTTTGGATTTCTTGAGTGTTTGAGAAGGGTATATTCAGGATGTTTATATTTTTGGGTGCGATTAGGGTGAGTAAAAAATGCTCACCCTATGTTTTTAAGATGTTCAGACGGCCTTTATGGGGTCAAGACTTCGATCAATGCCTGTTTTAGGGTGTTTTGGGTTTGCGGGTCTTGTAGGGATGGGCTGTAGGTGATGAAGCTGTCCTCAATGCGCTGATCCAAGGTGGTGATTTTGGCGTAGCGCAGGCTGATGTTGTGTGCGAAGAAGGTCTCTGCGATGTCGGCGAGGAGGTGGGGGCGGTTGACGGCTGTGATGTCTATGGTGTGCCAGCCGGGGTAATCTTCTTCGGGGGTGATGATTACGGTAGGCGGAATGGGGATGTGGCGGATGCGGCGGCTGATGTGCGGGCGGCCGCTTTGTTTTTGGACGGTGGTATTGCCGTGGATGAAGCTGTTGAGTTCGGCTTCGAGTGCGCTTTGGCGGTCGGGATATTCTTCGGGCGGGAGATTGTCGGGAAGTTGCAGGATAAAGGTGTCGAGGATGTAGTCGTGCTCGGTGATGAAGGCGCGTGCGGCTTGGATGTCGAAGCGGTGGCTGCTGAAGATGCGGCAGAGACGTGCGAAGAGGCGGTCGCCATTGGGCATGAACACCATGACTTGAAGGCTGTTGCTTTGGGGGAGGATGCGGCTGCGGACGGCCGGACTTTGGGTGTCGTAGGCGAGGTTTGCGGTGTGCCAGAGGATTTCCCGTGTTTGATGGCGGACGTAGTATGCGCTGCCGAGGATGCGGCGGAGCTTTTGTTGGTTTTTGAGGGGAACGGCTGCGCGCGTGAGTTGGTCGGCCGCGGCTTGTTCGCGTCGGTTGGGGAGACGTTCGGGATCGTGGTTTTTGCTGTTTAAAACGGCGGCGGTGCTGTGGTAGAGGGTTTGGAGCAGGCTGGCGCGCCATGTGTTCCAAAGTTTGGGGTTGGTGCCGCGGATGTCGGCAATGGTAAGCAGGTAGAGTGCGTCGAGGTATTCGCGTGTGGGAATACGGCGGCAGAAGGCTTGGAGGACGTGCGGGTCTTGGATGTCTTCTTTTTGGGCAACAGTGGACATGAGCAGGTGGTTTTCAACCAGCCATGCGAGGAGGTGGCTTTCTTCTTCGGTGTAGTAGTGGTCGGCGGCGAATTGCTGGGCGTCTTTGATGCCTTCTTTGGCGTGATCGCCGCCGCGGCCTTTGGCGATGTCGTGCAACAGGGCGGCGGTGTAGAGGACGTGTGGTCGTGGGTAGGCCTGCATGATGGCGCTGGCCTCGGGCATTTCGTGGCTGTGGGTTTCGATGGCGAGACGGCGCATATTGCGGACGACGGTCAGGATGTGGTCGTCTACGGGGTAAATATGGAAGAGGTCGTGTTGGAGCAGGCCGGTGATTTTTTCCCATGCGGGGAGATAGCGGCCCAGTACGCCGTAGAGGTTGAGAAAACGGAGGGTTTGGGTGAGGCCGGTGCCGTGTTTGAAGAATTGGATGAAGCGGCGGCGGTTTTCTGGGTTTTGGGTGAAACGAGCGTTGATTTTCCGTGTGGCCGCCCACCATGCGCGCAGGGTTTGCGGCTCGATGGTGGTGATGTTTTGCTCCTGCATGGTTTGGATGATGGTGAAGATATGTTCGGGATTTTGTTCAAACAGGGCAAGATCGTTGGCGGCGATTTGGTGGCCGATGCGTTTGTAGCGGCTGTCGATGGGGTGGATATGTTGGGGACGGCTGGAGGTTTGATGGTTTTTGAGAACCGGTATGAGGATGCCGTTGAGTTGTTTGATGGCTTTGGTGGCGCGATAGAAGGTGTGCATCAGGGCTTCGCTTCTGCCGCGGATGTCGGGTTGGGTATAGCCTAAGCTTTCGGCGACTTGGGACTGGTAGTCGAAAAGCAGTCTGTCTTCGGGATGGTCAGCGGTAAGGTGGAGATGAATGCGGATGTTGGCGAGGCGGCGGTAGCCGTGGGCCAGCATGCCGGCTTCGGTGCGGGTGAGGAAGCCGGCGGTAACGAGGGCGGTGGGGTTGCTGTCTATGCCTTGTGCTTTGGCTGTCCAGATAAGGGTGTGGATGTCGCGCAGGCCGCCGGGGCAGGTTTTGATGTTGGGTTCGAGTTGTGCGCCTGTACCTTGGGATTTGGTATGGCGTTGCTCCATTTCGAGGAGTTTGGCTTCGATGAAGGCGGCTGTGTTGCGGCGTGTGTTGAGTTTGTTTAGAAGTTGGGCGGTAAGGTTGGGATTGCCTTGGAGATGGCGTGCTTCAAGAAAGGCGGTTTCGCCGGTAATGTCGTTTTGGGTGCTTTGGAGGATTTCTTCTATGCTACCGCTTTTGATGGCGGGATTGAGGCGTGCGTCCCAAAGGGTTTGGATAAATTGGGCGGTTTGTTGTTGCAGGCCGTCTGAAAAAGGAGTAGAGGAAATAATCGCTAAATCCCAGTCTGAATGGGGATAGAGTTCGCAACGCCCGAAGCCGCCGATGGCAATCAGACTGATGTCGTTGCTGTCGGGAAAGTGGATTTGCCAGAGGGTTTGCAGCAGGGTTTCGGCAGCGGCGATATGGTCGCGGAAGTAAGCGGTAGGGCGGTTGTTTTGGCGGTAGGCGGCTTCTGCTGCGGCTTTTTGCTGCCGGTAGGTTTGGATGGCTTGTTGGGCGGCGGTCATGATGGTGTCTGGTTGTGAATTAGGCTTGGGTGTCGGCAGGCTCGGTCATTTGGCGGAGCATTTCTTGCGGCGGAAGGAGGAGTTTGTAAGGGGCGATTTTGAGTGCGGATGCGATTTTTTCGATGTTGGAAAGGGCGATGTTCCAACGTTTGCGCTCGACGGCGGAGACGTAGGTGCGGTCAAGTCCGCATTGGCGTGCGAGTTCTTCTTGCGACCAGCCGTGGTTGACGCGGTAGAGGCGCATGTTGTAGGCGATAACGGCGCGGAGGTCTTGCGGATCGGGCAGGCTGGGAGGGGGCGTGAGTTTGTTGACCATGGTGTTTTGGGTTTGTGGTTTGAACGATAAGGGGATTTTATACTATTTTTGCTAGGGGAAAGGAAAGGCCGTCTGAAAGTTTCAGACGGCCTTCAAGAGGGTAGGTATAAAAAAAGGGGGTGGCACTCAGCCACACCCAAACACACACACATCAAGAGGAAAGAAAAATCATTTAATAAGAGAGCTGGCTCTTATCGAGGAAACTGGAAGATTCGGGCATGGCCCTGAATCATTGGAAGGCATTATAAATGAAAATAGGATTGGGGTATTGACACAGGTCAATTCTGTTTTAATTTAGAAAATATATCTCCAAGATAGTGGAAATAAATTAAAAATAAGCTAAGGCCATCAGGCCGTCTGAATAATCGGTTTCAGACGGCCTGATGGCCTTAAGGGCTACTAGTTACTATATAAATTAGGTATTAAGCCAAACCTTTATCTTTGGCTTCTTGCAGGCGTGCTTCAAAGTTGCTGAGGTTAACGCCTGCCTGTTCGGCTGCGGCAACCACTTCGGCTACGGATGCGCCGTGCTGCACTTGATGATAACCCCAAAGCAGGGAGCAGCGAGTGCCGGTACGGCAGAAGGCAAGGATAGGAGTTGGAGATTGTTGCAACAGATTTTGAAAGGCTGCAACATCGGCTGCGTTGATTTGAGGCGCGACAACGGGCTGGTGTAAGAATTGGTTGATGCCGGCCTCTTTAAACCAGTTTTGGACTTCGGCAAAAGCCGGTTGGTTTTCTTCTTCGCCGTCCGGACGGTTGCAGATGACGGTTTGGATGCCGAGGCGTACGGCTTCTTGGACATCGGCTTCGGTCAGTTGGGGAGCGATATAGAGGGAGTCGGTCAGTTTACGGATGGGCATAGTTTTTCCTTTCTTTATATTGAATGGGTATGTTGATTTCAGACGGCCTGTGAAGTAGCAGGCCGTTTGAAGTTTTATTTAATGATTGTACAACCAGTTTTCGAGTTTTTGGCGATCGGTAATGTGCAGCAGGGCGGTATTGGCTTCTGCTGCTTGGACTGTGATACTGGTCTCGCGCAATAGGCCTTGGCGGAAGAAATGGATGGTGGTGCGCGTGCCGATAGGCAGTTTGCTCCACTGTGCCGCAAGGTCGTTGCAGGCGTAGCCGCCCAAGGCGATGATTTTGTCTTGCGGGCAGAGTCCGGCATTTTCTGCGCTGCCGCCATTGAATACATGAGTCAGGATGGCATGGTCGCTGTTTTGTTTGAAACGTGTGCCCAAATCGTTGGCGGGTGCAACCGATTGGGGTTCACTTGCAAATGCTCCTCCGTGTTGGCGGGGCAGGGGGATAAAGTCGAGTTTGACACCTACGCTTTGCAGGCATTCTGCGAGCGGAAGGTCTTCGGTGCTGTATAAGGCCGTCTGAAAGAAGGTTTCTAAATCTAAACCGGTTATTTCTTGGCAACGGGTTTGCCAGTGTTTTTCGGGTATGCCTTGATGGGTATTGCACCAGTCGCGATAGTGTTGCTGCATCACGCTGTCGAGGGTGTATCTGCCTTGGCTTTTTTCACGGATGATGAGGTCGAGGCAAAGTGCGGCCAGTGCGCCTTTTTGATAATAGCTGACGATGGCGTTGGGGCTGTTTTCGTCTTGTTTGTAGAACTTGTCCCACGCGCTGAAACTGGATTGGGCAAGTGTTTGTTTCAGACGGCCTTGTGTCTGCTGGACGCGTGTGATGCCTTGTGCAAGCAGGGTAAGGTAGGCTTCGGGGCTGATGGTTTTGCTTCTGGCAAGAAAGAGGTCGTCGTAATAGGACGTAATGCCTTCAAATGCCCAAAGTTGCTCGGTGTAGTTTTCTTGGTCGAGGTTGTAAGGTGCAAATACGGCCGGTTTGATGGATTTAACGTTCCATGCGTGGAAGTATTCATGGGAAAAGAGGCCGAGCAATTCGGTATAGGCTTTGTCGGCCTCGTTCATATTATAGGGTGGCAGGCTGTGGCGGTCGGCGAGTAGGGCGGTGCTGCTGATGTGTTCCAGCCCGCCGTAGAGGTTGTCGCCCAGATGTAGTAAGAAAAGGTATTCGGTAAACGGGGCAGGGGAGGGGAACATCGCCAACTCGGTTTCGCAGATTTTTTGAATATCGGCGAGGAAGCGGGTACGGTCAAAATCGGGATAGATGCCGCTTAATGCAATACGGTGGGGAATGCCTTGTGCTTCAAATTCGAGAAATTCGATGATGCCTGTTTCAACCGGGTGGTCGATAAGCTCGGCGTATGAGGCCGTCTGAAAAGTGGTCGCCGAGGTTTGGGGCAGTGTGGTGGCTATCTGCCATGTGTGCGGCAGGGTGGAAAATTCGATTTGATGTGGCTGGTGTTCTTGTCTGTGGACTTTTAAGAATAGACACGCGCCGTCGAAAAAGCCGCGCTCGGTGCTGAGGAACGAGCCGCGAACGGATAAGTCGAATGCGTAAACAGTGTAGTAAATTTCCCACGCTCCACTGAGGGCAGGGGTTTGCCAATGGTTTTTGCTGGTTTGTGTCAGCGGTTGGGCTTTGCCGTTGCAGCGCGCGCTGATGTGTGTGATGTGGCGGGCAAAGTCACGGATGAGGTAGCTGCCGGGAACCCAGTTGGGTAAGCTGATTTTTGTTTCTGAATCATTGGTTTGAGTGAATGATAAGGTGATGTGCCATTCATGAGACAGAAAGTTGGGGGTAATTTTGTAATTAATCATGGCTATTGGTTAATTTGCTAAAGTTTATTAAGAAGAAGGGGTTTTAAGGGGTGGGCTTAATCTATATCAATAAAACTGTATGAAAAAGGGGGCTTGAAAAAATACCCTGTCCGATTTAATGCGTATGTTTTAATAATTTATTGATTATAAAAGAAATGAATTTATGTCTTGCTAAATATTTTATGCAATGTGGAATGTAATTTTGCTTGGCATGTTGTGGTGTCTATGTTAAATTTAGAAAAATTTGAGCCTTGGCCGTATTGCGCTTTTCGTAAATGCAGGGGTTGGGGTGAGATAAAAATTTTTTATACCCATAATTTATGGAGACTTCCATGGACACACAAACTTATAACTACAAAGTGGTGCGCCAGTTCGCCATCATGACTGTAGTTTGGGGTATTGTGGGCATGTTGGTCGGCGTTATCGTCGCTGCCCAGCTTTTTGCTCCGGCCCTCGATTTATCCAATATCGGACCTTGGTTCCACTTCGGCCGCCTGCGTCCTCTGCACACCAATGCGGTTATTTTTGCATTCGGCGGTTGCGGTTTGATCGGTACATCATACTACGTTGTTCAACGTACATGTAATACCCGTCTGTTTGGCGGTTGGTTGCCTGCATTTACCTTCTGGGGTTGGCAGGCTGTCATCGTGGCTGCGGCTATTAGCTTGCCTATGGGTTATACCCAAGCTAAAGAATATGCTGAATTGGAATGGCCTATCGACATCCTGATCGCTTTGGTTTGGATTGCTTACGCCATCGTATTCTTCGGTACGATTGCCAAACGTAAAATCAAACACATTTACGTTGCCAACTGGTTCTACGGCGGCTTCATCTTGGCTGTCGCACTGTTGCACATCGTCAATAACATCAGCATCCCTGCCGGTCTGATGAAATCTTACCCGGTTTACGCAGGTGCGATTGATGCGATGGTTCAATGGTGGTACGGCCACAATGCGGTGGGCTTTTTCCTGACAGCCGGCTTCTTGGGTATGATGTACTATTTCGTCCCTAAACAAGCAGGCCGTCCGATTTACTCTTACCGCTTGTCCGTCGTCCACTTCTGGGCTTTGATTTTCACTTATATGTGGGCTGGTTCTCACCACTTGCACTACACCGCATTGCCTGACTGGACTCAATCTTTGGGTATGGTATTGTCTTTGATCCTGTTTGCGCCTTCTTGGGGCGGTATGATCAACGGTATCATGACTCTGTCCGGTGCATGGGACAAACTGCGTACCGACCCGATTTTGAAATTCTTGATCGTTTCTCTGTCTTTCTACGGTATGTCTACCTTCGAAGGCCCGATGATGTCTATCAAAACCGTTAACGCTCTGAGCCACTACACCGACTGGACTGTTGCACACGTTCACGCCGGCGCATTGGGCTGGGTGGGCTTTGTAACCATCGGTTCCGTTTACTATATGATTCCCCGCTTGTTCGGCAAAAATGAAATGTACAGCACCAAATTGGTTGAGGCGCATTTCTGGATTGCGACCATCGGCGTGGTTCTGTATATCGCTGCAATGTGGATTGCCGGCGTAATGCAAGGTCTGATGTGGGGTTCTTTGAATGACGACGGCACACTGACTTATTCCTTCGTTGAATCCGTAAAACGTACCATGCCTTACTACATGATTCGTTTCACCGGCGGTCTTCTGTACCTGAGCGGTATGTGCATCATGGCATATAACGTTTACCGTACTGCTATCAGTGGTAAAGCAGTTGATGCTGAGATTCCTGCGGTTTCTCAAACTCAACACCACTAATGACAAGAAAGATAGGCTACCAAAATGAAATTACAACAATTAGCTGAAGAAAAAGTCGGTGTACTGATTGTATTCACCCTGCTTGTAGTCAGCGTCGGCCTTCTGATCGAGGCTGTTCCGCTGTTCTTCACCAAGGCAGTTACCGAACCTGCACCCGGCGTGAAACCATATAACGCCCTGCAAGTGGCCGGTCGCGATATTTATGTGCGCGAAGGCTGCTACAACTGCCACTCTCAAATGATTCGTCCATTCCGTGCAGAAACTGAACGTTACGGTCATTACTCCGTTGCCGGTGAGTCTGTTTATGACCATCCGTTCCAATGGGGTTCTAAACGTACCGGTCCGGATTTGGCTCGTGTCGGCGGCCGTTATTCCGATGAATGGCACCGCATCCACCTGCTGAACCCGCGCGACGTTGTGCCGGAGTCCAATATGCCTGCATTCCCATGGCTCGCACGCAATAAAGTCGATGCCGAGGCAACTGTGGCGCATATGAAAGCCCTGCGTAAAGTGGGTACACCTTACAGCGATGAAGAAATTGCCAAAGCACCTGAAATGCTGGCCAACAAATCAGAGCTGGACGCTGTTATCGCCTACCTGCAAGGCTTAGGCTTGGCATTGAAAAACGTAAGGTAACATCATGGACGCGAACTGGGCTCGCTCGCTCTTTACTGTTTGGGTTTTTATCAGTTTCATCTTAGTGCTTTATATTGTTTTTAATCGACGTAATAAAAAGAACTACGATGATGCTGCCAACAGTATTTTTGACAATGATGATAAAGGGTCGTCTGAAAAAGACGGGCGATAACAGTTTAGTCCGTGATCACGGAGCAAAAGAATGAACACAACATCCCAATTTACCAGCAATTTCTGGAATATATACATTGCAGTTATTGTCGTGCTCAGCTTTATCGGCTTGGCATGGCTGCTGCTTTCCCAAAACGTTGTGAAGCGTCCTAAAAAGGGCGAAGAAGTCAAAACGACAGGTCATGAATGGGACGGTATTGAAGAATACAACAACCCGCTGCCGCGTTGGTGGTTTTGGCTGTATGTCTGCACTTGGATCTTCGGTATCGGCTATCTGGTCATGTATCCGGGTATCGGTGACTTTAAAGGTATCTGGGGCTGGACTAGCCACGGTCAGTATGAAGAAGAGGTTGCCAAAGCCGAACAGAAATACAGCCAAGTGTATGCTAAGTTTGCCAAAATGCCGATTGACCAAGTGGCTAAAAATCCTGAAGCACAAGCTATCGGTCAAAACCTTTTCAATACCTACTGTATCCAATGTCACGGCTCAGATGCCAAAGGCTCTAAAGGCTTCCCAAATCTGTCTGACGACGACTGGTTGTGGGGTGGCGAACCTGAAAAAATTCAGGAAACCATTGAAAAAGGCCGTACTGCCGCCATGCCTGCATGGGGTCCTGCTTTGGGTGAAGAAGGCGTGAAAAACGTAACACAATATGTTATGTCTCTTTCTAAACCTAAAGGTCAATACGACGAAGAACGTGCAGAACGCGGTAAAGCCCTGTTTAGCGGCCCACCTGCCAACTGTTTCACTTGTCACGGTGACAAAGGTCAAGGTATCCAAGGCCTCGGCCCGAATCTGACCGACGATGTATGGTTGTGGGGCGGTACTCAAAAAGCGATTACCGAAACCATTACCAACGGCCGCAGCAGCCAAATGCCTGCTTGGGGTCACTTCCTCGATAAAGACAAGCTGCACATCATGACCGCCTATGTTTGGGGTTTGTCCAACAAAGACGGTAAAAAAGCTCCTGCTAAAAAAGCGGAGCCTGCTCCGGCAGCTCAACCTGCCGATGCTTCTGCTCCGGCGGCCGCTTCGGCTCCTGCTGCCGATAAAGCTGCTTCAGATGCTAAAGCTGCTCCGGCTGCTGAAGCCAAACCTGCTGAAAAAGCAGAAGCAGCTCCGGTTAAGGTAGACGGCAAAGCTGTTTTTGAAGCCAACTGTAAAACATGTCATGGCGGTATGATTCCGGGCGCACCTGTTGTCGGTAAAAAAGACGACTGGGCTCCTCGAATTAAGCAAGGTAAAGATACTTTGCACAAACACGCGCTTGAAGGTTTTAATTCAATGCCTGCCAAAGGCGGCAACAGCAGCTTGAGTGACGATGAGGTTAAAGCGGCTGTAGACTTTATGGCAAATGAGTCCGGTGCAAAATTCTAATTTTGAGTTGGATTGAAAAAAGCGTACCTAACAAGGTACGCTTTTTTATGTTTGATAAAACCAATAAGAGAAGACATATCAAAGAGGTGAAATATATAAGGCCGTCTGAAACATTCAGACGGCCTTT
>NZ_KV832189.1:220829-294666 GCF_001837375.1 Neisseria sp. HMSC066H01
CCGTCTGAAACATTCAGACGGCCTTTGTTCTTGGTTCAACCAAAATTAATCAATCCAAAGTGGACGTACTGCGTTTCAGGAACCATTCGCTGAAAGGCCACTCGACGCTGTCGAGTAAGTTTTTGGTAATTAGCCCCAGTTCCGTATCGCCTTCAATTTGCAATTTGCGGTTAAAAAATAAGGTGTCGGGATCTTCCTCGCGCATCATCATGCGCATGAAGTCTATGCCGTTGGCGGCCAGCCTCAGATCGGGAGCGCCGCTGAAGTTGTCGTCCAGGAATTTTTCCGTATCGGCACTAAACCGCACTTTGATACCGGCATCCAATACTTCGATTTCGAATTTTCTTCCGGCAAAAAGTTCCATATCGGCAGGCAGTAAACCTTTTTTCAGCATGGTATTCAATACGGAGACCAAAACAAAGCGCGGAGGTTTGCCGGGAAGTTTGGTACCGATTTTCGCCATCCATTTGGGTAATATGATTTCAGGCAGCGCCATAATATGCCTCCTTCACGGTTTCAATACCGGGCTGGCCGCGCCAATAGCCGTCAACCAGTGTTCCGGTAGTCAGTCGTTCCAACTCGGAGCGGACATCTTCCCATGTGGCTTTTCCGTCCAATACATCGCGGTGAATTTGGATAATTTCAGCCATGCCGTGCATTTGTGGCGACAGTCTGAGCATATTCACGCCGATTTTATTCAAATCTTCATGGTGGGGCAGTAGGTTTTGGCAGCCGTAAGACATGGTTTGGATGCCGTTGATGGTGAGAAACGGCTGGCCTTCGCGCGTATTCATGGCCATACCGTGCTCGTGGTCGAGGCAGCGGAACTCGCAACTGTCTTTATTCAGATTGTAATGGCGGGCGGTAAAGCAACGTGATGAATAGGCAAGTGGCATTTTACCCCAAACGAAGAGTTCGGTTTCAATGCCGTCTGAAGCCTTGATGATTTCGGCAACCTTATCGCGGCTCAGCTCGGACGGTGCAATCCAGCGGAATGCCCCTAATTTTCGGAATACGTCCAAAGTGGTTTCGTTGTAGATATTTAGGCTTGCACCGGCAACAAACGGGATGCCGTGTTCGCGTGCCAATTTGACCGCACCCATGTCGTTGGCTTCAACTTTAAACTTTCCCTGCTCCGTGATTTTGCGCAGGCGTTTCAGATCGGATTCGCTTTCGAGCAGGACTTGTGAGGAAAGAATAATCTCCTTACCGCTTTCCGCCAGGTCTTCAGCCAGTCCGAACCAGTCGGCAAAGCGCATTTTCTGACGGCGTGAGCAGACTACTTCGCCCAAATAGACCGTGTCCAACGGCGTATCCAGCATGGAAACGTAAAATTCCAGCAGGGCTTCTTTTTGCCAGAAAAATAAAATAGGGCCCAGCGACAATTTCAATGAATTCATTTTTTTCCCCTTATTTCCATGGGCGGTTGTATGCGCCCAAAGTTGTCTGATGACCTTCCGAAACTTTGCTCAATGCATTGTTCCAGGATGGATTGACTTTGAAATGCGACGGGTCGGCTGCGGCTGCATCCAGTGCTTGGCGCAGGGATTTGGTTACTTGTGCCGTATACATCGGACTGCGTTGGCGTCCCTCGATTTTGATGGCGGACACACCGATTTTGATGAGTTCGGGCAACATTTCCAAAACATTCAGGCTGGTCGGTTCTTCCAAAGCATAGTAGGTTTCATCATTGACTTCAAAGCGGCCTTTGCACAAGGTTGGATAACCTGCCGGTTCATTGGGTTTGTATTGGTCTATCAATACCTGGTTTAGACGTACGTTCATGCGGTCGGGCAGTTGTTCCCAGCGGACGGATTTTGCCGGAGAGCAGACACCTTGCATATTGGGCGATTCGCCTGTTGCATAGCTCGATAAGATGCAACGGCCTTCCACCATCACACACAAACTGCCGAAGCCAAAGACTTCAATTTCCACATCAGTATTGTCAATCACATGTTTGACCTGATCGATGGTCAGCACGCGCGGCAAAACGGCACGACGGATGCCGAACAGCTCTTTCATCATATTGATGGCTTCGTAATTAGTGGCCGAACCTTGTACCGACATATGCAGGCGTAAATTCGGATGTTTGTCTGCCGCATACGCCATGATGGCGGGGTCGGCAACAATAATCGCATCGGCACCCAAATCCGCCGCCGTATCCACAGCGGCGTGCCAACGCTCCACTTGACCCGCTTGTGCAAATGTATTGATGGCCATCAGTACATTGCGCCCGCGCGCATGGGCGTAAGCTACGCCTTCCCGCGCCGATTTCATATCGAAATTCAGTCCCGGAAAGTTTCGTGCATTGGTCGCATCTTTCAAACCCATGTAAACCGTGTCCGCACCATTGTCCACAGCGGTTTTCAGTGCAGGCAGGTTGCCGGCGGGGCAGACCAATTCTGGAATTTTCTGCATTTTGTGTTCCTCGTCTTGATGATAACCTCTATCGGGTTAATCAATATTTTGTAGAATTCCGAATATTTTATGGATTAATGACACAAGATATGCTGACTTAAATCAAATCGAAAAATTCATGTTGACGTGGACATATTGTTTACAAAATCTTAACAGACGTTGTTTTTTATATATTTCATGTGCTTAAAAATTTTGATGACGGATTTTGTTTCAAAATCGGCTTATGTTTTTAACTATCGCATTTATTAATTTTTACAATAATGGCGATAGAAAAATGAAAAAAGGCCGTCTGAAAATTTGGTTTCAGACGGCCTTTCGCTTTAAAGGGGTAGATTTAAGAGAAACCCAAGCGTTTATCGGGTCGGGTAAACACAAAAATAAACAGAGAAGTTAACGCGCCCAAAGTATCGGCAAGCATGTCTTTTTGCGCGTCCCAAATATCGCCTTGAGAACCCAAGAATTCCAATCCAGCCTCTCCGCCGTCGATGACGGCATATTGCCATTCGATGATTTCATAGGCTGCAGCAACGCTCATAATGAAGAATAGGGAGAAAAATAAGGCCAACAGCAGGTTGCACAGCTTGCGGCGCAGCAGCCATTCGGCCATCGGGTAGGCGTAGAAGCCGATGATGTAATGGGCAATACGGTCGTAATGATTGCGGTTTTCGCCCAAAATCGGTTCGACAAAGCGGTTGATGGATTCAAATGGCACATCGGCAAAAGTATAGTATGCGCCGATGGAATGCATAATCAGCCAGAAGCTCATGAATAAGTAGGCCAAGTTGCTGAAGCGGAAAATGCGGTAGGTGGCAACCAGAAGGAAAAATACGGAGGCTACAGGGATGATTTCAGCGTACCAAACCGCACGATCATGGGGATTGATACCTGACCAAACAATGAGGGCGAAGATAATCGTAGCAAGAAAAATGGGAAAGATTGGAGAGGGTTTATTCATATTGTGTGTATGTAATAACAAGGGTTGCGTATTGTATAACGAATCGGTGGATTGACAGTTTCGGATATTAAAGGCCGTCTGAAAAATAGTTTTCAGACGGCCTGAAGTTTAGCCGTTCCAGAAATAGCGGGTGATGTGGAAAAACACGGGCGCGGCAAAGCAAATCGAATCCACGCGGTCAAGCATGCCGCCGTGGCCGCGTATCATATTGCCCCAGTCTTTGACACCATAATCGCGTTTGATGGCAGACATAACCAGGCCGCCAAAGAAGCCCATCAGGCAGACGATGAAGCCGATAACGGCCGCTTGGCCGTGGGAGAACGGCGTAATCGGCGCCATTAGCGCGGCAATGGCTGTGGCCGACAAAATACCGCCGACAGTGCCGGAAATGGTTTTGGACGGGGAAAGCGAAGGCATGATTTTTGCACCGCCAATCAGTTTGCCCCAAACGTATTGCAATACATCCGATACTTGCACCACGCCAATCAGGAATATCAGCAACAGGATATTGTTGCCGTTATCGAAGCCATCCAAGTCCAGAAACATCAGCGCCGGAACATGGGACAGGCAGAAGATGCAAATCATCGCCATCCATTGTGTTTTGGCGGCGCGTTCCAAAAAGTGTGCCGTTTGGCCGCTGAGGCTGGCAATAATCGGCAGTATCAAAAAGCCGTAAACCGGAATAAAAATGCTGAACATGCCGTACCAGCCGTCATAGACGAAATAGTATTGCACCGGCAGAAGCAGGTAAAAGCAGACCACCATGCTGTAATAGTCGCTGCGGCGGCGATAGACGAGGGTCATAAATTCGCGCAGTGCGGCAAATGAAATCAGGAAAAACAGTACAACCGTCCCGATTTTTCCGAACCAAAACGCGCCCAGCAACACCAGCGTCATCAGCCACCATGCGTAAATGCGGGCGTTGAGATTGGCGATGGTGGCATTATCTGCGCCGTTTTTGCGCTTGAGCCATTGTCCGATGATGCTGGCAAAACACAATACGGCAAATACGCCGACAAAAATATAGCTGGCTTGCGGAGTCAGATGAGCGGCGGCTTGTTCGACAATGATTTGTTGGGAAGTCGTAGAAAGGCTCATGCTTGTCCTCCTTTGTTTTGCTGAACTTCAGGTTCATTTTGGCGAAGCTCGCTGCGGTCGTTTTCAGACGGCCTGAGTGCCAGCAGCGCTTCACGACTGCGCGTCAAAAAACTGTCTTTGTCTTCATTTTCCTGCAAGGTGAGCGGCTGTCCGATATGGACTTCACACAAAAGCGGGATAGGCAGGATTTTGCCTTTGGGCAGTACGCGGCTGATGTTGTCTATCCAAATCGGCACAAATTCGGTATTGGGTTTGCTTTTCGCCAGATGATAAATGCCGGACTTGAATGGCAGCAGGATGGTGTTGTCGTCAGTATTACGCGTGCCTTCAGGGAAAATAATCAAGGAGTCGCCTGCGTTCAGCGCGTCTTTCATTTGTTTGGTAATCGCCTGCGGATTATCGCTATGGCGCGGAATCAGCAAGGCATTGAAAACATTTTGAATGATGAAGCGTTTGAGCTTGCTCGTCAGCCAGTAATCTGAACCGGCGACAGGGCGCGTGGACAAGCGCCAGCGGCGGGGTAGGGAAATCCACACCAATACAAAATCGCCATGGCTGCCGTGATTGGCGTAATAGACTTTTTGGTGCTGATTGAATGTCAGCTCACGCGGACTTTTGGGGCGTACGCCCGTAAGAAAAGAGACCGACAGACATAAGGCTTGGTCGGTTAGCCAGGCAAGTTGTTTTTTGAGGAAGTTTTTCATTTTTTCTGCCTTTGGGAGTGAGATACCGCTAAGGATTCGATTTTGGTAAATCAGCCAAAATAATCAAATGCTTTGGATAAGCAAAATTAAAAATTGTACGGCGGTCAGGTATAAGCTTTTGCGCCATAGGGAAAGTGCGCCGTTTATCCGTTGGGTCAAAGTACGGCTGCCTGAAGTTTGACGCAAACCGTTTTGCTGTAAGGATTGGTCAAAGTCTTCAGGAGCGTAGCAGTTGTCGGCAAAGTCTTGGAACACGCGGCGGTCGAAGTGAATGCGGATATGGCAGTACAGCAAAACCGCTACTAAGACGAGTTGCACCGCAAACCATGCACCGCCATATTTTGCCGACAAGGCGAGCAGCAAGGCATTGCAGGCGGCAACATAATGTGCGGTAGAGAGTAGGTGGGCAGTAATACGGCTATCGGTTGCGTTGTCCATCATTATCCTTGTTTTAAACGGTTGGCCGCAGCTTCGACTGCCTGGTCAGTGGTCGGCGATAATACCATTTGCGGTCGAGTCTGTTTGAGTTCGGTCTTCGCCTGCGCCAAGTTTTTGCAGTCACCATAGACCAGCAGCCACGTTAGCACCACTGCGGCACTTCTTCCATAACCTAAAGCGCAACATACCAATACTTTGCCGTGTTTTTGGCGCAAGGTTTCCAATATCAAGGCCGTCTGAACCAAATCGTTTTCAGACGGCGTTGCCATATCCAGTAAAGGCAGAGCGCGATATTCTCCCTGATGGCTACGGCAGGGATATTCGGCGCATACATCTAATACTGCAGGCAGATGGTTTGAAATCCCCAAAACGCTGCCAATCCACACATCATGGCGGATTTGTGCCGTTTTCGCTTTACCGCGTAACCAATACGCCATGTTTAGCCGTACACCCACCAGATAAGACAACAGCAAAACCGTCGCTGCCGCCGATAATTTACCGTTAGCCTGTTTTTGGAATACGTTTGCATTTCCAGTCAAATAGGCAAAAGCCACCATCAACAAAGGCATGCTAATCCATATCAACCACAGCCACGCGCCACCCAGCAGCGCAGGCAAAGCCATCAAACATGCGCCAAGCAAATACAGCAGCGCAATCTTTCTTGAGCGTACATCACTTGAGTCCAGTCTTAACGGCGAAGTCATCTGACGCGGGAAAGCCCACAATACCAGCCAGCCAAGCAATGCTCCGGTCGGCATGTCAATAAAATGATGTTGATAAGTCGTCAGTACCGACAAAGCAATCAGGCTTTGCCACAGCAAAATCGGCAATCGGATTTTGGGAAACCGCGTCCAATAAAACGCGCCGACAATGATAGACAGCGCAATATGCAGCGACGGCGCTTGGTTGTACGGCAAATCAAATGCGACCAATGAATCAAACATCACGCCCCACAGCCCGTCGGTAGGCGGCTTCGGCCAGCCGAAATGCAGCGGAAACAGTATAAAGCAAGTAGTGGCAATAATTTGCGCCGATACCAGCCGTGCGACGTAGCGGTTTTGTTCACACGCATTTCGGCAAAGGAAAAACGCCGCTGCATACATCAGATTCAGCGACCAATAAGGCAAAATCGTCCATGCCCAAAACGGAATATTGCGCTCCCATGCAAAAGCGATTTCAGGCACATAGTTCAGCGATGCCGCGTAATGGTTGGACAGGCCGTAGCTGGTGTAAAACAGGATACCGACTGAAATCAGCTTGAGTAGGGAGGTTTTGAGGGAGGGTTTCATGGATAGGTACATGGTTTAATAAGGCCGTCTGAAAGTTAAAAAATGTTCAGACGGCCTATATTTTATTTCTTCACTGCCAAGCTCACGGTGAAAATACCGTCTTCGTCTATCCATTGATGGATTTTTTCAAAACCGGCTTTTTCAACTAACTGATCCATTTCCTGTTGGCTGCGGCGGCGCATTACCCAGTTTGGGCTGCCTGCTTTGTGGCTGGTCAGGGCGCGGGCAATCATTTCCAGTTGCGGATGCCAAGGCTGGCCGGTGTAAATCAGGTAGCCGCCGGTTTCAATGGCCTCACCGAAGCCGTAGAGTGAGTTCAAAATCAAATCGTTGTCGGCAAACAATTCGTGCAGGCCGGAGACGATGCCCAGCGTTGGGCGCGGCTGCAAATCGTGATAATTGGCGCGGTCGTAAGCATTGACTTCATTGAAGGTTACCGTGTTTTGCAAGCCGCGTTCGGCAATCAGCTTGCGTCCGGCTTCGACATTAATCGGGCTGTAATCGCGCAAACGTACGGAATCAGGCAATGTGTCGGCAGTCAGGGCATCCAATACATAGCGGCCATGACCGGACGCGATATCCAAAACGTGTACCGGTTTGCCTGCTTCACGCAGTTTGGCTGAGGCCGTCTGAATGGCTTTGCCGATATTGACTTTGCGTTGGCGAATGCCGCGCCAGCCGATGGCGTTGAGATAGTATTTGTCCACCCATACACCGAAAGCATTGCTGCCTTGCGGTTGATTGCGGTAGACGTAATCCAGCGTGCTGCCCGAATCAAAACCTGTTTCTTGACCGATTCTCAAGCCTTCACTCCAGCGCGAACCCAGTTTGAGTGAGGCGCGATATGTTGCCCAAAATGCGCCGCGAGGCGTACAAACAGGCAAAGGTGTAGCCAGTTCGTCAGCTTCGCGACGGCTGTCTCCAAATAAGTGTGCTTGAGTTAGATCGACTTGTTGCAAAGGTTGATTGAAACGCTCGCGGATAAAACGGCGCATTTCGACAAAGGCGATTTCACGGTTTTGCTCGCCTAAGGTGTCGTGGTAGAAACCGGGCAGGATATGGCGTTCTTTAATATGGCTGCCCAAACGGTTGTAGAAGTCGTGTTGTGGTTTGTGATGAACAACCCAGTCGCTGCCTGAAATCAACAGTTGTACAGGCGTAGTAATCGCTTGTGCATCGGCAACGACGCGTTCGGCCGCGTCATATAAACCCAGCAGGATGCGCACAGAAATAGCGCGGGCAATAAGCGGATCGTTGTCGTAGCTTTTTTGACGTTCGACATTGTGGGTCAGATAGTGGGCTTTGACATAGCTGTTGACAAAGAAATTGCCACGCCATTTTTGCATGATTTTCAAACCGGTACGGGCAAACGGAACATAGAGTTTGACTTTGAACGCAGGCGAAGCCAATACGGCGCAACGGATTTTCGGCGCGTAATCGTGCAACCAAGTAGAAACCAATACCGCTCCGACACTTTGTGCAATCACGCAGATGTTTTCAGGTTTGATGCCGTATTCGCTTTGAATGTGTCGGATAAAATCATCTACGTCTGCAACCGAAGTGCCGATACTCGGACTATCGCCACGTTCACCAGGGCTGTAACCATGACCACGCGCATCCCAAGCAAAATAGGCAAAATCGTTGAAACCCAGCTCATCGGCAACAAACATCATCCGGCCGGAGTGCTCATGCCCACGGTGGAACAGCACAATAGCTTTATCGGAAGAACCGTCGGCAGCAGGGCGATAGCGGTAGAAAAGCGAAGTCCCGTCTTGGGTAGAAAAGAATTTTTGCTGTTCGGACATGAGAAACTCCTAATAGTCATATTTTTTGAACAGTATCATGACATATCGGATAAATGCAATGATTATCCGATAGACGGACGAATGCAATGATGGAGAGAAATGGTAAAAGATGGTTTCAAATTTCACTTAAAACTGATGACAGTGATTGTTAAAAGGTCTCAGGCTGTCTAAACCGCCTTTCAGGCTGTTTTACCGCCCGCGCGGCCAAGAAAATTTTACATCGCAAACAATGGCTGCTACCATTTGCCCTGTCAAAACCGCAAAACGTGCGGACATCCCTCAACCCTCCATAGGAGATTAAGCATGAGCATCAACATCGGCATGACCGACCAACAGCGCCAAACCATCGCCCACGGCCTGGCCAAAGTGCTGGCGGACACCTACACGCTGTACCTCAAAACCCACAATTACCATTGGAACGTGCGCGGCGCCATGTTCCACAGCCTGCATACCATGTTTGAAACCCAATACAACGAACTGGCGCTGGCGGTGGACGAAGTGGCCGAGCGCATCCGCGCCCTGGGCGAGCTCGCGCCCGGCTCATACGGCGAATTTGCCAAACTGGCCTCCATCGCCGACGGCGACAACCGCAAAGACGCGCAAGCGATGGTGCGCGATTTAGTCGAAGGGCAGGAAGCTGTAGTGCGCACCTGCCGCGCCCTGTTCCCTGCCGTGGACGAAGCCAACGACGAGCCCACCGCCGACCTGCTCACCGCGCGCATGCAGACGCACGAGAAAAACGCCTGGATGCTGCGCTCACTGCTGGAAAACTGATTTTCAGGCTACCGCAAAACGCAAAAGCAGCCTGAAAACCCGTTCTGAAAATAAAAAGGCCGTCTGAAACCCGGAATTAGGTTTTCAGACGGCCTTTACTGCGTTTAACCAAGCCCTAATTAACTGCTAATTTTGTCATGTTTTAATACATCCATCGAAACGTGAATACACATTTTAAAAGGAAATCAAACATGAAAAATTTCTTATTGACCGCCATCGTTGCTTTGTCTGCTGCTACTGCCGGTGCCAGCGATTACATCGAACACAAAATCTACAGCGACAAAAACTTCGAGCAAAACCGTGCTAAAGCCGTAAGAATGTTGGAACAACGCGGCTATCAAGTTCACGAAGTTGATGCCGATAGCCGTCGAGGTCAGCCTGTGTTGGAGGTTGAGGCTTTTAAAAATGGCCGTGAGTACGACATTGTTTTGTCGTATCCTGATTTGCAAATTATCAAAGAGCGCATCGATTATTAATATTTCGATATAAAGTAGATTGTCGCAGGGCTTTTGGTTCTGCGGCAGTTTGCTATTTAGGTATTTAAAGAATGTAAGCGGCATGTAAATTACCTAAAATAAATGAACTAAATATGCTTTTTATTTTCCATTTAATTCAAAGTGTTTGATGTTGGGAGTCATGATATGGATTTGAATGATTGGAAGGAAGACGGCCGGCAGAAGCAGATGGGCGACCAAGGCAAACCTTTAAACGACGGCGTATCTGCCGATTCCCAACAGGACGTTGATTTTTGGGAGCGCAATCGAAACAATACTGTTGAAAACGAAGTTAGTGTTGCGGCTGAAACGGTAGAAATTCAGGAGGCGATAGAAGGTCAGGAAGCAGTTGAACATCCTGAGATGCCGTCTGAAAAAAGTGAAAAGAAAGCCAAACGCAAAAAAGACAAGGCGAAAAAGAAAAAAAATAAAGCCGAAGATTTGAATGCACCTGATTTGTTGGGTACGAATAAGGGCGTGGAAACCATGTTCCGCAACGCTGTACGCTCGGAGATGGAATTGTTGGCGCTGGCGGCAACCAAAGCGAATATTATGATTTCGCTGAATGGTTTTATCGTGTCTGCACTGATGATTTCGGGTGCGTTTATTTTTTCATCGTCGCCCGAGTTTTTGATTCCGGCCAGTACGTTTATGATTACTGCCGCCGCGTCTATCGTGTTTGCACTGCTTTCTGCTTCGCCGGAACGTATCGGCAAAATGCAGGCGGCGCGGACATGGTTTAAGGATTTTATCCGCGGCCGTTCTAAGCTGCGGGACTTGAAAACCCGCCTCAGCAGTACCGAAACGCGCTTTTTTGGCGGCAGCCAACCCAATATTTTGATTTATGAAGACCGTGTGAAACTGCAAAAAGATCAATATTGGGAAATGATGCAGGAGATTATGGGCGACCGTAAACAAATCTATGAAAAGATGAGCGACCATCTTTATTGGCTTGGTTTGTTGGCGGACAAACAGTTCAAATACATCAATTTGTCTTACGCGGTATTCCGCTGGGGCTTGCTGGCTTCACTGGTGGCATTTATCGGCGTGAAAACATTGCCGTCATTGCTGATACCGCCGACCAACAATGCGGCAGAGCTGCGTTCGCTGGGAATCAATATGTTTAACGGTGTGTACGAGCCTTCCGCCGTACAACAGCTTCCGGACGGCAATTTGCTGATTGCGGAAGACGAACCCAACCATGCGTTCAGTATTGTCAGCATTGATAAAACGGGCAGGTTTGTGGAAGACGAGGCATTGGATACGCGCGTGATTACCAGTTTCAAACGCGGCCTGAGCGACTTGGAGGCTTTGGCGCGCGATGATGAAGGCTTTATCTACGCGCTGACTTCACATTCGCGCACCCGTAAAGGCAACCGTTCGCCCGACCGCGAACACCTGATGCGCTTTAAAATCCAAGACGGCAATGTGTTGGGGCTGACCAGCTACGACAATCTGACGCAGGTCTTGGAAACCGATCACAAGCTGCATGATTTGATTCGCGAGCGAACCAAGGCTGAAGTTTCTTTTGAAGAAATCAATATTGAGGGCATGGCGTTTGATCCGGTGAAAAAACGTCTCGTTTTGGGATTCCGTGACCCTGAGTTCAACAATATGGCTTTGGTCGCATTTATCAGCAATCCGAAAGATGTGTTTGAGCGCAATGCCAAACCTGAATTTGATGAAGTGGCGGTGATTGATATTGATGGCGGCGGTATCCGTTCCCTCAACTATGATCCTGTGTTGAAAACCTACGTGATTGCTAATGAAGTGAAGGATGAGAATGGACAGAAATTCTCGCAACTGTGGACTTGGAGCGGTACCCCGACCGATGAACCGCAAAAAATCTCTCTGCCTAATCTGCAACACATCACCAACGTTGAAGCCGTCGATTCGATTACCGTTAACGGCAAGCCGCAGATGATTTTGATGGGCGACGAAGGCAATGCTTCACAGAAAATTACTGCCAAGTATATGTTGGTAGATTACAGTCAACTGGGTAAACAGTAAGTTATCTTGGCTGACGGATAAAAGGCCGTCTGAAACCGATAGTTTATGGTTTCAGACGGCCTTCTTGTTTTCAGTAAAACAGTTGATGGGTTTAAATATTCTAATCAACGATGATTAACCCAAGAATGTGGATAAGTTTCAGACGGCCTTCAAGCCATTGATGACACGTTTGTAGCAGGTATAAACCAATGCCGCGCAGGCCAGCCACATAAGGATATAGAAAAGCGAATGGAAGCTGCCGGCGATTGCATACCATACGGCCAATGCGCCGATAAAGAATGCACGGTCGCTTTTGCCGAATGGCCCGTCATAACGCCGGCCGTTGCCATGAACTTGCCCCAAAACGCCGCAAAATTCAGTCATTGCCGCCAGCCAAATAAACAGGGCAATTTGTACGCCGCCGAAGGGTGCGATAAAGGCAAAAGGCAAATACAAAGCAGCATCGGCGGCAATATCGGTGATTTCATTCAAATAGCCACCCAATGCCGATTGCTGGCCGAACTCCCGTGCCAGCATACCGTCCATCGCATTCAGCGCCATGCGGACGAACAACCAAATCGGCAAAATCCAGAATAATGTGGATATACCAGCAAACAATGCTAAAAGCAAACCGATCAAAATGGAAACGGCGCAGGCAAACAGAGTGACCTGATTGGCAGTAATACCTTTTTGATACAGTCGCTTAACAATGGGGCGCAACAGGTTTTGAAATTTTGGTTTCAGGGCGTAGATGCTCATAATTATGCTATATAAAAGAAAATGAAGTGCCGTGATTATAGACGAAATCCGTTATAATCCGTCAATCTTCAAATCACGCGGTTCGCAAACCTCCCGCGTTAACAAAACTAGGAATTTACTATGGAAAAACAGCAGGCCCTCGTTATTTTTTCGGGCGGGCAGGATTCAACAACCTGCCTGATTCAGGCAATTCAAACATATGGCCGTGAAAATGTGCAGGCCATCACTTTTCAATATGGGCAACGCCACGCCATCGAATTGGAGCGCGCGCGTTGGATTGCCCAAGATTTGGGCGTGAAGCAGACCGTACTCGATTTGAGCCTGATGCAACAGATTACGCATAACGCCTTGATGGATGATACGGCGGCGATTGAAACGGCTTCAGACGGCCTACCCAATACATTTGTAGATGGGCGCAATGCTTTGTTTTTGCTTTATGCCGCCATTTACGCCAAAGGGCAGGGAATACGCCATATCATTGCCGGCGTGTGCGAAACCGACTTTTCAGGTTATCCCGACTGTCGCGATGTGTTCGTCAAGTCGATGAATGTTACGCTGAATCTGGCTATGGATTACGCTTTTCAAATCCACACGCCCTTGATGTATTTAACCAAAGCGCAAACTTGGGCATTGGCGGATGAAATGGGTGTGTTGGATTATATTCGCGAGCAGACGCATACTTGTTATAACGGCGTGGTCGGTGGTTGTCATGAATGCCCGAGCTGTATTTTGCGCGAGCGCGGCTTGTCAGAATATTTGGAAAGCAAAAAGGCCGTCTGAATTAAGAGGGGGCATCTATTTCCAATATCCAGTTGTACGAAAAGGCCGTCTGAACAATTCGTTTCAGACGGCCTTTGGCTATGTGTTTTGTTCTGCTTAGAACAGCAAATCTTCCGGTTCGCTGCTTGCCGGAGCCTCTTTCACAGGCGCAGAGGCAGGGACAGTAGCCGGTTCCGAAGCGGCTTTAGGCTCGGAAGCAGGCGTCTCAGCAGGAGTGGTTGCCGGTTTGGCAGTAGGTTTTGCCGGTTTCACCGGAGTCGGACGAACGCTTTGTTTCGGTTCGGATGCTGCTTTGTTTGTATCGTCGGTAGCATCGACTTCGATTTCGGTGCCTTGAGGCAATACCACATCTTTAGCAGGAGCCGGTTTCGGCATGACTTTTGGTTTGCTGTAAGCATCCGTGCCGCTGGTCCATGCCAAAGATTTTAAAGGCGATTTGAGTTTCACGCCTTTGGCGCAGGTCAGACAGTTTGCCGCGCCGGTGCGTCCTTTCAGGATTGCATCCACACGCGCGGCAGGAATGGTTTTGCCGTGCGCTTTTGCCCAGGCGGCAATGCTTTTTTTCAGGGCAGCCGTATCAAGGTTTTTCTTGTCGTACGGGTCACGATAGGCAGCCAGCCACAAGTTTTGGTTGGCATCTTCGTTCAGGCTCGCCATTTGGTAGATAACGGAGGCAGGGGAACCTGTTGCGATGGTTTTGGCAAATTCCAATGCATCAGGCGATTTCATGCGCACGCAACCATGGCTGCGGACGCCGGGCACGCTGGCAGGGGCATTGGTGCCGTGAATGCCCAGGCTCAATTTGGGGTCGCCAAGACGGACAAATACGGGACCCAGCGGATTATTCGGACCGGCCGGTACGCTTTTTACGCCGTCATTGCGTTCTTTTTGGATGGATTTAGGGATATGCCAAACTGGGTTGTAGGCTTTGGCGCCGATTTTGTGTTCGCCCAGTGTGGTTTGGGTCATGGCTTTGCCGACGGCAACAGGATAAATTTTGCTCAGTTTGCCGTTGTCGTAGAGGAACAAACGCTGTTGCGTAATATTGATAACGACGTGTTGTCCGGAAGAGGCGGGAGAGACGTCTGGAATAAGTGTGTTTGCAGCAGCGGCCGAGGTCAGAAGGGCGGCTGTCAGGCCAAGGAATAATTTTTTCATGTCGTCTTTTTTTGTGGGGATTGAAATGAAAGTTTTTGGCGCATGATACCTGAAACTCTGTGTTTTTGTGAGAAAATATGCGCTTTCGGTATTGAAAGACAGTTAGACGGCCGGTAAGCGGCTGTCTGACGGAAACGGTATGAGTGTGAAAGAACGGTATCAAGAGGCGGAAGTTTTTTCTTTGGATTATGAGGGCAGGGGTGTTGCCAGAGTCGATGGGAAGACTGTATTCATCGGCGGTGCGCTGCCCGGAGAGCGTGTAACGTTTGCCATTCATAAAGAAAAAAAGCAGTTTGCAGAAGCTCTGGTCGAAACGGTTTTAAAACCTTCTTCCGAACGCGTTGAACCAGCTTGTTGCTATTTTGATACATGTGGTGGCTGTTCGCTCCAACATGTTTCCTTTGGTGCGCAAGTTGCATTAAAGCAACGGATTTTGGAAGAGCAGTTGGAACGGATAGGTAAGGTCAAGCCGGAGATAATTTTGCCTCCTTTATATGGTTTCTCCTGGTATTATCGCGATAGGGCACGTTTAAGTGTTGCAGTGGATAAAAAAGGCCGTCTGAAACTCGGTTTTCAGGCTAAAAAAAGCCATGATGTCGTCAATATCCGCCATTGTTCTATTTTGCCTAAACATATTTCCGATAAATTGCCTGATGTCCGAAATTTGCTGCAAAAGCTGCATGATGACGGTGTAAAAGTGAAATTTGTTGAGTTTTATTGCGGGAGAAATGTGACCGTACTCAACATTCGTTTCGTAAATCAACCGTTTGGACAAATATTAAGCGAATTGCGTAATTGGTTTGATAAGATATTGTCGGGTGCTGAAAAAGTATGGCAAATATGGCTGCAGGATCATGCCGAGTCCTTGCCGTTTTATCCCGAGAATGTGCCTGCTCTGAACTATAATTTTGCTCAATTTGACGTGGAAATGCCTTACAAACCGGGTGATTTTACGCAGATTAATGCGCAATTGAACGAAGTGATGGTGGCAAGGGCGGTCAGGCTTTTAATCCCTCAAAAAGGGGAGAGGATTGCCGATCTGTTTTGCGGTTTGGGCAATTTCAGTTTGCCGCTGGCGAAAAGTGGCGCATCGGTTGTCGGTATTGAAGGCGCCGATTATTTAGTAGATAGGGCAAGGGAAAATGCCCGCCTGAATCGTTGTGCCGAGAATATGACGTTTTCTGTTGCCGACTTGTTCGATACCGATGAAAAGACTGTCGAGTCATGGGGGAAATTTGACAAGATGTTGCTCGATCCGCCGAGAAGCGGTGCTTATGCTGTTGTCAAATCACTACACAAACCGTTTTTGCCTCAGAAGATAGTATATGTTTCATGCAATCCATCAACATTTGCACGGGATGCTGGCGTCTTGGTGGATAAGGGCTATAAGTTTAAGGCGGCAGGAATCATGAATATGTTTGCACAAACCTCGCATGTTGAATCCATCGGTGTGTTTGAGTTGTAAATTGGTATCAAGTCCTTTATGTGAGTAGGGTTTTTAATGTAAAAATGAGTGCATTCATGTTATCATCATTCGTTTGGGGAATTCATAACGTTGAAGTTGCGTGTAAAGCAACAGATGTTAATAAATGCAGTTTGCAGCACAAGACCGGGAGGTGTTCTTGAACTATCAACTTTTAACTATTTTTTTGCTGGTGCTTTTTTTGCTGGTGTTGTTTTTTGTTCGTCATAAACAAAGTAGCGAACAAAGAGGCAACTCAGGCAAACAAAGCGCACATGCATCAAAAGGCGGCCATAAATCTGCCGCTCATACAGCCTCCTCTGAGGATGGAAACGACTGGATTGAGAAAGTCAACCAGACAGTTTCCAATGCAGATAATCAAGATTGGGAATGGGGTGGAAGCGGCTCAAGCAATGCTACGGCTTCTGTTTCTGCACAAGAAGTCGATCCATTGACCGAATACCAGGTTTATAAACAATTCGGTTATGAGAGTAAGGCTGCAGAGTCTTTGGCCGGTTATCTCAATACCTTGGAAGACGGTGCACCGGAAAAACTGGTTCATGAATTAATCGGTTTGAATCTGCGCGTCGGCAATATCGATATGTTGGCAGATACGCTTGAGCGCCATAGTGCTTCCCTTTCTGAAGACAGCGTAGCCGAATACTTGAAAGCCGGTTTGGCTTTAGATTCAACCAACCTGCGCCTGCGCGTTTTTGCCGAACATCATCTCGGTTGGAATATGCAGGAAGTGGATCGTCAAATTGGCGAACAAAGCGGTTTGGAAGTTGCTTCCGACGAGCATATTGTCTTTGAGAACGATTCGGCCGAACGCATTGTCGTGCCAGGTATGGGCAAACGCGCGCCTATCGTATTAGGCAAGAAAGACTTTGGCGAAATCAGCCCTGAAGAGATGGGTGCGGTGATTGGTTTTGCCAAGCCGGAGCGTAGTGCAAAAATCCTGAAAGACAAGATTAGTTACGAGACTGCTTTGCATCAATACAACAAAGCAATCCAAACTTCTGCGAAACCTGCTGGTCTCATTATCGATGCCTTGCGTCTGGATTATCAGAATGAAGAAGTAGGGCAGTTTGCCAAGCATCTGTGGAAGCTTTACCACTCTTTGGGCCAATATGGCCGTCAAGTCAAAGAACGTATGCTTGGTTGGGGTTATAGCCTTGGTTATCACGAAATTTTTGATGATTTGGAAAAAGGGCCGTCTGAACAGCAAATTAAAGAGATTGGTTTGAAGCGCGGTTATATTCAGCCAAGTTCTTTGCAGATGAAGGCCAAATATCGCGATTTGGTTCAAAAAGATTCTTCTGTCATCAGCGCAAGCTCTTCACCTGCTGATGAAGCTCTGAAAGAAGTGGAATCTCTGTTGGCCTACGGTCAGTTGGATTTGGCTATCGGCACTTTGGAACAAGCTGTTTTACAGTATCCTCAAGAATCGCAGCTGTACATCATCTTGTTTGATTTGTACGAACGCGTCGAAGACTGGGGACGTTTGGAGCAATTCCTGCGCTTGTTGCGCGAGCGTGTTGTCAGCCTGCCTGAAGAGGTTGTCTTGGCAATGAGCCGTCTCTTGCAACGAATGAACCAATATTCAAAAAAATAAGATAATCGTAGAAAGTACGAGTAATGAATAATCATTTACCAAAAATTAAAACCATACGGGTTATGTTACAGGAGATGGGTGAGCAACAGCAGGCGGTATTCCGTATGGCATTTAAAATGCACAATACGACGAATTACGTCATCGTTTCTCCTGATTCTGATGAAAAACCGGATTTGGTATTGGTTGATACCGATACGCCGGCAGGAGTAGAAGCTTGGAAAGAGTCGAAGAAAACTTATCCGGAAGTGCCTGTGGCGATGTTTTCTTCTGAATTGCCAACCGTAACGACTCCTTATTTGGCCAAGCCGGTTAAATTCGATACCTTGTTTCCTGTTTTGCGTAGCCTGGCTCAGGGCGGGAATGTTTTTGAGCCGTCTGAACAACAAGCGGCTGAAGAGAATAAAGGACAATCAAATTCCGATGGCGCAAGAAAAGCCACCATTCGCCGATTTAATCCAAGTAAAGGCTTGTTGGGTGCGTTGAAATTTGCCAGTCAAGGACACCAAGATATTGCCGTCTTGCATGAAGGTAAGCCGATATTGATCGTGTTTCCCAGCATTCAACGTGTGCTGCTGACAGTCAGTGCCAATGAGCTGGAGAAATTGTGTAAAAACGATAACTTGGCAGTTGTGTGTAAGGCTGTTCCTGATAATCCGCAATGGAAAGAGAAAGCCAAAGTTACCATTATGTCATGCTTGTGGCAGATGGCTATTTGGACTGCATCAGGCCGTCTGATTTATCCGATGACGCCGCAAACTGTCTTTACGCTCAAGCGTTGGCCAAACTTAACCCGTTTGGCGTATGTTCCGGAATCTATGCGTCTGTCGGCATTTCTGACGAAAACATCCGTTAATTTGAATGTTCTCTATAAAGTCATGCCATTAGAGATGCCTGATATTTTGAATTATTTATCGGCAACATATATAACAGGCTTTTTGGCGACAGATACAGAGTTTACAACAGATGCGAACAATACGCCTTCCTTGAATGAACAGATTGATGTGAATAGCAAAGACGTACCTGAAACAGCAATGAGCAAAGAGGCTCAAAAAGTTGCCGGTCCGTCTAAAGAACAACCTCGCGGCCTGTTGCAACGCCTGATGCGTAAGTTGCTGGGTAAATCGTAAAGGACACGTCATGAAAGAAAATAAAATTATCTTTACCGGTCCTGTTGGCGTAGGTAAAACCACTGCAATTTCAGCTTTATCTGATGAACCGCCGGTTCAAACCGATGCATCCGCATCCGATATGACACTTGTCCGCAAGGGGTACACAACTGTGGCAATGGACTACGGTGTCATTCATTTGGATGAGGAAACCAAGGTTCATCTTTATGGTACGCCTGGTCAGGAGCGTTTTAATTTCATGTGGGAAATTCTGAGCCAAGGCAGCATGGGCTTGGTACTTCTTTTGGATAATACAAGAAGCAACCCATTGAAAGACTTGCAATTCTTCTTGGATGCGTTCCGCGAGTTGCTGAAAAAAGCGCCTTTGGTTGTAGGGGTAACGAAGATGGATATCCGCTCCTTGCCAAGCGTAGATGTTTATCAAAAATATTTAGCACAGAATAATTTTAATGTACCGGTTTTTGAGATTGATGCACGTCGAGAAGACGATGTAAAACAATTGGTTACTGCCATGTTGTTCTCAATTGACCCCGGATTAGAGGTATAAGATGGAAGCGACACTCTCTTTACAATCAAATTTATATCCTAAGATTACACCGGCAGGTGCGTATTATGCTGTTTCAAGCGATACGCCTAGTGCCAGCAGAACTTTATTGTATGGTCTGTTGCGTGCAGAGCCGTCTGAAACCATCAGCAGTGAAAAACTTTTGGCGTGGGCAGACACCAGCGATATCAATACCGCTTTAAACCTATTGTATCGCCTCCAACGCTTGGAGTTTTTGTACGGAGATGAGGAAATCAGTACAGAGGACATCCATCTGACTGACGAACAATTACCGACATTGTTGGAACAGTTGTCTAATTCTGGCAAAGCTTTGTTGGCTGATGAAAACGGTTTGTATTTTGCCAATGCTAATTTCCATCATGAGGCAGCAGAAGAATTGGGTCTTTTGGCGAGCGAAGTGGCCAAAATGGAAGACAATCACCGTCTTTTGATTCGCAATAACCTGCATATCAATAATAGCGCATGGGGTATTTGTGATCCTTCAGGCCAAAGTGAATTGACCTTTTTCCCTCTGTATATTGGCATGACCAAACTGATTTTGGTAATTGGCGGCATGCCTGACTTAAATAAAGAGGCTTTTGTTACTTTGGTTAAAGTGCTGTACCACCGATACGGCAGCCGTTGATTTTTGCCTGACCAATATTTATTTTAGAATGGAGCGACTATGCAACAACTATTAATCTCTGTATTAAGCGATTTGAACAATACCTCTGCGGATATCACTGCTTCTGCAGTTATTTCTACAGACGGCCTGCCAATCGCAACCATGCTGCCTTCGCATTTGAATGCAGACCGTGTGGGTGCGATGTCGGCAACGCTTTTGGCGTTGGGTAATCGTTCCGTACACGAGTTGGCTTGCGGTGAGTTGGATCAGGTAATGGTTAAAGGTAAAAATGGCTATATTCTGCTGAGTCAGGCAGGTGAAAATGCAGTGTTGGCATTGATGGCAAAAGAAAGCGGTAAATTGGGTTTGATTTTGTTGGATGCGAAACGTGCGGCCAAACAAATTGCTGAAATCTTATAAAAGTTTTATAAATTAAAAAGATATAAAAATATTTTTGTTTTTATATAGATTGTTGCTTGACAGGTTTCTGATATTTTCTATATAATCTCATCTTTAATTCCCCGATAGCTCAGTCGGTAGAGCGACGGACTGTTAATCCGCAGGTCCCTGGTTCGAGCCCAGGTCGGGGAGCCAGATTTGAAAACCACCATGTTACATGGTGGTTTTTATTTTATCTATTGGTTAATATTTTAAGATATTTTGATGGTAATTGATTAAATGATTACACTTAATTCATCAGCCTTTATAGGAACAAATCATCAAGGTTACATCACAACCATCCATGTGAAAAGTGGAAAAGACTTTTGGAGATCTATAAATCGTAGCAATCCAAAAGATAAAGCAATTTATGAAGTAAAATAATTTATGAAAGGTTAAAAATGATTTACTCAGCAAAGCTAAAAAAAATGGATGAAATAATTGAGGAATTTGCATATTTTTCTATAGAAAATAACGATCTATATTGTTTCCTTAATTGTTGTCCAATGGCTATTGAAGTAAATAAAGTTTACAATGTGGAACTTGACTATTTCATTATTGATGAGTTTATATTGGAAGAGGTTAATACAGATGAATCTGTTATTATTCCTTTTGAAAGAATAGGTAATAGTACACAATATAAGATAACAGGTAGGCTAGATGGCAATACATTTACAGCTGGAAATATTTGCTTTGAAGATGATGCTCTTCAATTAGAATATTCTTATTTAGATGGCAGATTAATTACTTTAACTGTATGGAGATTAAGCATATCCGTAATTTCTGAAAGAATATAATCGTTATATTTTCTAAGAAAATTATTGTCTATATAAACCGTGCCGTCTGAAAATCTTAATTTCAGACGGCATTTTTTATTTTTCCGAGTAATACCACATGCCACTATATAGGCTGATGATTATTTTGATATAGCTGAAGACCTTTGCAAAATTCCCCAAAATCCCCCAAAATCCCCTAAATTCCTACCAAGACATTTAGGGGATTTCTCATGACCACCTTCTTCCAGCAAACCGCACAAACCATGATCACCAAATATATCGACCAATTCCTTTTGTTAACGCTGGAGAAAGTGATTTGTTGGCAGCTGTAGGCTGTTTTTAAAAGAAAATATGCTGTCGGACTTTGCCTTTCTTTCGTCAAACTGATAAACTGTTTGCCATTATTTTTGATCGGGGCATAAATTTTTCATGAAAGACGCAGAGCAGAGTAGTTGTTATACCGCTTCTTTCCCTTTATCTATGCCCGAACTTTGGCAGTCTGTCCGTTTTAAGCGGAACGGCTGCCTTTTTGTATTTTAAAGGAACGCAATCATTATGGATTTCAGTTGGTTGGCCGAGCCGCATACTTGGATAGGCTTTGCCACGCTTCTGGTTTTGGAAGTTGTTTTAGGTATTGATAACCTTGTTTTCGTAGCGATTTTGGCAAACAAGGTCAAACCGTCGCAACGGGATAGGGCGCGGATAACGGGCTTGGGTTTGGCTGTCGTTATTCGGATTTTCATGCTGGGCTTCATGGCGCATATCATGACGCTGACGCGTCCTTTGTTTGAGCTGGGTGGCTTGGAGATTTCCGGCAAAGACATGATTATGTTTGCCGGCGGTATTTTCCTGCTTTATAAAGCGACTACCGAGCTGCACGAACGACTTGAAGGCCACAATCAATTTGCGGTTGCTGAAGGGCAGAAGAAGCATTCTTCCTTTTGGGGCGTTGTGGCGCAAATCTTGATTTTGGATGCGGTTTTCTCTATCGATTCTGTTATTACGGCAGTGGCGATGGTGGATCATATTGTGGTGGCAATGGGTGCAGTGGTTGTGGCGATGACGGTGATGATTTCCGCCAGCAAACTGTTGACTGCCTTTGTGGACAAGCATCCGACCGTTGTGATGTTGTGTTTGGGTTTCTTGTTGATGATTGGTTTCAGCCTGATTGCGGAAGCCTTCCATTTCCATATTCCGAAAGGCTATTTGTATGCGGCGATCGGCTTCTCGATTTTGATCGAACTGTTTAATCAGGTTTCGCAAAAGAATGCCCGCAAAAATGACTATATCAGTACCTCTTGGCGTAAGCGCACCGCTGAAAATGTGTTGGGCATGATGGGTATCCGCGAAAGCATTTTGGCAAAAGCAGGCGATAATGGCGGCGATGACGAGCATTTTGAAGAAAACGAAAAATCCATGATTCGCAGCGTGCTGACTTTGGCGGAGCGTCCGATTATGGGTGTGATGATTCCGCGTCGGGAAATTGAGAAATTGGATATTTCCCAAAGTCGGGAAGAACAAAATGCGCAGTTGAAAAATACGCCGTATAGCCGTTTGTTGGTTGTCGGTAAGGCAGGTGTAGATGAGCCTTTGGGCTATATCAGTAAAAAAGATTTGCTGAACCAGCTGCTTGAATCAGGAGAAATCAATATTCAGACGGCCTTGCGCCAGCCGTTGATTTTGCCGGACAGTACGACGGCATTGAATGCGATTGAATTGTTCCGTCAAAGCAGCGCGGATTATGCCTTGGTGGTGGATGAGTTTGGTGCGGTGTTAGGCATGGTAACCATGAAAGATTTGTTGGAAACCATTGCCGGGGAATTCCCCGAAGAGTTTGAGCGTGAGGAAGAAGAGGCTGCTCCAGCCAGTCAGGATGAAACGCTGTCTGTGGATGGTGCATTGGAGTATGTGGAATTGGCTTCTCAATTAAATCTGCCTGCCCAAGAGGAAGACGCTGACTTTCATACCGTTGCCGGCTTGATTATGGAAGAATTGCAAAGTATTCCTGATGTAGGCGATTTCATCGATTATTACGGTTGGCGTTTTGAAGTGGTTGAGAAGGACGGACAACGGATTGCACGTGTGAAAATCAACCGTTTGCCGGAAGAAGAATAAGTGAAGGCTAATTAGTAAAGGCCGTCTGAAAATGTTCAGACGGCCTTTTTATTTATCCGATTTTAGTTGCCGTAATGTCCAGAGCCTAAAATCCGATGTGAATGTGCGCCGGTTGCATGGTGGGGATTGCTTGGAATTTGATTGCACCAACAGGCTGCAAGCCAGGCAAAAGCAGCGGCTTCCACCCATTGCGGGTCAAGATGGAGCTTGGCTGTGCTGTGCAATTTGGTGTCGGGAGAAAACAGGGTTTCCAAGTCATGCATTAACACCGGATTGCGGATGCCACCGCCGCAGATATAAAGATGATGAATCGCCGGGGCAGCTTGTTTGGTCGCGTCAAAAATGGTTTGTGCGGTATAAAAGACCAATGTGCGCATGACGTCTTCCGGCTTTTCATCACCTTTCAGACGGCCTTGAAGCCAGCTTAGGGAAAACAACTCTCGGCCTGTACTTTTCGGATAAGGGCGGCTGAAGTAAGGATGGTCGAGTAGGGAAGCGAGCAGGTCAGGGAGGATTTTGCCTTGTGCGGCTTTTTCCCCGTTTTTGTCGTAAGACTGATGCCAAATATGTTGCATCCATGCATCCATCAACATATTGCCGGGGCCGGTATCGAAGCCGAAAGAAGGGCTGTTGGGCGGGAGGATGCTGATATTGGAAATGCCGCCAATATTAAGTACGGCGCGGGTTTCATTTACGTCTCGAAACAGCGCTTCGTGAAAAGCGGGAACGAGGGGTGCACCTTGGCCGTTGCAGGCAAGGTCGCGGCTGCGGAAGTCTCCGACCGTGAAGATGCCAGTCAGCTCGGCCAATAGGGGGAGGTTGACCAGTTGAATGCTGTAACCGTGTTCAGGCGCATGGCGGATGGTTTGTCCGTGGCAGCCGATTGCGGCAATGTCTTTGGCAGACAGGTTTTGCTCTGCCAATAGTTGCTGCACGGTTTGGGCGTATAGGCGGCTGAGTGTTTGCGCCAGGATATTGCTTCTATGCAATTCATTTTCGCCTATGTCTTGCAGTGCCAACAATTTTTGGCGCAGGTCGTCTGAATAGGGTAGAAAGCTATGGGCGACGGCGCGTTGCCATTGCTTGCCCTGCATTCGAATCAGTACGGCATCGGCACCGTCCATGCTGGTTCCGGACATGATGCCGATATAGTATTGGGGTTGCATTTCGGTTACAGAAAGGGAAGGTAAAACGACATTTTAACGCCTTTTGACGTTTTTACGGGAATTTCGGCGTTTAATGTAAATAGTTGGTGCAAGAAAGATTACAAAGAGGTTAAAATAGCGCGACTCAACATGTTTTCCAAAAGGAAACTTTCCATGGCTCAAACTCAGTCGAGTGCGAACTTGAAGCTGATTAATACGGCTTTCGCCGCTATGCTTGTGAGCATGGTCGGCTATTTTATTTATTGGGGCCTGGGTTATACCCATTACAACCATTCCGGCCTGTTTATCCTTGCCACCTTTTTCGGCGTCTTCATGGCGTTTAATGTGGGCGGTAACGATATTGCCAACTCTTTCGGTACAAGTGTCGGCTCCGGCACATTGACCATTCCGCAAGCTTTGCTGATTGCGGCGGTATTTGAAGTCAGCGGCGCAGTGATTGCCGGCGGCGAGGTGACAGATACCATCCGCAAGGGTATTGTCGATTTGAATGCGATGCATTTGGATCCGATGCAGTTTGTCTTTATTATGATGTCTGCGCTTTTGGCTGCGGCATTGTGGCTGCTTTTTGCATCGCACAAAGGTCTTCCTGTCTCGACGACGCATGCCATTATCGGCGGTATTGTCGGTAGTGCATTGTGCATGGCGACGTTAAACGGCGTAGATTCCGTTGCATTGATTCAATGGGATAAATTGGGCGAGATTGCTTTGTCTTGGATTTTATCCCCGGTTTTGGGCGGCATCGTTTCCTATCTGTTGTTTTCACGAATCAAGAAAAATGTTTTGGATTACAACTCTTGGGCCGGAAATACGCTGAAAGGCATCAAACTGGAGAAGAAAGCCTATAAAGAAGAGCACCGCCAGTTTTTTGAGGCCTTGAGTGAATCTGAAAAAGTCGAATACGCCACTAAAATGGCGCACGATGCCCAAATTTATGATGAGCCGGACTTTGATCCCGAAGAGTTGCAGTCTGAGTATTATCGCGGCCTGTACCGCTTTGACAGCCGTAAGGGCGAAGTGGATTCTTATAAAGCCCTGCATTCTTGGGTGCCGTTTATTGCCTCTGTCGGCGGTATGATGATTGCGGCCATGTTGATTTTCAAAGGTCTGAAAAATCTGCATTTGGGCATGAGCAATGTCAACAGCTTCCTGACCATTTTCATGATCGGTGCGGCTATTTGGATGGGTACGTTTGTATTTGCCAAAAGTTTGAAACGCAAAGATTTGGATAAATCGACTTTCCAAATGTTCTCATGGATGCAGGTATTTACCGCTTGCGGTTTCGCATTCAGCCATGGTGCGAACGATATTGCCAATGCGATTGGTCCGTTTGCCGCGATTATGGATGTGCTGCGTACCAACAGCATTACTGCTCAAAACGCAGTGCCGCCGATTGCTATGTTGACTTTCGGTATCGCTTTGATCGTCGGTTTGTGGTTTGTCGGTAAAGAAGTGATTAAAACCGTAGGTACCAGCTTGGCGGAAATGCACCCTGCGTCAGGTTTTTCTGCAGAGCTTTCTGCCGCCGCCGTCGTGATGGCCGCATCATTTATGGGCTTGCCTGTTTCCAGTACCCATATTTTGGTGGGTGCCGTTTTGGGTATCGGCTTGGTTAACCGCAATGCCAACTGGAAATTGATGAAACCGATTGGCCTTGCTTGGGTCATTACCTTGCCTGCCGCTGCCGTTTTGTCTATTGTCAGCTATTTGGTTTTGCAAGCCGTGTTTTAATTGATTATTTTATTTCAAAAGGCCGTCTGAAAGATATTTCAGACGGCCTTTTCTTATGTTCATTAAGAGGAGATTTTGGTTTGTTATGAACAAGCAAAGCTATTTTTAATCAGCCCACTATAAGGTTAAGACAGTAAAAAAGCCCCCAATTCATCGACGCATCGACGTTAAAGATGTCGTATTGAATTGGGGTCTCTATTTATTTAGTGCAAGCCTTACCGGGCCGTCTGAACATTATTCAGCAGCTTCGTTGGTCTCAGCAGGAGCCGCTTCTGCTTCTGCAGTAGCCTTAGCGGCTTGGCGTTCGGCTTGTGCAGCCAATGCCTGCTGAACGGCAGGATGCTGTTGGGCGATGGTTTGCTCTTCTGCGCTGACTTCGCCTTTGAAGCGGTTGTTCAGGTCGAAACGTTTGCCGCCGCGGGCCAAGGCTTTCAGATAGCGTGGGCGGCGGCAGTGGTTGGCCAGTACGCGTGCAATCAGTGCAGGGTCGTATTGGGGCAGGGCGGCAACCAAATCTTGGTCGATGCCGACAGCCAACGGTTTGAATCGTTTGAACACATCATATTTGCCGTAAATGTGGTCGGCAATCATGTCTGTTTGTTTTTTCTTGCTCATGGTTTGGACGGCAGATTTCAGCGCAGCGCCCAAAGCGGTTTCTTGTGCCATTGCGGTTGTATTCCTCTAATCTAAATCCGTATTTTCTTCATACGGCAATAAGGTGCTATTGTAGTATAAAGACTGTGATTTGGCTAAATTTTTCTGAGAATATTCAGAAATAAACGGTTATTTTTCCAATTTAGTGATGTCCAGCGTATTGACCTGTACATCAGCATTTTGCGCACGATGGCGTAAGGCGTGGTCAATCAAGACCAATGCCAGCATGGCTTCTGCAATTGGGGCGGCGCGTAATCCGACGCAGGGGTCGTGGCGGCCGTGTGTGGCAAGCTCGACAGGATTGCCTTCTATATCGATGCTGCGGCGCGGTGTGGCGATGGAGCTGGTCGGTTTGATGGCAATATTCACATGAATGTCTTGCCCGGTGCTGATGCCGCCCAAGATGCCGCCAGAGTGGTTGGATAGAAAGCCTTGTGGTGTGAGTTCGTCGCCGTGCTCGCTGCCGCGTTGCGTTACGCTATCAAAACCTGCGCCGATTTCTACGCCTTTGACGGCATTGATGCCCATCATGGCATAGGCAATTTCTGCATCGAGGCGGTCAAAAACCGGTTCGCCCAAGCCGACGGGGACGTTAGCCGCTTCGATATGCAGTTTCGCGCCGACAGAGTCCAATGCTTTGCGCACGCTGTCCATATAGTTTTCCAAGTCCTCAATTTGGCTTTGGTTTGCGGCAAAAAAAGGATTTTGGGAAATATATTCGTAACCTTCAAACTGGATTTCTTTTTCGCCTACTTGGGTAACGTAGGCGGTAATTTCCGTGCCGAATTTTTCTTTCAGCCATTTTTTAGCGACTGCTCCGGCGGCAACACGTGCGGCGGTTTCGCGGGCAGAACTTCTACCGCCGCCGCGGTAGTCGCGTGTGCCGTATTTGTGCCAGTAGGTGTAATCGGCATGGCCGGGACGGAAACTGGTGGCGATATTGCCATAGTCTTTGCTGCGTTGGTCGGTATTACGGATCAGGAGGGCGATGGGGGTGCCGGTGGTTTTGCCTTCAAATACGCCGGAGAGGATTTCGACTTGGTCGGCTTCGCGGCGTTGGGTAACGTGGCGGCTGGTGCCGGGTTTGCGGCGGTCAAGGTCAAACTGGATATCCGCTTCGCTCAATTCTAATCCGGGCGGGCAGCCGTCAATGATGCAGCCCAAGCCTGCGCCGTGGCTTTCGCCGAAAGTGGTAACGGTAAAGATTTGTCCGAAAGTATTGCCTGCCATAGGGATACTCTTTTGAAATTGGGTTTGGAAATTTTTTGTTTGGATAATTCTCAGGCCGTCTGAACAGTGAGACGAGAATCTTTTTAATTTCGTTTTCATCTGTTCAGACGGCCTTTTGAATTGACTGCTTAGTTCAATTTACCGTGGCACTGTTTGTATTTCAGGCCGCTGCCGCAAGGGCAAGGATCGTTGCGGTGAACAATCAGGCCGTTTTGTGCAAGCGCTTCAGGGCTGAAGTCGGTACCGTCAGGATCGAATGCTTCGGTTACCAAATCGGTTTGCGATTGGCCGAGCAATTCTTCCATATCGGGCGCGTCGGAGTGGACGGTTTGAACATCGCTGACGCTTTGTGCGGCGGTGTGGTCGTATTCGCTGTTGCGCTCGATTTGAACGGCAGTCAGCAAAGCAGCAATGTTTTGTTTGATGCTGCGCCACAGGTTTTCAAACATGATGAAAGCTTCACGTTTGTATTCTTGTTTCGGATTTTTCTGAGCATAGCTGCGCAGATGGATGCCTTGGCGCAGGTAGTCCATGGCGGCGAGGTGTTCGCGCCATTGGTTGTCGATAACTTGCAGCATAACGTTGCGTTCGAAATCCGACATGGCTTGTTTGCCGACCAATTCGACTTTCTCGGCATATTCGTCTTCGATGCGTTTGATGAGGCGCTCTTTAATGTCTTGGTTGTCCAAAGTGCTGTCTTCTTTCAACCAGCCTTTAATATCGACATGCAGGCGGAAATCGGCGGCAAGTTGGTGCTCAAGTGCCGGAATGTCCCATTGCTCTTCCATGCTGTCAGGTGGGATGTGGTAATCAACCAAGTCGCTGATAACGTCGGCGCGGATTTCGCGGGTTAAATCGCTGACGTCTTTAGTCGTCAGGATTTCGTTGCGTTGATGGTAAATCACTTTACGTTGGTCGTTGGCAACGTCATCGTATTCCAAAACCTGTTTACGCATATCGAAGTTGCGGCCTTCGACTTTACGTTGCGCGCCTTCGATTTGACGGGTCAGCAGGCCGTGTTCGATGGCAACGCCGCGCTCGGGTGCCAGACGGTTGAGGATGGCGGCGGCACGGTCGAGAGCAAAGAGGCGCAGCAATGGGTCTTCAAACGACAGGTAGAAACGGCTGGAGCCGGGGTCGCCCTGACGGCCTGCACGACCGCGCAATTGGTTGTCGATACGGCGGCTTTCGTGGCGTTCCGTACCGATAATGTGCAAACCGCCTGCGGCCACAACTTGGTCGTGTTCGGTTTGCCAACCGCTTTCAAGGGCGGAAATTTGCGCTTGTTTTTGCTGTTCGCTCAGGGTTTCATCGGCACGGATGGCTTCGATTTGATGTTTGAGGTTGCCGCCCAAGACAATATCGGTACCGCGGCCTGCCATGTTGGTGGCAACGGTAATTGCGCCGACTTTACCGGCTTGGGCCACAATCAATGCCTCGCGCTCGTGTTCTTTGGCGTTGAGGACGTTATGAGGCAGACCTGCTTTGCGTAACAAGTCAGAAACCAGTTCGGAGTTTTCGATGCTGGTGGTACCGACCAAAACCGGCTGGCCGTTTTTGTGGCATTCGGCAATGTCTTTGACAACGGCTTCAAATTTTTCTTCGGCCGAGCGGAAGATTTGGTCGTTGAAGTCTTTGCGTTGTACCGGACGGTTGGTCGGGATGATGACGGTTTCGAGGTTGTAAATGCTTTGGAACTCGAAGGCTTCGGTGTCGGCCGTACCGGTCATGCCGGACAGTTTGCTGTACAGGCGGAAGTAGTTTTGGAAGGTAATGGAGGCAAGCGTTTGGTTTTCGCGTTTGATTTCTACGCCTTCCTTGGCTTCAACGGCTTGGTGCAAGCCTTCAGACCAACGGCGGCCGGCCATCAGACGGCCTGTGAACTCGTCCACAATCACGATTTCGCCGTCTTGAATGACGTAGTGTTGGTCTTTGTGGAACAGGGTGTGCGCACGCAATGCCGCCATGAGGTGGTGCATCAGGGAAATATTGGCGGCAGAGTAGAGCGAGTCGTTTTCCTGCAATAAGCCCATTTGGGTCAGGATTTGCTCGGCGTGTTCGTGACCGGCTTCGCTCAGAATAACTTGGTGTGCTTTTTCATCTACCCAGTAATCGCCTTCGCCTTCTTCGGTTTCTTGGCGGATAAGGTGGGCCGGAACGGCATCCATCACGCGGTAGAGCTGGATGTTGTCATCTGCCTGGCCGGAAATAATCAGCGGCGTACGCGCTTCGTCGATCAAAATGGAGTCCACTTCGTCGACAACGGCAAAGTTCAATTCGCGCTGAACTTTATCGTATTGGTCGGTAACCATATTGTCGCGCAGGTAGTCGAAGCCGAATTCGTTGTTGGTACCGTAAGTAATGTCGGCACCGTAAGCGGTTTGGCGTTCGAAAGGTTGCAAATCGGCTACGATCACGCCGACGCTCAAGCCCAAGAAGTTGTACAACGGCTCCATAATGCCCGCGTCACGGGAGGCGAGGTAGTCGTTGACGGTAACGACGTGTACACCTTTTCCTGACAAGGCATTCAGGTAAACGGCAAGGGTAGCCACCAGAGTTTTACCTTCACCGGTACGCATTTCGGCAATTTTGCCATGGTGCAGGACCATACCGCCGATCAGCTGTACATCGAAGTGGCGCATGCCCAATACGCGGCGGGATGCCTCGCGGCAGACGGCAAAGGCTTCAACCAAAATATCATCTAGCGTTTGTCCGTCAGCGAGGCGTTGTTTGAATTCGGCGGTTTTGGCCTGTAAATCCGCGTCGCTCAACGCTTTCATCTGTTCTTCGAGTGCATTGATTTTAGCAACGGATTTACGATATTGTTTCAGCAGGCGGTCGTTGCGGCTGCCGAAGATTTTCTTAGCAATGTTTGTCAGCATGAATAATTCCTGCGCCTTGATATAATAGTGGGCGAAATTGGGATTTTAACACAAGCGCTTGTATAACGCGGTAATGCTGTTTGAAATAAAGGCGGTTTTGCTGTATTTCAATTGTAATTGTTTGGTTAATTTACTGAAAGGCCGTCTGAAATATATGGATTTAGCACAATTGGGCAAGCGCGACCGCTTATTGGCGGGCTTGTTGCAACAATCGCAACAATGGCGGAAATTGGATGCAAAAATCAAAACGGTTTTGCCGGTCAACCTGCATCCGCATTTTCAGACGGCCTGTGTTGAAGACGGAAGGCTGGTTTTGCTGGCCGCCAACAATATGGCTGCTTCGCGTTTGAAAATGATCCTGCCCGCCATGTTGCCCAAGTTGCAAGCATTGCATGACGGAATACGGGAAGTGGCGGTCAGGGTGGTTCCTAAGCCTCCGCCTCAGCCGAAAACCAACAGCTTGCGATTGAGCGAGGCGGCTTTAGATAGCTTCGATGCGGCTGCGGCCAAATTGGAAGGCAGGCATCCCGAATTGGCAGCGGCATTGGCAGAATTGGTACGCAAACACAGCCGCTAAAATCATGCCGAATGAGATTATGGTTAATAAATGTTAAAACTTATTTCATTTGACCGATAGCATCTAATACTAAAGAAATACGACCTAAACAGTAACTGTTTTCTTTTAGGTAAACTGATGTAAACTTGGCCTGAAACTTTGATTTCGTGCGAAGTTTGTAGCAAAATAACGCCTGAATTTCTTATCGCTCTGCGTGAATAAGTTTAAGTCTGGTATTTGCCTTTGTTAATATATTCGCGCGGGTTCTATTAATAGAACTTAACAAGACTCTCATCATTAGGAGATACATCAATGAAAGCTTATCTGGCTCTGATTTCCGCTGCCGTTATCGGCTTGGCTGCATGCTCTCAAGAAGCTGCAAAACCTGCTGAAGCACCTGCTGCTTCCGCTGCTTCTGAAGCTGCTCCTGCAGAAACTACTGCACCTGCCGATGCCGCTCCTGCCTCTGAAGCTGCTCCGGCCGATGCTGCCGCCGCTCCTGCTGCCGGCAACTGCGCAACTACTGTTGAAGCCAACGACGCTATGCAGTTCAACACTAAAGAAATCCAAGTAAGCAAAGCTTGTAAAGAATTCACCATCACTTTGAAACACACCGGTACCCAACCTAAAGAAAGCATGGGTCACAACATCGTCATCGGTAAAGCCGAAGACATGGACGGTATTTTCAAAGACGGTGCCGGTGCTGCTGCAACTGACTACGTTAAACCTGACGACGCACGCGTTGTTGCCCACACCAAACTGGTTGGCGGCGGCGAAGAAGCTTCCCTGACTCTGGATCCTGCTAAATTGGCCGGCGGCGAATACAAATTCGCTTGTACCTTCCCAGGTCACGGTGCTTTGATGAACGGTAAAGTTACTTTGGTTGACTAATCCGCTTTAAGCTTAAAAACAGACAGCCTGCCTTGCGCAGGCTGTTTTGTTATAATCTGGAAACATTAATTTCAGAATAAAACCTCAAAACCATGAATCCGTTTGAAACCAAAAGCGTTACTTTTGCCGAACCCATTGAAATGTTGTACGCCTGTCATGGCAAAGTGCGCCGTTTCTGCAGCCAGGTTGCCATGTTGTCGGACTATATTGCCGAAAACGGCTGCAATCAAATCGTTTTGCAAACCATCCGCCAGATTGCCCAATATTTTAATGTTGCCGCGCCGTTGCACCATGAAGACGAAGAAGAAAATTTCTTCCCGCTTCTATTGCAATATGCGCCGCAAGCTCAAGAAAGCGTTGACGAGCTGTTGCGCCAACATGTCAGCCTGCACAACAACTGGGCGGCAGTATCCGCCGAATTTGCCAAACTCGAAGCAGACAACGCCTATGTTCCTGATGCGGAAGCGTTCAAACGCTTTGTCGCAGGATATGATGTTCATCTGGCGATTGAAGAGCCGCTGTTTGATATGGGCAAAACCTTTATCCCCAAGGAAAAACTGACCGAAATCGGCGAAATTATGGCTGCACGCCGCCGCAAATAAGGCCGTCTGAAACAATCGTCTCAAGGATATATTATGCTGACCCCAAAAAGTTGCGATTTGTTCAATATTCCCTTTTTCCAATTTTCCCAGCTTAAAAAATACCAGCCTGAAAGTATTCCGCAAATTAAGGCCGACTATAAAGAAAACTGGCAGGTATGGCAGCAGCTGATCCAGCAGGTTGCCGCCGAATTGGGTGCGCCGTTTGCGCCGCCGCATATCGAACGCTGGTGTAACGGCTGGCAGGTCCGCGCCCATTTCTTTGCCTATTTCAAATACGAACAATATAAAAATTCCGCAGCAATTTTATCGATTTTGCTCAACCGCCGCCGTCTGAGCGTCAGCTTAGATTGGCACTGCTATAAAGCTGATGTTTCCCCCATTGCGTTGCCTGATTACAACCGCTGGCTGGATAATTTTGATACCGAAAAATACGCTTCATTCGATATGTGGCACGGTGCGGAAAGCGAATATGACGATTATCGTACCGTCGCCCAACAAAGCGACGGCGATAGAAAGCTTCGAGACGACAAAGATTTCTTCTGTATCGGCAAACACATCGAACGCGATGATTTGGGCAAGCAGGATGTTGCGAAATGGATAGTGGAAACAGTGGAAGAATTACTGCCGCTTTATGAAGCTTGCCATGGAAAATAACTCAGAATACTGAAAGGCAGACTGCCCATTCAGTATCTTCAAATAAACTCAAGGCCGTCTGAAAATCATATTCAGACTGTTTCAGACGGCCTGTTTTTCAAAGTAAACACAATGACCGAAACCCAATCCCTAGAACTCGCCAAAGCGTTGATTTCCCGCCCGTCCGTTACGCCGGATGACCAAAACTGCCAACAACTGCTGGCCGAACGCCTGCAAAAAATCGGTTTTGCCGTAGAAGAGCTTCATTTTGGCGACACCAAAAATGTTTGGTTGCGCCGCGGTACACAGGCTCCGGTGTTCTGTTTTGCCGGACATACCGACGTCGTGCCGACAGGCCCTGTTGAAAAATGGGATTCGCCTCCGTTTGAACCGACCGAGCGTGAAGGCCGTCTGTATGGTCGCGGTGCGGCGGATATGAAAACCAGCATTGCCTGTTTCGTTACCGCCTGTGAGCGTTTCGTTGCCGAACATCCCGATCATCAAGGCAGCATCGCGCTCCTGATTACTTCCGACGAAGAGGGCGATGCGCTGGACGGCACGACCAAAGTCGTCGATGTGTTGAAAGCGCGCGGCGAATTGATTGATTACTGTATCGTCGGCGAACCGACTGCCGTGGATAAATTGGGCGATATGTTGAAAAACGGCCGCCGCGGCTCGTTGTCGGGCAATCTGACTGTCAAAGGCAAGCAAGGCCATATTGCCTATCCGCATTTGGCCATCAATCCCGTGCATACTTTTGCCCCGGCCTTGCTGGAGCTGACGCAGGAAGTCTGGGACGAGGGCAACGAATACTTCCCGCCGACCAGTTTCCAAATTTCCAATATCAACGGCGGCACAGGCGCGACCAACGTTATTCCGGGTGAGCTGAACGTCAAATTCAATTTCCGCTTTTCTACCGAGTCCACCGAAGAAGGGCTGAAACAACGCGTCCACGCTATTTTGGACAAACACGGTGTGCAATACGATTTGCAGTGGTCTTGTTCAGGCCAACCTTTCCTAACCCACGCGGGCAAACTGACCGACGTGGCACGCGAAGCCATTGCTGAGATTTGTGGCGTTGAGGCCGAATTGTCCACTACCGGCGGCACTTCGGACGGACGCTTCATCAAGGCCATTGCCAAAGAACTCATCGAATTAGGCCCGTCCAACGCGACCATCCACCAAATCAACGAAAACGTACGTTTGGAAGATATTCCGAAGTTGTCGGCGGTGTATGAGGGTATGTTGAAACGCTTGTTGAAGTGAAAAGGCCGTCTGAAAAGTAGGATATTAGCCTGATAAAATGGTGTATATTTTTCTTAGGTAATACTGTGATAACAATTAGTTGATAAGGAGAAAAATTGAAGTACGATAATTTTTTCTTTCCCGCAGATGATCTGGTTACCAGTTGCCGTTTTTACCAAGATGTACTGGATTTGCCCGTTAAATTCGACTTTTCCGAAAGTGGCATGGTTGCTTTTCGGGTGGGCGAAGAAGAAGCTGCCATCATTCTCAAAGAGCGGAATAAATTTCCCAATATGACACCTGCTGTGTGGATTGAAGTGGATGATGTGCAGGCGAAGTATGCGGCGTTACAGGGTAGAAATATCCGTTTTCTAAGTGAACCTTTCCGTATTCGTACCGGATGGGCTGTGGAATTTTTTGATCCGTCGGGTAATCGTTTGGGGTTTGTTGATTATCGGGAGTAAATGCAGATGATTACTCTGCCTTCTTTAAACGAGCTTCCATCAAAGTGGAATGAAATCCGCGAGCGACTGGAAACCGATTTTTCCACCGGCTTCGAAGCCTTGCTGCACGAGCGTCTTACGGGACACGAAGCCAAGCAGTTTGAGCAGGATTTTATCGACAGTATCGGTTGCGCTCCTGAGGAATATGTCCGTACCCGCCGAACCATTCGACTGTTGGAAACGCGTTATCCGAATAGTCCGAATGAGCTGACTGCAGCCGCGCTTGCCACGCCTTTGGGCGAGATGTTGGCGGTGTTCGGCAGTAAGGGTTTGTGTCTGCTGGAATTTGTCGGTCAGAAACAGCTAGGGCAGGAAATCACGGCTGTCCAAAAAGCTTTGCACGGACAGTTTATTTTCCAAGAAAATGAGCAAACGCAACTTTTACGCCAAGAATTGGATTTATACTTCCAAGGCCGTCTGAAAGTTTTTGCGACACCTTTGGAAACGATAGGCACGGCCTTTCAGCAGCAGGTGTGGAATGCACTGCTGACCATTCCTTACGGTGAAACGCGCAGCTACAAGGAGCAGGCGCAACAGTTGGGCAATCCTAAGGCTATTCGCGCCGTTGCCGCTGCCAACGGGCAGAACAAGGTGTCCATCCTGATTCCTTGCCATCGCGTTATCGGCAGCGACGGCAAGTTGACCGGCTACGCAGGCGGTTTGAACCGCAAACAATCGTTGCTTGCCTTGGAGCGAGGCGAGGTTCAGACGGCCTTGTTTTGAGTTTTGATAGAGGATAAGGGGCCATGCTTCGGGCAGGCTTCGCACGTTAAAAAATTGAGCAGCAGAAGGTCGGGGAAGTCCGGCAAAGTCTGCACGGAGAAAAATGTTGGGCAACGCCCACGCTAGAAAAGAGAAATACGACATGAGCCTGAAAAACCGCCATTTTCTGAAACTTTTGGATTTCACGCCGGAAGAAATTACTGCCTATCTCGACCTTGCCGCCGAATTGAAAGCCGCTAAAAAAGCAGGAAACGAGGTGCAGCGGATGCAGGGAAAAAACATCGCCCTGATTTTTGAGAAAACATCGACCCGCACCCGTTGCGCGTTTGAAGTGGCCGCGCGCGACCAAGGGGCAGGGGTAACTTATCTGGAGCCTTCTGCCAGCCAAATCGGGCATAAGGAAAGCATTAAGGATACGGCGCGTGTTTTAGGGCGGATGTTTGACGGCATCGAGTATCGCGGCTTTGGACAGGATGTGGTGGAAGAGCTGGCCAAGTATGCAGGCGTGCCTGTGTTCAATGGTTTGACCAACGAGTTCCACCCGACCCAAATGCTTGCTGATGCGCTGACGATGCGCGAGCATAGCGGCAAGCCTTTGAACCAAATTGCGTTTGCCTACGTCGGCGATGCGCGTTACAACATGGCCAATTCGTTGCTGGTGTTGGCTGCAAAACTGGGCATGGACGTGCGTATCGGTGCGCCGAAAAGTTTGTGGCCGTCTGAAAACATTATCGAGACGGTGCAGACTGTTGCCAAAGAGACCGGCGGACGGATTTTATTGACGGAGAATGCTCAGGAAGCCGTAAAAGGCGTGGATTTTATCCATACCGATGTATGGGTCAGCATGGGCGAGCCTAAAGAGGCTTGGCAGGAACGTATCGATTTGCTGAAAGATTACCGAGTTACGCCCGAATTAATGGCCGCGGCTGAAAATCCGCAAGTCAAGTTTATGCATTGCCTGCCTGCTTTCCATAATCGCGAAACCAAAGTCGGCGAATGGATTTATGAGACATTCGGCCTGAATGGTGTGGAAGTAACGGAAGAAGTCTTTGAAAGCGAAGCCAGCATTGTGTTTGATCAGGCAGAAAACCGGATGCACACGATTAAAGCGGTGATGGTAGCGGCATTGGGCGATTGATTTTGCGCTCAACATTGCTTACCGCTTCATTTAATAGAGATTAAATAAAGGCCGTCTGAAAGAAAGAATTTCAGACGGCCTTGTTGTTGGATTGGGGTTTATTGCCAAATCAGGACTTTGGGTTCGGGCGTCACTCGATAGCCTTCTTGACGCAATAGTTCGATTAATCCTTTTTCGCTGGGTAAATGGGCAATGCCGACGGCAAAGAGGGTGCTTTGTTTGGCGGATTGCTTGCGGATTTTAGGCAGCCATGCCTGGTTGCGGCGGATCAGGAGATCGTTTTTCAGCCAATCGGACATGGCTTTGGCGTACTTGGTATCAACACGTTTGAGGGTGCGTTGTTCGGTTTCTTCCAAAAGTGGAATGAGTTCTTCAAAGCGGCCGTCTGAATAGGCTTGATGGAGTTTTTTGACATCTTCGGTTTCTTCTTTATTGGTTTTAATGCTGGCTTTCAGAAAGTTGATCATGGTTTCTTCTGGCTGTGCTTTGAAGATTGCGGAAACTTCGTCCAAGCTTTCTAATGAACCACGCGGTTTGTTGATATTGACTGCTGCGTTGGTCAGCAACATATCTGCACCGGTTTCTGAGCTATATCCTTGGGGAAATGCGCTGCCGGCAAAAACCAATGCTGCCCACGGATGGAGTTTGTCGGCAATTTTGGCGATGGGTCGGCTTTCTTCATTTTGTGAATAGATTTCTTGTAAAAGACGGAAATCTGCTTTTCCAAGCTTGCGGCTGAGCGGTTCGGTACTCATGACTTCTTTGAAGTATTTTTGATACATTTTTTTTGTTTCCGGACTGCTGTCCGGCAATGCGTCAACTTCTGTGGTCAGTTGGTCGGTGGATTGCAACAGTTTGAGGGCATCGGAAGACAAGGTCTGATTGGTTTGCCCCATGTGGATGGTGCCGAGCAGATAGGAATCGGGTTGACCTTCTTTGCTGATTTTCCAAACATTACTGGTGAGTTTGGGCTGCTGCCAGTTGAGTTCGGTAGGTTTGCTGTCGGGTGAAGTTGAGGCGGGTTTGCAGGCACCCAGGGCAAGGGCGGTCAATGGTACAAGCAGGCAGGCGAGCAGCTTTTTCATGTTTTTCCTTTTGGTGTGTGCGGTAAGGGCGGTTTAGAAATCGAGCAGGTTTTGAACCGGTTGTTCGCCCGTGTCGGGCTTTTCTGTTTTGCGGTTGCGGATTTTGGTTTTCCTGAGGGCTAGGAGGTGCATGACTTGATGTTTTTGGCTGTCGGTCATCTGGAGCCAGTACAAGCGCTCTTCCCGGCTGCGCAGGCAGCCTTTGCAATAACCTTTGGCATTGGCTTCGCAAACGCCGATGCAGGGGCTGGGAATGGGGAAGAAATCGGGTTGATCCATTTTGTTGCTTTTGATGTGAAAAAAGGCCGTCTGAAATATAACACATACTTTCAGACGGCCTAAGTGTTTATACGGTTTGTGAATATTTGGCTTTGGTTTCTTTATGGCGCAGATGATAGTCGAACACCATGGCGATGTTGCGGATCAGGAAACGTCCCTTCGGCGTAACGGTCAGGCCGTGCGGTTTGAGGCGGACCAGGCCGAGGGTTTCCAGTTGTTTCATGTCTTCCAGTTCGACCGCGAAATAACGGCTAAACGGAATGCCGAACACGCTTTCGTAAATCCGATAATCGAGCGAGAAGCGGCACATCAAATCCTGAATGATGTTGCGGCGCAAAATGTCGTCTTGATTGAGCTGGTAGCCGCGCATGATGGGCAGGTGTCCGGCGTCGAGTGCGGCGTAATAGGCATCGATGTCGCGCTCGTTTTGGGAGTAGGTGCTGCCGATTTTGCCGATAGAGGACACGCCGATCGCTACCAAGTCGCAGTCGGCATAGGTGGAATAACCTTGGAAATTTCGTTGCAGGAAACCTTCTTTGAGGGCGATGGAGAGCTCGTCGTCAGGTTTGGCAAAGTGGTCCATCCCGATGAAGACGTAGCCGCGCTCGGTCAGGGTTTGAACGCAATATTGCAGCATATCGAGTTTTTCTTCGCTGCCGGGAACGACATTGGTGTCGATACGGCGTTGCGGTTTGAAGATATGCGGCAGGTGGGCGTAGTGGTAGAGGGCAAGGCGGTCGGGGTCGAGAGACAAGACCGTGTCAATGGTGGTTTTGATGCTTTCGGTGTTTTGGTGCGGCAGGCCGTAAATCAAATCGACGCTGACGGATTTGAACCCTGCTTCGCGGGCGGCATCGATGACTTCTTTGGTTTCTTCGTAACTTTGGATACGGTTGACGGCTGCCTGCACTTTAGGATCGAAGTCTTGAATGCCGACACTCATGCGGTTGAAACCGAGTTTACCCAATTTGAGGACGGTCTCACGGCTGACTTTGCGCGGGTCGATTTCGATGGAGTATTCGCCGTTGGGGATGAGCTGGAAGTATTTGCGGATCATTTCGAAGACGCGTTCGAGTTGGTCGTCGCTCAGGAAGGTCGGCGTGCCGCCGCCGAAGTGGAGTTGCGCGAGCTGGTGTCTTCCGCCCAAATGCGGTGCCAGCAACTCCATTTCTTTTTCCAGATACTGGATATAGGCATCGGCACGGCTTTTGTCTTTGGTAATGATTTTATTGCAGCCGCAGTAGTAGCAGATGGTATTGCAGAAGGGAATGTGGATGTAGAGTGAAAGGGGTTTGTTGAGCGCGCCCATGTTGCGCAGGTTTAAAGCTTGGATATATTCGGCTTCTTTAAAGCCTTCATGGAAGCGGTCGGCGGTCGGATAGGATGTATAACGCGGACCGCTTGATGGCAAGCTGGCAATCAATTCGCGGTCGAATTCCGGTAATTCATTGTTTGTGTTGGTGTTATTTGAGATGGGGATGATTTTCATGGTCGGGGCTTGTAGTATGAAGTAAGGAAATTAGGGAAAATTTTAGTCAAAATTTCGATAGTTTGGTAGAATGCCTCATAATGATATGCCGACTTTGATATGGGTCAATAGTTATTCGGCTTAATCAGGGATTGAGAGAACTAAGCAAATTAAAGGTGCGTTATGGCTACACACAATGCAACACATCAAATGAAAACCTTGTGTTCCACATGTTCTTTACGCGAACTGTGTTTGCCTGTCGGACTAATGCCTAACGAATTTTTACAATTGGATGCGGTGATCCGTCAAAGCCGCCGTCTGAAAAAAGGCGAGTACTTATTTCGTGCCGGCGAGCCGTTTACCTCTTTATTTGCCATCCGTGCGGGCTTCTTCAAGACAACAGTCGCCAGCCAAGACGGACGGGATCAGGTAACCGGCTTTTTTATGTCGGGCGAGCTGATTGGGATGGATGGGATTTGCTCCCATATTCACAGTTGTGATGCTGTGGCTTTGGAAGACAGCGAAGTATGTGAGCTTCCGTTTACGCACATTGAAGAACTCGGTCAGGATATTCCCAGCCTGCGCTCTCACTTTTTCCGCTTGATGAGCCGTGAAATTGTCCGAGATCAGGGTGTGATGTTGCTTTTGGGCAATATGCGCGCCGAAGAGCGCTTGGCCGCATTCTTGCTCAACCTGTCTCAGCGTCTCTATTCCCGAGGTTTTGCCGCCAACGATTTTATCCTGCGGATGTCGCGTGAGGAGATCGGCAGCTATTTAGGGCTGAAACTGGAAACGGTCAGCCGCACCTTATCCAAATTCCATCATGAAGGCTTGATTTCGGTTGAACACAAGCACATCAAAATCCTGGATGCGACAACTTTGAAGAAAATGGTTTCCGGTTGTTCGCACGCTATCTGAATCTGAGGCCGTCTGAAATTGTTCAGACGGCCTTTTTAACAAAAGTTAAAGAATAATTGTTAAGTTACGCAAGTGATAGTTAGATGTTAAATTGAAAAATCTTCAACGACCGGCGTGTACAGAATGCGGTCAACCGCTTCACGGGTCAGTTTCGGCGCAAACATCTGTATAAAATCATAGGCATAGCCACGCAGGTAGGTGTCGGTGCGTAAGGCTATCCAAGTGGGCGAAGGCTCAAATAAGTGCGCCGCGTCTATCAGCTGCAAATCTTGATCGACAACGGGATCGTACGCCATTTTGGCCATCAAACCCACGCCTAAGCCTAAGCGTACATACGTTTTCAATACATCCGTATCGGCAGCCGATAAGGCAACATCAGGTTGCTCGATATGCGCTTTATTAAAGGTACGCGCAATGCTGCTGCCGGAGTTGAACGCAAATTCGTAAGTAACCAGCGGAAAAGAAGCCAAATCTTCAAGGCTTAAAGGATTGCGGCAGTCCAAAAGAGGGTGGTCGTGCGGGACAATGACGGCATGGTTCCATTCATAGCAGGGTAGTTTGCCTAACTCGGGGTGATCGTCAATGCGTTCGGTAATAATTGCCAAATCTGCTTCGCCGCTGCTGACCATTTGCGCAATGGCAGAAGGGCTGCCTTGTTTGATGGTCAAATTGACCTTAGGGTAGTTTTTGACAAATTCCGCAACGATTTTGGGCAAAGCATAACGCGCCTGGGTGTGCGTCGTGGCAATAGTCAGGGAGCCGCTGTCATGATCGGTAAATTCGCTGCCGATATTTTTAATGTTCTGTACATCGCGCAAAATCCGTTCCGAAATCTCTAACACGGCTTTGCCCGGTTGCGAAACGGAAACCACACGCTTGCCGCTGCGGATAAAAATTTGGATACCCAATTCTTCTTCAAGCAGGCGGATTTGTTTGGAAATGCCGGGCTGGGATGTAAAAAGCGCATCGGCAGCCTCGGAGACATTCAGATTGTGCCGGTAAACTTCAAGGGCGTAACGTAATTGTTGCAGTTTCATGGTGGCAGTATCGGATACGTTGTTATTGTGGATTTTGTGCGACAAACGGTCTGTAATTTAACATATTTTGCCCGGTTTTGCCCTGAGTTTTGAAAATGGTTGTTTTTAATGAAAATATCTTTTAATGATATGAAAATAGGAAATCTGTGAATGAAGGGGGGATGAAGTTTTGTTGTTTTTGTACAACTTTGGGCGGGTGAATTGGCTGATTTTGCCCTAAATTAATGACACAAGATTGATTTTTCGGCATGATTAACTACTAGGAAGCAGGCACTTCATAATTGTTTGAAGGCATCGAGTATTGACAGTTTGCCTTGCGCTTCTTTATAGTGCAACCTGATATATCCGATTTGCCGCTGTTTTGATACTGCGGCCTGTATATTGGTACTTTGCAGCGGTTGCTTTCCTAGTCCGCCGCATAACAATTTGATGAGGGAATAAAATGACCAAACAGCTGAAATTAAGCGCATTGTTCGTTGCCTTGGTTGCCTCTGGCACCGCAATGGCCAGCGAAGCGCATACCAAACATGGTTACGTTGTAAGCAGCCAATCTCAAGAAATCGTCCGTAACAACTACGGCGAATGCTGGAAAAACAGCTACTTCGACAAAGCTACCCAAGGCCGTGTTGAATGTGGTGACCGCGAAGCAGTTGCTCCTGTACAACAAGATCCTGAGTATGTTGATGAAACTGTTTCTCTGTCTACTAAAACTCTGTTCGGCTTCGACAAAGACAACCTGCGTCCTGAAGCTCAAGAAAACCTGGACTCTTTGGCTCAACGCCTGAGCAACGAAAGCGTACAAACCGTACGTGTTGAAGGTCACACTGACTTCATGGGTTCTGAAGAATACAACCAAGCTCTGTCTGAGCGTCGTGCTAACGTAGTTGCTAACTACTTGGTAGGCCATGGCGTTGCTTCTAGCAAAATCTCTGCAGTAGGTCTGGGCGAATCTCAAGCTCGCATGACTGCTACTTGTGAAGCTGAAGTTGCTAAACTGGGCAAAAAAGTTTCTAAAGCTAAGAAACGTGCTGCTCTTATCGCTTGTATCGAACCTGACCGTCGCGTTGATGTTAAAATCCGCAGCGTTGTCACTCGTCAAGTTGCTCCAGGCCAAACTATCGAAGGTCAAGGCGAATTGCCTGCTACTGATGAAGGTTGGATCCCAGCTCCTTACAATGGCGTTCACGGTTACGCTAAACCTTAATCGGTTTGTGAAAAATGCCCTGCAATATGCGGGGCATTTTTTTATGGTTTGTATTTGAGTAATCAAGATAATTCGTGATTTCAAAATAAGAAGGGCCGTCTGAAAGATTTATTTTCAGACGGCCTTTTATTAAAACAGTTTAGTTTGGCCTGGGCCATTTCCATACGCACATAGCTGCCAGTATCGTACAGATTAAAAAAATAATACTGGATAAACCATGCCAAATGCCGAATGTTCCGCCTACTAGGGATAAGAGCCAGTTATCCAGTCCGTACTTGTGCGCTTCGATAACCGGCGTAACCAAAAGATGATTACAGGCTAAGAGTAGCCAAAGTACCAAAACCCACCAAGAGAGGGAGGCAAGTTGCCGTCTGAAAAAGGCATAGGCTGCGCCAAAAATAACTAAGCCGCATATTGCGGTAATGGCAAACAAAATGCCGGCAATTTCGCCTGCCAGCATCTTAGGCAGGAGATGGAATAGGATGGGGGCGACAATGTAGCCGGCTGTCAGTTGCATGCCTAGCCAAATGGCAGCAGCGGTTTGAGTGATTTTGTAGGGTAGACTCATCTGGTTTCTCTTTGGAAAATTCTGTTTTAGTTGTGATGGTGTAACAAAAGGCCGTCTGAAAACATTTTCAGACGGCCTTGAGTTTATTTAGATGTATTGTACGGAAATAATATCATACTCACGCACGCCGCCGGGGGCCTGAACTTCTGCAACGTCGCCTTCTTCTTTTCCGATCAAGGCACGGGCAATTGGGGAGCCAACATAGATTTTGCGTTCTTTAATGTCTGCTTCGTCTTCACCGACAATTTGGTAGGTAACCTGTTCTTCGGTTTCCAAATCTTCCAGTGTTACTGTTGTGCCAAATACGATTTTGCCTTCGGCATGGATTTCGGCAGGATTGATGATGTGGGCCATAGAGAGTTTGTGTTCCAGCTCGGCAATACGGCCTTCGATAAAGCCTTGGCGCTCTTTGGCGGCTTCGTATTCGGCATTTTCAGACAAATCACCGTGTGAACGTGCTTCTGCAATGGCTTCAATAATTTCTGGACGAGCCACGCTTTTGAGGTGTTGAAGTTCTTGTTTCAATAATTCTGCACCGCGGACGGTCAAAGGGATTTTTTGCATAAGATTCTCCATGAAAGCATGATGATGCTTTTAAAATTTTATCCGGCCACGCGCGGTAGCCGGATTGGAAATAAAAATACAAGCCGCCAAAGCTTGGCGGCTTGATGAATAAATAAGTAATGCCTGTATTCTACCAAATTCTGCCGAAACCGCAATGATTAAAATGGGTTTTCAGTAAAGTGTTGTTTTCTGTCTATTTTGTTTTTTCAGACGGCCTACAAACTAAATGTTGAAGTATTTCAAAGCTGCACTTGAAAAACGGTTTCGTAAATGAATGGTTTTGATTAAAATGTTCTCTAATAATCCTTAAGGATTAGTCTACTTTAATTATATAAAGAGAATATATGGAAACAAAACCAACTTCCCCAAATGAACAACAGGCTAACCGCCGTTATTTGACTGTTTGGCGATGGCATTTTTATGCCGGACTTTTGGTCGCGCCGTTTTTAACCCTGCTGGCTGTTACAGGGTTGGGAATGCTGTTATTTGCCAATACCAGCGGTAAAGAGGGCGAGCGGATACATGTTACGCCCAAGCAGTGGTGCAGCCTCTGTCGGCTCAGGCTGAAGCCGCCAGACAGTTTGTGAATCCGGAAACTGCTTCTGTGGTGCAGTATATTGCGCCGCGCGCAGATGATATGGTGGCCGTGTTTCGTGTGAACAACGACGATAAAGCCACTATGGTTGCCGTTGATCCTTATACGGCAAAAGTCGTGAATACGATGCCACGCGGTCAAGGCTGGTATCACACGATGGACGAAATCCACGGCGATATGATGATGGGTGCGACTGGTGACTACCTGTTGGAAACTGCTGCGTCGCTAACCATCATCATGATTGTGACCGGTATCTATTTGTGGTGGGTGAAACAGCGTAGTCTGAAGGCCGTCCTTTTGCCTAAAGCAGGCAAAGGCCGTTCTTGGTGGCGCAACCTGCACGGTGCATTTGGCTCTTGGGTTTCTTTGATTTTGCTGCTGTTTTGTTTTTCTGGTATTGCTTGGGCAGGTATTTGGGGTGGTAAAGTGGTTCAGGCATGGAGTCAATTCCCAGCTGGTAAATGGGGCGTGGAGCCTAATCCGGTATCTTCCGTGCTAACTCATGGCGATGTGTTGAATGATGGCAAATCCAAAGAAGTGCCGTGGATTTTAGAGCTGACGCCTATGCCGGTTTCCGGTACGACACTGGGCGAAAACGGCATTAATCCAAGTGAACCGATGACTTTGGAAACGGTTGACCGCTTTGCGCGCGAAATTGGCTTCAAAGGCCGATATCAGTTGAACCTGCCTAAGGGTGAAACCGGCGTATGGACGCTGTCGCAAGACTCAATGAGCTACGATATGGTTAGTCCGGCTGCGGATCGTACGGTACACATTGATCAATACAGTGGCAAAATCCTGGCTGATATTCATTTTGACGATTACAACTGGTTTGGCAAGTTCATGGCGGCAAGCATTGCTTTGCATATGGGTACGCTGGGTTGGTGGAGCGTGTTGGCAAATGTCTTGTTCTGTCTGGCGATTATCTTTATCTGTGTCAGCGGCTGTGTAATGTGGTGGAAACGCCGTCCTTCGGAAGCACGTGGTTTGGTTCCTCCTGCACAGAAAATCAAATTGCCGGTATGGTGGGCAATGGCTGCGCCACTTCTGATTTTGGCCGTGATTTTCCCAACAGGTATTGCCGCAATCGCTGTTATTTGGATTTTGGATACAATGTTATTGTCGCGTATCCCAGTATTTGCAAGATGGTTTAAATAACCGCTCGATGTAATTAAAGGCCGTCTGAATCTTTTGTTTCAGACGGCCTTTTTTATAAAGGTTAGAAGAGGTAGAGGGAGTTATGATTCTGTTTAAGTTTATGCGTGAAAAAGGGGATTGTGATTGGCTTTCGTTATTGCGTAATAAAGACGAGGAATTTTATATAAAAACAAAAAACCCACTTCATTGAAGTGGGTTTTTGAAAAAAGAGATTAGCCTTTGCGAGCAGGCAATTTTTCTTTAATGCGGGCTGCTTTACCGGTCAGGCCACGCAAGTAGTACAGTTTGGCGCGACGTACGTCACCACGGCGTTTAACTTCGATTTTTTCTACGGTAGGAGAGTACAGTTGGAAAGTACGTTCTACACCTTCGCCGCTAGAGATTTTGCGAACGATGAAGTTGCTGTTCAGGCCACGGTTGCGGCGAGCGATAACAACACCTTCGTATGCTTGCAGACGGCTGCGAGAACCCTCAACTACGCGCACAGATACGACAACGGTGTCGCCTGGAGCGAATTCAGGGATTTCTTTGTTCAAGCGAGCGATTTCTTCTTGCTCTAATTGTTGAATCAAGTTCATTTGTTTTTCCTAAGTTATGATTGGATTTCCTGTTGCTCTTGCAAGATTTCTTTTAAGAGGCGGGATTCCTTTGGGATTAAACTGCGCTTTTCCAATAAATCAGGTCGGCGCTCTAAAGTGCGTCGCAGCGATTGTTTCAATCTCCACTCGGCAATCAAGCCATGATTTCCTGAGCGTAAGACCTCGGGAACCATCATGCCTTGGAATTCTACGGGTTTGGTGTAATGAGGACAGTCTAAAAGGCCGTCTGAAAACGAGTCTTGTTCGGCTGACTGTATATCGCCCAATACACCCGGGACCAATCTTAAGACGGCATCCATCAACATCATGGCGGGTAATTCACCGCCCGAGACGACAAAGTCGCCAATGCTGATTTCTTCGTCCACACTGCTTTGCAGCAGTCTTTCATCTATGCCTTCATAGCGTCCGCATAGAAGAACAAGATGGGGCAGTTCGGCAAGTTCTGCAGCTTTTTTATGTGTCAGCGGCTGACCTTGCGGACTGAGATAAATTACTTTGGCAGGTTTTTGCGAGTTTACTTTGGCTTCTTCAATTGCTGCTTGAAGCGGTGGCGCCATCATAATCATTCCCGGACCACCTCCGAAGGGGCGATCATCGATATAGCCAAGTTTGTTGTCGGCAAATTTTCGGGGATTGATGGCTTGAAACTGCCAAAGATTTTGTTTTTTTGCTCTGCCTGTAACGCCGTATTCGACAATGCTGTCGAACATCTCCGGGAAAATGGTGATGGCTTGAATAAGCATCAGTAGTCCAAACCCCAGTCGGCGATAATGGTTTTGCTGTCGGTATCGACAGATTCGATATAGTTGGAGACAAAGGGAATCAGGATTTGTCCGTGTTCGCCTTTAATCATCAAAACATCATTTGCACCGGTTTCCATCAGGTTGCTGACTTTGCCGAGGACGATGTTTTCTTTATTGATGACGGTCATGCCGACTAAATCTGCCCAGTAGTATTCGTCTTCCTCAGTAGGGGCGAATGACTCTCTGGGGATTTCGATGGTATAGCCACGCAAGGCAAATGCTTGATCGCGATCGTCTATACCTTCAAATTTGACCTGAAGTTCGCCATTGACAATTTTACCTGCCTCAAGCACAACATCCAGGGTTTTGCCATCCTTGCACAACTGCCACTCGGGGTAGTCCAGCAGGCTGTCGGTATATTCGGTATTGGCGGCAATTTTAAGCCAGCCTTTAATGCCGAATACGCCTTTGATGTAGCCCATGGCTACCCGTTTTTGAGTGTCTGTCATGGTCGTTTCGGCTGATTAAGCAGCGATTTTTTGCTCTTTAATCAGTTTGGCAACTGCGTCGCTAACTTTCGCGCCTTGAGCAACCCAGTGGTTGATGCGGTCTGCGTCAAAACGTACGCGTTCTTGTTTTTCATTGGCAACGGGGTTGTAGAAACCTACGCGCTCGATGAAGCGGCCGTCACGACGGTTGCGAGAGTCAGTTACGACTACGTTGTAGAAAGGGCGGTGTTTTGAGCCGCCGCGAGCCAAACGGATAACTACCATTTTGAGTCCTTTTGAAAAATGCGGATATATAGAAACCGCTAATTTTAGGATATTTCACACGGGTTATGCAAGTTTTTATTTGTTTTTGTTGCTGTTTTGCCATTCGTTCAAATCGAGGCTGGCTTGATACAGGCCGCGGTCGGTTTCCGATGGGGTGACGGTAAATCCTGATTTTTCAGCGAGTTTGAGCATCGGTGTGTTTTCTTTGAGGATTTCCGCATTCATGGTTTGGTAACCTTGCTGTGTGGCAGTTTGGATAATCAGGCTCATCATTTTGCCTGCTAAGCCGGTTTTGCGTGCTTCAGGCGCTAAAGTAATGCCGAACTCGCACTCATTGCGATTGATGCGGCTGTAACGGCTGACTGCGACGATACGGCCGTCTGAAGCGAAGGCGGCCCACGCGCATTCGGTATGGAAATCGGGACGGGTCAATCGTGCGAGTGTGGGGAGCGGTAACTCGTTGGTATGGGTCATGAAACGAGTATAGCGGTCGGCTGCAGGTAATTGGCGGACAAATTTTTGTTTGGCTTCGGCATCTTCAGGCTCTAGTGCGCGAATGTGCAGGGTGTTGCCGTCGGGTAGGGTAAAGGTATCGGTTTGGTTCGGATAGGGTGCGAGTACGTTTTGTATCTCGGGCGTTTCGGTTTTAGGGTGTAGCAGTTCGGACGCGGCTTCGCCGGTGTTGCGTAGGAACTCGGCTGCGGCCGGATTTTTTTGTTGGAGGTAGGCGGCGGCACTTTGCATTTTAGCGGCGGCCTGTTCTAAGGTTTGGACCGCTTTTTTGGGGATTTTGGTTGTAGGTGCAACAGGTTTTCCCACGATTTCGGGAATGATGGCGCTGCTGTATTGGCTGCCGTTGTAGTTGAGGATAATTTCGCCGATATACTGGTTGTTGCGGATAAGCGTGTTTAGGGAATGTAGGAATTGATTGAGAACGGACGTGTTGTCAAGTTTCGCAAATTGGCTTAAACGCTGGATATCGAGTGTGGTAAATGGAGGTAATGCGGCTTCGGTTTGGCCGTTGTAATGGGCGGTAAGGATGTTGCCGTAAATGGCATGGCGGCTGAACCGGAACTGGACAGCATTGTGTTTTTGGGTTTGGCACGGAGGCAGGTATAGGGCTTCCGCCATCAGTTCGGTTTGGCCGGACGCAATGGCTTTATCGATACTTTTGCTTTTAGGTGTTTTCAGACGGCCTGTTTTGGCCGGGGCGGGGGTGTTTTGCGCTTGTTGTAAACAGGCGGTTTGATTACGGAAATAAAGTGTCAGCAAGGCTTCTTCCGGGATGTTGAACTGGGTTAGGCCGTCTGAAAAACGATGGCTGATGAGAATGGGCTTGCTGGTTTTTTGTGCTAAGTTATTCAGTGTTTGATGAATGCCGTACGCGTCCGGCGTATCCGGCGAAATAATGCCGAGCAGGGCTTGGGTGTGCGGATTTTGTAATTGTTCGAGTGCCAGGCGGTGGATGCGTGCAGGCGTGGGGTCGCTGCCGATGCAGCCTTGTTGGATAGATGGTGCGTCGGTTGGAAGGTTGAGGGTCAATTGGCAGGCATCGGCGGTGCTGCGCAGCCATTCTATCGGCGTATCGGACAAAATAGTGGGATGGGTAATGACGGGAATGCCGGAAAGATAGGCTTTTAAGGCTGCTTCGAGTTCGTTGATATTGAATACCGGCAGGAAGTTGCAATGGCGGCTGAGGCTGTGTAGGACGGCTTTGTCTGTGTCGTCGGTGTGGTGTGTGGACAACAGGATAAGCGGGGTGTGGCGTGTAAAGTGTCGGATAGCGCTGAACAGCTCGCGTTGGTTTTCGGCCGGATTGTAGTGGATGACGGCAACTTTGGTATGACGGTTGTGGCCGAAGCGGCTGAGCCAGTCGGCGGATGTGGTGGGGCTTAGGTTGTAGTTGAGGCTGATGTGGCGCGATACGCCTTGATGCATTGTGTTTAGCAGATGGTTGATGTTGCGGCTGACAGTGCTGTGGCCGGTGAGTAATGCGATATGGCCGGCCGGATAGTCAGCTTGGGTGCCAATATTGAGATTCAGTGAGGGGAGTTGGATGCCTGCGCTGTTGCACACGCTGATGTTTAATTCGTCGCCGTGATATTTTTGAATGATGGAACGGGCGTTTTTGCAGGATTCGGGCGGCAGGTTTTCCCAATCTTGGATCAGGATAATGTGGCGCAGGCCTTTTTTGCGGCAGGCTTTGAACAGTGTGTCGTAATGGTCGTGCGGGATGACGGCGACAACTAAGTCGGCCTGGCCTGGAATTTTGCTGAGACTGGAGTAGGAGGGGAGGCCGGCAACGCTGCTGTGGCGGAGATTGACGGGCGTGATTTTGCCTTGGTATGAGGAACCGAGCAGGTGGCTGAAAATGCGTTCGCCAAGGCTGTGAGGGCGTTCGCTGGCGCCGACAAGGATGATGTGTTCGGGCATGAAGAAGTAGCCGGTTTGGACGGTTGCATTCATGATGGTTCCTTATTTGTGTTTTGGGCCGTCTGAAGAGTTTCAGACGGCCTTATTTTTAGGCTTCTTTTTTGTCTCCGGCTTTCTTTTTGGGAAGGATGAAACGCATCCTCAGGCCGTTGGGTTTGATGTTTTCAGCAATGATTTTGCCGCAGTGCTGTTCCATGATGTGTTGCGTCAAGGCAAGTCCCAAGCCGGTGCCGGGTTTGTGTGCGCTGGAGTCGGCACGATAAAAGGCGGTAAAAATATGCGGAAGCTGCATTTCATCGACACCTGGGCCGTTGTCGGTAACATCGATGATCCAGTGTTTGCCGTCTTGTCCGATATGGGCCTGAATGGTACTGCCTTCCGGGCTGTAGTTGATGGCGTTGCGGATAACGTTGTCAAAGGCTCGGTACAAATAGCCTTCGTTGGCACTGATCACGGTATTTTCAGGGATTTTAGGGTCAATGCTTAGGGTAACGCTTTGATTGTTTTGGTGGGCAATGCTTTGGTTGTCCTCAATCAAGTTGGTCAGGAACGGAACGAGTTTGAGGTTTTCTTTTTCCAAAGGAATATTGGAGGTCTCCAGGCGGGAGAGGGTCAATAATTCACCTACCAAAGTATCCATGCGCACCAATTCGCCTTCAAGCCGTTTGAGGTATTGCTCTTGTTTTTGCGGCTGAGATTGAATCAGGCCGACAATTGCCTGCATGCGCGCCAGCGGCGAACGCATTTCATGAGAAACGTGGTGGAGCAAATGACGCTCTTTGGCCACAAGTTTTTCCAATTTTTCGGCCATTTTGTCGAACTGTACGGCAAGGTGGGACAATTCGTCGTCACGGTCGTCAACCTGCTGGGAAATGCGGGTTTCAAGTTCGCCGTTGGCTACCCTGTCCATGCCGCTGCCAAGAATTTTAATGGGCTTGGTGATGTTGTTGGCAAGGATATAAGCCATCAAGAGGCCGACGATGATGATGAAAGACAGAATGATAAATTCGTGCCAAATCGGCGAGAGCGGCAGGCCGGGAATGAAAAGCGGGCTGGGCAGGCGCTGGGCTTGATGGTTGTCCCAGCCTTTAATGAAGAAGAGGTATTCTTCGCCGAAACGGTCGTATTCGATGTGGGCTAAATCAGATTCGGGATTGTTGATGGCGAAGATGCGGGCGCGTTCGATGGACAGGCTGTCGATGTTGCGGCCTAAAATATCTTTTTTATCGTCGCCGGTAATCACATAAACGGCATTGGAAACCGGATTGTTTTTCCATTCCGAAAGAATTTCGCGCGCACCGCTGTCTCCGCGCGAGTTGAATGCGGAGATGATGCTGCTCATCAATGTGGTTTCGATGGTGCGGCGTTGGTTGAATTGGTTTTCGGCGAGGGTGTTTTGTACCAGCCAAAATGAAAAACTCGCCACAAAGATTGCGCAGACGATGACTGCGCAAAATGTGGCGAAGATGCGTTGAAACAGTTTCATTGATCTGTTTAATCTTTAGTTTTTAACAAACAGGTAGCCTAAGCCGCGTACAGTTTGAATCAGGGAGGCATCGCCCAATTTGTGGCGGATGCTGGAGATGTGTACGTCGATGCTGCGGTCAAATTTAGCCAGTTTGCGGTCAAGTGCCTCGATGGACAGGGTCTCTTTGCTGACGACTTGTCCGGCGTGGCGCATCAAAACTTCGAGCAGGTTGAATTCGGTGCTGGTCAATTCGAGCGGAGTGTCTTTGATGCTGGCTTGGCGTTTGGCCGGGTACAAAACGACGTCGCTGACGGAAATGCTGTTAGGCGCGTTGTTTTGTTCGTTGCTGTGTTGCGCACGGCGCAGGATGGCGTTGATGCGGGCCAAGAGTTCGCGCGGTGTGCATGGTTTCGGAACATAATCGTCCGCACCCATTTCCAGACCGATGATGCGGTCGATGTCGTCGCCTTTCGCGGTCAGCATGATGATGGGTACGGTGCTTTGGGTACGTACGTTTTTCAGTACGTCCAAACCGTTCATTTTAGGCATCATGGAGTCTAATACGACGACATCGTATTGTCCGGTCAGAATTTCTTGAACGCCGGCTTCGCCGTCGGGAACGCTATGAACGTTGAGGCCTTCGGCAGTCAGGTATTCGGTCAGCAATTCGGTCAAGAGAGCATCGTCATCTACGAGTAATACGCGACTCATGGAATTTCCTTTTCGTGATTGTATGCGCCGCGGTACTAAATGGCAGTACGGCGCTTAAAATAGAGTTGTGTTCAATCTTAACATGCAATCTGCTTTTGTTGATAGCGTAATTTTCTGTGCTTTTGCGCTTTTTTGCATAGAAACTCGCTGCTCTTTACATTTTCAGACGGCCTGTAAGGACAAACTGACAATTGGGTGTGTTTTGTTCAGGGTTTGTCGCATGATTGGGCGGTTTGGTGTTTCGGTGCATTGATGAAATCTTTGCAATCGGACAAAAGTTTGGGCAGTAAGGGGGCGAATGCCGGGTGGCTGCGTATTTTGTCGGCGTAGAAATACATCATATAAGGATAATAATATTGCACTGCCTGCATCCATTGCGCACCTTCTTCTTTTTTGCCTTGTCGGTAGAGGTAGAGGCCGACTTGATAGGCGCTGGAGTAGGGGCGGTAGGTCAGGGCTTTGAGTGCGGCTTCTTCCGCCCACGGACGGATGTAGGCATCGGTCGGGTCTGCACGTTTGCTCAAGCTCAAATCGGCGTAATAGGCAAGCATGGGGCTTTCTTTGGAAAGTCGTTGCAAGCCGTCGATTTTGTTTTGAACCGTTTGCTGATCATCGGTTTTCCCTACACGGCTATATTGGGTCAGATTTTGATATTCCCAGCTGAGGTTTGCCATGCCGATTAAAATCGATAAAGCGGCTATGCCGCCTGCCCATTGTCTGATTCGGGTAGATAAAGGGCCGTCTGAAACATCTTTCGGATAAGAGGGTGTCAACGACAGAATCAGGCTGAATACGGTGAGGAAGTAAATATACCAAAGCGGATATTCAAGCATGCTGTGGCAAAGGCTGACGGCGGCGGCAGTCAGTAAAAACAGCGAGGCCGGTGTTTGGTTGCGGCCCAACAGTCGCCACACGGCTGCAAGCAGGGTTAAGGCTGCGAGCAAGGTGCCGGCAATGCCCATTTCGGACAATAACTGCATAACGATGTTGTGCGAATGGGTGAACAGTACGCCAAGGATGTTGTTGGGGAAGTATTGTTGTTGGGCATTGATCAAGAAGGTTTGTTGGGCAAAACTGTTCCAGCCGTGGCCGAACCAAGGTGCGGATTGAAAGGCAATCCATGCCTTGCTCCATTCAATTTGGCGCATGGAACCTTCAAAACCGCTGGTGCCTGCGCGTTCGACAGCGGTTTCGTATTTGACGTTGCCAAACAAGTCCAACAGGCTGCCCATACCGAATTGGAAAGCGGCGGCCAGGATGGCGGTCAGGAGAAAAATGCACAGTGCGCGTTTGTGTTGGAAACGGGTACGCCAAAACCATAACGGCGTAATCAGGAATAGGGCGGCAATGTAGCCTAAGATGGTGCGCGAGTTGACAAGGCCGAGGGTTGCAGTCAAAGCCAATACGAACAGAAAACCTGCTGCATTGGACATTTTGCGTGCCGTCCATAAATAGGACGCCGCCAAAATGCCCCACATTAAATAATGTCCCAAGTGGTTGCGCTGGCCGAGTTGGCCGTTTACGGTGCCGTTGCTTCGGGCAATAATGCCGTTCAACCATTCTACGTTGGACCAGCCTTTAAATTGCAGCCAGACGATGGCGGCCTGTATGGTGGCCCCTATCAATAAAGACCAAGCAAAGATGCTGACGATGCGTTCCTGTCCGTAAGCTGCTACCCAGCCGCGAACCGACCATGCGCCCAGTGCCAAAATGACAAAGGTCCAGGCAGTGATGTCGCTCATACCGGGGTAGGTGGAATGCATGAGGCGCGCTTGGAGCGACCAGAATGCGGCCATGGCAAACAAACCGATACTGAGTGCGGGAAGGCGGATATTCAGCAGGCCTTTGTGTGCGCTAATCAATGTCAGTACCAATGAGCCGCTCAGTGAAATGGCTTCCAGATAAAAGCTGGGCAATGGGCCGACTCGGTAGAGTGAAAGAAAAGGGATGGCGCAAATCCAAAGAAAACTGAGCCATAAAGGCCAAAAGGTTTTTACTGAAGATTCGGCCAGGCCGTCTGAAAGTGTGTGGTAGGTCATTTTGATGTGTGTTTTTGTTGTTTAATAAATGCAAGGCAGCCGAGGAAAAAGGCAATGCACAATAATACGGAAACAGCGGCGCAAATTCGGCTGGCGACGGCTGTGTCAGCCAGGCGCATACAGGCTTCGGCAAAGTAAATCAGAATCAGCATGGAGCTGTATTGATAAGTGTAGATGCGTTTTTTCAAAATGCCGGTCAACGGCAGGCACAGCGGCAGGGCTTTCAGTGCCAGCCATGAGCCGCCTTCGCGCAATGGCGCGATCCACAATTCCCATGACAAGGAAAGCAGAATCAGCAGGATAAGGCTTATAGATGTTGCAAGATAAGGTAATGGGGAGCGTGTATTGTTCACAATATTGAGGGCATAAAGCCGTACTGGAAAACTTAAAATTATACCGCTAAAAAGGCGGGGTAAGCCAAGAATATTGCTTAAAGATGCTGAAGAAAGGATTTATTGTTTTTTCTTCAAACGAATGAAACTTTATTTTGTTTTATAGTCTTATTAATATATATATTTAATAAAGATTGTGCTATTATTCTAAATACTTTATCTCAGGAGGATAGAAAACCATGAATCGCGTTGCTGATGTTATCCGTGATGATATTAAAGTAATGACAGCCTATCAGGTTGCCGATTTGCCGGAAGGTTTTATTAAGTTGGACGCCATGGAGTGTCCGCATCATCCTTTCGCCGGATATGAATCTTTGTTGTCAAAATGGGCGGATATAGTGAAAGAAGCACCGATTCATTTGTATCCTCATACGGCCAAGAGCGGGATTTATGAAGAATTAAGGGAAGTCTTCGGTATTCCTGGCAAGGCGGAAATCGCATTGGGTAACGGCTCCGACGAGCTTATCCAGTTTTTGACTATGCTGGTTGCCAAACCAAATGCGCGTGTATTGGGTATTGAGCCAAGTTTCGTTATGTATCGTCATAATGCCGCACTTTATGGCATGGAATATGTCGGCGTCCCCTTAAATCCGGATTTCTCTTTAAATCTTCCTGCCGTTTTGTCTGCGATAGAGCAACATCAGCCGTCATTAATTTTTATTGCCTATCCCAATAACCCTACCGGTGTGTGCTTTAAGCGGGAAGAAGTAGAGGCGGTCATTCGTGCGGCAACCGGCATTGTGGTTATCGATGAGGCATATGGTGCGTTTCATCATGACAGTTTCCTTCCGTGGGCGGGCGAAGTCGAAAACCTGGTCGTAATGCGCACCATCAGTAAAATCGGCTTTGCCGGCTTACGGATGGGGTATGCGGTGACAAGCCCAAGCATTATGGGTGAACTGGCCAAAATCCTTCCGCCTTACAATATGAATCAATTAAGCTTGGCGGCGGCAAAATTCTCATTGAAGCATCATCCAATCATTCAGCAAAACATTGATACATTAAAAAATGAGCGTTCGCGCGTGATGAATGAATTGTTGAAATTAAACCGTTTGGAAGTTTTTCCGAGCGAAGCTAACTTTATTACCGTTCGCGTACCTGATGCGAACGAGCTGTTTGAAACATTGAAGCAAAACCGCATACTGATTAAAAAACTGCATGGCAGCCATCCGCTTTTGGATCAGTGTGTCCGCATAACCATAGGCTCGGCAGCGCAAAATGATGCCGTCTTGGCGGTTATTAGAAACCTTTACCCCAATCTTTGATTTCAAGGAAACTACCATTATGAACAAAGCTCAACTGCATTTGACCAATTTTCTGTTACTGGTTGAAGAAGCCGGCTCATTAACCAAGCTTGCACGTGCTTGCGGTTATGAAAACTCCGCCTCTTTGTCTCAGCTCAAACGCCGTTTGGAACAACAAGCAGGCGATGAGTCTGCACGCGGCATTCGTCCGAGCCTGGCTGCGAAGTTGGAATCCGGCATGCACAAACGCAAAGGCTGGTTGAACCGTGATCACAGCAAAGACCAAGAAAAAGCAGCAGCGGTTGAAGCGGCGCGTTTGGAAAAACAAACTGTCGAAGCAGCCGAAGCTGGTGTTTCAAATGAAGGCCGTTTTGTTACCGTTACCCGCAATACCAGCGAAACCCAAATCACCATCAGCCTCAATCTTGACGGTACCGGTAAATACCGCTTGGATACCGGCGTTCCTTTCCTTGAACACATGCTTGCCCAAGTAGCGCGTCATGGTTTGATTGACTTGGATATTACCTGCAAAGGCGATTTGCACATTGACGACCATCACACGGTTGAAGACATCGGTATCGTATTGGGTCAGGCTCTGAAACAGGCGCTTGGCAATAAAGCCGGCATTACCCGTTATGGCCATGCCTATGTTCCGCTGGATGAAGCGTTGAGCCGTGTAGTCATCGACCTTTCCGGCCGCCCTGGCTTGGTGTACAGCATCGACTTTACCCGTGCTCTGATCGGCCGTTTTGATGTTGATTTGTTTGAAGAATTTTTCCACGGCCTTGTGAACCACAGCATGATGACCTTGCACATCGATAACTTGAGCGGCCGTAATGCGCACCATCAAGCCGAGACTGTTTTCAAAGCCTTCGGCCGCGCATTGCGCATGGCGGTCGAATACGATCCGCGTATGATGGGTCAAACGCCTTCTACCAAAGGCACGCTGAGCGAAGAGTCTGTTCAAGAAGAAGCAGAAGCCGCATCTGAAGAATAAGGCATCGTGTGAGTGAATAAAGGCCGTCTGAAACCGATTGGGATTTCAGACGGCCTTTTATTATTTGTCTTGTATATCAACAATATTTTGTTTTAAACCATCTTTTGCTACAATCATTCTTATTATTATATTAATCATTAAATGTTTTCAGACGGCTTGAGGAGAAGCAATGAAAGTAGCGATTGTCGATTATGGAATGGGAAACCTGCATTCAGTATTGAAATCTGTTCAGGCGGCGCAGGTTTTGTCTGACAAACATGCCGAGGTTTATCTGACTTCGCGGCCCGAAGAGGTGATGGCGGCAGATAAGGTTATCTTTCCGGGGCAGGGTGCCATGCCGGATTGCATGTCAGCGCTGAAGGCAAGCGGTTTGGGCGAGGCAGTTTCAGACGGCCTGAAAAACAAGCCGTTTTTTGGCATTTGCGTAGGTGCGCAATTATTGTTTGAACACAGCGAAGAAGGCGATACAGATGGTTTGGGCTGGTTTGAAGGGCAAGTAAAACGGTTTTTGCCCAATCAAACCGATACACAAGGAGGCCGTCTGAAAGTGCCGCATATGGGTTGGAATACAGTGCGCCAAACCCGTCCGCACCCTTTATTTCAAGACATTGGGCAGAACGAGTATTTTTATTTTGTTCACAGCTATTATTTTGCGCCGAAAAATGAAGAGATTGTTTTAGGCGTCAGCGAATATCCGAATGAATTTGCCTGCATTGTCGGTAAGGACAATGTGTTTGCCACACAGTTCCACACGGAAAAAAGCCATCAGGCAGGATTGTTGCTGCTGCGTAATTTTTTAAATTGGCAGATTTGAGGCTTTAACATAAATCTACTAAAAATCGCTAATTTGTGTAAAATATACTGAAATTGAGTAGAGGAGAAAAAAATGCTGTTGATACCTGCCATTGATTTGAAAGAAGGACGCTGTGTTCGCTTAAAACAAGGCTTGATGGAGCAGGCGACGGTGTTTTCTGACTCGCCGGCAGAGATGGCTTTGCATTGGCGCAATCAAGGCGCACGCCGTTTGCATTTGGTTGATTTGAACGGCGCATTTGCAGGCGTTCCTCAAAATTTTCCGGCGATTAAAGAAATTTTGGCCGCCGTGGCTAAAGATATTCCGGTACAGCTTGGCGGCGGTATCCGTGATTTGGGAACCATCGAAAAATATTTGGATTTGGGGCTGACCGATGTAATTATCGGTACGGCCGCGGTGAAAAATCCTGAATTTGTACGCGAAGCATGTAAGGCATTTCCGGGGCAGATTATTGTCGGCTTGGATGCCAAAGACGGTATGGTGGCGATAGACGGTTGGGCAACAGTAACGGAGCACCATGTCGTCGATTTGGCCAAGCGTTTTGAAGACGATGGCGTCAACAGCATTATTTATACCGATATCGGCCGCGACGGCATGATGAGCGGCGTGAATATTGAAGCTACCGTCAAATTGGCTCAATCAGTGAATATCCCGATTATCGCTTCCGGCGGCTTGACGAATTTGGACGATATCCGCGCATTGTGTGCCGTTGAAAAAGAGGGTGTGAGCGGTGCAATTACCGGCCGCGCAATTTATGAGGGAAGTATTGATTTCGCACAGGCGCAAAAACTGGCCGATTCTTTGGCTTAAATGTGTCGGATTATGCGGATAAGACCTTGCAGGCCATTAAAACGCAGCGGCTGACGCAGCACACAAAAATGCACTCAAAGGGATTGCCTGTATAGGTCATGGGTTTATATCTGTTTGAAATAATTATAAAAATAACCCAATCGATATTTTATTAAGGGATTAGTATGCTTGAAGCGTTTGTTTTGGGTTTTTGGATTATCTGGTCATCCGACCGAGAAGTGTATCCGCTAAGCGAAAGTTTGTGGTTTACACTGATTGCAGTGATATTGCGGCAGCTGACGGCGTTTGATTTGCCGATTATCGATACCTATTGGATGATTTTCAACGGGATAATATGGGCATTTGCCGGGTTGATTTTCGCCATTGTTGGCCGTATCGACAGCAATTTTATTATTTCCTGCGTGTTGGCGATGATGGCCGGTATCGGTTATTTTCAATTGTTGCAACATTTGCCGGATTGGTTGGGCAAATTTTTGGCCTGACGGTTTCAGACGGCCTGATAACGGATAAGAGGTATTGGGTATGGCATTGGCAAAACGAATTATTCCTTGTCTGGATGTAAAAGACGGCCGCGTGGTAAAAGGTGTCAACTTTTTGGGTTTGCGCGATGCGGGCAATCCGGTTGACGTTGCCAAACGTTACAATGATGAAGGTGCGGATGAATTGACCTTTTTGGACATCACCGCTTCCAGCGACAATCGCGATACTATTTTGCACGTTATCGAGGCGGTCGCTTCGCAAGTTTTTATTCCATTAACCGTCGGCGGCGGTGTGCGTACGGTTGCCGATATCCGCCGCCTGCTCAATGCCGGTGCCGATAAGGCCAGCATCAATACGGCTGCCGTAACCAATCCTGATTTGGTCAACGAAGCGGCCGGTTTTTTTGGTTCTCAGGCGATTGTCGTTGCCGTGGATGCCAAAGCGGTCAACCCTGAAAACACCCGTTGGGAAATCTTTACCCACGGTGGACGTAATCCGACCGGTTTGGACGCGGTGGAATGGGCTGTCGAAATGCAGCGGCGCGGCGCAGGCGAGATTTTGCTGACCAGCATGGACCGGGACGGCACCAAGCAAGGTTTCAACCTGCCGTTGACACGCGCGGTCAGCGAAGCGGTCGATATTCCGGTCATTGCTTCTGGCGGCGTCGGTTCGGTTCAACACTTGGTGGACGGTATTAAAGAAGGGAAGGCCGATGCGGTATTGGCCGCCAGTATTTTCCACTTTGGCGAAGCGAGTATCCGCGAAGCAAAACTGGCCATGCGCGAAGCAGGAATCGAAGTGCGTTTGTGATTGCTACCCAAAGGCCGTCTGAAAAATATGGGAGAAAACGTGAATGTCAAACATAAACGAAACGCTGCTGAATGCCGTAAAATTTGATGAAAAAGGTTTGGTTTGCGCCATTGCCCAAGATTGGCAGACACACCGTGTGCTGATGGTCGCCTGGATGAACGCCGAAGCCCTGCAAAAAACCGTAGAAACCGGTTTTGCCCACTATTACAGCCGTTCCCGCCAAAAACAATGGATGAAGGGCGAAGAGTCCGGGCATACGCAAAAAGTACACGAATTGCGCCTGGATTGCGATGGCGACGCTGTGGTTATGTTGATTGAACAAAACGGCGGCATTGCCTGTCATACCGGGCGTGAAAGCTGCTTTTACAAAGTTTGGCAAGAGGGTGCATGGCAGACAGTGGATGCCGTGTTGAAAGACGAAGAAGCGATTTACGGACATAAACATCCTTAAGGCCGTCTGAAAGAAATAAGAGAAACCGACCATGACCGATACCATCCTTACCCAAATCCAAAACGTCATCGATTCGCGCAAAGGCGGCGATCCCGATGCTTCTTACGTTGCCCAACTGTTGCACAAAGGCGAAGACAAGATTTTGAAAAAAGTCATCGAGGAAGCGGGTGAAACCTTGATGGCCTCTAAAGATGGCGGTGGCGAACATTTGGTTTACGAAGTGGCGGATTTGTGGTTTCACACCATGGTTTTATTGGCGCATCACGGATTGCGCGCCGAAGATGTGGTCAACGAGCTTGCGCGCCGTCAAGGTTTGTCGGGATTGGTGGAAAAAGCTTCTCGCAAAGAATCTTGAATTTATATTACAATCCCGTATTTGACCTGTTTCAGAATCCGTCTCTTGGGGCAAAAACGATTTCACTTTGTTTGGCGAAACCCGTTGTACCCGTTTTCAGACGGCCATTGGAGCCATTATGGATAATTGTATTTTCTGCAAAATCGCCACCAAAGATATTCCGGCACAAACCGTTTACGAAGACGATGAGATGCTTTGTTTTAAAGACATCCGTCCCGCCGCGCCGGTACATCTGCTGCTGATTCCGAAAGTGCACTTCGATTCACTGGCACACGCCACTGCCGAACATCAAACCCTGTTGGGCAAAATGATGTTGAAAGTCCCTCAAATCGCCCAAGAGGCAGGTTTGACTGACGGTTTCAAAACCCTGATCAACACAGGCAAAGGCGGCGGACAGGAAGTCTTCCACCTGCATATCCATATCATGGGTACGCCCGCATAATTATTATCTCTTTTTAAATTAAACAAATTCAAGGATTTATCATGGGTAGCTTCTCTCTTTGGCACTGGATTATCGTACTGATTATCGTCGTTTTGGTATTCGGTACCAAAAAATTGCGCAACGTCGGCAAAGACCTCGGCGGTGCAGTGCATGACTTCAAACAAGGCCTGAACGAAGGTACAGACGGCAAAGATGCCAAAAAAGACGAAGTCATCGAACACAAAAAAGACGAAGACAAAGCATAATCCATGTTTGATTTCGGTTTGGGCGAATTGCTGCTGGTCGGCGTTGTCGCCCTGATAGTGTTAGGCCCCGAACGTCTGCCGCAAGCCGCGCGCACGGCCGGGCGTTTGGTCGGTAAATTGCAAGGCTTCGTCAACAACGTCAAGCAGGAGCTCAATACTCAGGCTGAGTTGGACGAATTGCGCAAAGTCAAGCAGGAATTTGAAGCCGCCGCTTCGGAGTTTCGCGACGGTATCAAAGACTTGGGCGACGATGCACAAAAAAATCTGAATGATATTTCAGACGGCCTCAAGCCTTGGGAGCGCCTGCCCGAACAAAAAACGCCAGCTGATTTTGGTGTGGACGAGTTCGGTAATCCTCTGCCTGATTTGGTGCCAAGCAGCACTGAAAATGAAAGTGCGGCCCAAGTTTCTGAAGAGGGTGGGGCAGCGCAAACCCAAGAGCCTGCCGGGGCTGAAAATGCCGAGTCCGAGCAAGACCGCGCTTGGCGTGAGTATTTGACCGCATCGGTTTCCCCCGCTCCGGCGGTTGAAATCAGCTATGTCGAAGCTCCTGTTGCCGATGTTCCTCCGCTGCATACGACATCTCTGCGTAAGCAGGCGATGAGCCGCAAACGCGATATGCGCCCGAAATTCCACGCCAAACCCAAACTGCGCGTCCGTAAGTAAAAAGTGAGTCAACCGGTGTCCGAACCTCAACACGAACAACCCGTCCAACCGCTTATCGAGCATCTTCTCGAGCTGCGCCGCCGCATGATGTGGATCGTCATCGGCATCGTCGTCTGCTTCTTGGGCATGATGCCGTTTGCCCAGCAGCTCTATACTTTTGTTGCCGAACCATTGATGGCCAATCTGCCTAAAGATACCAGCATGATTGCGACCGATGTGATCGCGCCGTTTTTTGTGCCGGTCAAGGTTACCTTGATGGCAGCGTTTCTGCTGTCCTTGCCGCACACGCTGTATCAAGTCTGGGCGTTTGTCGCCCCGGCCTTATACCAAAACGAAAAACGTTTGATTACGCCGCTGGTGTTGTCCAGTGTAACGCTTTTCTTCGTCGGTATGGCGTTTGCCTATTTTCTGGTGTTTCCGGTTATTTTCAAATTCTTGGCCGGTGTAACCCCTGTCGGCGTCAATATGGCGACCGATATCGACAAATACCTGTCCTTTATTTTGGGCATGTTTGTCGCATTCGGTACGACGTTTGAAGTGCCCGTTGTTGTGGTGTTGCTTGCAAAAATGGGCATTGTTTCGACCGCTCAGCTTAAGAACGCCCGTCCGTATGTTATCGTGGGTGCGTTTATCGTGGCCGCAATCATCACGCCACCTGACGTAATTTCTCAAACTCTGCTTGCCGTTCCGCTGATTCTGCTCTACGAAGCAGGTATTTGGTTCAGCCGTTTTGCCAAGGCCAAAACGCAGCAGGAAGATGAGGATAAACCGCAACCGCCGGCGGAAATTTGAGAATAAAGGCCGTCTGAAGGATTTTTCAGACGGCCTTTGTGTTTATGACAGTTTTAAATTTTAAGGAGCAACATGATGAATGTTCAGGAAATTGTACAAAAACGTTACAGCACCAAATCTTTTGATGCCTCCAAAAAAATTTCAGCCGAAGATTTTGCTCAAATCGAAGCAGCACTGCGCTACAGTCCTTCCAGCGTCAATATCCAACCTTGGCATTTTGTGATTACGGATAATGAAGCAGGGAAAGCACGGGTAGCCAAATCTGCAGAAAATTTTCCGTACAACCTGCCCAAAATCATCAACGCTTCACATGTAATCGTATTTGCGACGCGGGTGTATGCCGATGATGACTATTTGGCAGGCGTGTTAGAACAGGAAGATAAAGACGGACGTTTTGCTACGGCCGAAAATAAGCAAATGGGCGATAATGCGCGCCGCACTTTCTTGGGTATCCATCGCAAGCAAATGCAAGACGAAACCCAATGGTTGTCGAGACAAGTTCATATTAATTTGGGCTTCACCCTGTTTGCCGCCGCGGCCTTGGGGGTGGATGTCGTTCCGTTGGAAGGGGTGGATATGGCTGTTTTGGATCAAGAATTTGGTTTGGCTGAAAAAGGTTATCGTGCTGTTGCCGTTGTTGCATTGGACTATCGCGCCGAAGATGATTTTAATGCCAAATTGCCGAAATCACGTTTGGAAAACGAGGTAATTTTTACTAAGGTATAACCGAGGGGCTTGGTTTCAGATCTTTGAAAAAGCCATCTATCTCTATCTTATTGAGAAGCATAATGTCAGGCCGTCTGAAAATAAACTACTTTTCAGACGGCCTTTTTATTGTTCTTGTTTTTCTTTGTCCTCCTTATTTTTCAAGCATCTTACAAAAAGAGTTTGGAAAAATAGGTGTTTATATTTTGGCCGGATTCAGCCGTACGATTTCATGGATAAATGTGTTATTGTATTCATATATGTTAAAAAACATTAATAAATTTGTATTTTTCTTACAGAGAAAGGCTTCAAAATGGATGGTTGGACTCAAACGCTGAGTGCCGGCACTTTGCTCGGTATTGCGGCGGCAGCAATTTTGCTGATTTTGATTTTAATTGTGAAACTGCGTGTTCATGCTTTGCTGACGCTGGTATTGGTCAGCCTGCTGACTGCTATCGTAACAGGCCTGCCTATGGGTAGTATCGTTAATGATGTGTTGGTCAAAAATTTTGGCGGCACGCTCGGCAGCGTGGCGTTGCTGGTCGGTTTGGGCGCAATGCTCGGCCGTTTGGTGGAAACTTCCGGCGGTGCCCAGTCTTTGGCGGATGCGCTGATTCGGATTTTTGGTGAAAAACGTGCGCCGTTTGCCTTAGGCGTGGCTTCTTTGATTTTCGGTTTTCCGATTTTCTTTGATGCCGGCTTGGTGGTGATGTTGCCGATTGTGTTTGCAACGGCACGCCGCATGAAGCAAACTGTTTTGCCCTATGCGTTGGCATCTATTGGCGCATTTTCCGTCATGCACGTCTTCCTGCCGCCTCATCCCGGCCCGATTGCCGCTTCTGAATTTTATGGTGCAAATATTGGTCAACTGCTGATTTTGGGTTTGCCGGTTACCTTGATTACTTGGTATTTCAGCGGCTATTTATTGGGTAAAGTTTTGGGTCGCAGCATTCATGTGCCCGTTCCTGATCTGCTCAGCGGCGGTACGCAAGATAACGACCAACCGAAAGCGCCTGCAAAAGCATCTACAGTCATCGGCATTATGCTGATTCCTATGTTGTTGATTTTCTTGAATACTGGTTTATCTACTTTGATCAGCGAGAAAATGGTCAGTGCGGATGAAGGCTGGGTGCAGTTTGCCCGAATGCTCGGTTCGACCCCGATTGCTTTGCTGATTTCTGTTTTGGTGGCCCTGTATATATTGGGTAGCAAACGTGGCGAAAAAGCCAGCGCTTTGGAGAAAACTATTGATGGCGCATTGGGTCCGGTTTGTTCGGTTATTTTGATTACCGGCGCAGGCGGTATGTTCGGCGGCGTATTGCGTGCTTCCGGTATCGGTAAGGCTTTGGCCGACAGCATGGCGGACTTGGGTATTCCTGTTTTACTGGGATGTTTCTTGGTGGCTTTGGCTTTGCGTATTGCGCAAGGTTCTGCGACTGTTGCCCTGACTACCGCTGCCGCATTGATGGCACCGGCCGTTGCGGCGGCAGGTTTCAGCGATTGGCAGATTACTTGCGTGGTATTGGCGACGGCGGCAGGTTCCGTCGGTTGCAGCCACTTTAACGACTCAGGCTTCTGGCTTGTCGGCCGTCTGTTGGATATGGATGTGCCGACGACCTTGAAGACATGGACGGTCAACCAAACACTTATCGCACTCATCGGTTTTGCTTTATCGTCAGTGTTGTTTATTTTGGTTTAATCGAAAACGGCCGGCGGATAGTGTTTTTGAGATAATACAATCCGCCTGTTTTCAAATGCCGTTAAAATCCAGATAAACAAGGAGTAGAAAAATGACGACACATTTTGTCATGATGGGCGTGTGCGGTTGCGGTAAAACCACGGCCGCACTCTCGTTGCAAAAATATCTTGATCAATGTCCCTATGCCGAAGGCGATGATTTCCATACTCAAGCCAACCGCGACAAAATGGGTGCCGGTATTCCGCTGACGGATGAAGACCGTTACCCATGGCTGGGCAATTTGCGTGACTGGATGACGGAGCAAGAAAAAAACGGGGAAAAATATTCCATCGTTACTTGTTCCGCACTCAAGCATCACTATCGCGATATTCTGCGTGGTACGGAAGGGAAGGTGGCTTTTATTCATCTGACTCCACCTCAAGCAATCAATCTCGAGCGTATGCTGTCGCGTCAGGGGCATTATATGAAAGCCGGAATGCTGGATTCGCAGCTGGAGATTTTGGAAGAGCTGGGTGCGGATGAGTACGGCGTTAAAATCGATAATCCGGGTTCGCCTGAAGCCGTTGAGGCAGATATTGTGAACTGGGTAAAAGCGCAAGGCTTGATTTAGTGATGAACAGAAATGAAAAGGCCGTCTGAAATATTTCAGACGGCCTTTTTCGATGGGATTTAGAATGTTTTTTGCGAGTCAAGCAATAAGGTAACCGGCCCGTCATTGCAAAGGGAAACCTGCATATGGGTTTGGAATCTGCCGGTTTCGACAGTCAGTCCATGTTCGCGCAAAAGTTGTGCGGTGTATTGATAGATTTTATCCGCTTGTTCAGCAGGGGCGGCATTGGAGAAGGACGGACGGCGGCCGCTGCGCGCATCGGCGTAAAGGGTAAACTGGGAAACCAGTAATATCGAGCCGCCGACATCTTTGAGCGATAAATTTAATTTGCCGTTTTCGTCTTCAAAGATACGCAGGTTGGCGGTTTTGTCCGCAATGTATTTGGCGTCTGCTTCCGTGTCGGCGTGGGTAACGCCGAGCAATATCATAAATCCGTTGTCGATTTTTCCGCAGGTTTCGCGGGAGTTTTCGGACAAAACGTCAACTTTGGCTTGGGTAACTTTTTGAATAACGGCGCGCATGATGTTTTGAATAAAAGAAGTTTGTGAAAAAGGGCGTAAAAGACACGCCCTTTGGGTTGGAGTATGGTTTCAGACGGCCTGAAACCATTGAATCAATTTACGGATTAATGCCGTTTTCTTTTAAGATGCGTTCGATCTGATTATTAACTTTTTGCCGTTTAACTGCTTGGGCAATTTGGTTGCGTACCAGCTCGAAAGGTTCGGCATTCGGATCATGCTCTACCGCGCTGAGTTTGAACAGATAAAAACGGTTTTCCATCTGAATCGGCTCATGCGTTACGTCGCCCCGGGTCATGTCGGCAAAAGCAACGGCCAGTTGGGGAGGAAGCTGTTGCGGAGAAATGAAGCCATCAAATTCTTGTTCTGGGTTAGGATAGCGCTTCATCAGCTCTTCGAATGACAAGCCTTTGAGCAGCAGTTCTTGCGCGGCGCGTACTTCGTCGGCTGAGGCAAAGCTGACTTGTTGCAGCTTGATAATGCGTGTTTGCTGGTCGTAGAAACGGCGCAACTCGGCATCGTCAACTGCGGTTTGACGTTCTAGATAAGTGGCGTATTGGTTGGCATAGAACTCAGCTTCAACGTTTTTGAACTGATTCTGCACTTCCGTATCTTTGTCCAAACCAGCTTTGAAGGCTTCATTTTTCAAGATTTCCAAAGTCTGCAAGCGTGTAACCACATCTTTGCGGATTGCCTGACCATCGGGTTTGGCAGTCTGGTTGGGATGCTGGTCGGCCTGTCTCAATACTTCGGCAACCATGCTGTCGATGCGGGCAGGATCGATATCAGGCGCTTTGGCGGTTGCCAAACCGATCGTTGACAGGGTAAGGATGGCCAAAACGGCAGTTTTGGGCTTGATGTTCATGTGGATTCCTTATTGCCCGCCGCTATAAACGGCGGGCACGTTATATTACTTGTTGACTTTGATGCTGGCTTTTTTCAGCAATGATTGAATGGCCGCATTGACACGGGCACCCTGTAAATCGCTGCCAATCTCGTTTTTAGAGGCTTCGTAAGAAGGTACGGTAACGTTACGGCGGTCATTGACATAGAAGACGGCATACAGATTACCGTTTTGTAGCGGCGTTTTAGTGTGCGCGCCTTTTTTCAGGTCTTTGACGGCTGCATAAAGCGGAGGTGCTGATTCTTGTAAATCTTTGAGCGGAACATAAGCTTTAGGGATGCCGCCGGCTTTTTTGGCTGCTTCATCAATTGAATATTGGTTCAATACCGAAGCAAAGCTTTTTTTCGCGTCCAAATCGGCAATGGCTTTTTGGGCGTTGCTGCTGCTGTCGGTCACGATTTCGCCCAGTTGGACTTCCTGAGTACCTTTATAGAAGTTGCTGAAGTCGTTGTAAGCGGCTTTGACATCTTTTTCTTGGACAGGATATTGACGGACGATATGCGCTGCGAAGGCTTGGCCTAACAAATCATTTTCGAAAACTGCCCATTCGGTTTTGAATGTGGCTTTTTTATCTGCACCTTGCTTGGCGGCATCGGCACGCGCTTGCTCCAATGCAGTTTTGAATTCAGCGCTTTGATCCAGTTTTAATTTTTTAGCTTCTTGGGTAACAACAGTGCTGATAACTTGGCGTTCAGTCAGCATTTGACGCAATTCAGGAGTGTCTTGAACGTTCGGGTTGCTGGCGCGTACGGAAGCAACTTGGTCATCGATAACGCTGCTGTCGATGGCTTGACCGTTGACGGTAACCAAAGTTTGGGCAAACAGGGTGCCGGTAGTCAGGGCAAGCATCAAGGCTGAAGCAAAGTAGGTTTTTTTCATCGTGTTTCTCGTTTAAATTAATGATTAAAAATAAATTAATGATTGGAAATCAAAGTTCGGGCAGTAATCTTAATGGAAGTATTCGTCCGGCGTGGCCGCTTTGATACTGAGTGCATGAATCAGGCCGTCTGAAAACAAGTCTTGTAAAAGCTGCTTAATCATACGTTGCCGCTCGAGGCGGCTAATGTTTTCAAATGCGTTGCTGACCACCAATATCGCATAATGCCCGCCGCCTTTATTACCGGCATGGCCGGCATGCAGATGGCTTTCATCTTCAAAATCGAAGAACTCAGGCTCAAGCGTCCGCAGGCGTTCCTCAATCATTTGACGCATATTGCTCATTTGAACACGGCTTTAAAGGGTTTAATCAATACTTCTGCGTATACGCCGGCATCGACGTAAGGGTCTTGTTCTGCCCATTCTTGTGCGGCGTCCAAAGACTCAAATTGAGCCACAATCAGGCTGCCGGAGACGCGTTCCGGATTATCTGGTAAAGGATTGGGGCCTGCAGTCAGCAGACGGCCTTGCGCTTTCAATTCTTCCAAGCGTGCCAAATGAGCAGGGCGGGCCGCCATGCGTGCTTCGTGGACATCTTCGGCATCAGTGGCCAAAAGCATGAAATATTCCATTATTGATCCTCCTTAGGCTGGAAACGCATCAGATACATACCCTGTGCGATGGAAAAAATGATTGTGAAACCCAATGTGCCGAACAGTTTGTAATTGACCCATTGGTCTGGAAAATACGTAAAGACAAAGAGGTTGGCCGCACCCATAAAAATCAGGAAGCCAATCCATGCATAAGTCAGGCGCGTCCATACAAAATCAGGAAGCTGCATTTCTTTACCCATCACGGCTTTTAGCCCGTTTTTACCGGCAAGATGACTAAACAGCATGACGATCGCGCCGATCCAAAACAGAACGGTCGGTTTCCACATGATGAAGCGGTTGTCTTTCAGTAAAATCGTTGCACCGCCAAAAAAGACAATCAAAATCAGGCTGATCCATTGCATGGTGTCCAGCTTGTGGTGTTTCCAAAAGGTCAGTGCAGCTTGGGCAATGCCGACTACAACCGCAACAGCCGTTGCGGCAATCATGTCTTTGGTGATGATGTATGTAATGAAAAATAAGAATACGGCGAATAAGTCGCTCAAAACTTTCATATGTTAATGATGAAACTAATTGAGTAAATGCTAATCATACAGGCAGATGTGTTTTTTTGCACCTTCCCTCATGACTTTAATGCCGCATATATTTATATAAAATATTTGTTTTGGGTCGGAGAAATTTGTAAAAAAGAAACACAAGCATGCAAAAGTAATAGATTTACCAAGGAATTTCAGGCTGAATAGCCTGTATTGCTTGGCAGAAATGGGTTAAAAATATATCATGACGTAATATCTAGTAAATATATGGTTAAATGCGCGCACATTGGTCAGTACCATAATTTCCGAACAGGGGATCAGTTTTGAAAAAACATCACAATATTAAATTAATTACAGCTTCGATCGCTTTAATGACATCGCTCAGTGCTTCAGCAGGTTTGGGCGGCTTGAATGTCCAATCTCATCTGGGCGAACCTTTTACAGGCAGTATTACCGTAACAGGCGAGGAAGCCCAGGCCCTGCTTAACGGCGGCAAGGCCACTATTTCAAATGGCAATTTGCGCGCGGCAGTACGCAAATCAGGCGATAAGGCGGTCGTTACGATTCGTTCTTCCAAAGCCATTAAAGATCCTGTTTTGGTTTTCCAAGTAGGTGTTGGCGCGCAATCGCGTGAATACACTGCCATCATCGATCCGGCCGGATACGACGCTAAAGATGCGGCATCCGTCCGCACCCGTCAGGCTGCCGAATCTCAATCCTTCGAGCCGACGCGCAATGTCCAACAGCCTGTAACAAAAAACAATAAAGCAGCAGGCAATCAGGTAGCTCAAGTGCGTAAAGATGCGCAACGTAAGGCTGAGAAAAAACAAGTTCAGACAGCCTCCGTTAAAAACGATACGGCCGTACGTTCAGGCAGGCAGCATTTGGTACGTACGGGTGAAACCCTGATTGCCATCGCGTCCAGCATCCGTCCGCAGGGTATGACCTTGGATCAAACCATTCAGGCTTTGGTAAATGCCAATCCGGATGTGTTTATCGATAACAATGCCAACCGTATGTTGGCAGGTAAAGTACTGAATATTCCAAATCGTAGCGAATTGCAACGCTTGGCTGCATCTGCGCCTGTTAAAGCCGATACGGCGCCGGAAAAAGGCAATGAAGCCGCCAATACAACAGAAGCTAAAACAGAAAAACCTGTTACTCAGCCTGATGCTCAGACTGAAACTCAGGTTAAAGATGCCGGCGCAAATCCTCAGCAACAGGAAGAAGTGAAACAAGCTTCAGCTGCGCAAACAGAGCAAGCAGCATCTGCGGCTGTCAATGAGAATGCAGCATCAGCAGCTCCTGCTTCCGATGTTCAAGATGTTATGGCTTCCGATAACCAAGAGAATGTATTGGCTTCAGAACCTGTTGCTACGACTGATTCTGCTGCAGAGCCGGCAGAAAATGAATCAGACGGCAATTTGTGGAAATGGTTGTTGGCAGGCGGCGCAGCCCTTATTGCTGCTTGGTTGTTGTTGAGAGCTGCCGGTAAACGTAAAGATGAGCCGAAAGCCGCGCCTGCAAGTCGTAAGGATGAAGAAAAGCCTGTACAGAAAAGTGCTGCTGCTTCAGCTGCTGCTGCGGTTGCCGCAAGCAAAGTAACGCCGTCTGAAAAAACTCAAGAAGGTTTGCTTGTCGAAGATGATTTTGAAGATGATGTCGTTATCAATGAAGTAGAAGAATCTTCCAATGTTGACGATGTCAAACTCGACTTGGGTAAGATTGACCATAGTCAGACAGGCATTCTTTCCAGTGCAGTAACGCATGATGCAGAAACAGAGCAACGTCGTCATGCGGATTGGGACAATATCGAGTCAACAGAAAGCGTGTACGAACCTGAGCCGGAAAATCCGTATCAGCCGGTATCTGTTGTTATGCCTGAGCGAAATGAAGAGCCGCTAGAGTTTACAGTAGAAACGCCTGAAAATTCAGACGACCATGTGCTGCCATTTGATGTCAAGCAAGATCAGGACGTGCAAATTCAAGAAACCAAAGAAGAAGCAGAGAAGGAAGAAGCTGCTTCCGAGTTTGTGATTGAAGAAGGTGCATTGGAATGGGAGGCTGAAGATGTTTCAGTGGCTGCCGATAAAAGCAATAGCGAAAGAGGCTTTGTTTCAGAATCAGTCGGTATGACTGCTCCGCTCGAGGCTAAATATGATTTGGCTAAGATGTATATCGAGATTGGTGATCCTGAGGCAGCCCGAGAAACATTGCAAGGGCTGATTGAAGAAGCTGAAGGCGATATTCTATATAAAGCCCAAAAACTGATGAAAGAACTTGGCGCATAAGTGTCAGTCAAATGAAGATGCCGTTTCAGACGGCATCTTTTTTATGGTAAATTAAAAGATGAGATTTGGGCCGAATCCATTTTTAGATATGACAGTATTGCATGGCAGTTCTATATGGTGGGCGAAGATAAAGGCCGTCTGAAATATATGATGAGAGGCGTGTGATGATCACGCCTTTTAATATTTGTTATTTGAGCGTGGATAACAATATCAATTTATAAGAAGTATCAAAAATGACCGAACAAACGAATACAACAGGACGTTCCGTTCAGCGTTGGGCTTTAACCCTCTCTTATGACGGAAGCCGTTTTTATGGCTGGCAAAAACAGGCAGGAGATTTGCCGACTGTTCAGACGGCCTTAGAGCAGGCATTAACTTCAATAGCAGGAGAGCGGATTAATACGATTGTTGCGGGAAGGACGGATACGGGCGTGCATGCGACAGCTCAGGTTGTACACTTTGATACATCTGTAAGCCGTCCGGAGCAAGCGTGGGTGCGTGGAGTCAATGCGCATTTGCCTGACGGTGTGGCTGTATTGTTTGCGCAAAAAGTTGCACCGCATTTCAATGCCCGATTTGATGCTTATGGTCGGCATTACCGTTATTTGCTGGAGTCATCTCCGGTTCGCTCTCCGTTGTTGGTCGGCAGGGTGGGGTGGACGCATTTGAAATTAGATTTAAATTTAATGAGGCAGGCTGCTGCTTTATTGGAGGGTGAACATGACTTCTCCAGTTTTCGTGCGGCTGAGTGCCAGGCAAAATCGCCTATAAAAACGCTATATAGGGCAAGTATTAGTGGGACTCCTCATTATTTGTGCCTTGATTTGCATGGAAATGCATTCTTGCATCATATGGTGCGGAATATCATGGGTGCATTGGTATATGTGGGAAGTGGCAGGATCAGTGTGGATGAATTTCAGTCAATCTTTCATGCAAGAAGCAGATTGAAAGCGCCTCCGACTTTTATGTCTGACGGCCTGTATTTGACAGGTGTTGATTATCCTGATGAGTTTGGGGTGGTAAAACTGCCTCTGCCTGAGTGGATGAATGTTTCGGGTAACGTTTTTCAGACGGCCTAATTGACGGATTGTTGGTATAAAAGCAACAAAATAGCGTGATTGATGTGTAAATTAATAAAGTGTTGTAAAAATGCACAACTGGTTTTAAAAGAAATTTATCATTGATTTTAAATAATAAATTTCCTTTTTTTAGGCTGTGTTTGCCTTTACTGGGTTTCAAGGGTGGTGGGGGTGGATTGAATAAAGTTTGTTTTTTTAGAGAGGAGCAATTATAGTAACAGTCATGGAATCGCTGATTCCAGCGATAATGTAAGCCTAAGCGGATTGTCCGGTCTGCTTAAGTTATTTCTTCACAATAGAAAAGGAATACAGCAATGAAAAAATCTCTGATTGCTCTGACTTTGGCAGCTCTGCCTGTTGCAGCTATGGCTGATGTGACTCTGTACGGTCAAGTTAAAGCCGGCGTTGAAATTTCTAAAGTAAAAGTGGGTAAAGCTACTTCTAAAACTGCTACTGAGATTGCTGACTACGGTTCTCGCATCGGTTTCAAAGGCCACGAACACTTGGGTAGCAACCTGAACGCTATCTGGCAAGTTGAACAAAACACTTCTATC
>NZ_KV832189.1:294766-306007 GCF_001837375.1 Neisseria sp. HMSC066H01
AGTTGAACAAAACACTTCTATCGCCGGTGGTGACTCTGGTTTTGCTAACCGTGAATCTTTCATCGGTTTGGAAGGTGGCTTCGGTAAAGTTCGTGCCGGTAACCTGAACACTGCTCTGAAAGACAGCAGCGACAGCTTCGACCCTTGGGAATCTGGTGCCGCTAACGCAGACGCTCTGCAACTGGGTAAAATCAAACGTGTAGATACTCGTAAAGTGTCTGTACGTTACGACTCTCCTGTATTTGGTGGTTTCAGTACAAGCGTACAATACCAACCTCGCGACAATGCTAATCCTGGCGACAAATACACTCACACTGTGAAAAGCCGTGAATCTTACGATTTGGGTCTGAACTACGAAAACTCTGGCTTCTTCGGTCGCTATGCTGGTTCTTACGCTAAACGTGCTGACCTGGATGCTGGCTACTTGGATGCATTCAACGGCAACACTACTTTGGCTGCTGGTACTTACAAAGATCACCAAGCACACCGTCTGACTGCTGGTTACGATGCTAACAACCTGATGGTTGCTGTTGTAGGCCAATACGAAGGCTTTAAAGCTGACGTAGCTGGTGCTAAGAAAAACGAACGTACTGAAGTTGGTGCAACTGCTGCTTACCGCTTCGGCAACGTAACTCCTCGTGTTTCTTACGCTCACGGCTTCAAAGCTAAAGAAGAAGGCGTGAAACAAGAGAACAGCGCGTACAACCAAGTTATCGTTGGTGCTGACTACGACTTCTCTAAACGTACTTCTGCCCTGCTGTCTGCTGGCTGGTTGAAAGAAGGCAAAGGCGACTACAAATACGAGAAAACTGCTGGTACTGTTGGCCTGCGTCACAAATTCTAATCTGACTTAAGATTAGTCTGAAAAAGAGCCTGTTTTATACAGGCTCTTTTTGTTTGTGTAGAAAGTACATTTATTGTTGAAAGAGTGGAGTAAAGTATTTTCTGAATTATTTTCAGACGGCCTATTGAAATTAAAATCGAATCTTTGTATTCTACTTTAATATATGCTGAATAGAATTTTGGGAATTGTTTTGAGTATTATTATAAATAAATTAATAATATAAGAAGATTTGTTGAATCGGGTTGATTTTCCTATGTTTCATGTCTACCGAAGATGGGATTGTTCAATATAGTTCTAAAGTATTATTAGCATATGGAATTTGGTTTTAAGATTTGTAAACTTGATTTTAATCAAATTATTGCCGATGGATGATTCATATAATATCAGTGTTTAGAGTATCGATATATCGGGAATAGCCATGTCCTGCCTTGAAGTAAAGTGTTTAAGTGGCATTTGGAAACGAATCCTTATGCTGTTCGCTGTATTTTTCATGATGATGGTAAGCCTGCCTGCTTACGCGGAACGCTTGCCTGATTTCTTGGCAAAAGTTCAGCCGTCTGAAATTTTCCCAGGTGCTGACCGCTACGGTAAGCCTGAAGGTAAGCCTTTGGTTGCTCGCGTATACAAGGGCGAAGAGCAGCTTGGCTTGGTTTATATCACGACTGACGTGGTCAATACGCGCGGTTATTCGAGCAAACCGATCGATACGATGGTTGCCTTGGCCAATGATGGCACTATTGCCGGTGCAAAATTGGTTGAGCACCATGAGCCGATTATGCTGATCGGTATCCCGCAATCCCGTGTCGATAAATTCATTGACAAATATATCGGCTTAAATTTTATTAAAAACCCGCCTCAACCAGGTGTTGCACCAGGGGATATTATTAGTGGTGCGACTGTAACCCTGATGGTCATCAATGACAGTATTCAGCGCTCTGTTAAAGCGGTAATCCATCAATATCATTTGGGTACAGATAAAGCAGTTCAAGCCGGTACGGCAGCTGCTTCCGGCGAACAGTCTGCCGAACCTTCCGTTCAAACCCGTCCGCGTCGTGTTGCCAATCAAGACAAACAAGATATCCTGTCATGGAATGCGCTTTTGGAACAAAAAGCCGTCGGTCATCTGCATATTTCTATCGACGAAATCAATAAACTGTTTGAGAAAAGCGGTAAAGCAGGTGTGGCAGATCATGCGGAGCAGGGCGATGGTAACGATACATTTATTGATCTGTATGTTGCCTTGGTCAGTCAACCTTCCATCGGTAAAAGCCTTTTAGGTGAAGCCGGTTGGAACAACCTGCAAAAACGTTTGAAACCTGGCCAAGAAGCCGTGATGGTGGCCGGCGAGGGCCGCTATTCTTGGAAAGGTTCGGGTTATGTCCGCGGCGGTATCTTTGACCGTATTGAAATGATTCAAGGCGATACCAGCTTCCGCTTTACCGATGCGCAACATGAACGTGTAGTTGCTTTATCCGCCGAAGGTGCTCCCGCGTTTAAAGAAGTTTCTTGGTTCACCATCCCTGAAGGTGTGGAATTTGATGGTGCCGAACCATGGCGTTTGCAATTGATGATTCAACGCGTATTGAGCGTAAATGATAAGGCATTTGTAACTGCCGATTTGGATTATGAATTGCCAAAAGGCTACTACGTTGACGATCCTAAAGCACCGCCGGTTGAAATCAGCGCACCGGTTGAGCCGGTGGCTGCGGCAGCCTCTGCTCCGGAAGAAAGTACAGGTATTGCAGAAGATGCAACGGCTGAGGAAGGCGTATCCAACCAACTTTGGAAACAGGTTTGGAAAGCCAAACAAGGTCAAATCGTGGTTGTCGGTATTGCTTTGACAATTCTTCTGTTAGTATTCCTGTTCCAAGACTGGATTGTCCGTTACGAAAAATGGTATGACCGGTTCCGTCTCTGTTTCCTGACCTTTACGCTGTTTTATATCGGCTGGTATGCTCAGGCACAATTATCGGTAGTGAATACTTTGACGTTGTTCTCAGCCATTTTGACTGAGTTCCACTGGGAATTCTTCCTGATGGATCCGCTGGTATTCATCCTGTGGCTCTTTACAGCGGCGACCATGCTGTTGTGGAACCGCGGTACATTCTGTGGATGGCTGTGTCCTTTCGGTGCATTGCAGGAGTTAACCAACCGTATCGCTAAAAAATTGGGTCTGAAACAAATTACAGTGCCACACTTGTTGCATACCCGCCTGAGTGCGATTAAATATGTAATTTTCTTCGCCTTGTTGGCAATTTCCCTGTACGATTTGGGTACGGCTGAAAAATTTGCTGAAATTGAGCCTTTCAAAACTGCAATTATTTTGAAATTCATGCGTGAATGGTGGTTTGTTCTGTTTGCTGCCGCTTTGCTGATTGCAGGCTTGTTTATCGAACGTTTCTTCTGCCGTTATCTGTGTCCTTTGGGTGCAGGTATCGCATTGCCGGGCCGCTTCCGTGTGTTTGATTGGCTGCGCCGTTATAAAATGTGCGGTAACCCATGCCAGATTTGTACACACGAATGTCCCGTACAGGCAATCGCACCTGAAGGCGACATTCATCCGAACGAATGTATCCAATGTCTGCATTGTCAGGTAATGTATCATCACGATACGCGTTGTCCTCAAGTAGTGGCAACGAATAAGAAAAAACAAAAACAAGCGGCGGCAAAAGCTGATCAGCATGATGCGGCAGCAACGCAAAATGCCCAAGAACAAGTCGTCCAGTTTGTTAAAAAAGAATCGGCAATCAGTGTCGACAAGTAGTAATTTATCAATAAAAAAAGAGGGCTGTATCGGCAGCCCGACTTAGAAAGTTTTTCATCGGCAGGCCGTCTGAAAAATCGGCCGCCGGATTTTATCCAAGGAGTGTCGTATGTCAGACGAAAAATTAGAACAAAACGGCTTAAGCCGTCGTTCATTCTTAGGTACTGCCGCTGCTTCCGGTGCAGGTATTGCCGGTGCCGGTTTGTTGGGCTTGGCCGGTTGCTCTAACGGCGAGGGTGATAAAGCTGCTGCTTCCGGTGCTGCACCTGCCGAGAAAGCCGCTGCTCATTCTGCCGAGCCGGGCAAACAAACTTCCGAAGTCGGTCCAGGCGAACTTGACCAATACTACGGTTTCTTGTCAGGCGGTCAATCAGGCGAAATGCGCTTGATCGGCGTACCTTCTATGCGTGAGTTGATGCGTATCCCTGTATTCAATATGGACAGCGCTACCGGTTGGGGTCGTACCAACGAGAGCCTGCGTATTTTGAATGAAAAAATTACGCCGGAAACCCGTAAATTCCTGCAAGACAGCGGTCTGCGTTGCTACCCTAACGGCGACTTGCACCACCCGCACTTGTCTTTTACCGATCAAACTTACGACGGCCGCTATGCATATGCCAACGATAAAGCAAACAACCGCGTTTGCCGTATCCGCTTGGATGTGATGAAAACCGATAAAATCGTTGAAATTCCAAACGTTTCAGGTGTTCACGGTCTGCGTCCTCAACGCTATCCGAAAACCGGCTACGTATTTGCCAACGGCGAGCATATTGTTCCTGTTGACGGCGTAGGCAAATGGGATGATCCTAAAACTTGGAATGCCGTTTATACTGCAGTTGACGGCGAAACCATGGACATCGCATGGCAAGTATTGGTAGACGGTAACTTGGATAATGGCGATGCCGACTACCAAGGTAAATACTCTTTCTCTACCTGCTATAACTCTGAGCGCGCTCTGACTGTACAAGGTGCATCTTCTAACGAACAAGACTGGTGTGTGGTATTTAACCTGGCCGCCATCGAAGAAGGCATCAAAAAAGGCGACTTCAAAGAAGTTAACGGCGTGAAAATGTTGGACGGTCGTGCGGAAGCCAACTCTCCATACACTCGTTATATCCCGGTTCCTAACTCTCCTCACGGCTGTAATGCAAGCCCTGACGGCAAATACATCATGCTCAACGGTAAACTGTCTCCAACCGTTACCGTATTGGATGTCAGCAAACTGGATGACTTGTTTGCAGGTAAAATCAAAGAGCGCGATGTTGTCGTAGCCGAGCCTCAACTGGGTCTTGGCCCATTACACACTGCATTTGACGGTCGCGGCAATGCCTATACTACATTGTTTATCGACAGCCAAATGGTGAAATGGAACATCGATGACGCGATTAAAGCCTATAAAGGCGAGAAAATCGATCCGATCAAACAAAAACTCGACGTTCACTATCAACCGGGCCACAACCACACTACCATGGGCGAAACCAAAGAAGCCGACGGTAAATGGTTGGTATCTTTGAACAAGTTCTCTAAAGACCGCTTCTTGAATGCCGGTCCTTTGAAACCTGAGTGTGACCAATTGATCGACATCTCCGGCGACGAAATGCGTCTGGTGCATGACAATCCGACTTTTGCCGAACCACACGACTTGTGCTTGGTTGCCGCGTCTAAAGTGAACCCAAGCAAAACTTGGGACCGCAAAGACCCATGGTTCTGGCAAGAAGCTTTGGAACAAGCTCAAAAAGACGGTGTTGAGCTGGAAAAAGCTGCCAAAGTCGTACGTGAAGGCAACAAAGTACGCGTGTACATGACTGCCGTTGCGCCTGCTTACAGCGTTCCTCAATTTGAAGTGAACCAAGGCGACGAAGTTACTGTATATGTAACCAACGTTGAGACCATTGAAGACTTGACTCACGGCTTTACTTTGGAAGGTTATGGCATTGCTATGGAGATTGGTCCGCAAGCTACATCTTCTGTAACCTTCAAAGCTGTCCGTCCAGGCGTACACTGGTACTACTGCCAATGGTTCTGCCACGCATTGCACATGGAAATGTCTGGCCAAATGATTGTTAAACCAAAATAATTTCGGTTTGATGATTTAATTCTTCAGGCCGTCTGAAAAAACATTCTTTCAGACGGCCTTTATAGCAAAGTTGTTTGTCGGCCGATATGGCCACAAAATGAAAGCCATCATCAGACAGCTTTGCTATAACACCAAAATACCTGTTTCCGCATCGGTTTATCATGCGGCAAGCAGGCCGTCTGAAACAGAGATATGATTATGACGCACACACAAATCCATCGTTCCAAATGGCAACGTGCCGCACTCGTATTGCTGCTTGGCAGCATGGTTCAGACGGCCTTTGCCGCAGTCATCAACGTATCCGCACAAGACAATCTCAATGATGCTTTGGCGCGCGCCCAAGCCGGCGATACGCTCAAGCTTGCTTCCGGTACATACAAAACCAAACTCTATATCGACAAACCCATTACCATCGAAGGCCCTGCCGACCGTTCCGCCAAGATTGTCGGCGACCGGAGCGGGAGAACGGTTGCCGTTCATGCGCCTGATGTAACTTTGCGTAATCTGACCGTTTCCCATTCCGGCATGAGTTTGCCGGCAATGGATGCCGGTATCTATTTAGAAGAGACGGCAACGCGCGCGCTGGTGGAACATAACAACATCATCGACAATTCCGTCGGCGTGTATATTCACGGTGCGGCAGAATCCATGGTGCGGGAAAATAAAATCATCGGCGATGCAACCCTGCGCGTCAACGAACGCGGCAACGGCGTAACCGTCTGGAATGCGCCCGGTGCTCAAGTGGTCGATAACGATATTTCCAAAGGCCGTGACGGTATTTTTTCAAATACCAGTACCCATAATACCTACAAAGGCAACCGTTTTAGCGACTTGCGCTTTGCCGTCCATTATATGTACACCAATGACAGCGAAGTCAGCAACAATATCTCCGTCGGCAACAATATGGGTTATGTGCTGATGTTTTCCGAACGCCTGAAAGTGTATGGCAACATTGCCGTTGGCAGTCGCGACCAAGGCATTATGCTCAACTACGTCAATTATTCCGAAATTCACGATAATGTGATCAACAAGGCGGGCAAATGCGTGTTTGCCTACAATGCCAACTACGATAAAATCTTTGCCAATCATTTCGAGAACTGCCAAATCGGTATCCACTTCACCGCAGCCATCGAAGGCACAACTCTGTACGAAAATTCATTTATTAACAACGAAAGCCAGGTTAAATATGTCAGCACCCGCTTCCTCGATTGGGGCGAGGGTGGTCGCGGCAACTATTGGAGCGATAACAGCGCCTTTGACCTTGACGGCGACGGCTTCGGCGACAGTGCCTACCGTCCCAACGGGATTATCGACCAAATCATCTGGCGCGCACCCGTCGCCCGGTTATTGATGAACAGCCCTGCCATCAGCATTGTCAAATGGGCGCAATCGCAATTTCCCGCCATCCTGCCCGGCGGCGTAATTGACAGCAAGCCTTTGATGAACCCCGTCCGCAATAAAACGACAACCAAATACGAAGCCATGAAGGACGAATTGCTGCATGAAGCAAAAACGCACCAATCCGAATGGGGTAATGCCGAAAACGGTGCGCTGACAGGCGGAAATGCCAATATGTAACCTTTCAGACGGCCCAATTCCAAAGGCCGTCTGAAACATTCACTAGAGGAATATCCATGAGCAGTACCAACCACGTTGAATTGAGAAACGTGACCAAGCAGTTTGGCAGCCAAAAGGCCGTCAACCAAGTCGATCTGATTCTCAAGGCTGGCGAGAGCGTCGGCATGGCAGGACACAACGGTGCAGGTAAATCTACCATTATGAAGCTGATACTCGGCCTGATTACGCCGACCGAGGGCGAAGTGATGCTTTTGGGAGAACCGACCGGCAGTAAAGCAGGGGCGCAGCGTCGCAGCCAAATCGGTTACCTGCCTGAAACGGTTGCATTGCACCCTTCATTGACCGGTATCGAAACCATGGATTTCTATGCCAAACTTAAAAAACAGCCCCTGAGTAAAAACCGCGAATTGCTCGAGCGTGTCGGCATTTCCCAGGCCGCACGCCGCCGCGTCGGCACTTACTCTAAAGGTATGCGCCAACGCCTCGCTTTGGCACAAGCCTTGTTGGGCGAACCTAAAGTCTTACTGTTTGACGAGCCGACTACCGGTCTTGATCCGGCTTCGCGTCAAATGTTTTATGAAGTTGTGCGCGAACTCAATGGACGCGGCGCAACCGTATTGCTCAGCACCCACGCACTGGCCGAGCTTGACGGCCACGCCGACCGCATCATCGTCATGAAAAACGGCGTGAAAGTTGCCGACGGCAGCATGGATGAGTTGCATGTTCAAAGCGGCCTGCCGCTGACCGTCAACGTCCGCTTGAAAGAAGCGCGCCCGTTGAGCGAGCGTTGGCATCCGCTTTCAGACGGCCTGTCATACCAAGCGCAATGTAAAGCAGAAGAGCGTATGGCTCTTTTGAGCGAATTGGGTGATTTGGGCAGTCTTGCCTACATCGATATCCACACGCCTACACTTGACGATATGTACGCGCAATTCTTGAAGAGGGAAGACGTATGAACCCCGTTTGGATTATTACCGGCAAAGAAGTTCGCGACAGCCTGCGCAACCGTTGGGTTCTTGCCGCCGCACTTTTGCTTGCCGCATTGGCACTGTCATTAGGCTTTCTCGGCAGCTCGCCTACCGGTTCGGTCAAGGTTGATCCCTTGACGGTAACCGTAGTCAGCCTGTCCAGCTTGTCTATTTTCTTGATTCCGCTGATTGCGATGTTGCTCTCTTATGATGCACTGATTGGCGAAATCGAGCGCGGTACAATGGCGTTGCTGCTAAGTTACCCCATCTCACGCAACCAAATCCTTGCCGGTAAATTTATCGGCCACCTCATCATTCTTGCCCTTGCTACCACGGCAGGCTACGGATTGGCAGGTATTACCCTTCAGCTTGCCAACGGCGGTTTTGATATTGCCGCATGGCAGCCTTTCGCCCTCTTGATTGCTGCCAGCGTGATTCTTGGCGCAGCCTTTTTGTCCATGGGCTATTTGATCAGCGCAAAAGTTAAAGAACGCGGTACTGCCGCCGGTATCGCTATCGGCGTATGGCTGTTTTTTGTCGTTATTTTCGATATGGCACTTTTAGGTGTTTTGGTTGCCGATACCGAACAAGTTATTACCGCGCCTGTAGTGGAAACCGTTCTTTTGTTCAACCCCGCAGATATTTATCGCCTGCTGAACCTGACGGGTTACGAAAATACAGCCATGTATGCCGGCATGGCGGGTTTGAGCGAACAAATCAGCCTGAGTATGCCTGTTTTGCTGACGGCTCAGGTATTATGGGTTATCATTCCTTTGATTTTAGCCGCCTGGATTTTCGGAAAGCGACAAATATGAGAAAAATATTATTGACAACCTTCACACTCATCGCATTGGCAGCCTGCAGCAAGCAGGACAACAGCCCTCCGCCTGCGCCCCAACAAATCAGCGACAGCGCGGTCGGTCATTACTGCAGCATGAATTTGACTGAACACAACGGCCCTAAAGCGCAAATCTTCTTGAACGGCAAACCTGAAAAACCAGTTTGGTTTTCCACCATCAAGCAGATGTTCGGCTACACCAAGCTGCCTGAAGAGCCGAAAGGCATTCATGTCATCTATGTTACCGATATGGGTAAAGTCAAAGATTGGGAAAAACCCAATGCCGACACCGAATGGATAGATGCGAAAAAGGCCTATTACGTTATCGAAAGCAGCTTTATCGGCGGCATGGGGGCGGAAGATGCGCTTCCTTTTGCCGACAAGGCACAAGCTGAAAAATTCGCCAAAGAAAAAGGCGGCAGAGTTGTCGGTTTTGCAGAAATGCCCGACGAATATATTTTCAAATAAAACAATCAATAAAGGCCGTCTGAAACCATTTCAGACGGCCTTTGTGTTGAAGGCTGCCGATTGATATTTAATGATGCAGACGTTCAATGTAAAAATAAAAAATCCAAGGAATACGCCATGTCCACCCCTTTAACGCGCCGCCGCTTCATTGCCGTCGCCGCCACACTTGCCGCCGGTGCCGGCATTCCCTTTGTCATCAGCCGAAAAACCAATCAGCCGGCTCATTCAGCCGGCCAGAATCAAGAAGGGCAGCCTGTGATCTGGAAAGGGATTGCATTAGGCTCAGGTGCGGAATTGCGTTTGTTCGGCGTTGGGCGCAGGCAGGCGGAGATACTGATCAACAAAGTATTGGCAGAAGTTTCACGATTGGAAAAAATCTTCAGCCTGTATCGGGACGACAGCCTGATCAGCCGCTTAAACCGAGAAGGCCGTCTGAAAAATCCGCCATCCGATTTTTTGCAGCTGCTCAGTATCAGCCGGGATATTCATCAGCTGACGCAAGGTGCATTTGATCCCAGCATTCAGCCTTTGTGGAATCTGTATGCCGACCATTTCAGACGGAATCCGAAAACCGAAACGCCGCCGTCTGAACGCAGCATCAAAGATACGCTTAAATTGGTGGACTTCAATAAAGTTAACTTTGATACAAAAGAAATCCGTTTTGCCCAAAAAGGCATGGGCTTGTCGCTTAACGGCATTGCCCAAGGCTATATTACCGACAAAGTAGCTGAATTGTTGAAGCAGCAAGGCGTTTCTCAGGCATTGATTGATATGGGGGAGATTTACGGCTTTGATAATGCCAACCAGCGCGAGTGGAATGTCAGCATCCGCAATCCTGACCAAGAAGACCAAATTCTGACCACCATTACCATGAAAAATCAAGCGTTTGCCACATCGGGCGGCTATGGTACGGTAATGGACGAGGCAGGCAAATTTACCCATCTTTTTGACCCGCGCACAGGCGGAAGCCAGCCGCGCTATAAAAGCATGAGCGTTATGGCAGAAAGTGCGGCGGTTGCCGATGCTTTTTCGACTGCATTTTCCATTATGGATGAAGCGGCCATCCGAGCAGCCGCCCAAGTCAAAAAGGCACAGGTTTGGCTGGTAATGCCGAATAATGAATTGAAGAAGATTTGAGGTGGGAAAAAGAATGGTTTTGCCAATTGGTTTGAATATGAATAAGAAAATCTTAAGTTATTGAAATAATGGAGTATAAAAAAGAAGGGTTGTCCAAATAGACAACCCTGAAACTCTTGCAGCTGGGAGTAATTAGCAAGAGATTACGACACTTAAAACAAAAATTCACTCATTTCAAAGCACGAAGCTTTAACATCTAAGCAATACGGTATTTCGACCGCTCAAACCCCTTCGAAACGGAGAAACACAACATTATGGGAAAATCCGACAAAGTGGTTTAAAGCAATTAAGATGAGCGGTCTAAAAAGCAGATAACCGGATGTCTTTAGATAAACGGTATAATATCAGGATAAGCGAAACATTACCAGTGAATATTATAAAAAAGTAGAATAATTCATTTAGTGATTGATTATATTGAATAAAAACATGGATTTTTATTGAATATTTTTACAACAGTTGATTCGGTTTAATATAAGAAATTATATAAGTGATTGTTATCAATAAAAAATAATTTTTTGACTTTGTGAGTGATGATAGAAAAAGGCCGTCTGAACGTTCAGACGGCCT
>NZ_KV832189.1:306107-335064 GCF_001837375.1 Neisseria sp. HMSC066H01
AGGCCGTCTGAACGTTCAGACGGCCTTTTTTCAAAGAGCGATTTATTTGGTTGCAGAAGCAGTAGAGGCGGCTTCGGCTTGAGCGCCTGCTGCTGCGTTTTCACCCCATGCCGCAGGGTATTTGTAACCGGCAAAGCGTTTTTGTGAGTAGGCTTTGAACTCGTCAGAGTTGTAGGCTTCGGTTACATCTTTCAGCCATTGGCTGTCTTTGTCGGCAGTGCGGACGGCAGACCAGTTAACGTAGGCGAAGCTCGGCTCTTGGAACAGGGCTTCGGTCAGTTTCATGCCGCTGCTCATGGCGTAGTTGCCGTTAACAATGGCAAAGTCAACGTCGGCACGGCTGCGCGGCAGTTGGGCGGCTTCAAGTTCTACGATTTGGATGTTTTTAGGGTTTTCGGTAATATCTGCTTTAGATGCGGTCAGCGGATCAACGTCGGCTTTCAGTTTAATCCAGCCCAATTCGTTCAACATAACCAATGCACGGGCAAAGTTGGATGGGTCGTTAGGTGCAGAAACGCTGACGCCGTCTTTCAATTCGTCCAAAGATTTCAGTTTGCCAGGATAGAGACCCAAAGGAGCAGTCGGTACTTGGAAGGCTTCAACGATGTCCAGTTTGTGTTCTTTTTTGAAGTCGTCCAGATAAGGTTTGTGTTGGAAGATGTTGATGTCCAATTCGCCTTCAGCCAAAGCAAGGTTGGGGCGCACATAGTCGGTAAACTCAATCAGTTTGACTTTATAGCCTTTTTTCTCCAAAGCCGGTTGGATTTGGTCTTTTACCATATCGCCGAAGTCGCCGACGGTTGTACCGAAGACGATTTCTTTTTTCTCTGCGCCGTTATCGGCAGAAGAAGCGGCAGAGGCAGCCGGCGCGCTGTCTTTTTGACCGCCGCAGGCAGCCAATACGATGGCCAGCGCAGCGGCTGAAAAGGTTTTGAAGAATGGGTTGATTCGCATAATTTTGCTCCAGATGGATGATAAAACGGTTTCAGACGGCCTCAAGCTGCCGCTGTTAAAAAAAGAGGGATTGTAAATCTATTTTGGAAAGATGAGGATGTTTTTTGTAAACTTAATGGGAATATATGTCCTAAATAGAGAACAGGCCGTCTGAAAAATAGTAAGCCCATTTCAGACGGCCCGGTTTAATTAACGTTTGTCCAGTTTGCGTGCCAATCTGTTACCAATACCTTGAATCAGGATAACGAGTAAAACCAGGATGGCGACGATGAAGATGATGACCTCCATTTGATAGCGGTAGTAGCCGTAACGGATGGCAAGGTCGCCCAAGCCGCCGCCGCCGATCATACCTGCCGCCGCGCTGTACGACAGAAGGCCGATAGCCAGTACGGTAATGCTGGAAACCATACCTGCGCGCGCTTCATTCAAAAGCACTTTGCAGATGATGCTCATGGGTGAGGCTCCCATTGCGGAGGCTGCTTCAATCACGCCTCTGGGTACTTCGCGCAGGTTTTGCTCGACCAGACGGGCGAAGTAGAACAAGCCGGATACGCTCAGTACCAATGAGGCGGCAACCGGGCCGATGGTCGTGCCGATGATGGCGCGTGTAATAGGAATCATGGCAATCATCAGGATGACGAAAGGGAATGCGCGCATCAGGTTGACCAGATTGTCCAAAAACAAATTCAGCTGTTTGTTGTAGTGCAACTGATGACTTGACGTCACAAACAGCAATACGCCCAAAATCGTACCGAAGATAACGGCGAAAGTAGTCGATAGGCCGACCATAATAAAGGTTTCGCCCAAGGCTTGGATAATTTCGCCCTTCATGCTGGCGATGGTCTCAACAGCACTTTCAAATGTCAAATTTGCCATATTAGTCCTCTCGAATCAGCTCTTGCCCGATTTCGGATTGGGCATGGATTTGGTTGCCGTGTACTTCAACGATTTCCAGCAGACGGCCTTTGTCCAAGAGGGCGGCACGGTCGCACAGGCGGCGGATAACGCTCATTTCGTGGGTAACGATGACGATGGTTACGTTGAAACGTCGGTTGATGTCTTCCAAACACTTCAAAACGCTGCGCGTAGTGGCGGGGTCGAGGGCGGAAGTGGGTTCGTCGGCGAGGATGACTTGAGGTTGCGGCGCCAGCGCACGGGCAATGCCGACACGTTGTTTTTGACCACCAGAAAGTTGGGACGGGTAATGGTTGGCACGGTCTTGCAAGTCGACGATTTCCAAACATTCTTCAACACGCGCTTGGATTTTTTTAGACGGCCATTTGGCAATTTCTAAAGGGAAGGCGACGTTTTCGGCAACGGTACGGTTGCTCAATAGGTTGAACTGTTGGAACACCATGCCGATGTTTTGTCGGGCGTGGCGCAGTTGCGTGGCGTTGAGCGCGGTCAGCTCTTGGCCGCATACGCTGACGGTGCCTGTGTCGGGACGTTCCAATAAATTAATCAGGCGCAGCAGGGTGGATTTGCCTGCGCCGGAATAGCCCATCAGGCCAAAGATTTCCCCCTGTTTGATTTCGAGGCTGGTCGGCTCGACGGCGACAAAGTCTTTGTTGTTGCGTGTTTGATAGTGTTTGGAGACGTGATCCAGAATAATCATGGTTTATCCGTGTTTTCTTTAATTCGTGTGGCCATCAGGGTGTGCAGACGGCGGTTGTCGGCGCGTGCGACGGTAAATTGCAGGTTGCCGATGATGACTTTTTCGCCGCGCACGGGCAGGTGCCCCAATTCTTGAATGACCAGGCCGCCGATGGTGTCGGCTTCTTCGCTGCTGTATTCCGTGCCGAAAAAGGCGTTGATGTCTTCGATTTCGGTTGTGGCGTGGATGCGCCAGCGTTCGGAAGAAACGGCGTGGATATTGTCGGCGCTGTCGTCTTCGTCAAACTCGTCTTCGATGTCGCCGACGATTTGCTCGATGATGTCTTCAAAGGTTACCAGGCCGGATGTGCCGCCGTATTCGTCGATGACAATCGCCATGTGGTTGCGTTGTTCGCGGAATTCTTTTAAAAGGGAGGCCAGTGATTTGCCTTCGGGAACGAAAACGGCAGGGCGCAAGACGGATTTAAGGTGGAACTGCTCGGGGTTAAACATATATTTGAGCAGGTCTTTGGCGTGCAAAATGCCCAAAACTTCGTCTTTGTCTTCGCCGATGACGGGGAAACGCGAATGGGCGGTTTCGATGATGTAGGCTGTGATGCGCTCGATGCTGTCGTTTTCTTTCAATACGTTCATGCGGCTGCGCGTAATCATGGCATCGCGCACTTCTAGCTCGGCAAAGTCCAATACTTTTTCCAGCCGGGTCAGTGTGTCGGCGTCAAAAACTTCCTGCTCGTGCGCTTGGCGCAACAGGGTCAATACGTCTTCGGCGGAGTCGGGCTCGCCGGCAAGTCGGGAGATTAGGCGTTCGAAAAACTTGGGTTTCGACTGCGTACCGTCCATTTTAATATTCGTCCTCTTGGTAGGGGTTGGGGAAACCTGCCGCCAGCATCAGGCGGATTTCTTCGGCTTCCATTATTTCGGCTTCATCGTCTTCGATGTGGTCGTAGCCCATCAAGTGTAAAGTGCCGTGTATGGTCAAGTGGGCAAAATGCTGCTCGGGTGTTTTGCCTTGTTCGGCGGCTTCTTTCAAAACCACTTGCGGACAAATCACCAAATCGCCATACAGGCCGTCTGAAAACTGGTCGGGTAGGATTTCGCCTTCGTTGAGCGCAAAACTCAATACATTGGTGGCGTAATCTTTGCCACGGTAGTCGCGGTTGTAGGCGCGGGCTTCTTCTTCGTCCAGAAGAATCAGGCTGATGTCAGCGCGGCGGTATTCGTTTTTCAAGGCAGACCATGCCCAGCGGTAAAAATCACGTTCGCTCGGAAGGTCGGCGGCGGAAGAGGCGTTTTCAAAGTTCAGATGAAAACGTTGCCGCTGTAAGGATAAAAAAGGATATTTTTTGGCGCGTTTCATGTTGTCCGGAAAATTTGGTTTTTAGGTGTAAATATAACATATTCACCCCCATGCCGTCTGAAAAACCGCCCAAAATATGATAGACTTCATGCCGTTTTCCATCTTTCAGGCAACCATTATGAACCCGAAAAAACTCGTTATCGCCAGTCGCGAAAGCCTGCTTGCCATGTGGCAGGCAAAACACATCCAAGGCCGTCTGAAAGCCCTGTATCCCGATTGCGAGGTCGAGATTTTGGGCATGACCACGCGCGGCGATCAGATTTTGGACAGAACTTTGTCAAAAGTCGGCGGTAAAGGCTTGTTTGTCAAAGAGTTGGAACAGGCTTTGTATGACGGCCGGGCTGATTTGGCCGTGCATTCGATTAAAGACGTACCGATGGATTTGCCTGAAGGTTTCGCACTTGCAGCCATCGGCGAACGCGCCAATCCGTTTGACGCGTTTGTATCCAACCAATACGCGCGTTTGGAAGAAATGCCCAAAGGCGCCGTTGTCGGCACATCCAGCCTGCGCCGCGAAGCCCAGTTGCGCGCGCGCTATCCGCATTTGGTCATCAAACCTTTGCGCGGCAATGTGCAAACCCGTTTGTCCAAACTCGATAACGGCGAATACGACGCGATTATCTTGGCCGCCGCCGGTTTACAGCGTCTGGAATTGGATGAACGCATCCGCATGATTTTGTCAGAATCCGACAGCCTGCCTGCCGCCGGACAAGGTGCATTGGGTATTGAAATTGCAGCGCATCGCGAAGATTTGTACGAAGTCTTGAAGCCGTTAAACCACGATACCACACACGCCTGCGTGACGGCCGAACGCGCGTTGGCGCGCGCTTTGGGCGGAAGCTGTCAAGTGCCGCTGGCCGCATATTGCACTGAAGAAAACGGTTTGCTGACCTTGCGCGGCTTGGTCGGCCATCCTGACGGCTTGGTCGGCCATCCTGACGGCTCGGTCATTTTGCAGGCGGACGCACAAGCCCCTGCCGAATACGCCGATGCCTTGGGTCGCGCTGTCGCCAAGAAACTGGCAGATGACGGTGCGGAAGAATTGATCGCCGCCGTATTGCAAGAACAGGCTTAAAACAGCATAGATCATTTAAAAGATCATTTAAAAAGGCCGTCTGAAACTTTCAGATGGCCTTTGTTTGGTTGATGCTTAAGGATTCATAATCCGCGCAACCAAAGCTTTTTCTTTGCCTTGCATATTCGGGATTTTGACCTGAATGCCGTTGCCTGGGGCAACATCGACAGGCTGACCTTTGCGGGTCATTTGTTCCAATTTGATGGTTTGGTTGCCGCTCGGGTGGATGATTTCGAGTGAATCGCCGATGGCAAAGCGGTTTTTGACTTCGATGGTCGCCCAGCCGTTTTCATCGATTTCGGTAACGTGGCCGACATATTGGCTTTGTTTGGCGATGGAGTGGCCGGTCAGGTAGTTTTGGTAATCCTGAGTTTGGTGGCGCTCGAGGAAGCCGCTGGTGTAGCCGCGGTTGGCAAGGCCTTCGAGTTCGCTCAACAGGCTGTAATCAAACGGACGGCCTGCAACGGCATCATCAATCGCTTTGCGGTAGGACTGGGCCACGCGTGCAACATAATAGAGCGATTTGGTACGGCCTTCGACTTTGAGACTGTCCACGCCGATTTTGGCCAGTTTCTCAACCACTTCAATGCCGCGAAGGTCTTTGGAGTTCATGATGTAAGTGCCGTGTTCGTCTTCCATAATCGGCATCATTTCGCCTGGACGGTTGGACTCTTCAATCAGGAAAACTTTGTCAGCGTAGGGATGGCGTTTTTGACCGTTGATGCCTTCGAAGTTTTGGTTGGCTTCTTCTTGGGCTTTTTCAAAGTTGAAACCTTGCAGAAGCTGGGCATCGCCCGCGTCGCTTTCGACGGCGTTGTGGACCTTGTAGTCCCAACGGCAGGAGTTGGTGCAAGTACCTTGGTTAGGGTCGCGGTGATTGAAGTAGCCCGACAATAGGCAACGGCCGGAGTAGGCGATGCACAATGCGCCGTGGATGAAGACTTCGAGTTCGATGTCGGGGCATTCTTGGCGGATTTCGGCGATTTCTTCCATGCTCAATTCGCGCGACAGGATGATGCGCTCGACACCGATGTTTTGCCAGAATTTTACGCCCCAGTAGTTGGTGGTGTTGGCTTGTACGGACAGGTGAATCGGCATTTCCGGCCATTTTTCGCGCACGGTCATGATCAAACCCGGATCCGCCATAATCAGCGCATCGGGCTTCATGGCAATCAAGGGCTCCATATCGGAAACGAAGGTTTTGAGTTTGGAGTTGTGCGGCAGCGTGTTGACGGTCAGGAAGAATTTTTTGTTGCGCTCGTGTGCCTCTTTAATGCCTTGCTCTAGGACATCGAGTTTGGCAAATTCGTTGTTGCGGGCGCGCAGGGAGTAGCGCGGGCTGCCGGCGTAAACGGCGTCTGCGCCGTAATCGTAGGCGGCGCGCATACGTTCGAGGCCGCCTGCCGGTAATAAGAGTTCGGGTGCTTTCATGTTTTATGCTTTTTAAAATGTTTTCAGACGGCCTTTAAGGGAAGAGGGAAGGCCGTCTGAAAGATGTTTGAAGAATGGGCGGATTATCCGCTGTTTTTGTGTTTCGGTCAATTTTGTGTTGGGTTTGCGCTTTGTTTTTTATACGGAAAATGTCCTATATGGGCAAAGGTGAAAAGGGGTGTCAATTCATTGGAAATGTAAAAAAAGCAGGGTTGGGCGGAATAATTTAACAAAAAACCGTTCAAGCAATGTATTTTCTTGTAAAATATCAAGCTTCATTTTAAAAAATATTCGGATTCGTTACCGATTTTGACCGACGGAAGATTTATGGATTTTCGTTTTGACATTATTTATGAATACCGCTGGATGTTTTTATACGGCGTGTTGACAACGCTGGGACTGACGGTGGTTGCAACGGCAGGCGGCTCGGTTTTGGGTTTGCTGCTGGCATTGGCGCGTTTGATCAATCCGGAAAAAGCCGGTGCACCGATGCGTGCCTTGGCTTGGGTGTTGCGTAAGATTTCTTTTTGGTATGTGACGCTGTTTCGCGGTACTCCATTGTTTGTACAAATTGTGATTTGGGCTTATGTTTGGTTCCCATTTTTCGTTCACCCGGCCGACGGTGTGCTGATTAGCGGCGAAGCAGCTGTTGATCTGCGCCGTTCTTATGGTGCGTTGATTGCCGGTTCTTTGGCGTTGATTGCGAACTCGGGTGCGTATATTTGTGAAATTTTCCGTGCTGGTATTCAATCGATTGATAAAGGCCAAATGGAAGCTGCGCGTTCTCTGGGGCTAACCTATACTCAGGCAATGCGTTATGTCATTTTGCCTCAAGCGTTGCGCCGTATGTTGCCGCCATTGGCCAGTGAATTTATTACTTTGTTGAAAGACAGCTCATTGTTGTCCGTCATCGGTGTGGCTGAGTTGGCTTATGTACAAAGCACGATTACTGGCCGCTATTCTGTCTATGAGGAACCGCTTTATACGATTGCGCTGATTTATTTGGTGCTGACAAGCTTTTTGGGTTGGGTATTCCTGCGATTGGAAAGCCGTTACAATCCGCAACACCGCTAATCGGTTTGAATCAAAAAAGGAAGACTTGAAAAAGTCTTCCTTTTTTATTTGCCGTCAATGTTTCAGACGGCCTTGAATCAGAATGCTTCGCCGACTTTGACACCGCCTGCGATGTCTTTTGGCGTTGCCAGTTTGGCGGTCGCCTGTTGGGCAGCTTGGAATGCTTCGGTTGCCATGATGTCGGCTGCTTCCTGGATGGTCAATGTGTTGGCCATGTATTGCCAACGTGCGGCCAAATCGGCGTTTGCCGGCGCGTGAAAACCGTCTCGCAATTCATCTACCAAGTCAGGGCGGTTGCACACCAGTACAATATCGCAGCCTGCTTCAAAAGAAAGTCGGGCGCGTTCTTTAATGCCGCCGACGCCGCATGCGCCTTCCATGGTCAGGTCGTCTGAAAAGATAACGCCGTTAAATCCGATTTCTTGGCGCAGGATTTGTTTCAGCCATTTTTCGGAGAAGCCGGCAGGTTGGCTGTCGATTTGCGGGTATACGACGTGGGCAGGCATGACTGCGGCCATGCCTGCCTGGCTCAGTGCGCGGAAGGGGATAAGGTCGGCGGCTTCGAGCGCTTCGCGGCTGCGTTCGTCGCAAGGCAGGACATGATGGCTGTCGCCTTCAACAAAGCCGTGGCCGGGGAAGTGTTTGCCGCAAGATTTCATGCCGCCTTTGTTCAGGCCTTTTTGTAAGGCAAGGGCAAGCTGGGTTACGATGTTGGCGTCGCGGTGGAAACTGCGGTTGCCGATGACGGCACATTGACCCCAGTCCAAATCCAATACAGGCGTGAAGGATAGGTCGATACCGCAGGCGGAGAGTTCGGTTGCCAAAACCCAGCCGACTTGTTCTGCTTGGGCGCAGGCGGCTTCTTTGCCTTCATTATCCCAAATTTCACCCAATACGTTCATGGCCGGCAGGCGGGTGAAGCCGTCAATAAAACGTTGAACCCGTCCGCCTTCGTGGTCGACGGCGATGATGAGTTCAGGCGTGCGGACGGCTTTGATTTCTTGAACCAAAGCTTTGAGCTGGGAAACGTTTTCAAAGTTGCGGCGGAACAAAATAACGCCACCGACGGCAGGGTCGAGCAGGCGTTGTTTTTCTTCTTCGGTCAGATGATAGGCGGCGACGTCGGCCATGACGGGGCCGCGTGGAAGATGGGGCGTATTCATTGTTTTGTCCTGAATAATGGATATATGGGTAATTGCAATATTCAGACGGCCTGAGCGTGTCGGAATATCTCAGGCCGTCTGAATATTGGTTTTGAATTAGGCAGTTGCTTTGTTCTTGTCTTTTAAGATGAAAATCAACACAACCATCACGATACCGGTTACCACAAAACCTAAAGGCGCAGAGCCGGTCATGCCTAAAATCAGGTAGCCGATAGTGGCAGAGGCGGCAACGGTCAGTGCGTAAGGGAATTGCGAAGTAACGTGGTCGATGTGGTTACAGTGTGCGCCGGTAGAAGAGAGGATGGTGGTGTCGGAAATCGGCGAGCAGTGGTCGCCAAATACGGCACCGGCCATGACGGCGGACATGCAGGGGATAATCAGCGCTGGTTCGACTTTGACGGCCATGGCGGCGGCAATCGGCAACATGATGCCGAATGTACCCCAGCTTGTACCGGTAGCGAAGGCCATCACGCCTGCGAGCAGAAATAAAATCACGGGCAGGAAGCCTGCATGGATATTGCCTGCCACCAAGGTGGAGAGGTATTCGCCGGTGTGCATTTCGCTGACAACGGTGCTGATGATCCATGCCAAAATCAAGATGATAATGGCGCCGCGCATAGAGATGATGCCCTGCCAAACGGCTTTGGGATAATCGCTGGTTTTGATGGTGCCGATGGTGCAGAGGATGACGGCCAATACGCCGCAAGTGCCGCCGAACACGAGGGAAGTGTTCACATCGGTATTTTCAAATGCGCTGAGCAAAGAGAAGGTTTCAGAAGCTTGCGCGCCTGTGTAAATCATGGCGGAAACCGTGGCGGCGATGAGTACCAAAACCGGTACAATCAGTGCGAATACGCGGCCGTTGGGATGGCCGGTGTCAATGGTTTCATCATGAATTTCGTTTAAAGCGGCGCGTTCCAAACGAGCCATTGAGCCGATATCGAAAGAGAACCAGGCAACGACAAACACCATAATCAATGCGAAGACGGCATAGTAATTCATCAGGCTCATGGCCACGAATGCCCCCATCGGTGTGTAGCCTGTGATGTTGTACGTTACCAAAAGGCCGGCCAAAGTAGCAATAATCGATGCGCCCCAGCTGGATACCGGCATCAAAACGCACATCGGTGCGGCAGTGGAGTCCAGGATGTAAGCAAGTTTGGCACGGGAAACTTTGAATTTGTCGGTTACAGGGCGGGCAATCGCGCCGACGGCAAGACTGTGGAAATAGTCATCAATAAAGGTAACGAATACCAGGCAGGCAGTCAGCAGCTTCGCACCGCGGCGGCCTTTGATGTGCTGTTTCGCCCAATCGGCAAATGCTTGGTTACTGCCGGAATGCGTCAGCAGGGAAGTGAAAATCCCCAAAAGCACTAAGAAGAGCAGGATTTTGGGTTTGCCCAAAGACCAATCTCCGTCCGCCCAAGTCAGGCTGACAGCCATGTCTTTCAAGTGAACCAAGGCATCAAGCGGATTGCCGCCTACCAGCAGGAATGAGCCGACGATAATGCCGACACCCAGGGACAGCAATACACGGCGCGTGGCAATGGCCAGGGCAAGCGCGATGGCTGCCGGAACAATGGATAAAATAGAATTCGAATAATTAATAAGTTGCATAATTATATTGTATATAAGCGGTGAAATATTTTCAGACGGCCTAGATTTGGAAAGCGGATAACAAAATACCCACCGCCTCTGACTGATGGGTATTTTATCATTTAACGCATCATCATGCCGTCTGAAAATCTTGCTATTGCAGATTGAGTGCGAGGAACAAGGTATTGCCGTCGCGTTGCACCAGAAGCGGTACGTTTTTGCCTGCGCTTTCCAAGGCGCTGCGGAAGGTGGATTCGTCATTGACGCTGATTTGGCTGACGGCAATGATTTCGTCGCCGCGTTTGAGGCCGGCACGTTCGGCCGCACCGCTAACGCGCAGAACGATCAAGCGTTGTTTGCCGTCTGCGTTTTCAACCTGCAAAGTCAGGCCTGCGTTTTCAACGGCAAAGCCGTCATGGCCGCCTTCGTGTTGCGGCTGTTCGGTTTCTTTGGCCGATGTTTCCGTTTGTTCGGCTGCGCTGCCAAGTTTGACTTTGACATCGGTTTGTTTGCCGCCGCGCCAAATGCTCAAAGTGACTTCTTTACCCGGCATCATCGAGCCGACCATGACCGGCAAATCGCTCGAAGCGCGGACTTCTTCTCCGTTCACGCTGCGGACAATATCACCGACTTGCAAACCGGCTTGTTGCGCTGCGCTGTTCGGCATGATTTTGGCAATCAGCGCGCCGCTTGCTTTGTCCAAACCGAAAGATTTGGCCAAATCGTAAGAAACTTCTTGGATAACCACGCCCAATTGGCCGCGTTGGACTTTGCCGTTGGCTTTCAATTGATCGGCCACATTCATGGCAACATCAATCGGAATGGCAAACGAAATACCCATGAAACCGCCGCTGCGGCTGTAAATTTGCGAGTTGATGCCGACTACTTGGCCGCGGAGGTTGAATAACGGGCCGCCTGAATTGCCGGGGTTGATGGCAACGTCGGTTTGGATGAACGGCGTGTAGTTTTCATTCGGCAGGCTGCGGCCTTTGGCGGAGACGATGCCTGAAGTTACGCTGTTGTCAAAGCCGAATGGCGCGCCGATGGCGGCTACCCATTCGCCTGGTTTCAAATCTTTCGGATTGCCGATTTTGACAACCGGCAAGTCTTCTTGTGGCTCGATTTTTAAGAGGGCAACGTCGGATTGGGCGTCTGAGCCGACCAGTTTGGCCGTGTATTCGCGTTTGTCGTTGAGCAGGACTTTGATGTTGCCCATGCCGGCAACCACGTGGGTATTGGTCAGGATATAGCCGTCTTTGCTGATGATGAAGCCGGAGCCGAAATTCAAATCATCGCTTTCGGCCTCTTCTTGAGGCATATCGGGCATATTGGGAACGAGGCGTTTGAAGAACTCGTAAAACGGGTCGTTGTCGGGGAATTGGCTCAGGTCCATGCTGTGGTCGTCATCCGGTGTCGCAGTGCGTTTTGCCGGAGTTGCTTGAATATTGACGACGGCCTGTCCTTCGTTTTGTACCAATTGGGCGAAATCGGGCAACAGCATGCCGACCTTACCGTCATCGGTATTGGTTTCTATGCGTTGGACGAGTTCTTTGCTTTCTTCTTTGCCGAAAAAGGTGCTGACTTTGTCGCAACCTGAAAGAAGGGATGCTGAGAGGACAGCAAGGGCCAGATATGTGTTTGTTTTAATATGCACGAAAGTTCCTTTTGCCGGTGCCTATCGTATTGTCGGCATGTATTTGGGCCGGCAGGCAGTTTTATTGTTTGAATGTTGTTCAAATGTATAAAGTAGGATTTTTACACTTTAACGGTTTTTTTTCAAGCATTTCATTTTAAATGAAAAAATGATGATTGAAATTTGTTGTTTTGAGGCCGTCTGAAAACTTTGGCATAGAACCTGTTGTCTCGCTTCTTTCAGACGGCCTTTAAATTACGGTCAGTCGTGTTGATCCAAATGGTAGATCTGCGCCACAGCATCGATTAATTCGCTGTTGTCCGAGCCGGCTTTGTTGAGCGTGCGTGTCGGAGAGTGGAGCAGTTTGTTGGTCAACTGAATGGAGAGGCGTTCGAGGACATCCTCGGCCGATACGCCTTTTGCCAGTTGTTTCATGGCATTTTCCAGCACTTGGCGGCGTGCGCGTTCGCCTTCGTCGCGCAAGGCGCGGATAAGCGGAACGCTTTGGCGGTTTTTCTGCTGGCGGATAAATTCGCTGACCTTTTCTTCCACCATGCTTTCAGCCGCCGCCGCTGCCTTTTTGCGCGCGTCTTTACCGCTTTGGACAATATCCATCATGTCGTCCACGGTATAGAGATATGCGTCTTCCAATTCGCCGACTTCGGCTTCAATGTCGCGCGGAACGGCCAAATCCAGCAGGAAAACGGGCATGTTGTGGCGTTTTTTCAATGCACGTTCGACCATACCTTTGCCAACGAGGGGCAGTTGGCTGGCGGTGGAAGAAACAACCACGTCGTAATCGTGCAGAATATCGGGTAATTCATTCAGCAGGCAGGCTTCGGCGTTGACGCTGAGTTTGTCGCACAATTCCTGCGCACGCTGGTGTGTACGGTTGGCAACGGTGATGAGCTTGGGATTTTTGGCGGCAAAATAAGTGGCCACTAGCTCGATCATTTCGCCTGCACCGATAAAGAGGACATTAAGGTCGGAAATGGAAGGGAAGATTTGCTCTGCCATTTTGACCGATGCGGAAGCCATAGAGACGGAGTTTTCGCCGACAGCGGTATCGGTGCGCACTTCTTTGGCAACGGCAAAGGTTTTTTGAAACAGGGCGTTTAAGTGGGTATTGATGCTTTCTTGTTCTTGCGCAACGCGGACGGCATCTTTGATTTGGCCGAGAATTTGCGGTTCGCCCAAGACCATGGAATCCAAACCGCAGGCGACGCGGAAGGCGTGGCGGACGGTTTCGTTGTTGTCTAGGGTGTAGAGGTAGGGGCGGATTTCTTCGACGGGCAGATTGTGATATTTTGCCAACCAGTTGATGATTTTTTCGGATTCGCCGACGCAGTAAAGCTCGGTGCGGTTGCAGGTAGAAAGAATGACTGCTTCTTCCGCCGCCTCGCTGCGCGCGAGGTTGGACACGGCATCCGGCAGATTTGCAGCAGCAAATGCCAGTTTTTCGCGTATGCTCAAGGGCGCGGTTTGGTGGTTGAGTCCGACGACGGTAAGTTGCATGGTTATGGTATGACCGGGTAGTGTGTGTGGTGGCTATTATAGCTTAAGTGGGCTTTAAAATGAATGTGTTGGGGGAATAAGATACGACGAGGTTTGCCATCGAAAAGGCCGTCTGAAAAGATTCAGACGGCCTTTTTATCAAGAAAGGCTTAAACGGCTTCTGCTTCTTCTGCCAAGAAACCGCGCAGTTTTTGCATGGCTTTGGCTTCGATTTGGCGGATGCGTTCGGCAGATACGCCGTATTCGGCAGCCAATTCGTGCAGGGTCAAACCGCCATCGTCTTGCAACCAGCGGCTTTCAACGATACGGCGGCTGCGGTCGTCCAGTTGCGCCAAGGCGTTTTGCAGACCTTCGGTTTGCAGGGCGTAGTGGGCTTGTTTAGACAACTGACGGCTGGGCTCTGCATCGTGGTCGGCCAACCAGTCGATAGGGGCGAAGTTGTCCTCGTCATCGTTGTTTTCTGCCATGATGCCGATGTCGTGGCCGGTCATGCGTTGTTCCATTTCCAAGACTTCGGACAATTTGACGCCCAAATCGTCGGCGATTTCTTGCGCTTCTTTTGGAGACAAGGCATTCAAGTTTTTACGCATGCTGCGCAGATTGAAGAACAGTTTGCGCTGCGGTTTGGTTGTGGCCACGCGGACCAAACGCCAGTTGCGCAAAATGAATTCGTGGATTTCGGCTTTAATCCAATGCACGGCAAACGAAAACAGGCGCGCGCCGCGACTTGGTTCGTAGCGTTTGACGGCTTTCATCAGGCCGATATTGCCTTCTTGAATCAGGTCGGCTTGGTTGAGGCCGTAGCCGTCGTAACCGCGTGCGATGGATACGACGACACGAAGATGGGACAGAATAAGCTGTTTGGCGGCGTTGAGGTCGCCTTTTTGTTGACGTTCGGCCAGTTGCGTTTCTTCTTCGGCAGTCAGCATGGGAATGCTGTTGACTGTATGAATGTATTGCTCGAGGCTACCGTTGCCGCTGTGGATAACGGGTAATGCAAAAGCTTTATTCATAAAAGGATGCTCTCCTTGATTAGGCCGTCTGAAAACGGCTTTTTGTTTATTGTGTGACAAGCAGTATAACACTGCCTGTGGTTTGTTTTGTTATGGGTTGGATTTTTTCTGTAAATTAAACGACGGATTCAATAGTTTTTGCTGCTTAAATTGCAGGAGTTGATTGTCTTTGAAAATTTGAGTGATTTGCTAGGTTTTGGATAAGTATATTACAAACATTTCTGTATGTAAATAGTTTTATCAATAAAAAAGACCTTGTATAACAAGGTCTTAGAATTCTTATTCTGGTTTCTTCCGGCCAATCAGAATGAGGAATACGCCGATAACGGCCAAAATACTGATAAGCCAGGTTGAGCCGCCTGCTTTCATATAAGGCGTTTCGCCGATGTAGCCTTTGACGTGGCCTTCGAGGACGGTTTCTGTATCCGGTTGGGCTTCGGCAACAATCGTGCCTTTAGGGGAAATAATGGCGGTTGCGCCGGTATTGGTGGCACGAACCATGTAGCGGCCCAGTTCCATCGCGCGTGCTTGGGACTGTTGAAGCTGCTGGTACATGGCATTGGATTTGCCGTACCACGCCATATTGCTGATGTTGGCAAGCAGGGTGGAGCGTTTGGCCGTTGCGATGAGTTCGTCGCCGAAACCGTCTTCATAGCAGATATTGAAGGCGACTTTTTGATCTTTCATTGTCAAAGGCGCTTGGTTGTCGCCGCCTTTTTGGAAGTCGGCCAAAGGCATATCCATCATTTTATAGAGGCGCTCGGTAATGATGGGCAATGGCTTGTATTCGCCGAATGGAACCAGGTGGTTCTTGGCGTAGTAGGGGATGGTATCGGAAGTGCTGTTGTGATAGTCGCTCAAATTGATGACGGCATTTTCGTAGCCGTTGCCGTCGGGCGTATATTGGCTGATACCGATGGCCAATGCGCTGCCGTTGCTTTGCGCCTGTTCGGCGAATTGTTCCAAGATGCCTTCGGGCAGGTCCTGGCGCATCAGCGGCAGGGCGGTTTCAGGCAGGATGACGATGTCGGCACTGGTTTTGCTGATTTGTTCGTAGTATTTCTGAATGGTCGGAATGATTTGTTCTTCTTTCCATTTCAGATTTTGCTCGATATTGCCTTGAATCAGGGCGACGGTGCTGGTGCTGCCGTCGGGGCGGGTGTATTCGGTTTGTTGGGAAATGTAGCCGACGGAGCAGAGCGCAACGATAAGGAATAAGGGCAGAAGGCGATGTTTCAGACGGCCGTGGTTGTCAATCAGCAACACCAGCCATGCGCTGAGGAAAGCGGTTGCCAGCGTAACCATATGAATGCCGCCCAACGGCGCGAAGCCTGCCAACGGGCTGTCTTTGATGATTTGGGAATAGCCGATGGCGCCCCAGCCGAATCCGGTCAGGAAGCGTTCGCGGGCAAATTCTGCCAGCGTCCACAAAATCGGCAGCAGGAGGCCGGTTTTGGCCCAGCGCGCCAGGTTGCATTTTCTCCACACCCAAAAACAGATGGCCGGATAAAGCGCAAGAAATGCCGGCAGCAGGAAGGTGAGGGGGATAGCGTATGAATCCGGCAGACCCGAAACATCATGCAGGGCAGTGTGTATCCAATAAAACTGCGCCGTATAACCGATTAATCCGAACAGATAGGCAGTTATGACGGCAAAGCGCGGACGCAATTCAATCAGGCGTATCAGCGCGCCGAACAACAGCGGCATCAGCCAGAAATGATAATACGGGGCGAAAGTGAACGGCGTCGCGGCGGCAATCAAGATGACCAGCGGCCAGTACAGCAGCGGGTGTTGCCAGTATTGTTCGAGTTTACGGAAAATATTCATGCTTTAAATGGTATTGAGGCCGTCTGAAAGGTTTTCAGACGGCAGGGAAACAAAATCAGTCTTTTTGAAACAGTTTCATTGCAGGCAGGACAATGGCGCAGGCCAATGCACCGGCGGCTACTCCGATCACTAGATTGGCGATATGTTCCATCATGCCGCTGTCCCAATGTTGCGCGTGGAGGAAATCGTGCAAAAAACCAAGGTTGTGGGCGATCAGTCCGCCGCCGACCAAGAACATCGCCAGCGTGCCGACAATGCTCAAGCCGCGCATAAACCAAGGCATAAATGAAATCAAACCGCATCCGATGCCTTGTACGGTGGCACTTTTTTGGCGCATCAGCATCATACCGAGGTCGTCAAGTTTGACGATAATGCCGACCAAGCCGTACACCAACACCGTCATGCCGATACCGATGGCAACCATAACCAAAGAACGTGTTATCAGGTCATATTTTTCAACAACGCCCAGCGCAATAATGATGATTTCGGCGGAGAGGATGAAATCCGTGCGGACCGCGCCTTTAACTTTTGTTTTTTCGTCTGTGACTTCAGGCTCGGCATTGTGTCCATCTTCGTGTTCATTGCGGTGTAGAAATTTGTGCAACAGTTTTTCTACGCCTTCAAAACACAAATAAACACCGCCGATCATCAGCAAGGGCGTAATCAGTGCAGGCACGAAAGCGGAAAGCAACAGCGCAAGCGGCACCAGAATCAGCTTGTTGACCAGAGAGCCTTTTGCCACCGCCCAAATAATCGGCAATTCGCGCTCGGCAGATACGCCGGTTACCTGATTGGCGTTGAGCGCCAAATCGTCGCCGACCACGCCGGCGGTTTTTTTGGCGGCGACTTTGGTCATCATCGCTACATCGTCCAAAACGGCGGTAATGTCGTCCAAAAGCGTAAAGAGAGAGGCGAAGGCCATAATGTTGTCCGGATAAAATCAAATAAACGCGCGATTATATATGAAAATTCAGTTGCTTGAATGGTTTCAGACGGCCTTTGACGGAAATTAACCAAAGGCCGTCTGAAAATGCTATTTCGGCGTATAACGTCCTGCCATGGCTTTGTACACCATATTTTCGTATTTTAAAGCCTCATAGCGTTGGTTCAGCAGGTTTTGCGCCGAGCTGTATTCCGTATTCAAAGCCTCCAGCCAGTCTTTCAGTTCGTTTTTACCGTGTTGGTAGCGGACTTGATAGTAATGGCTGTTTTTCTTGTCCAACTGGTAACGCTGTTCCTGATTGGCAAGGCCGGCCTGCGCGTTTTTGTAGGCAAGGTAATTGGTATTGACTTCGTTGAGCGCAGTGGTCAGGGCTTTTTCAAAATTCAGCTTGGCGCTGTCTATCTCCGCTTGTACGGTTTTGTCTTTCCATTTCATGGTCTGCCAATTAAGGAAAGGCAGATTGATGGTGGCCGAGCCGCCTAACATGGGGATATTGAACGTGCTTTTTGCTTTGTCGGAAGACGTACTCAAACTTGCGCCCAAAGTAATCGACGGATACCAACTGCGTTTTTGCGCGTTGACCGATTGTTGCGACGCTTGCAGGCGGTATTCGGCGGCGCGCAGGTCAGGGCGGTTGGCCAAAACGGTAATCGGTACGTCCAAATTTACACCTTTGACCGGCAACAGACGGAATTGTGCCGGATCGGCGGCCATGTTTTCAGACGGCCTTAAATTCAATAAATTACGCAAAACCTGTTTTTGCGTATCCAAATTGTTTTGCAAAGACAACAGGCTGTTTTCTGCGTTCAACAATGACTGTTTGGCTTGGGTCGGCTGGCTGGAGTCAGCCCGGCCGTAGCGGAACTTGGCATTCGCAATGCGGTTGATTTCCTGATATTGCTTCAGCGATTTTTGCGCCAACTCGATGGCTTCGTTCAGGTAGGCAATATTGAAATAGGCATCGGCGACATTATTAATCAAAGTCAGGCGCGTGTTGGCCATGTCTTCATGCGTGGCTTGGTATTCCCATACCTGCGCATCGGCAGTGGCACTGAGTTTGCGCCACAAATCCAATTCATAGCTCAAGCCAAGCTGGCTGCTGAAGGTATTGCCGTGGCTGCCGGTTTTCAGGTTTTTAGAAGCATTCGCACCCAACGAGCCGCTGAACGAAGGTACCAAATCCGCACCCAAAATATTGGCTTGGTACAAAGCCTTGTTGACGCTGATGGCCGCCTGTTTCAAATCGACATTGTTCGCCAGCGCCTGCTCCATCAGCGCATTAAGCTGCGGGCTTTGGTAGATTTCCCACCAGTTGCCGTTTACATCGTAGCGTTCGGCAGTTTCCGCCGCACTCATGACTTGGCCGGTTGCTTCCAGCGTCAGGTTCGGATTGGCTTTAGGCGCGGCGCACGCACTTAGGACAAGGGCAACAGCCAAGGATAAGGCTGCTTGGGAAAAAGGTTTTGTCTTCATAAAAATCTTTCGGGTAACGGCATTTCAGACGGCCTTAAGATAATAGGCCGTCTGAAACATAATCAATCTTGAGCTAAGGCATCAATCGGGTTGAGCTTGGAAGCCTTGTTGGCAGGCATAAAGCCGAACGCGACGCCGATGGCGGTGGAGCAGACCACTGCGCCGATGACGGAAGCCATGGAAATGCTCATCGGGAAATCGGTAACAAAATAGTTGAACACCAGGCTGATGCTTGCGGACAACAATACGCCCGAAAGGCCGCCGATGATGCAGATTAAAACGGCCTCAATCAGAAACTGCTGCAAAATATTGTTGCGCCGCGCGCCGATTGCCATGCGCACGCCGATTTCTTTGGTACGCTCGGTAACGGAGACCAACATGATGTTCATCACGCCGATGCCGCCGACCACCAAAGAGATGACCGCGATGGAAGAAATCAGCAGCGTCATGGTGCCGGTCGTGCTTTCAACCATTTCTTTGATGCTGTCGCTGTTGTTCATAAAGAAGTCTTCTGTACCGTGGCGTGCTTTCAGCAGCTCGGTCAGGCTTTTTTCGGCAACCTGCGTGTTGGCATCGTCTTTGATTTTGACAACGATGGAGTTGGTATAGCTTTCGCCGGTAATTTGGTGCATGACCGTTGTATGCGGCGACCAAAGCATCAGCGAGTCGGAATTGCCGAACGAGTTGTCATCCTTTTTCATAATGCCGATGACGGTTAACGGGCGTTTTTTGAAAAGGATGGTTTTGCCTAAAGGATTAACTCCTTCGCCGAAGAGTTTGGTTTTGGTGTTTTGGTCGATAACGACGACTTGGGCATCGGTTTTTACATCGTCATCATCAAACAGACGGCCTTCTTCCAATTTCAAACCGCGCACGTCGAAATATTGCTCGCCTACGCCGTAAAGCGAGGCGGTCAGGTCGGTGTTGCGGTAGGTCAAGGTGCCGCCGGAGTTGGTTTGAGGGGTGGCAGAGGCGACGTAGCTTTGTTGGCTGATGGCTTTTGCGTCATTAATCGTCAGTGTCTTGATTCGTCCGCTTCTACGGTCGCCAAAACCGCGTCCGGGGAAGATACTGATGGTGTTTGTGCCCATCGAGTTGATGTCTTCCAGGATTTTTTGTTGAGAACCATTACCCAACGCCACCACCGATACCACCGAAGCAATACCGATAATAATCCCCAGCATGGTCAGCAGCGAACGCATTTTGTGCGCCATAATCGCCTGTACCGACATTTTGAATGCTTCCATAAATTGATCGTAATAAAACGACCAAGAAGCTTTTTCTTTAATCCGCTCCACTTTGCTGGGCGGAATATCAGGATTTTTAGACGTATCCGAAATAATCTGACCGTCGCGGATTTCGATGACGCGGTTTGCGTTTGCCGCAATGCCCGGATCGTGGGTGACCATAATCACGGTATGTCCGTCTTCGTGCAGCTTGTGGATGATTTCCATCACATTTTTACCGCTGGCGGTATCCAATGCGCCGGTTGGTTCGTCGGCAAAGATGATTTCGCCGCCGTTCATCAACGCGCGGGCAATCGAAACACGCTGTTGCTGGCCGCCGGAAAGCTCGCTGGGTTTGTTGCCTTCTTTATTTTGCAAACCCAAATCGCCCAATAATTTTTCCGCACGTTCCGCGCGCTCTTTGCTGTCCATGCCCATATACACGGCAGGCAGGGCGACGTTGTCCCGGGCAGTCAGCGAGCTTAACAGGTTGTAACGCTGGAAAATAAAGCCGAAACGCTCACGGCGCAAAGCCGCCAGCTCATCCGGCTGCATTTGCGATGTTTCGATGCCGTCGATTTGATAAGAGCCGGAAGTGGCGGTATCCAGACAGCCCAAGATATTCATCAGCGTCGATTTGCCCGAGCCGGATTGGCCGATAATCGCCACAAAGTCGCCTTTCTCAATAGAAAGGCTGACATCTTTCAATACGTGCACACGGTTTTCACCGCTACCGAAAAAACGGTTGATATTCTTACATTCGATTAAACTCATAATCTTTCCGGGCGAAAAATAGACATACAGAAACCAAGGCCGTCTGAAACACAGCCAAACCTTTCAGACGGCCTTAATCAATCAGCGGGGAGGGCCGCCGCCCATCATCGCGCGTTCGCTGCTCTTATTCTTTTCATCTGCGCTCATTTCAGAAACGATCACTTTTTCGCCTTCTTTCAAGCCGCTTTTGATTTCGGTATTCATGCTGTCTTTCAAACCGACGGTTACTTCGCGTTCTACCGCTTTATTGTCTGCACCCAAAATGCTGACATAGGATTTACCGTTATGTTTTTTTACAGTCAGCGTCGGTACCAGTAAGACATTCTTCACGCCGTTGATTTCAATCGTGTTTTGAGTGGTCATGCCGATGGAAAGTTTGCCGTCGGAATTTGGCACCAAGGCGCGGGCATAGTAGTAAATTGCATTGGAAGTCGTGTCCGTGCTGCTGGTGTAGCTGCCCAAAGACATGGTGGTCAGGCCAGGGTCGACGCTGTCCAATTTCGCTTTAATCGGCGTGTCCGGTTCGGACAAAATGGTGAACGAAATATCCTGACCGGCTTTGACTTTCGTAATATCGCCTTCGGCAATCTGCATTTTGTTTAACATGGTTTCCAGATTGGCCAGCTGGATAATGGTCGGCGTAGATTGCGCCGCATTGACGGATTGGCCTTCCTCAACAGGAATGGCGACTACGGTGCCGTCCATGGTGGCGGTAATCCGCGTGTGGCCCAGTTCGGATTCGGCTGTATTGATCGAGATTTTGGATTGTTTGATGGCAGCCTTCAGTTCGGCGACATTGGCTTTGGCTGCGGCTAAAGAGTCTTGTGCAGATTCCAAATCTTCTTTGGAAGTGGCCTGTTCTTTCCATAAGGCAAGTTCGCGCTTATATTTTTTCTCCGCGCTGGAAAGTGCGATTTCGGCAGAAACCAATTTTGCTTGATAAGTTTCCAGTTTGGATTTTTCGGTATTTAAGGTATTGAGCTGATTGGTTGAGTCGATTTCTGCAATCAAATCGCCTTTTTTCACTTGTTGGCCCAGTTTCACATACAGTTTTTTAATCTGGCCTGAAGCTTCCGCGCCTACGGATACCAAATTGGAAGGCGAGATTTCGCCGGTTGCCGATACGGTTTGACGGATATCGCCGCGTTTGACCACTTCCGTAATAAAAGAAGACTGAGGCTCAGGCTTCATCAAAGACCAGCCGCCGAAAGCCGCTGCTACTACAACAGCCGTACCGGCCGCCCACTTGAAAACTTTAGACATATAAAAGGAACCAATTCAATAAAATAACGTCGCAGACAAGCAACAAATGTATTGATAGAAACAAAAAAACAACTGGATTTTACTGTAAAGGCCAAGGCCAACCAAGAGACGGTTGGCTTAAATTGAAGTTTAACTTATTGAAATAAAAAATAAAAGGATGAACATATTTTTCAGAACTTGTACCTCGTTTACATAAATTCCCAAACTTCCTCCGAATCTGAACATTTAAGCCGCAAGAAAACGACTATAATATTCATGTCTTATTCCAATTATTAACGACACAAATAAAATGAAACACCAACAAGGCTTCACGCTTATCGAGCTGTTGATAGTCGTTTTGATTGCAGCCATTCTCGCTACCATCGCCTATCCGTCTTATCAAAACTACATCCGCCAAACACGCCTCGCATCCGTCCGCACACAGATGCTGCATAATGCCCAACAACTTGAACGCTACTATACTCAAAAAAGTACTTTTGTAGGGTTTCCTACCGAAAATTTGCAGCAGAATCAATATTTCAATATTAGTTTTTCCGAAGGTACGGATTCTATGCCTAATCCTTCCGATTCAGGTTATATTTTGAAGGCTGTACCCAATAAAGAAACCAATGCCAATGAAACTTGTACCGTTTATTACAACGACAGCGGTATCATCTGGGCAAACAGCGATAAACAAAACTGCCCCGGTTATGAAATACCAAAATCGGAATAAATCGAAATATAAAAGGCCGTCTGAATTTCAGACGGCCTTTTTGATGGTTTGGCTGTATAAGCACATTAGCCTAAACAGGGTAAATATCGGTAATCCTAACCCAATGTGAAGTCAATCTTAGCCTTTGCGGCGCGGTTCGTCGGGGCGGATGCGGGAAGCCAGTTGGTCTAGGATGCCGTTGACGAATTTATGGCCATCGGTGCCGCCGAAAGTTTTGGTAACTTCGATGGCTTCGTTGATGATGACAGGATAGGGGGTTTCAGGCATGGTGCTCAGCTCATGGCAGGCAACCAGCAAAACGGCGCGTTCGATAGGGCTGAGGTCTTTCTCGTCGCGGTCAAGCAGGGGGCTGATTTTTTCCATGTATTCTTCGGCATGGGTTTGTGCGCCGAAAAACAGTTTGTTGAACAGCTCTTCATCCATATTGGGCGCTTGGGACAGTTCGCGGATGTTTTTGGCGATTTCGGGAGCGGCAGTTTTGTTGATGCCTGCTTGATAAATGGCTTGTACGGCAAGCTCGCGTGCGCGGCGGCGTGGGCTTTTCATGGGTATTCCTTGTGAAGAGGGCGCCGAGGGTTGTCGGCTGAATATTGAATGATTCAGACGGCCTCAATGTCATGATTGGGAGGCCGTCTGAAAAGATGCGGTATTCAATACGGGGAGAAGTTTATTCTTCGTCGTCTTCGTATTGTTCTGACAAAAGATGGTTGACCAAGTTGGCACATTCTACGGCAACTTTGGCGGCATCGGAGGCTTTTTCTTCGATGCGTGCGACGGCCTGTTCGTCGTTTTCGGTCGTCAGGATGGCGTTGGCGATCGGGATGTTGTAATCAAGGGCAACGCGGCTGACGCCTGCGCCGGATTCATTGGATACCAATTCAAAGTGGTAGGTTTCGCCGCGAATGACAACACCGATGGCAATCAGGGCGTCGAATTGTTCGGATGAAGCGAGGTTCATCAGCGCGATAGGCACTTCAAGCGCGCCGGGGACGGTGGCAAGCGTGATGTTGTCTTCGGCTACGCCCAATTCTTTTAAGGTGCGGCAGCAAACTTTGACCATTTCGCTGCCGATTTCGTTGGTAAAGCGGGCTTGAACGATGCCGATGCGCAAGTTGGTGCCATCGAGGCGTGGTTCGATAATGTTCATGATGATTCCTTCAATATTGGTGAAATAGGGATTCGGCTCGGTTTCAGACGGCCTGGTTAGGGGGAAGGCCGTCTGAAACGAAATGGGGATGGATTATTCTTGCGGCTGCCAATCGGCAACGGCTTGGAACTCGCCGTCTTCGTTCAGTTCCCACGCGCTGCCTTCTGCCTGAGTCAGCAGGGGCGCGATGTTGGGATTGTCTGCGGTAATGGCGGAGAGGCTGACAATGCTGAAGTTGTCGGGATTGTCGGTGTATTCGTCGGTTTCGTCGCCGCTGAAAATACGCCAGCCGCTGTCGTTTTCAAATACGGGGGCTTCGCGGTAGAGGAAGCCGACGGGTTCGCCTTGTTCGGCGACGGTGTTGGTGACGATGCAGCGGTCGAGCGCTGCGGCCAATGCTTGGACAAATTTGTTCATGGAGCTGACAAAGAGATGATTTGGCATGATTTTACACGATTCGCCGCTTTTCCGCACGGATGTGTGCAGGGGCGGTTTGATGGTACAATGTCGGTCGAGCGCCGTCAGGTTTGAACATGACGGCTTTTGATTGTTTATCGGCTTGAGGGACGCAAGAAACAATGAGCCAAAATAAAAAAGTTGCCGGTGTAGCCTTTTTATTTTGTTTCACTGCGGATGAGTCGTATTTTCGGGCTGTTTTTTGAAAGTATGGAATGAAACCTGATTTGCTCAAACAGCAGGCGCATCGAGCGATTCAAAAGTGTCTGGGCTATGAGTTCCGCGATATGGAGCTGCTTCAGCAGGCTTTGACCCACCGCAGCTACAATGCCAAACACAATGAGCGTTTTGAATTTGTCGGCGATTCGATTTTGAACTATTCCGTGGCGCGGATGTTGTTTGACGCGTTTCCGAAATTGTCGGAAGGCGAGTTGTCGCGAATGCGCGCGGCTTTGGTGAATGAAGGCGTGTTGGCTGAAATCGCGTTGGAAATGAATGTCGGCGACGGTTTGTATTTGGGTGCTGGCGAGTTGAAGAGCGGCGGTTTCAGACGGCCTTCGATTTTGGCCGACGCGATGGAGGCGATGTTTGCGGCGGTCAGCTTTGACGCTGATTTTTCTGCGGCGGAAAAAGTGGTTCGCCATTTGTTTGCGAAACGCGTGAAACGTGCGGATTTGAATATCGGCAAAAAAGACAGTAAAACCGCTTTGCAGGAAGCCTTGCAGGCACGCCGCTTTGCCCTGCCGAAATATCGAATCGAAGAGCAGGCGGAGCAGACGGCCGATGCGATGTTTGTGATTTCCTGCGATTTGGGCGAACTCGGTTTCATCTGCAATGCGCGCGGCAGCAGTCGGAAAGTGGCCGAGCAAAAAGCGGCATGTGAAGCCTTGGAATGGTTGGAACAGAAGTTCCCTTTAAAAAAATCTAAAAAATAATATTTCAGACGGCCTTTGAGAAAATGCAAAGGCCGTCTGAAACAATCAAGAAAGTCATATATAAATGGATATCGAAACCTTTTTGCAAAACGAGTCGCAACACCCGACGGATTATCGTTGCGGCTTTGTTGCCATCGTGGGTCGTCCTAATGTCGGCAAATCCACGTTGATGAACCATTTAATCGGTCAGAAAATCAGTATTACCAGTAAGAAAGCACAAACCACGCGCAACCGTGTAACCGGTATTTACACCGACGATACGGCGCAATTTGTGTTTGTCGATACGCCGGGTTTTCAAACCAATCACCGCAATGCCTTGAATGACCGTCTTAATCAAAACGTAACCGAAGCGTTGAGCGGCGTGGACGTGGTGGTTTTTGTGGTGGAAGCCATGCGCTTTACCGATGCCGACCGCGTGGTGTTGAAACAGTTGCCTAAGCATACGCCCGTGGTATTGGTGGTCAATAAAATCGATAAAGACAAAGCCAAAGACAAATTTGCGCTTGAGGCGTTTATCAATGAAGTGCGCCAAGAGTTTGAGTTTGCCGTCAGCGAGGCAGTCAGCGCGAAACATGGCCTGCGTATTGCCAATCTGCTGGAACTGCTCAAGCCGTATCTGCCGGAAAGTATCCCGATGTATCCGGAAGATATGGTGACGGACAAATCCAGCCGATTCCTGGCGATGGAGATTGTGCGCGAAAAATTGTTCCGCTATTTGGGCGAAGAGTTGCCGTATGCGATGAATGTTGAAGTGGAGCAGTTTGAGGAAGAGGAAAGCGGACTGTTCCGTATTTATATCGCGGTGTTGGTCGATAAAGACAGCCAAAAGGCGATTTTGATTGGCAAGGGTGGGGAGAAATTGAAGAAAATTTCTACTGAAGCCCGCCTTGATATGGAAAAATTGTTTGATACCAAAGTCTTCTTAAAGATTTGGGTGAAAGTGAAATCCGGTTGGGCTGACGATATTCGTTTCCTGCGCGAATTGGGTTTGTGATTTAATGTATTCAAACAGAAGGCCGTCTGAAAATTTTTCAGACGGCCTTCTGTTTGATCAAGTCAACAATTCAGCCAGGCGTTTGACGATTTCATCTGCGGCTTGGCGTTTCGATGTTTCCGGAAAGGAGGTTTCGGCAAGGTCATCAATAATGGTGATTTGATTGGTTGGCTTACCCATGGAAACAGAAACTTGGTTGGCCACCAGCATTGGAACGTTTTTGCGTAAACGTTTTGCCCGTGCAAATTCCAAAACTTGATGGCTTTCGGCAGCAAAGCCGACGCAGAACGGTGGAGAAGGCAGGGCGGCAACGGATGCGAGAATGTCTGGATTTTCCGTCAGTTCGATAACCGGAGGCTGATCGCTGTTTTTCTTCAGTTTCTCGTTGCTGCTGTTTTTGACTTTATAGTCTGCAACGGCTGCAACGGAAATAAAGACATCTTGTTCCGGAATATGGCGATGAACTGCCTGATACATGGCTTCTGCGCTGACAGCCTGTTCGGAATGAGCCAAGCCTGCTGGCAAGGCCGTCTGAATTTGACCGTAAATCAGTGTGACTTCCGCTCCGGCAGCACGGCACGCATGCGCTAAAGCCATACCCATTTGTCCGCTGGAAATATTAGTAATGCCGCGGACAGGATCGATGGCTTCAAACGTTGCGCCGGCTGTAATCAGAACTTTTTTGCCGCTCAGTAGCTTGGGTGTCCATAAATCTTCTAGCAAATCTGCCAGATCGACTGCTTCGACCATTCTACCTGTGCCTGTTTCTCCGCAAGCCTGTTCGCCACTGTTTGGGTAAAACACGGTAATGCCGTCTGAAGCCAGTTGTGCAATATTGCGCAGGTTGGCAGGGTTGTTCCACATTTCGACATTCATTGCAGGCGCAACGGCCAAAGGACATTTTCTGGCTGCGGCCAAAGTAGTCAGCAGGTTGTCGGCCAATCCGTTGGCAATTTTGGCAATCGTATTGGCAGTTGCAGGCGCAATAAGAAATGCGTCGGCTTCGCGCGTCAGGTTGATGTGTGCCATGCCATTATTGGAGGCACCTGAATAAGTATCCGATAACACGGGATTGCCGCTTAATGCTTGGAAAGTCAGCGGGGAGACAAATTCCGTCGCAGAATCCGTCATCACCACCGAAACAGAATGCCCCTGTTTTTTCAACAGTCTGACCAGTTTACAAGATTTATACGCCGCAATACCGCCGGTAATGCCGAGGAGAATGTGTTTGCTCATAAATAACGGGTTCATTAAATGAGATATATTAGGAATCAAATCAAATTAGATTTGTTCGATGTTGATTCTGGCCAGTTTTGCTTTAATCGCATTGCCATATCTCTTCGGCAAAAATGCTGAAACCACTCCGTTTTTTACTTCAGTCACATAACTGCAGACTTTAAATTCAGGAACGGCATTGAGCGAGTAGTCCGGATTGACCAAAGGCGAAGCACTGGAGTACAGCGTCCATCTTGCCAGGCTGCCGTCTTCATAATCAGTCGTTGCGTTAAAGCTGGTAACTCCTTCGCTGAAAGCGATTTGATAATTAGGGTAGAACTCGCCGGGAATTTCGTGTGCATTACAGAAATCAAATAATCTGTCATGTGCAAACAGATTCTGACGGATATAGGCCCACAATTCTTTTTCTAGAAAATCTTGGTCGGCAAAATGTCTGGAAGGGTAGCCCTTGTCGACAAAGTTCTGAATTCTTTCCTGCATATCTGGGACTGCACCCGCTTTAGCGCCCCACATACCTGCAAGAATCAGGGCAGTATGCGAGCCTGAGTCGCGAATAGTGTGGAATAGGGTGCCACTTTTTATCCATTCGGATACTGCCGCTGCATCACGATAGCAAATAATAGAATCCGCATCACGGAAAATAACGTATTCAACCTCGGGATCATTGATGGCAAGAAAGCGCCACATCGTACCCGGCCAGTTGTCCAACGGTGCGCCAACTTTAATCACTTCAGCACCGTTATTTCTAAGTCGTTGAATAGCTTCAGCCGATACAGAATCGTCGACATAAAAACGACATGTCCAACCAGGGAAAAGCACAGGCGCAAGCTGGGTATTTAAGACGGCAGGCTCAATATATTTGGAATTATTGCCAAATAAAGAAAAGGAGATAATCCGTTTGCCATTTTTTGGAGTCGGTGTCGGAATGATTTCATGTTCTAGGTCTGGGATGGCTTTATCTTTTAGAACCAAAGCCTGATGACCGTAAACCCCGGTTTTTTCCCAATTACCTAGGGCGCCATAAGCATGTGCAAGTAAATCCAAAGCAGGAATATAGGTGCTATCCAGCTCTAACGTTTTCATTTCAGCCTCAATGGCTTTTTCCCATTTCAATTGCTTCAGATAGGCATAAGCAACTTTGTGATGAAATTCGACAGATTGTGGATTGAGAAGACAAAGAATTTCGGCACGTTTAAGCGCTTCCTCGTAATTTTCCTCTTCAATAAAAGAGTGATATGCTTGTTCAAATTTTTGTTGAATCTTTTCGTTACTCATAATAGGGACTATTCTAAATTTATGATTGTTTTATTGGAGAAAGTAGAGATTGTAAGAGTAGATGGGACTAAAGCGCCAGTAATATAGAGATATAGAGTGTTTGAATGTGGCAATTAAGGGTAAAGCCGCAGGACTATTTATCTTTGGGTATCTGTTTTATCTATCGAACGATAAAATCCAATAAATTTTAAATTATTTAAATACAGATAGTTGTGAAAAATTTTTAATTTTTTTGAAATTGGGTGTTGACTGGTTTTGCTGGTAGGCGTAT
>NZ_KV832190.1:0-23986 GCF_001837375.1 Neisseria sp. HMSC066H01
AAAAAAGGACGTGCGCGGGCACGTCCTTTGGTGGGCTGATCTCAACCTCGAGTACTGCATTATTGTCTTAACCCGTTTTATTATTTTGACGAACTGAATATTTTAAATCCAGAACTTTATGCTGACACTGCAACCAACCGGCGGCAGGTAATGCCCTGATCAGAACTATTGGAACTGATTAACTGTAAACTGAATGGAAAAGTTTAAAAGTGGAGAAAGCTGTAGTTTAAGTCATTGATGCAGCATTATTCAGACGGCCTGAGATCAATAGTTTCGGTCATGGATAATGAAAGATAAGGCTGCAGACAAATTACACCAAGCAAAGATAGCATTGTCTGCAGGGTAAAAAGCTGGTTGATACAGCAAACATATATATTTGTGTCTATTTTGAAAGGCTATATCGAGAAACTGCACATCACTCCCGCCAACGCCCATGAGTGCAAACACCTGTCGCCTTTGTTGGAAGGTCTATCCGAAGGTACGACCGTCTATGCCGACAAAGGCTATGACAGTGAGGAAAACCGGCAACATCTGGAAGAGCATCATTTGTTAGACGGCATTATGCGCAAAGCCCACCGTAAACATCCGCTGTCGGAAGCGCAAACCAAACGCAACCGACATCTATCGAAAACCTGTTATGTGGTCGAACAAAGCTTCGGTACGCTGCACTGTAAATTTCGCTACGCCCGGGCAGCCTATTTTGGTCTGCTCAAAGTAAGTGCACAAAGCCATCTGAAGGCGATGTGTTTAAACTTTTTGAAAGCCGCCAACAGGTTAAGTGCGCCTGTTGCTGCCTAAAAGGCGGCCCGGATGCCTGATTATCGGGTATCCGTGGAGGATTAAGGGGGGTATTTGGGTAGAATCAGGAGTGATTGGGGGCGGAAACAGCCGAAAACCTGTATTGGGGTTTCGGCTGTCGGGGGAAAAGGAATTTTGCAAAGGTCTCAGGCTATATTGATAAACTGCACATCACTCCGTCAATATCGACGAGATAAGGTATAGCAGAATGCACGATCAAAGGCTACGGCAGCAAAACAGACAGCATTTGGAAAAACATCAGCTACAGACCTGCATTATCGCAAAGCCCTTTGCAACAACTCATCGACGGAAACGCAAATCAAACACAACCGAATATTTGTTGAAAAACCCGTTATGTAGTTGAACAAAGCTTTGTTACGTTTCACTGTAAATCAGGCTGTGAACCTAATTTGCTTTAGGCAACATGGGTGTGCAACGCTATTCGAAAGCGATATGTTTGAATCGTTGAACCGGTTAACAGCTTACTTTCGCTTGTTTGCTCCTACAAGATGCGAGTATTGGAAAGATAAAAGGAAACTGTCAAATCCCTGTGTTTGAATTTTGGCTGTTGAGGATGAAGGATTTTTTGCAAAAGTCTTAGGCCGTCTGAAAACTTGATAGAAGCAGTCGTCTGTTAAATATGCGATAATGCAGAAGATTTCATGGGTGTGGTAGAAACATGGTTGAGACTGTCCGGTTGGAATCATGCCGGACAACGATGGAATCGGTTTGCTTGAAACGCCCGCTTTGCGGGTTTTTTTATGGGAAGGAATGGTCATGCCTAATCCGCTTTATCGGCAACATATTATTTCAATTTCAGATTTGACGACGGAGCAGCTCGAATTGCTGCTTCAGACGGCCTTGAAGTTGAAAAAGCAGCCTCGTGAAGATTTGCTTGAAGGCAAGTTGATTGGTTCGTGCTTTTTTGAACCGTCCACTCGTACGCGTTTGTCTTTTGAAACGGCGGTACAGCGTTTGGGTGGGAAAGTTATCGGTTTTTCCGATGGCGCGAATACCAGTGCGAAAAAGGGTGAAACGCTTGCGGATACTGCGAGGATTATTTCCAGCTATACGGATGCGATTATTCAGCGACACCCGAAAGACGGTGCGGCCCGTGTGGCGGCCGAGTTTTCGAGCGTGCCCGTGATTAATGCCGGCGATGGTACCAACCAACATCCGAGTCAGACGCTTTTGGACTTGGTCACGATTTATGAAACGCAGGGCAGTTTGAGCAATTTGAAGATTGCGATGGCCGGTGATTTAAAATATGGCCGTACGGTACATTCATTATGTCAGGCGCTGAAGCGTTGGGGTTGTGAATTTGCGTTTGTTTCCCCTCCCAGCTTGGCGATGCCGGACTATATCACTGAAGAGCTGGAAGAGGCCGGTTGCCTTTATCAAATTTTGCCCGGCTTGGAAGAAGCGGTCGAATGGGCGGATATTTTGTACATGACCCGCGTTCAGCGCGAACGTTTTGATGAGCAGGAATTTGCCAAAATCCAGGGTAAATTCAATCTTGATGCGTCAATGTTGGCAAATGCCAAACTCAATTTGCGCGTCTTGCATCCTTTACCGAGGGTAGATGAAATTCATCCGAATGTGGATAAAACACCTCATGCTTATTATTTTGAACAGGCAACCAACGGTGTGTATGCACGGATGGCGATTTTGTCTTTGGTATTGAACGAAGAAGTTTAAGGAGCGAAAGATGGAAAACTCAAAACTCAGCGTGGAAGCGATTGAACAAGGTACGGTCATTGACCATATTCCCGCCGGTAAGGGCTTGGCCATTTTAAGGCAGTTCAAACTGCTGCATTATGGCAATGCAGTAACGGTCGGCTTCAATTTGCCCAGCAAAACGCAGGGCAGCAAAGACATTATTAAAATTAGCGGCGTATGGTTGGATGCCAATGCGGCAAACCGTTTGGCTTTGTTTGCCCCTGAAGCAGTGGTAAACAAAATTGATCGGTTTAAAGTAATCGACAAACAGCATTTGTCATTGCCGGACGAAATCTCGGAAGTGTTCCGCTGCCCGAATACCAATTGTGCCAGTCATGGCGAGCCGGTCATCAGCCGTTTTTATGTCCGTTCACATCATGGGCAGACGCGTTTGAAATGCCATTATTGCGAAAAAACCTTCTCGCGCGATTCGGTTGCCGAAGCTTGATAAAAATCTCAGGCCGTCTGAAAACACGGCTGTGCGGTTTGAGTTGTCTGCTTGATACATCAGTTTCATAAAAAGCAAGATATTAAGCAAATTGCGTTTAAATTACGTTAAAATAATGCCTTCCGGGTTGATGACATTATTCGCCGGAAAGGCATTATTTTTTAATAACATGATACGAAATGTAGGAAAACTCATGCACTCATCCATACAAAGCCGGTTTGCCCCAATTTTATATGTCTTGATTTTCTTTGCCGGATTTTTAGCCGCACAAGTTTGGTTTAATCAGCAAGCCTATTTGGCCAATCTTCCCCTTTTGGTTACAGCCATTTCTGCCGTTGCATTGGTTTGGTTGATTTGGGCCGTCGTATCTGCGCGATCCAAAGCTAAAAGCAAGATGTTGCACCGTGAGCAGCTGATTCAAAAAGAGAGCATTCATCCGGTTTTGCATGCGACGTTGCAGCGTTCTGACGGGCAAACGGATTTATTGGTTTTGGTTGTCCGCAATAGCGGTAAGGGCTTGGCGAAAAATGTGCGCTTTGAGGCTGAGGCTTTGCCGGATCACTTGCCGAGCAAGCTGGTTGCCGATGCGGTTATGCGCTTGGAGATGTTTTCCGGCGGCGTGGATATGCTGGCATCGGGCGAATTGTATGGCGGCGTGTTTGCAAGCATGTTGGCGCTGGCTGCCGAATTGCCGGACCAAACATTTGGCGGTGTGTTGAAACTGAAAGCTACTTATGAAAATGCCTTTGGCGATCAATGCACTTCAGAAAGCGTTTTGGATTTGAGCATACTGAATTTCAATCTGTCGGAAATTAAATCCGGCGGCGAGCCAAAGCCCCGTAAGAAATTGTTGTATTGATGTGTAGGATATGCAGGCCGTCTGAAACCGAAATACTTGGTTTCAGACGGCCTGTTGTTATTTTTCAAATGATTTTTGAAGAAAAAGAGGCGTATCGGGTATAATAATCAAAGAATTCGAAACGGATTGCCAGGATCGGCAAGGCCGTCTTATCATTGTTTTAGTTCAAAACTTTACTGATATTTTTTCAATCATCTGTTGCTATGTATCGGAACTTTTTCTGATGTCGGCAGCGGCGAAATATTCCTTCAGCCATTTACTTTCAGGAAGCTGCTTATGTTAGTGTGTAATCCTTATGAAGTTGTGATCCATGGTACAACCAGCAAAGGCAAGATTTTCCGACCAAGCGACTGGGCGGAGCGCCTGTGCGGTATTTTGTCTTCCTTCACCAAAGACAATCGCCTTTCCTATTCGAATTGGGTGCGCCCGATTTTGGTGGACAATGTCCGTTGTGTGGCAGTCGATAAAAAACTGGAAGAAGACAATCCGCAAATGTTCCGTTTCTTGATGGATTTTGCAGCGGATAACGATTTGCGCGTGATTGACTGCAAAGCCTTACTCAAAGAGCAGGAAAGCAAGCAGCAGGGCGAAGTGCCGGTCGAGCGCGTTTTGTTGGCGCAGGCGATTGAAGAAAAACACGCCGCCGAGCGTGCGGAAGCGGCCGATACCCAGCCCGAGCCTCAAGCTGCCGCGCCAGTGGTCGGTGTATTGCGTGAAATTCCGCCGGAAGAAACTGCGACCGCTTTTGCGGCATTGAGCATTTTGCGTTCTTCTTTGACCGATATCCACCGTTTTGTCGAACAAATCAACGAGCATCAGCGTAAAACCGGCTACCGCCTGCTGGGCATTTTTGAAGAAGGCAAACAAAATGCCGTAGCCGTATGCGGTTTCCATGCCGCGTACAACTTGGCCAGCGGTTACCATATCCATATTGACGACATCGTAACCATGCCTCAATGCCGCCAAAAAGGCTATGCTTCACGCTTGTTGGAAGAAGTACGCAAAATCGGTGCGGAAACCGGCGCGACCAAAATTCATCTTAATGTCCATGTGAACCATGACCGCGCAGATGCGCATCGTCTCTACTTCAAAAACGGATTTGAAATTTGCGCCTACCATTTCCGTTGCGATCCGAAATAATGGTTGTAGAAAGAGGGAATTTTATGTTGAAGATTTTGACTGCGGCTGTTTTGGCACTGAGTTTGGCGGCCTGCGCATCAGGCAGCGGAGGCAGCTCGCAAATGTATGGCGAGATTAAGGCCGGTGTAGAAACCAGCCATCAACGTTGAGATATATAATGACAAGGCCGTCTGAAATAGGTTTTTCTGTTTCAGACGGCCTTTTTGCAGCTTAATTAGAGGGTAGCGGAGGTATCGTCGGTGGCAACAGTCCGATGCAGGCGATACCAATTGTACAGGCGCAAGATGCACAAGAAAGCAATAATGGGCATGCAGGCTGCGGTAACCAGATAACGCGGGTTGCTGAAGTTTAAAACATTGTGACCGGAAAGTAGCGACAAAGCGGCATGCAACCATTCCCACAAAGACGAAATGCTGAATGCCAAAACAGCCAACAGGCCGAGGGTTCGGAAAATACCGATGGGCAGGATTTGTCGGCGCAATACGGCGCGGTTGAGTTGGAACAAAACAATCAAACCGAAGCCGATGATGCAGACCATGCCGCCGTTGGCGATGATTTGCAGGCTGTTGAAGGCGATGTCGGGCGTAACGGAAAGCGTGCCGGACTGGTTGGATGCAGTTTGTTGCAAGTTTAAGCCTTGCATCACATTCAGGACGAAACCGTATATCAGGTCGGCCAAAACGATGCCGATGGGCAGAGGAGTCAGAAAACGTTTCATGGATCGGTCGGATATTTCAGTATTCTATTCGGATGAGTGAGGCCGTCTGAAAATTAAACATGACGACGTGAAGGTATATTGTATCCGATAGGAAAGTAGGTTAATGCAAAAATAAATTTAGTTTAAGTCAGAAAATGATGTAATTTTACGCCAACATTATTGCATTGAGAGTACAATCCTCTTCATTATCAAACGTGAAATCAACAGGAAAGGACGTTTACATGAGCCAATTGCAACGTGATTTAACCCGTATCAGCCACAATACCAAAATTGTCGCCACACTGGGTCCGGGCAGCAACAATGTACAATTGTTGGAAGACATGATCCGTGTCGGCGGCCTTAATGTCGTCCGTTTCAATTTCAGCCACGGTACGCCGGAGTTTCATGAAGAAAATGCCCGTATCGTACGCGAAGCCGCGAAACGTGCGGGTCAGGAAATCGCCATTCTTGCCGACTTGCAAGGACCTAAAATCCGCGTGGGCAAAATTGCAGGCGGCAGCATCGAATTGAACAAAGGCGAAATGCTGGTTCTTGATGCCGCACTTGAAGGCGAAGGCACACGCGAAGCGGTTGGCCTGGACTACCGCGATTTGCCCAATGACGTCGCTGCCGGCGATGTTTTGTGGCTAGACGACGGCCTGTTGACTTTGACCGTTGAAGCGGTTGAAGGAAGTAAGATTATTACAAGGGTAGAAAACAGCCATGTGCTGAAAAGTAACAAAGGTATCAACAAACGCGGCGGCGGCCTGTCTGCCGGTGCGTTGACCGAAAAAGACTTCCGCGACTTGAAAACCGCGATTGCCATCGGTTGCGACTACTTGGCCATCAGTTTTGTGAAATCTGCCGAAGATTTGCACATCGCACGCGCCAAAGTCGAAGAAGAAATGAAAGGCAGTACAGCCGTACGTCCCGGTTTGGTTTCCAAAATTGAGCGTGTAGAAGCCATTGAAAACCTGGACGAAATCATCCTTGCCAGCGACGGTATTATGGTTGCCCGCGGTGACTTGGCAGTAGAAGTCGGCCATGCCGCCGTTCCTGCCCTGCAAAAACGCATGATCCGCCGCGCCCGTGAGTTGCGCCGCTTCAGTATTACCGCAACCCAAATGATGGAATCGATGATTACCAACCCCGTACCGACCCGCGCGGAAGTCAGCGACGTGGCCAACGCGGTATTGGACGGTACCGATGCGGTGATGTGTTCCGCCGAAACCGCCGTCGGCGCGTATCCGTTTGAAACCGTCAGCCAAATGGCGATTATTTGTGCGGCTGCGGAAAAAGAACAAGATTCGCTCAACGGCGTTGCCGAACAGGTCGAGTATCCCGAAGCCGTCAGCACCAACTTGGCGATTGCCGGCGGTGCGGTCAGCGTGGCGCGCGCAGTTCACGCCAAAGCCATCGTTGCCCTGACTGAAAGCGGTTCGACCGCCTTCGAAGTCAGCCGCCACAACATCACCCTGCCGATTTTTGCCCTGACACCGAGTGTTTCAGCGCAACGCCGCATGGCGATGTACCGCGGCGTGCGTCCGTTGATTTTGGCAACCAGTACCGACCACGATACCGCGCTGAACGAAGTGGAAGCCATGCTGGTAGAACACAAAATCCTCCAAAGCGGTGACCAATACATCATCACCAGCGGTTCGAAAATGCGCGAATCCGGTTCGACCAATACGCTGGAAGTGTTGCAGGTCAAATAATTGCAGTGATCCGATGATTGGAAAAGCAGGCTGTTTCAGCCTGCTTTTTTTGTGTAAAAAAAGAAAAGATTAGGCAAAAATAATGATGTAGTATAGAATTGAGTGCCTATACTAAATCAATAAAGGACGTTTCAGACGGCCTTTTTCTTTGTCCGCTACTTTCACGGTAAACCAAAATGATTCATTTCAATCTGAAAAAAACAGCATTTATTTTAAGTGCAGCACTGTTATCTACCGCCGTCCAAGCTTCCGGCTACCACTTCGGCACACAATCCGTTAACGCTCAAGGCACGGCCAACGCCGCCGCCGCCGAAGCCGCCGATGCATCAACCATTTTCTACAACCCGGCCGGTTTGAGCAAAATCGACAGCAGCCAAATTTCCGTCAACGCCAATATCGTTTTTCCAAGCATTCACTATGAGGCGGAATCTGCGAAACACTTCCGCACGGGTACCGATGTCAGCGGCTCGACCAGCGGCAAAATTACCGAAACCACCGTTGCTCCGCACGTCTATGGCGCGTACAAAGCCAGCGACGATATCACTTTGGGTTTGGGCGTGTACGTTCCCTTCGGCTCTGCAACCGAATACGAAAAAGATTCCGTATTGCGCCACAACATCAACAAACTGGGTTTGACCACCATCGCCATCGAGCCGGTAGTCGCATGGAAACTGAATGAGCAACACACCGTCGGTGCCGGTTTGATTGCCCAATATTCCAAAGCCGAATTGCGCAAATACTCCGACTGGGACGCTTCCGGCGCCATCAGCCAATTGGCCAGCGGCTTGGCTTCCCGTCAAGCAGGCCGTCCCGTTGCTGTCGATGCGACCGGCAAAGCTGACGGTCATGCCGATGTAAAAGGCCACGATTGGGGCTTCGGCTACCAACTGGCGTGGATGTGGGACATCAACGACCGCGCACGCGTGGGTGTGAACTATCGTTCCAAAGTATCGCATACGCTGAAAGGCACTGCCGATTGGGAAGCGGACGGCGCATATGCAAAACGCGCTTGGGATTTGGGCGCAATGGCTGCGCGCGGTTATGTGCCGAACGAAAAAGCCAGCGTCAAAATCGTCACGCCTGAGTCTTTGTCCGTTCACGGCATGTACCGCGCCACTGACAAAACTAACCTGTTCGGCGATGTGACTTGGACGCGCCACAGCCGCTTCAACAAAGCCGAGCTGGTGTTTGAAAATACCAAAAACGTTGTTAACGGCAAATCTGACCGTACCGTCATCACGCCTAACTGGCGCAACACTTATAAAGTCGCATTCGGCGGCTCTTACCAAGTTACCGAACCATTGCAACTGCGTGCCGGTATCGCTTTCGACAAATCGCCGGTTAAAAGTGCAGAAGACCGCATGAACAGCCTGCCTGACGGCAACCGTATCTGGTTCTCTGTCGGTGCCAAATATCAACTGGGTAAAAACCATGTCATCGATGCGGCGTACAGCCATATCCACATTAATGACACGGTTTACCGCACCGGCAAAGCCAGCGGCAACGATGTGGACAGCCGCGGTGCATCCTCTGCTCGCTTCAAAAACAAAGCGGACATCTTGGGCTTGCAATACACTTACAAATTCAAATAATCGGATTTGAGTTATGGATAAAAAGGCCGTCTGAAGATTTCAGACGGCCTTTTTGATTGGCAGGAATAGATGGAACAATCAACAGGCAATAAATGGCGTGTCGGGCTTTTCATATTTCTGATTGGAATGGCAGAACGGCAAGACAATAGAAAAGGGGAGCAGCCGATTAAAGGTTGGAGACATGAGATGTTGTTTGCGCTTTAAACAACGTGTTACCAATTTTATTTAATGGGCGGAAATCAAAAGGCCGTCTGAAAAACAGGTTTTCAGACGGCCTTTATTTACCGAATCGCTGCTAAAAAAGTTCAATCAGCTGCGGACTTCCAGTTCGATTTCTCTTTCCTGTTCGTCTTCGGCCGGTTTGTCCATGGTTTTTTCATCGGCCATGTTGTCCAAATCGCGGCCGGGCTCGGAGGCAGTATCGCCGATGGAAACGCTGTTCAGGCTTTCCAAAATAATGGCGGATGCCAGATGGTCGGATGTGCGGTACACCATTGCCAAACCGATTTCTTCCGCCGGAATGGAAACCAATTCAACCGTATCTTTGTCTTTCGGCTTGCGAATCAGGTTGTTGGACAGATTGACACGGACTTGGCGGCCGCGTTTGTAGAGGCTGACCACCGTGCCTTTGTCCAAGCCGTCGAGTTCGCCTTTATCCAAAGTAATGGTTTGGAACTGGCCGGCTTCGCCCACGCCGTCGAAGATGGAAACGACTTTGGCCTGAATCGGACGGGCAGGGGCGTGAGGCATAACATTGAAGCTGTCGAGGCCTTCTGGCAGTTTCAGCAGATAGTCGTCTTTGCGGATTTCGGAAACGGCTTCTTCGATAACCAAAGGTTGCGCGGATTGGGTGCGCAGCTTCATGGCTTTGTTGACTTGGGTGTAATACTCGTTGCTTTTGAGTTTTTCGTCAGAAGCGCGGGTGCGGTTTTCCAAGGCGGAGTCGGTGTAAGGCAGCGTGTTGGCGATGCCGCTGAACACGACTTCTTGGCCGAGGAATTTGCCGGTTTCCGGATCGGTGATGTTTTTATTGACACGGTAAGTCAGGTAGCGGCCGGGTTCGGTCAGGCCGTATGCGTACACACGGTTGCCTTGCGTGTAGAGGACGCGGTTGTCGGGGCCTGCAATCAGGCGCGGCGCGTTGGCGGTTTCTTCCGGAGCGATAATCTGCGGATGTTTCATGAACATGCGGTAGAGGTTGACGTTGACGGTCGGAATGCCGTAGCCGGAGGTTTCGCGTACGCGCGGATGCAGTTTGATCACGGGAATGCCGTCTGAACGGGTTTGGGCGTGTTCAAAACCCAGTCGCGGCTGGCCGTTGACGTAGCGTAAAACCAACACCTGACCCGGATAGATCAGGTGCGGATTGCGGATGGCGCGGCGGTTGGCGCCCCAAAGGCGGTTCCATTGCCATGGGCTGTACAGATATTTGCCGGAAATGCCCCACAAGGTATCGCCGTTTTTAACGACGTAGCGTTGCGGCGCATTGGGACGGATTTTTAAAGAAGCTGCCTGAGTGTGGGCAGAAATAGCCATGCCTGCTATGCAAAGCAGGGTTATAATACGTTGTTGCATAACCGTTCCCCTTGAAATCGGTTTGGTTTGTCTTCAGATGATAAACAGAGAAGGCTGGAGTTTGCGAAACTGCCGCCCATTCATCAATACGATAACGAACGGCCTCTGTCGCGCTATCTTAACATTTTTCGGCGTTATTTTAGCATTGAATGTTGCTGTCATGACAGGAGATTGTGGCGGCGGAAACCAAATCTGTATGAAAATCACACATCAGCTTTATAAAACGAGAATATTATGGCTTTACTGAACATCCTCCAATACCCTGACGAGCGTTTGCACACAGTCGCCAAACCTGTTGAAAAAATCGACGAGCGCATCCAGACATTGGTTGCCGATATGTTTGAAACCATGTACGAAGCACGCGGTATCGGCTTGGCGGCCACTCAGGTTGACGTACACGAGCGCATCGTCGTGATGGATTTGACCGAAGACCGCAGCGAGCCGCGCGTGTTCATCAATCCCGTCATTGTCGAAAAAGACGGCGAGACGACTTACGAAGAAGGCTGCTTGTCCGTGCCGGGTATTTACGATACCGTCACCCGTGCCGAGCGCGTCAAAGTCGAAGCCTTGAACGAAAAAGGCGAGAAATTCACACTGGAAGCAGACGGCCTGCTGGCAATCTGCGTGCAGCACGAATTGGACCACCTGATGGGCATCGTGTTTGTCGAACACCTGTCGCAGCTGAAACAAGGCCGCATCAAAACCAAACTGAAAAAACGTCAGAAACACACCATCTGACCTAAGCATCGCTTAAAGGCCGTCTGAAAAGACAAAACAGAAGGCAGACTTCGGTTTTCAATCTTTCAGACGGCCTTTTCAGCTGAAACAGTTTGCCCAACGCGCCCATTCAAACCATTTCCACAAGGACACAACATGAAAGTCATCTTTGCCGGTACGCCCGATTTTGCCGCCGCCGCCTTGAAAGCCATCGCCGCCGCAGGTTTTGAAATTCCGCTGGTGTTGACCCAGCCCGACCGCCCCAAAGGCCGCGGCATGCAGTTGACCGCATCGCCGGTCAAACAGGCTGTCTTGGAATTGGGTTTGACCGTGGCGCAGCCGGAAAAGTTGCGCAATAACGCCGAAGCTCTACAAATGCTCAAAGATACGGGTGCGGATGTGATGGTAGTGGCCGCGTATGGCTTGATTTTGCCGCAGGAAGTGTTGGACACGCCCAAACACGGCTGCCTCAATATCCACGCCTCGCTGTTGCCCCGTTGGCGCGGCGCAGCACCGATTCAACGTGCGATTGAAGCCGGCGATGCTGAAACCGGCGTGTGCATCATGCAGATGGACATCGGCTTGGATACCGGCGCTGTGGTCAGCGAACACCGCTACGCCATCCAGCCTACGGATACCGCCAACGAAGTGCATGACGCGTTGATGGGTTTGGGTGCGGAAGCGATTGTTGCCGACTTGCAACGTCTGCAGGCGGAAGGCCGTCTGAACGCGGTCAAACAGCCTGAAGAAGGCGTTACCTATGCTCAAAAATTAAGCAAAGAAGAAGCGCGTATCAATTGGAATGAAAGCGCGGCTGTGATTGAGCGCAAAATCCGCGCCTTTAACCCCGTTCCTGCCGCGTGGGTCGAGTATCAAGGCAAACCGATGAAAATCTGGCGTGCCGAAGTCGTGGCCAAACAAGGTAAGGCAGGCGAAGTATTGTCCTGCACTTCAGACGGCCTGCTGGTGGCGTGCGGTGAAAACGCGCTGAACATTACCGAATTGCAGCCTTCCGGCAGCAAACGCATGAGCATACAGGCATTTGCGGCAGGCCGGACGATTGAAGTCGGAACGGTTTTGTAACAGGCTGGAAATCAACGCAGAGGAAAGAAAATAATGGCTGTTTTTGAAGTGGTTGAGGGCGATATTACCCGATTGGCAGTCGATGTGATTGTCAATGCCGCCAATTCATCGCTGTTGGGCGGTGGCGGCGTAGACGGTGCAATACACCGCGCCGCGGGCAAAGAGCTGCTGGAGGAGTGCCGCACTTTGGGCGGTTGCCGCACAGGCGAAGCCAAAATAACCAAAGGCTACCGTTTGCCTGCGCGTTTTGTCATTCATACGGTCGGGCCGGTATGGTTTGGCGGAAAACAAAATGAAGAGGCCAAATTGGCACAATCCTATGCCAATTCCTTGCTGCTTGCCCAGAAACACGATCTTCACAGCATCGCCTTTCCGTGCATCAGCACCGGTGTGTACCGCTTCCCGGCCGAAGCCGCCGCACGTATCGCTTTGGAGAGTTTGAAGCAAACCCTGCCGCAATGTCCGGCAGTGGAAAAAATCATCTTTTGCTGTTTTTCCAAAACAGATGCCGAATATTATCGGGCATTGCTGGCTGCCGAACAGGCCGTCTGAAATCCGCCGAACACTTGAAATCAAATTATGAATCAGAAAGCAAAAATATGAGTATGTCCCTCGCCCAAAAATTGGCCGCCGACAGCGTTGCCGCGGTTTCAGAAGGGCGCAATCTTCAGGATGTTTTGGCGGAAATCCGCGCGGCGCATCCGCAGCTGACGGCGCAGGAAAACGGCGCCTTGCAGGATATTGCCTACGGTTGCCAACGGTATTTGGGCAGTTTGAAATATATGCTTGGACAAATGCTGAAGAAGCCGATTGACAATCCGCAGCTTGAAAGCCTGCTTTTGGCGGCGATGTACCAACTGCATTACACGCGCAATGCGCCTCATGCCGTGGTCAATGAAGCGGTGGAAAGCATTGCCAAAATCGGCCGCGGCCAGTTCCGCTCGTTTGCCAACGCGATTTTGCGCCGCTTTTTGCGTGAACGCGACAAGCTCGCGGCTTCTTGTAAAAAAGACGATGTGGCGAAACACAATTTGCCGCTGTGGTGGGTGGCTTACTTGAAAAACCATTATCCGAAACATTGGCACAACATCACCACCGCGCTGCAATCGCATCCGCCGATGACTTTGCGCGTCAACCGCCGACACGGCAATGCCGAAAGCTATTTGGAAAAGCTGGCTGCGGAAGGTATTTTGGCTAGGGCGTTGGACGAATACGCCGTGATGTTGGAAGAAGCCGTGCCGGTAAGCCGCCTGCCCGGTTTTTCAGACGGCCTGGTGTCTGTGCAGGATTTTGGTGCGCAACGTGCTGCCTATTTGTTGAACCCGAAAGACGGAGAACGCATCCTCGATGCCTGTGCGGCGCCGGGTGGTAAGACAGGCCATATCTTGGAATTGGCAGATTGTCATGTTACCGCTTTGGATATAGATGAAGGCCGTCTGAACAGGGTGAAGAGCAATCTTGACCGTTTAGGCTTTCAGACGGCCTCTTTGGCTTGTGCCGATGCGCAGGACTTGGCGGCATGGTATGATGGTAAGGCCTTTGACGCTGTTTTGGCCGATGTGCCGTGTACCGCTTCGGGCGTGGCGCGGCGCAATCCCGACGTCAAATGGCTGCGCCGACCGACCGATGCCGTCAAAACCGCACGCCAACAGGAAGCATTATTAGACGCGCTGTGGCAGACCCTGACGAAAAACGGCAGGATGTTGCTGGCTACCTGCTCGGTCTTTGTCGAAGAAAACGACGGTCAATTGCAAAAATTCCTTAACCGCCATGCCGATGCCGAGTTGATCGAATCGCATGTGCTTTTACCGAACAAACATCAAGATGGCTTTTATTACGCGCTTATTAAAAAGCAGTAAAACGCTGATTGTACCGCTCTTGCTCGCCGTGTCGCTGAACGCGGCGGGCGAGGGCATCAGTGCGACCCGTGCCGAGGCAAAGCTGACCCATGCCGGACAGCTTTCCGTCAGCAGCCGTTTCCGCACCGACCTGCCCGATCAGCTCAAAGAAGCACTCAAACAGGGCGTCCCCCTGCATTTCAATTTAAGTTGGCAGCTGTCGGCGCCGTCCGTGGCGTCTTATAAATTCAAGTTCGACCAGCTGCTCAACAACGACAGCACGATTCAATACAAATTATCCTTCCATCCGCTGACCAACCGCTATCGCGTTACCGTCGGTACGTTTTCTACCGAGTACGACACGCTTGAGACTGCCTTGCGCGCAGTGGGTGCGGTCGCAAATTGGAAGGTTTTGTCCAAAGGTGCGCTGAGTGATGTGGCCGCCAAAGATACGAAGGCTGAAATCCGCCTGCTGCTGACAACCGCCAAGCTGCCCAAACCGTTCCAAATCAATGCCCTGACGTCTAAAAACTGGCATTTGGATTCGGGTTGGAAATCCTTGTCGGTCGTGCAGGAGTAAACCATGCGCCGCTTTCTCCTGATTGCCGCCGTATTCGCCGTAGTTTTGTTGTACGGTTTGACTGTTGCAACGGGCAGCAGCAACGTATTGTCCGATTATTTCTGGTGGATTGTCGCCTTGTGCGGCTTGCTGTTGCTGGTGTTAGCCGCGGTGTTGGTGCGCTATGTCGTGCTTTTGATGCGCGACAATAGCAAAAGCGTGTTCGGTTCGCAGATTGCGCGTCGGCTGTCGGGGATGTTTACCTTGGTTGCCGTATTGCCGGGCGTGTTTTTGTTCGGTATTTCCGCCCAGTTTATTAACGGCACGATTAATTCTTGGTTTGGCAACGATACCCATGAGGCATTGGAGCGCAGCTTAAACTTGAGCAAATCCGCGCTGAACTTGGCGGTGGACAACGCGGTCAGCAACGCCACGCCGGTGCAAATCGACTTAATCAGCGCCGCTTCGCTGGACGGCGACTTGGGGCAAACGCTGACCCAATCCGCGCCTACTTCCGAATTTGCCCAGCTGGCGCTTTATAACGCGACCACCCATAAAGCCGAGAAAAGCATCAATCCCCTGAAACTTAATCAACCGACGCTCAACAAAGAAGGATGGGAGCAGCTGGAGCAGACCGGCTCGGTACGCAGCTTGGAAAACATCGGCGGCGTGCTGTATGCTCAAGGCTGGATGCTGATCGGTACGCATAAAAATCAGGATTATGCATTGTTTTTCCGTCAGCCGATTCCGAAAGATGTTGCCCAAGATGCGACGCTGATTGAAGCGGCCCGCGCCAAATACGCTGAGCTGAGTTATACCAAAAAAGGCCTGCAAACCTTTTTCCTGTCCACGCTGTTGGTCGCGACATTGTTGGCCATCTTTTTGGCGCTGGTGATGGCTTTGTATTTTGCCCGTCGTTTTGTGGCGCCGGTGTTGTCGTTGGCAGAGGGCGCGCGGGCGGTGGCTCAGGGCGACTTCAGCCAGACCCGGCCGGTATTCCGCAATGACGAGTTCGGCCGTTTGACCCAATTGTTCAACCACATGACCGAGCAATTGGCGATTGCCAAAGAGGCGGACGAGCGCAACCGTTTGCGCGAAGAAGCCGCCCGCCATTATTTGGAATGCGTGTTGGAAAGTTTGACCACAGGCGTGATTACTTTGGATGCCGACGGCCGTCTGAAAACCTTTAACAAAGCCGCCGAACAGATTTTGGGCGTTTCGCTGGTGTCTTTGTGGGGCAGCAACTGGCATCAATGGCACGGCAAATCGCCGCAGCAAACCCTGTTGGCCGATGTGTTTGCCGCCATCCATGAAACCGCCGACAGTGACAAACCTGTCCAAGTCGAATACGCCGCGCCCGACGATGCCCGAATCTTGTTGGGCAAAGCCACCATCCTGCCGGAAGACAACGATAACGGCGTGGTAATGGTGATTGATGACATTACCGTCTTGATACGCGCGCAAAAAGAGGCCGCATGGGGCGAAGTGGCGAAACGTTTGGCGCACGAAATCCGCAATCCGCTTACGCCCATCCAGCTTTCCGCCGAGAGATTGGCATGGAAATTGCATGATAAACTTGACGAGCAAGACGCCCAAATCCTCAGCCGTTCAACCGATACCATCGTCAAACAGGTTGCCGCGCTAAAAGAAATGGTCGAAGCGTTCCGCAATTATGCGCGTGCGCCGTCGCTGAATTTAGAAAAACAAGATTTAAACGGTTTGGTGTCGGAAGTATTGGTATTATATGAGGCCGGCGCGTGCAAATTTAATGCACGGCTCAACACGGATGCCCTGCCGATTGCCGCCGATACGACGGCCATGCGCCAAGTGTTGCATAACCTATTTAAGAATGCCGCAGAAGCGGCGGAGTCGGACGAAGCGCCGCAAGTAAACATCGAAACAGGACGCGAAGGCGGACAGGTTTTCCTGACCGTCTGCAACAACGGCAAAAGTTTCAGCAAAGAAATGCTGCACAATGCTTTTGAGCCGTACGTTACCGACAAACCGACAGGAACGGGGCTGGGTTTGCCTGTTGTGAAAAAAATTATCGAGGAGCATGGCGGCCGCATCAGCCTGAGCAATCAGAACAGCGGCGGCGCGTGCGTCAAAATAGCTTTACCGGAAATGGCAGAAACTTATGCGAAGCAGTGATATTTTGATTGTAGATGATGAAGTAGGCATCCGCGACCTGCTCTCCGAAATCCTTCAAGACGAAGGCTATACCGTTACTTTGGCCGAAAATGCCGAAGAAGCGCGCCAATTGCGTTACCAAACGCGTCCGGCCATGGTGTTGCTGGACATTTGGATGCCCGATTGCGACGGCATCACTTTGTTGAAAGAGTGGGCGAAAAACGGCCAACTCAATATGCCTGTGGTCATGATGAGCGGCCATGCCAGCATCGACACCGCGGTTGAAGCCACCAAAATCGGTGCGCTCGATTTTCTGGAAAAACCGATTGCCCTGCAAAAACTCTTGTCCGCAGTAGAACGCGCCTTGAAGCATGGCGAAGTTCAGACGGCCTCCGGTATGACTTTGGACAAACTGGGCAACAGCCCCGTCATTCAAGAAATGAACGGCAGCATTGAAGCGGCCTCCAAACACAACCGCCCGCTGCTGTTGGCCGGTGAGGCAGGCTCGCCGTTTGAAATTGTCGCCCGCTATCTGCACAAAAGCGGTACGCCTTGGGTGGCAACCGAACGTGTCGAACACATTGTCGATACTCCGTTAGAGCTGTTGCAAAAGGCATCGGGCGGTATTTTGTATGTCGGCGATATTGCCCGTTACAGCAAAAACATCCAAAACGGCATCGCTTTCTTGCTGGAGAAAGCCGACCGCTACAATGTCCGTGTGATTGCTTCATGCGGCTTTAAGCGTGGCGAGAGCGCCGATGACGTCGTTGCTGGCCGACTGGCGGAGCTGTTGAAAGAGCGCATCAATATCCCTTCTTTGCGCAGCCAGCCGGACGACATCGTCTTTTTAATCAACCGCATCATGACTGATTTGGCCGAAAGTCAAAAAATCCAGCCGGTAAAATTCAGCGACAGCGCGTTGGTGGTTTTGCGCCAATACGATTGGCCGGGCAATTACGACCAGCTTGCCGAAACGGTGAAAAACATCATGTTGGAATCGGACGGCAAAGAAGTGGACGAGCAGGCCGTTGCCGCGGCTTTGGGTCAGAAGGAAAATGCAACGGCGACAGAAATCATCGGTGGCTTCAATTTCAATATGCCTTTGCGCGAATTGAGGGAAGAAGTCGAGCGCCGCTACTTTGAGTACCACATCGCCCAAGAAGGCCAAAATATGAGCCGCGTGGCGCAAAAGGTCGGTTTGGAGCGTACGCACCTTTACCGTAAACTCAAACAACTCGGTATCAGCGTATCGCGCCGCAGCGCCGACAAATCCGAAGAATAAGCGCAATATCGGTTCAAACACAAAAGAGGCCGTCTGAAAGCCATCAGGTTTTTCAGACGGCATCGTCATTTGATGGTTTGCTTGGATAAGCAATATTTGATAAAGAATAATGATATGGCCCGGCATTGTTGTTTTGCATTTTGGGCCGACAAAAGTTTTATACCAATAAAATTTTCAGACGGCCTTAATTTACTTCAGGCCGTCTGAAAAACCATTATGAAAAGGGAACAGATTGATGACGGAAAACGAGCGTTTTGCTTGGTTGCAACTGGCATTTACGCCCTATATCGGTGCAGAAAGTTTTTTGGTGCTGTTGCAGCAATTCGGTAGCGCACAAGCTGCCTTGAGTGCGCCGGCAGACAAAATTGCCGCCCTGGTACGCCATAAACAGGCGGCCGAGTCATGGCGCAATGCGGACAAACGGGCTTTGGCGCAGCAGTCTGCCGAAGCCGCTTTACAATGGGAAATGCAGGACGGTTGCCGTCTGTTGCTGCTGCAAGATGATGATTTCCCCGAAATGCTGACACAAGGCATTACCGCGCCGCCGGTTTTGTTTTTACGCGGCAATGCAGAGTTGTTGCACACGCCTTCTGCCGCGATTGTCGGCAGCCGCCATGCCACACCGCAGGCCATGCGGATTGCCAAAGATTTCGGCAGGGCGTTGAGTGAAAAAGGCATTCCCGTCGTATCGGGTATGGCTTCGGGTATCGATACCGCCGCCCATCAGGGGGCATTGCAGGCAGGTGGCGGCACCATTGCCGTCTGGGGAACCGGTATAGACCGCATTTACCCGCCATCCAATAAAAACCTTGCTTATGAAATCGCTGAAAAAGGATTGATTGTCAGCGAGTTCCCTTTGGACACGCGTCCGTTTGCAGGCAACTTTCCGCGCCGCAACCGTTTGATTGCCGCATTGTCGCAGCTGACGTTGGTGGTCGAAGCGGCATTGGAATCTGGCTCATTGATTACTGCCAAGCTGGCGGCGGAGATGGGGCGCGAAGTGATGGCGGTACCCGGTTCGATAGACAATCCGCACAGCAAAGGCTGCCACAAGCTGATTAAAGACGGGGCAAAATTGGTGGAATGTTTGGACGATATTCTTCACGAATGTCCGCAGCTATTGCAAAATACGCCTGTTCCATCATATTCTATAAATAAGACGGTAAAACCCAAAAACGACCAAATCAAACGTCTGCAACCCAAAACAATAGCGGATGAACCGCCAAGGCCGTCTGAAAACCTACCTGCCGCCCCATCAACAAGCGCTTTATTGGAAGCAATGGGTTACGACCCGATACATCCCGATATTTTGGCACAACAAACCAATACGGCAGCGGCAGACGTGTACGCACAGCTTTTGGAATACGAACTTGACGGTATCGTCGCCGCCTTACCGGGCGGCCGTTATCAGCGTGTCAAAGCATAAATTATCTATATTTAAGGAACCAGCATGACCGAAGTCATTGCCTATTTAATCGAACACTTCCAAGATTTCGACAATTGTCCGCCTCCGGAGGATTTGGGTCGCCTCTTGGAAGATGCAGGTTTTGATGCTACGGAAATCGGCAATACATTGATGATGATGGAAGTCTTGTTCAATACGTCCGAATTCTATGCCGAGCCGTTTAACAGCGACTCCCTGCGCGTATTCTGCCGTGAAGAAGCTGAAAACCTGCCGCAGGAAGTCATGGGCTTGATGCAGTATTTGGTTGCCGAGCACGCAATTACTTATGAGCAACGCGAAATCGTCATTCACGCCCTGATGCATATTCCATCGGACGAAATCACCCTCGATACCGCCAAAGTGTTGGTATTGCTGGTGTTGTGGATGCACAAAAGCGAGTTGCCTGTCCTGATTGGCGACGACTTGATGAGTGCATTGACCGGACAAAACGTGATGCACTAAACCTTTTTTTCAGACGGCCTCAATAATAAAGGCCGTCTGAAACATAAACCCAATACATCCAAAAGAGAACAACAATGGCGAAAAACCTATTAATCGTCGAATCCCCGTCCAAAGCCAAAACCCTGAAAAAATATCTGGGCGGTGATTTTGAAATCTTGGCGTCTTACGGCCACGTCCGCGATTTGGTTCCGAAAAGCGGAGCAGTCGATCCCGACAATGGCTTTGCCATGAAATACCAACTGATCAGCCGCAACAGCAAACACGTCGATGCCATCGTCGCCGGTGCCAAAGAAGCCGAAAACATCTACCTCGCAACCGACCCGGATAGGGAAGGCGAAGCCATTTCTTGGCATCTTTTGGAAATCCTCAAATCCAAACGCGGCTTAAAAAACATTAAGCCGCAGCGTGTCGTGTTCCACGAAATCACCAAAAACGCCGTGCTCGATGCGGTTGCCCATCCGCGCGAAATCGAAATGGATTTGGTCGATGCGCAACAAGCCCGTCGTGCTTTGGACTATCTGGTCGGTTTCAACCTTTCGCCATTGTTATGGAAAAAAATCCGCCGCGGTTTGAGCGCGGGCCGCGTGCAAAGTCCCGCCCTGCGCCTGATTTGCGAACGCGAAAACGAAATCCGCGCCTTTGAAGCGCAGGAATATTGGACGGTACATCTCGACAGCCACAAAGGCCGCAGCAAGTTTACCGCCAAACTTGCCCAATACAACGGCGCAAAACTTGAACAATTTGACCTGCCGAACGAAGCCGCTCAAGCCGACGTATTGAAAGAACTCGAAGGCAAAGAGGCTGTCGTTACCGCCATTGAAAAGAAAAAGCGCAGCCGCAATCCCGCCGCGCCGTTCACAACATCTACCATGCAGCAGGATGCCGTGCGCAAACTCGGCTTCACCACCGACCGCACCATGCGTACCGCCCAACAGCTTTATGAAGGTATAGACGTAGGGCAGGGTGCCATCGGTCTGATTACCTATATGCGTACCGACAGCGTGAATTTGGCCGATGAAGCGTTAACCGAAATCCGCCATTACATCGAAAACAAAATCGGCAAAGAATATCTGCCAAGTTCGGCCAAGCAGTACAAAACCAAATCCAAAAACGCCCAAGAAGCCCACGAAGCGATCCGTCCGACTTCCGTGTACCGCACGCCTGAAAGCGTCAAACCCTTCCTGAGTGCAGACCAGTTCAAACTCTATCAAATGATTTGGCAGCGTACTGTTGCCTGTCAGATGACGCCCGCCAAATTCGACCAAACCACCGTCGATATTACCGTCGGCAAAGGCGTATTCCGCGTAACCGGACAAGTGCAGACTTTCGCAGGCTTCTTGAGCGTTTATGAAGAAAGCAGCGACGACGAAGAGAGCGAAGATAGCAAAAAATTGCCTGAAATGAGCGAAGGCGACAAACTGCCTGTAGACAAACTTTACGGCGAACAACACTTCACCACTCCGCCGCCGCGCTACAACGAAGCCACGCTGGTTAAAGCCCTCGAAGAATACGGCATCGGCCGCCCCTCCACCTACGCCAGTATCATTTCCACGCTCAAAGACCGCGAATACGTTACCCTTGAGCAAAAACGCTTCATGCCTACCGACACAGGCGACATCGTCAACAAATTCCTGACCGAACACTTCGCCCAATATGTCGATTACCACTTCACCGCCAAACTCGAAGACCAGCTTGACGAAATTGCCAACGGCAAACGCCAATGGATTCCCGTGATGGATAAATTCTGGAAGCCATTTATCAAACAAGTAGAAGAAAAAGAGGGTATCGAACGCGCCAAATTCACCACGCAGGAACTCGACGAAACCTGCCCGAAATGCGGCGAACACAAACTGCAAATCAAATTCGGTAAAATGGGTCGTTTCGTCGCGTGTGCCGGCTATCCCGAGTGCAGCTACACGCGCAACGTTAACGAAACCGCCGAAGAAGCCGCCGAGCGCATCGCCAAAGCGGAAGCAGAGCAAGCCGAACTCGACGGACGCGAATGCCCTAAATGCGGCGGTCGTTTAGTGTACAAATACAGCCGCACCGGCAGCAAATTCATCGGCTGCGCAAACTACCCCAAATGCAAGCACGTCGAGCCGCTGGAAAAACCCAAAGATACCGGCGTCCAATGCCCGCAATGCAAAAAAGGCAACCTCGTCGAGCGCAAATCCCGCTACGGCAAACTGTTTTACAGTTGCAGCACCTATCCCGACTGCAACTACGCCACTTGGAACCCACCCATTGCAGAAACCTGTCCAAAATGCGCATGGCCGGTCTTGACCATCAAAACCACCAAACGCTGGGGCGTGGAAAAAGTCTGCCCACAAAAAGAATGCGGCTGGAAAGAGCAGATTGAACCGCCTGCACCGAAAGAGTAATTGGTTAAAGCTTGGATAGAAAAAGGCCGTCTGAAAAATGATTTTCAGACGGCCTTTTTTGTATTGAAAGGATAGAGGGGAATACGGTTTGGTAGCAGTTTCACTATATAATTGAGGCCGTCTGAAAACTCGGCATCTTTTTAAGAATTATGGCAAACAACAAACATTCCAAACACACCAATCAAGTACGCATCATTGGCGGGCAATGCAGGGGACGAAAGTTAACTTTTCTGTCCGCAGACGGTTTGCGTCCGACACCTGATAGCGTGCGTGAAAAACTGTTTAACTGGTTGGGTCAGGATTTAACCGGCAAAACAGTATTGGATTTATTCAGCGGCAGTGGTGCTTTGGGAATGGAGGCTGCTTCTCGTCATGCGGCAAAAGTGGTAATGGTCGATAACCACCGCCAAACTGTGCAAACACTTCAGAAAAATGTTCGTGAATTAGGCTTGAGGCAGGTGGAAATCGTGTGTTCAGACGGCATGGCTTATTTGACAAGGCCGTCTGAAAAATTTGATGTCGTGTTTCTTGATCCGCCGTTTGCATGGGAAGATTGGCAAAATCTGTTTATCCGATTGCAAAGCCACTTGAAAAATGGGGCAATGGTCTATATTGAAGCAAGGAAGCTGCCTGAAAAACCGGATTGGCTGGAAATTTATCGGGAAGGAAAGGCGGGAATGAGTAAGTTTGAATTATTGCTCTATTCGCAAGTTGCTGAATAGTATGGAATTTGAGAATCATTCCCAAGATGTAAAACATTCTTTCAAACGAATTGTTCCGACGTCATTTGTGCTATAATCCGCGCCCAATCGGTTTTGATAATTTAAGAAAAAAGGAAATAGAAATGTCGCTCTTTATTACAGATGAGTGCATTAATTGCGATGTGTGCGAACCGGAATGCCCTAATGATGCCATTTCGCAAGGTGAAGAAATTTACGAAATTAATCCAAATTTGTGTACACAATGTGTAGGCCATTACGATGAGCCTCAGTGCCAACAGGTATGCCCTGTCGACTGTATCTTGATCGATGAAGAACATCCTGAAACGCACGAAGAACTGATGGCTAAGTACGAAAAAATCATTCAGTTTAAATAAATAGTGTTTAAAAGCAAAAGCTTGGATATTTTTAAAGAAATAAATGAAAAAAAATCTTGACGGAAATTTGAGTTGCCAATAAACTAGCGTTCTCTTTTGGAGGGATTCCCGAGCGGTCAAAGGGGGCAGACTGTAAATCTGTTGCGTGAGCTTCGAAGGTTCGAATCCTTCTCCCTCCACCAAAAATTCTTACTTGGAGCAAAAAGTGAGTATGCGGGTGTAGCTCAATGGTAGAGCAGAAGCCTTCCAAGCTTACGGTGAGGGTTCGATTCCCTTCACCCGCTCCAAACAATTTCGCCCATGTAGCTCAGGGGTAGAGCACTCCCTTGGTAAGGGAGAGGTCGGCAGTTCAAATCTGCCCATGGGCACCATCTCATTATTACCCTTTATTTTTCAAAAAGCTTAGATTATAGGATATTGCCATGGCTAAGGAAAAATTTGAACGTAGCAA
>NZ_KV832191.1:0-10208 GCF_001837375.1 Neisseria sp. HMSC066H01
GATGCGGAGTGTAAGCCTTTTACGGGGTAGGGGAATGAAGAGGAGAGATTCAACAGAATAAACCTCAAGTAGCAAAGAGAGGAGATGAAATTTAGTCTTGTCAGATTGGCACACTATCAATTTTCAGACGGCCCTTTGTTATAATCTTCTCTTTCCCTGAACATAAAACAGGCTGTCTTATGGAAGTCATCCAATACCCCAATTCTCCGTTTAAACTCTACCAGCCCTTCCCACCCGCCGGTGATCAGCCGACAGCCATTGCCGGCCTGCTCGAAGGGCTTTCAGACGGCCTTGCTTATCAAACCCTGCTCGGCGTAACCGGTTCGGGCAAAACCTACACCATGGCGAACGTCATCGCCCAAAGCGGCCGACCCGCTATCATCATGGCGCACAACAAGACCCTTGCCGCCCAGCTTTATGCCGAAATGCGCGAGTTTTTTCCTGAAAACGCGGTGGAATATTTCGTCTCCTACTACGACTATTACCAACCCGAAGCCTATGTGCCCAGCCGCGATTTGTTCATTGAAAAAGACAGCGCGATTAACGAACACATCGAACAGATGCGCCTTTCCGCCACCAAGAACCTGATGACGCGCGACGACGTAATTATCGTCGCCACCGTGTCCGCCATTTACGGTATCGGCGACCCGACCGAATACCAACAAATGGTGTTGTCCGTCAAAGAAGGCGACACCATCGAGCAGCGCGACATCATCGCCACGCTCGTTTCCATGCAGTACGAACGCGGCGATTTGGACTTCAAACGCGGTAGCTTTCGCGTGCGCGGCGACGTGATTGACGTGTACCCCGCCGAAAGCTCCGAAAACGCCTTGCGCATCAGCCTGTTCGACGACGAAATCGACCGTCTCGATATGTTCGACCCGCTTTCAGGCGGCCTTATCCAACGCGTCGGCCGCTACACCGTCTTTCCGTCCAGCCACTACGTTACCCCGCGCGACACCGTATTGCGCGCCTGCGAGTCTATCAAAGAAGAGCTACGCGAACGCATCGAATTTTTCGCCCGCGAACAACGCCCTGTTGAACAACAACGCATCGAACAGCGCACCCGCTTCGACCTCGAAATGCTCTATGAAATGGGCTTCTGCAAAGGCATCAAAAACTACTCCCGCCACTTCTCCGGCAAAAAAGAAGGCGAACCACCGCCCACGCTGATGGACTACCTGCCCGACAACGCCATCATGTTCATCGACGAAAGCCACGTTACCGTTACCCAAATCGGCGGCATGTACAAAGGCGACGCATCGCGCAAGCAAAACCTCGTCGACTACGGCTTCCGCCTACCTTCCGCCCGCGACAACCGCCCGCTCAAATTCCACGAATTTGAAAAAGTCATGCCGCAAACTATCTTCGTTTCCGCTACCCCCGCCAAATACGAAGAAGAACACGCCGGACAAGTCGTCGAACAAGTCGTCCGCCCCACAGGGCTGGTCGATCCCCAAATCATCATCCGTCCCGTTGCCACCCAAGTCGATGACTTAATGAGCGAAATCAACGACCGCATCCAAAAAGGCGAACGCGTGCTCGTTACCACCCTCACCAAACGCATGGCGGAGCAACTCACCGACTATTACAGCGAACTCGGCATCAAAGTACGCTACCTGCACAGCGACATCGACACCGTTGAGCGCGTTGAAATCATTAGGGATTTACGGCTCGGTCTGTTTGACGTACTCGTCGGCATCAACCTCTTGCGCGAAGGCCTCGACATCCCCGAAGTCTCCCTCGTCGCCATTCTCGATGCAGACAAAGAAGGCTTCCTGCGCTCCCACCGCAGCCTGATTCAAACCATAGGCCGCGCCGCGCGTAACGTGAATGGCGTCGCCATCCTGTACGCCGACAAAATCACCGACTCCATGAAAGCCGCCATCGATGAAACCGAACGCCGCCGCGAAAAACAAATTAAATTCAATGAAGAACACGGCATCGTACCGCAGCAGATTAAAAAACAAGTCAAAGACATCATCGACGGCGTGTACCACGAAGAAGACAGCGGCAAAGGCCGTCTGAAAGGCAAAAATAAGGTCAAAGTCGGTGAAATCCATAACGAAGAAGACGCGATTAAAGAAATCGCCAAACTGGAAAAAGCCATGCAGCAGGCGGCTAGGGATTTGCAATTTGAAGAGGCTGCTGTATTGCGGGATAGGATTCGGGGGATTAAAGAGAATTTGTTGTTTGGGGCGGAATAATTTTTAAATTTCAGAGACCGTGATATGGAAGAAAAACTTACAGATTTAATTCTTAGTAACATTGAAAAAGGTAATTATGGATTCATTATAGTAATAATTTTTACTATGGTATTGGCTATTGTAATTTTTAGATTCAGAGGAGTATTAGAATACTTATCAGAAAGACGAAATTTTCGTAGAAAATTTTTAGAAGAAGTTATAGCCAATACAAAACATAAATCTAATGTGAGGTATTTCTTAGAAAACGAACTCATTAGGGAATATTTTGCTCGAATATTCAAATTTAATGCAGAAGTTATTATTATAGAAAAAATAATAGATTTTCATAAATTTTTAAATGGTGAATTTACGTTTAATCAACTTGTTAAAAGTTATAGGTATATGAGAATGAATGATGGAAAACTTACAATTCATATTTCCTGGCTTGATTGGTTTGTAGACGCATTTATATATTATATACTCGCATTTATTTTATTTTGTCTAGGAGTATATTCATATATTCTTGGCTTTGAACACGATAATTGGAAAATTTTATTATATATTTTATATGCATTTTTCAATATTTTATTGAGCTTAATAATATATTTTTAATCAATTCCTTATAAAAATGCAAAGAAATTAAAATTAAGATTAGAAGCCTTTCAAAAACAAACCGTAGCAAACCGTAGCCTGTGTGCGTAGCGGGCGTATCAACTGTATTTTTTACCCCGTCGGGCAAAAATACCAAAACTCAAATCAAGCCGTTTGGATACCGTTTTCGGTGGTACCGTTTTCAGCAAAGTAATCACGCATCCGGGCATTCAATATCGTCAGCAGTTTGCGCATACATACCGTAACGGCAACATTATACGGCTTACCCTTGGACAGCAGGCGTTGGTAGAAATCCCGAATAAGCGGTTCAAAACGTGTCGCTACTACGGTAGCCATATACAGTACCTTACGCACCGCAGACCTTCCGTCGAAGCAGTGGCTTTTGAATTTGGTTTCGCCGCTCTCCCTCGGGTGTGGCGCAATACTGACTAGACTCGCTAGCAAGCCGTAGCCTGCATCTCCACAAACCGCGTGCGTAGCTGCGCCATATCCTACCTGCGGGCGGCACAAACTTTAAAACCGAGGTGTAGGGTGTGTGCGGTACGCACGCACACGTTCTTTGCTATTCAACCATTGTTTTAAACTTTCAGAAGGCTTCAAACGTCGTCTGAAAACCTTTTGCAATAAGGCCGTCTGAAATCCAGTTTTCAGACGGCCTTATTGTTTATATTGCTTTAAAACCTAACAGTCAAACTCGGCAATTACCGGTGCATGGTCGCTGGGGCGTTCTTGGGCGCGGGTTTCTAGGTCGACGGTGACGTCAGTTAGGGTGGCGGCGAGTTTGGGGCTGCTGAGGATGTGGTCGATGCGCAGGCCGAGTTTGCGTTGGAACATGGCGCCGCGGTAGTCGAACCATGTGTAGAACGCGCCTTCGGGGTGGATTTTGCGCAGGCTGTCGGTCAGGCCGAGGTCGAGTAGGTTTTTAAACCATTGTCTTTCGATGGAGGAACAATGGATTTTTTCGTGCCATTTTTCGGGGTCGTAGCAGTCGGCATCGGCCGGGGCGATGTTGAAGTCGCCGAGCAGGACGAGTTTGGGGTGTGCGGCCATTTCGGCGCGGACGAACTCGGTCAATGCGGCAAACCATTGTTCTTTATATTGGAATTTTGGGCTGTCCAGTGCTTCGCCGTTGACGCAATAGACGTTGATGACGCGCACGCCGTTGATGGTGGCGGCGATGACGCGGCGTTGCGGGTCGTCAGGGAGGGCGGGCAGGCCGCAATGTACGTCTTGCGGTTCGTGGCGGCTGATGATGGCGACGCCGTTGTAGGTTTTTTGGCCGCTCCAGACGCAATGCCAGCCCATCATTTGCAGGGCGGCGGCCGGGAATTTGTCTTGGTCGAGCTTGAGTTCTTGTAAGGCGAGTATGTCGGCTTGGTGGTCGGCCAGCCAGTTTTGTACTTGGGGCAGGCGGACGTTGAGGGAATTGACGTTCCAAGTGGCGATTTTCATGATGTTTCCGTGTGTGCTGTTGGGTGGGAAGGCGGCGGATTGCGCCTGTGGGCATGGGCGGTATTGTATAGCGGATTGGTTTATTTTTCGATATGGGCTGAAAGTGGAATGCCGTCTGAAAGCTGATGTTTCAGACGGCCTTGATGTTGTGATATGGAATAATTTGTTTATTCGGCTTGGTCTTTGAGCGTACGCAGGGTATCGAGGATGGTGGTGGCTTCTTCGGAGATGAGGCGGTATTCGATGATGCGGTGGTAGCGCGTGAAATCGATGATGCCTTCGGTGCGCAGGCGTGCGAGGTGGTTGGCAATGCCGGTCGGGGAGGAGTCGAGCGCCTGTGCCAGTTCGGTAATGCTGCGGTCGCCGTCAAGCAGCAGAAAAAGGATGGCCATGCGTTCGGGGTTGGCAATCAGTTTGAGAATGGTAGAGAGACGCTTGATTTCCATATTATTGTTCCTTATTGTCTGTTATATGAACGCTTGATTTGGGTTAAATTTGGATGATTGTAGTTTTTATTAAGATTAACCTTATAATTCAAACTCTTAGTTTGAAGTGTACACGGTTTTGTAAAATTTGAGGGCATTGTTTTGCAATTTTTTGTTCATTTTCGATATTTTGCTTCGGTTGTGAAACTGGAGTGAAAAGAGACGAAAAGGCCGTCTGAAATGTTCCGTTGCAGATGATTTTGCTGACGGATGTTTCAGACGGCCTTTGATTTGGCTTTAAACTGCCTGCGTTCCGGACGGGCGTAAAAAGTGCGGTGTTTTGCAATTTTTCGCTTAAATTCCATCGCTTGCAGCTACAAAAGTGCGCTCTATTTTACGAATTTTTCTTTATATTCCCCAACAGTAATCTGCGCCCTTCAAATTCCTTGCCGGCAATTTCCAAAGCGAAGCGTTCTTTGTCGGCGTCGCGTACTTTGTCGTGTACGGCACGTAATTCCTGCACGCTAGCACCCAATGCCTTGACGATTTCATCGCCCATTTTCATGGAAGAATAGAAGGTTTCGCGCACTACGAAATCCGCTTCCGCTTTCACTAGGGCCAGCGCATTGCGTCTGTCCCAGGCGCGCACGAACACCTTGGCGTTCGGGTTGATATGATGAATATTTTCCACAATTCTGACCGCACTTTCTCCGTTGTCCACGCATACCGCTACGATGTCGGTGTGTTCTACGCCGCTGGCATGCAGCACGTCGGCGCGGGTGGCGTCGCCGTAATAGACTTTGAAACCGTATTCGCGTGCGACGTTGATGATGTCGGGATCGTTGTCCAGAATGGAAATGGTGGCACCGTAGGCTAGCGGCATTTGGCTGACCACCTGCCCCATGCGCCCGAATCCGATAATCAGCACGTTGCCGTTGAGTTCGCCCGCATGTTCTTCCACATCGTCCACTGCCGCAGCTGCGCGGGATTCATTGAAATAGCGGTCGAACAGCATAACGCCGAAGGGTGTCGTAATTATGGAGAGCACCACGATTGCCGTCATATTCGCTAGCACTTCCGCATTAATCGCCCGTTGTGCGGCAGCGGAGGCGAGTAATACGAAGGCGAATTCACCGCCCTGCGACATCAGTACGGCGCGGTGTATCGCGGTGTGATGGCTTGCTTTGGTAAAACGCGCCACTCCATAAATGGCAAAGCATTTCAAGATAATCATCAGTACAGTGGCGGAAAGAATTACCTTCCAGTTATTGAGCACCGTTGCCACATCCAGCGACATCCCGACAGCTAAGAAAAACAGCCCGAGCAAAAGGCCTCGGAACGGTTCGATATCCGCTTCAAGCTGATGACGGAAGTCGGATTCCGACAGCAGCACTCCCGCCAGAAACGCACCCATCGCCATAGACAGACCGCCCAGCTCCATTAAATAAGCCGCACCGAGTACCACCAGCAGCGCGGCGGCAGTCATCACCTCGCGTGCTTTGGATTTTGCCAGAATTTTAAACAGCGGATTGAGCAGCCAAATACCTGTCGCAATCAACACTACCAAAGAAAGCGCGGCAACACCGATTTTCTGCCATAGCGGTACGGCATCGGCAACGGCATTGGGATTATCGGGTGCTAGAAATGCTACAATCGCCAGCATGGGCACAATCAGCAAATCTTCAAACAGCAAAATGGAGACAATGCGCTGACCTTGCGGTGTGCTGATTTCATGACGTTCGTCCATAATCTGCATGACCATTGCGGTGGAGGTGAGTGTAAAACCTACCGCCGCAATAAACGACATCACTAAAGAAAAACCGTAAGCCAGCCCGATTTGGGTAAGGACCAGACTGGAAAGCGTCACCTGCAGGGTACCCAAGCCGAAAATCTGATTACGCAATTTCCATAAATGCGACGGCTTCATTTCCAGCCCGATCAAAAACAGAAACATCACCACGCCGAATTCCGCAATATGCAAAATAGCGTGGGAATCGGTAATGAGCTTTAATCCGAAGGGTCCGATAACCAGCCCCGCAGCCAAATAACCCAGAATCGAGCCTAGACCTAAACGTTTAAATAACGGCACGGCAACTACCGCCGCCCCCAATAACTCCACCACGTGCAATAAATCGCCGTCAGCTGCTTCTACCGCCATAATTCCTGCCTTTGTTAATTCATAAAAATTTTTCGTATTATAAAGAAAAATCGCCGTAACACAAAAAAATCGTCATTTGACGGCTTCCTCTAAGAAAAGTGCGGTCGGTTTTTGTTAAATTATTGTACTTTGCCGTCGATTTCGATCGGGGTATATTCCACCGGCACCCAAGTATAGCTGCCGTTGCTTTCGGCACGGACGTGGCCGATGCCGGGGAAGGGCATATGTGCGCCAGCTATCTAGATTTTACGTGTGGCGGCATCTTTGAGCGCGTCTTGGCGGCTGGCGCGTGCCTGTTTGGGGTCGCTGTCAAACTCAATGGCGATTTCGGGATCAAGCATTTGCAGTGTGTGGTTGTGCATCAAATCGCCCCACACCAGCATGGTTTGTCCTTTTGAAGTGAACTCGATGCCATTGTGCCCAGGCGTATGACCAGGACTCGGTTTGGATACCATACCCGGAATCACTTCTTCGCCGGTTTTGTAGAATTTCACCCGATCGGCTTTAACATAAGGCGCTACGGCGTCGCGTGCCAGCTGTGCAAAGCCGCGGATGGCTTCGGGAATCTGATCCATTTTTTGATCAAGCCAGAAGCCTTTTTCTTCTTTCGCCAGCAGAAGCGTTGCATTCAGGAACACCATTTTACCGTCGTGCGTTAAGCCGCTGACGTGGTCGAAGTGCATGTGAGTCGGCAGCAGAATGTCCACCTGTTCGGGTGTATAGCCGGCGGCTTTCATGCTGTTTACCAGTTTGCCGGTATTTTTACCCATAATATCCACATCGTCCGTGCCGGAATCCAATAAAATCAAATTCTTACCCGTATTGACCAGAAAGCAGATAACTGCGGTATTCACGCCTTTATCCGCTTCGAGCGGGCTGAATTCGCGCGCGATTAAATCGTCCAATTCCGCTGCACTTTTATTGCTGAACGGTTGGAATAATTGCGGGCTGACGGAAAGAAAGCCGTCGTATAATGCGGTGACTTCAAAATCGCCCACCATTAAACGGTGATAGCCGGGAACCTGCGTTCTTACCTGTTTCACGGCATGTTCCGCCGGAGTGAACGCCGGCGCTGCGATTGATGCGTTTGAAATAAACATGGTGCCGGCGATAATTGTTGTTTTTTCTTTTATGTTTGTTTGGAATCAGCCGATTGATTGTTTTTAAACAAACAACTAGGTTTTATGATCCTATGTTTAGGACTACACGCCAAGGGCTTGTCAGACGCTTGGACGTGTTGTCGAAATGCGACTACTTTTTCTTCCAGCCTGCGCTCATGGCGAAGGTGATGGGGTCGTAGTATTTCGGCAGCTTGGACGGAATGCCGACATCGTTACGGTACACGACGCGGTAGCGGTCGGCGAACCAGTTTGGAACGATGGTGTATTGGTGGCGGATCAGTCGGTCGAGCGCGCGCGAGGTGGTTTGCAGTTCTTGGCGGTTGGTGAAGCTGTTGAAATGGGTCAGCAGTTTTTCAACCGCGGGATGACAGACGCCGGACAGGTTGCGACTGCCTTCGGTTTTGGCGGCAGCACAGCTGAAGTAGTCGTATTGTTCGTTGCCGGGGCTTTCGCTGTTGCCGTAGTAGCCTGTGGTCACATCAAAATCGAAGTCGTTCATGCGTTTTTGGTACACGGCGGAATCGGCAGTGCGCACGTTCATGGTGATGCCGATTTTGGCAAGGTCGCGCTGCCATTTGGCGGTAATGCGTTCGTAGTTTTTGCTTGGGGCGAGGAATTCAAAGGTTAGCGGTTTGCCTTGTTTGTCGACTGCTTTGCCGTTCTTGTATTGATAGCCGCCTTTTTCAAGCAGGGCGCGTGCTTTGAGCAGGTTCGGGCGCACGCCCAGTTTTGGATCGGTAACCGGCGGCATAGGGACGTCTTGATCCAATACGCCGTCGGGCAGCTTGGTGCCCAATGATTTGAGCAATGCGGTTTCCGTGCTGTCAGGCTTGCCGGTTGCGGCCATGGTGCTGTTGGTGAAGAAGCTGTCGGTGCGGCGGTATGCGCCGTAGAAGATGCGGCTGTTGACGCTTTCGTAGTCGAAGCTTTCAATCAAGGCGCGGCGGACGTAAATATTGTCCAAGGGCTTGTGGCGCATATTGATGACGAAGCCTTGCATGCCGGCTGTGCTGTTTTGTACCCATTCGTGTTTGGACAGATTGCGTTTTTTGAGGACTTCGTCGGAGTAGGCGCGCGCCCAGTTACGGGCAACGTTTTCTTGTACGAAGTCATATTGGCCGCCTTTCAGCCCTTCGATGCGGACAACTTCGTCTTTGACGTATTTGATGCGGATGTGGTCGTAGTTGTAGCGGCCTTTGCGCACGGGCAGATTTTGCGCCCAGTAGTTTTTGTCGCGGACAAACTCGCTAATGCGGCCGTTTTCGGCTTTGGCAAAACGGTAGGGGCCGGAACCGATGGGCAGGCTGTTGGGAGCGGCGGCTAGGCCTTTGGGATAGCTTTTATGCGAGAAGACGGGCAGGCTGCCGAGAATCATGTGCAATTCTGAGTTGCGCTGTTTGAAGCGGAACACGACGGTGCGGTCGTTGGGCGTTTCTACTTTGGCCACGTCGCTCCAGTAGAAGTGGTACATGGGGGCGGCGGCTTTGTCTTTGGTCAGGATGTTAAATGAAGCGGCAACATCTTTGGCTAGAACGGGATCGCCGTTGTGGAATTTGGCTTTGGGGTTGATTTTGAAGGTAACGGAAAGGCCGTCAGGAGCCAGGGCGATGTCTTCGGCAATCAGGCCGTAAACGGCGTAAGGTTCGTCCATGCTTTGCTCGGTCAGGGTGTCGAGTGTCAGCATGCTGATGCCGTATTCGTGGTTGCCTTTGAGGGTAAAGGGGTTGAGCGTGTCAAAAGCACCGAGGAAAGGCGTGGTAAATGTGCCGCCTTTGGGGGCGTTGGGATTGACGTATTCGAAGGCAGTGAAGTTGGCCGGATATTTGGGTGGTTGGCCAAGGCCTACGCCGTGAGCGGCAAAGGCGGCAGATGGAATCAAACCGAGCAGCGAGAGTAGGGCTGGTGTTTTCATCTATTTATCCTTATAGGTCGAATGTAGTATTCAGTAGTGTGCTGATTATAGCAAAGATAGTGTATTGAATAGTCAAATAACTTTACATTTCTTAAAGTTGAAACAATACGCACCCTGATTTGTTCAGGGTGTTTTGTTTGATATTAAATGATTTTGCGTTTAATTTTTTTATTTATTTTTCAGTAAATTAAAAATAGCCGGCGAAAGCCCGGTTTAATTTTTCATTTATATCTTTCCGGCTCAAAATCTTGACCGTTTTTTAATAGGTTGAAAGCTATCACGGCAAGTTTGCGCATGATGGCTATCAGTATAAGTTTTATGGGCTTTCCTTTGGCTTTTAAT
>NZ_KV832192.1:0-84857 GCF_001837375.1 Neisseria sp. HMSC066H01
GATTGGGTTTTCAGGCTGTACAGATGTTGAGAGGGGGCTGAATTTATATTTTTGAAGTTTGGTTTTCAGACGGCCTGTTGTCGAGTTGAGTGTGGCCGTCTGAAAAAATCAGCTTTATTGTTTTGCTGCTTTGATATTGTCAATGAATTTGTCGAATAGATAGCCGACGTCTTGCGGGCCCGGGCTGGCTTCGGGGTGGCCTTGGAAGCAGAATACAGGTTTGTCTGTCAGTTCGATGCCTTGCAAGGTGTTGTCGAACAAGGATTTGTGGGTAATGCGTGCGTTGGTGGGCAGAGTGTCGGCATCGACGGCGAAACCGTGGTTTTGGCTGGTGATGACGACTTTGCCGCTGTCTAAATCTTGTACAGGGTGGTTGGCACCGTGATGGCTGAAGCGCATTTTCAGGGTTTTGGCGCCGATGGCGAGGCTGATCAGTTGGTGTCCTAAGCAAATGCCGAAAATCGGTTTGCCGCTTTCCATCAGTTTTTGTACGGCTTTGATGGCGTAGCCGCAAGGCTCGGGGTCGCCGGGGCCGTTGGATAGGAATACGCCGTCAGGATTGAGTGCCAAGACGTCTTCCGCGCTGGTTTGTGCGGGAACGACGGTCAGGCGGCAGCCGCGTGAGGCGAGCATGCGCAGGATGTTGGTTTTGACACCGAAATCGTAGGCGACGACGTGGTAAGGCTGTTCGGAAGGTGTAACGAAACCTTTGCCCAATTCCCATTCGCCTTCGGTCCATTCGTAAGTTTCTGTGCAGGAAACTTCTTTTGCCAAGTCTTTGCCGACCATGCTGCCGAATGCGGCAATCAGTTCTTGTGCTTTTTCAACCGTAGCGTCCGCACCGGTCAAGATTGCACCGCCTTGCGCGCCTTTTTCACGCAACAGGGTGGTCAGGCGGCGGGTATCGATATCGGCGATGGCGACGGTTTTGTTGCGTACCAAATAGTCGTGCAGGCTTTCGGATGCGCGGAAGTTGCTGTGCAAGAGCGGCAAGTCGCGGATAATCAAACCGGCGACGTAAACGCAGCGGCTTTCTTCATCTTCGGCGTTGGTACCGGTGTTGCCGATGTGTGGATAGGTAAGGGTAACGATTTGTTTGCAGTAGGAAGGGTCGGTCAGGATTTCCTGATAGCCGGTCATGGAAGTGTTGAACACGACTTCGCCGGAAGTCGAACCTTCGTAACCGATTGATGTGCCGTGAAATACGCTGCCGTCAGCGAGAACGAGAAGAGCCGGAGTGGTCATGATGGAATCCTGTTTGCCTGATGATGGTCGGTTCGAAAAAAATAGGTCAGGCCGTCTGAAAAATAAAAATTGTTTACAAAAAAGACAGCCTTCGGAAATCTCGGCTAAAAAAAAACACGCTCCGCAGCTTTGATTTTGCTGTGTAACGTGCTTTTTCAGACATAGCGGTCTATGCCGTAGAAGCAGTGTATTTTAAGTCAAAGTAATAGGAATTTCAAGCGTAGAGCAAATAATCGATAATTTAAAAATGTTTTATCTTTACGGTACAGTCCCTTGCTTTTGGAATGCTTGATGAATAAGGTTGAACTAAATATTCAGTCAGGTCGTCTGAAAGCTGAGCAGGCAGATTGTTTCATTTTTGTTGTGTTTGAAATGCAGGTGTAGGGAAATTCAGCCGAATCAAACATGAAACAGGCTGTTTATGCTAGAATCGTAACCTTATAAAAAATAAAAACAACGTCATTTTTAACTGAGATTATCCGATGAAAAAAGAACACATTATGCAAAACGCTCCATCAGGCCGCCATCGCCTCATTCATGCAAGCGTCGCTTCCGCTTTAGCACTCATCAGTATTTCCGTTCAGGCAAATACGCAGCAATTTGCCCAAACTCCTTTTTACCTGCAAAACAAAACCGACGTCAGCGGCCAGCCTAAAGTCAAACACAATATTATGTTTTTGATTGATGACTCGGGCAGTATGTTGGCTGATGCTAAGGGTGATTATCATGTCCGTGATGAGAATAAAAAAATCAATATTGCAAAATCGGCATTAAAGCAGGTTTTGGCGCAATATAAAGATCAGTTTAACTGGGGCTTGCAGACTTTACACAATAACCCTCGGTATTGGAAATGGGATGAGGAAAAAAGGAAAAAGGATAATGCTATTTACGCATATGAAGAACTGCCTAGACCCGATGATACCAAAGGTGATATGAAGGATTCTGAAGGCTTTACGGATGGTTCTGTCGGTCGAAACTGGGAATATGTCAGTAAAAAAGTAGATGAGATGTTGGCTTACCAAGCTACGCCGACAACGCGCCGTTATTATGAAGTCGTCAAAAATTTCGTCATCCCAAATATCAAATACCGTTGCCAGAAATCCTATGTTGTTGTGGTATCTGATGGTGATGCGAACTTAAGTTGTAGTAATCAGGCTTCTGGTGAGGATCCACGTAACTCTCGTAATACCAGCTTCAACTATGATCGAAATTATTACTATTCAAACTATTACCGTGCCATCGAACATAGCGCGGATACACCTGCATACCAATATTTCGGGCCGTCTGCAGCGAAGGCTTATGACGATAAATATGGAAAAGGTGAATTTTTCAACGATGGTCATGGCTTTAGTGGATACTTTGACCTGCCACTTTATCAATATGATGCCCATATCCCGCCGCATGAAAAAAAAGTGATGTGCCAATATACCGATTATAAATTCGGGTATAGCGATTATTATCGTAGGCGAATGTGGATAGGTAGTGGCGAAATCATTGTTCCTATTTGGGATAGAAACTATGGTAATGAGAAACGCGGTATGCGTTTCTTCAGTCAGACTTTAGCGGAAAAAGATATTAAAACTGCGGCAAAAGATGGTGTAGATGCTGCGGGTAAAAGTTGGGATGGCGATCCAAACGACCCTAAAGGTTTAGATTATAGTAAGCAATTGGTTCAGACTTTTACTGTGGGCTTTGGTGAGGGAATCTCTAAAGTCGGGAGAGAGTATCTGGAAAAGGGTGCCAGTCGCCCAGACTGGTATTTTAATGCCGCAAAACCTGAAAAGTTGCTCGATGCTTTCAAAACCATCGTCGATAATATTGAAAATGACAGCAAGAATACGAAATTTGAAGGCGCTTCTTCAACTGCACCAGCAACGACTAGTACAGGTATTCCCAATATGGCGGCAACGGTTTATTTGAATACCGGCTCTTGGAGCAGTCAGTTGCGGTTTTATAAATTAAACCGCGATGGTACGCCTATCAATACGACTGCGTTTGTTCAGCCATCATTTAATAATCGTCTTACTTTGGTTAATGATGGCAGTAAAACCTATTTCATCGATAGAGTTTCAGATAATGAGGCTTCAAACGCCGATTTTGGCATTTCAGACGGCAGTGCAAAAGATAAGTTGGAATGGAAAAATGCATTGCTGAAATGGACTGGCCGAGAGGGTAGTGATGAAACCACCAAAGCGGATGCGGAGACAAAGGGTTATAGCCAGTCTTATCGAATTCGTCCCACTGATCCTGCTGACGCAAGTAAAGATGAACGTAATTTGGGCGATATTTTAGATGGTTCGGTTGCGGCTATTGGCGATAAGCGCGACAACCGTCAAGAGTTTTTGGTCGCGGCTGCCAATGATGGTATGGTACATATTTTCCGTAATGGTACGTCTAGCAACCCTTATGACTTGAAACTCAGCTATATTCCGGCAGGTATGGAGCGCGAGGACGATCAAGGTCAAACGACAACTTTGGGCAAAGTTCTGAAAGATATTGCACGCGATGGTTACGGCTCCGGCACGCCACACCGTTATATGGTCAATGGTGGCTTTGTTCTTCGTCAAACACCTGATAAGCAAACCTTTATGTTTGGTGCGATGGGTCAGGGCGGACGCGGTGCGTATGCGTTGAATATTGGTGCAGTGGCTAATAGTGATCGTAGTGGTTGGAATACGACTGTGCCTCTGTTTGAAACAGAAAAAGGCTCTGGTAATAAGCTGGGTTATACCATTGGTTCGACGCAAATCGGCCGTGTTTCCATCAAGCGCGATACCACTCCGGTCAATCTCAAATCTGATGTGCGTTATGCGGGTTTCTTGGCCAGCGGCTATCGTACTGAAGATGTGAATAGTGCCGATAATGAAACGGCTTTGTATATCTATGATATGACAGGTAAAGAAGCGGGTACGCAAGATACCGGTAAAAGTGTTTCTAGTGCCGGTAATCTCTTGGCCAAAATTTCCGTACCGAATGGCAAAGGTGGCCTCTCTACTCCGACTTTGGTAGATACCGATTTTGACGGTATTGTCGATATTGCTTATGCCGGAGACCGTTACGGCAATATGTTCCGCTTTGACTTGAGAGGTGAAATACCTTCCAAATGGTCTGCACAGATGATTTTCCAAGGATCTGGTAATCAACCGATTACGTCTGCGCCTGCGGTATCGCGTCGCAGTAAAGATAAGTATGTTGTCATTTTTGGTACGGGTAGTGAGATTTACCATAGCGAGCTGGATGTGGCGACACAGAACAATGCGGTTTACGGCATCTATGACGATACTTCCAAAGAAGCTGTTTTGGCTAAAAGCGATGAGCTGACCGGTCAAACTGTCCAAGCGGACGGCGAATATATTTCTGTTACCAACAATAAGGTCAGCGAAGATCAAAAAGGTTGGAAGCTGGCGTTGGGTTCGGGTGAGCGGGTAACTGTCAAACCGACGATGATTTTGCGTACAGCGGTGGTAACTATTCGTAAATATAAGCAGGAAGTTATACATACAAATTCTTCCAGTACCGATGTTTGTCTGCCCGACAGTACGTCCACACAAACGACTGCGAAAACGATTATTCTGGGCGTCAATGCGGAAAACGGTGGCCGTTTGGGCTTGCGTGATGCGCGTATTTCCGATAAAAACCGCCAATTCATCAAACGTGAAAACAACGGTCAAGTCTATTACGCCAGCGGTATGGTGTTTGACGGCGTGGTCAACTTTACTTATCTGAACGGCTCTAAGGCCGATGATTCTCCGGTAACCGCCGATGGCGATAGCGGCGGCACGGGCACGGATAAAGAGTTGAACGCTACGCCGAGCGTGCCAAACAATAAATGTTTTGCAACCCAAGCCGAGCGCAGTCTGTTGACCAACTCTGATAAGATGCACAGTCTGAAAGTAGAAGGTCGGAAATGCGGACTCAAACGCATCAGCTGGCGTGAATTGTTCTTTTAATCGGTAAGGCTTGAGTATCGAGGCCGTCTGAATGTTTCAGACGGCCTTTTCTGTTGAGTGATAATAATTGAGAGATGTTGGATTGTTGGATAGAAAACCTTGTTTGTGGGTAAAACGGTTTGATTAAATTAAAAGCTTGGATAAGTCCAAACGGTAGGTTTTAGTCGTTTCTTTTTTATGCTTTCTGTTATTGAAATGAGAAGTTAAAAGGCCGTCTGAAAAGATATTTTCAGACGGCCTTTGATTTAAAAAGAGCGAGTCAAAGAGAACATTTAGATACTGTTTTTAATGATTTTCCGCAGGGTGGACAGTTGTCGGCGGCTGACGGGCAACGGGGTCGGAATATCGAGAATTTTTGCGCCCCATGTGGATGCGTATTCGTCGTTTTCGTCATCGTCCAATCGAATCAGGCTGTCGAGGGTGTGGCGGAAGACGAGGGCGTTGCGGTGGATGCGGATGACTTTGTCGCCCAGCAATTCTTCCCAGTAAACCAATGTTTTCGGTAATTCATAGCTTTGGCCGTCGCCGGTAAACAGATAAACGGTTTTGTGTTCCGCCATCAGGTAACGCGCCTGTTGCCAGGGGATTTCAACCATGCGCTCGCGGTTGTACACTTTGAAATGGGTGAAACTGTCTGCTTTTTCGCGGTTTTTCTCGATGATGCGGTCAAGCGCGGTTTGCAGGCGGGTCATTTTGATCGGTTTGAGCAGATAGTCTGCGGCAGCCAGCTCAAACGCGCGCAGGGCGTGTTCTTCGTAGGCTGTGGTGAAGATAATCTCCGGCTGGCGTTTGGCGGTGCGCTTGATGCGTTCGACAAACTCGAGACCGTCGATTTCCGGCATGCCGATGTCGGCAAAGACGATGTCGACTTCGTGGACGCTCAGCCACTCCAATGCTGGCATGGCATGGTGAAAGACGTTGAGCAGTACGACATTGCATTCTTCCAATAATACACGCAAGCGTTCTGCTGCTAATACTTCGTCTTCTACAATAATGGCACTTGGCATAGCGGTATTTCTTTTTGTTGTATCGTGGGAGATCTGCCGCGCTTTGTCATCCTCAATAACGCGCCAGCCGTATGTTGTTGCAATCTTGAAATTATCACTTCGCAACAATTTTAGGAAATTTTTAAAATATACATGATTTTTCGCTTCTTGGGCGTGATTTGGAATGAATCTGAAGATTACTTACATAATTTTATGAAATATTGTAATACCTAGAGTAATTTTGTTGTAATCGTGCTAATTCATTTCGTGATAATGGACGATTTTGAGATTTTGTCTATTTGCCAGTGCGCCACCGCCCAATCGAGTAATTCTTGCGGCCGGTTTACGGCGGGTGCATCGGGTAGGTTGAGGTAGGTCAGGACTTGGCGGAGGAGTTGTTCTTTTTGATTCAAATCCAAAGCCGGGGCAAGGGTTTGTTTCGACCATTTTTGCCCTTGGCTGTTGGTTAGTAGGGGAAGGTGGGCGTAGGCCGGTGTGGGAACGCCGAGGCATTGTTGCAGATAGATTTGGCGCGGCGTGGAAACGAGCAAGTCCTGACCGCGGACAATATGCGTTATGCCTTGATCGGCATCGTCGGCAACCACGGCAAGCTGATAGGCCCAATAGCCGTCGGCACGAAGCAGGACAAAATCGCCGATGTCGTGTGCCAGATTTTGTGCGTATTGTCCGACAATGCCGTCTGAAAAACCGATCACGCGATTGGGCACTTGAATGCGCCATGCCGGCGTTTTGTTTTGCGTATGGGGTCTTTGCTGAGGAACGCGGCAACGGCCGTTATACACAAATCCGTCTGAACCCTGAGTTGCCGCCGCCTGCCAGTCTTTGCGGCTGCAATAGCAGGGATACACCAGCCCGGCTGCTTTGAGGCGGTCGAGGGTGTCTTGATACAGGCCGTAACGGCGGCTTTGATAGGCGACTTCGCCGTCCCACTCAAAACCGAAAGCCTCAAGTGTGCGTAAAATATCGGCAGCGGCGCCGGGCATTTCGCGCGGGGGGTCAAGGTCTTCAATGCGAACCAGCCATTTGCCCTGATGCGCGCGCGCGTCGGCATAGGAGGCGACGGCGGTCAGCAGGGAGCCGATATGAAGCAGGCCGGTAGGGCTGGGGGCAAAACGTCCTATATACATGGCAGGGTGTTTGTGTAGGGCAGGGGCAGTATGCCTGCACAGTATTCAAATCGTGATAGAAAAGGGCGTGCCGTACACGCCCGAATTTGGGTTTCAGACGGCATGAGACTTTTTAAAATGATTTAAGTTTCAATCGGCCGTCTGTTTAATCTGCTTAAGCCAAGGGAGCCAGCAGTTTGGCGAAAGCGTCTTCAAATTGTTTCAAACCGTCTTCCTGCAAACGAGTTGCCAAAGTTTCGACATCAATGCCGAGTTTTGCGGTTTCGGTAAGTTGTGCTTGAGCTTCGTCCACACCTTCGGTCAAAGTGGCTTTGGCGGTGCCGTGGTCGATAAAGGCTTTGAGTGTCGCATCGGGAACTGTGTTGACGGTATGGGCACCAATCAGGCTGTCAACGTACAACGTGTCAGGATAGGCAGGGTTTTTCACGCCGGTAGATGCCCATAAAAGTTGTACGCGGTTGGCACCTTTTTCGGCAAGTGCGGCAAATTCGCTGCTGCCGAAGTATTGCGCCCAATCTTGATAAGCGACTTTGGCCAGTGCAATGGCGACTTTACCTTTGAGGTGGTCGGGCAGGGTGGCGTCCAATGCGGCATCGACACGGGAAATAAAGAAGCTGGCGACAACGTGGATATGGGAAACGTCGTGTCCTGCCTCCAAACGTTTGGCAATGCCGCGCGTGTAGGCCGCATAGGCTTTGAGGGTTTGGGTACGGGAGAAAAGCAGGGTCAGGTTGACGCTGATGCCGTCTGAAACGAGGGTTTCAAGCGCTTCGATGCCTTCGTCGGTTGCCGGTACTTTAATCATGGCATTTTTACGGCCGATGGCGGCGTGCAGGCGGCGCGCTTCTTCAACCGTGCCTTGTGCATCTTTGGATAATTCGGGCGAAACTTCTAGGCTGACGAAGCCGGTTTTGCCGCCGGTGGATTCGTGTTCGGCAAGGCATACGTCGCAGGCGGCTTGTACATCGGCAACCGCCATGGTTTCGTAGCGTTGTTTCGGGGTCAGGTCTTGCTGTTTGAGCGCGGCTACTTCATCGGTGTACAGGGCATCGCCTGCAAAGGCTTTTTGGAAAATGGCGGGATTGGAAGTTACGCCGCACACGCCCTGTTTGAGCATTTCGGCCAATTCGCCGCTTTGTACCAGCGAACGGGAGAGGTTGTCCAACCAGATTTGTTGTCCTAATGCTTTAACGTCCGATAAAATAGTCATCTCTGATTCCTTTTACATAATAGGTTTGTTTGTGAAGTGGCGGTAATGCTACGCCGATTCGATGAATTTGAACAGTTTACAGCCGATTAATTTGGGCAAAACAAACCTAAATTCAAGCATGAAAGGCGGCTTTGATGGTGGAAAACACACTTTATCTCGACTGGGCGCGCGATGTATTGGATACGGAAGCCGAAGGTTTGCGTGAAATTGCGGCGGCTTTGAACCATGATTTTGTCCGTGCGGCGGAAGCGTTGTTGCACTGCAAGGGCAGGGTCGTCATTACCGGCATGGGCAAGTCCGGACATATCGGCCGCAAAATGGCGGCAACCATGGCTTCGACCGGCACGCCTGCGTTTTTTGTCCACCCTGCCGAAGCGGCGCACGGCGATTTGGGCATGATTGTGGACCACGATGTCGTGGTTGCCATTTCTAATTCTGGCGAAAGCGATGAAATTGCGGCGATTATTCCGGCGTTGAAACGTAAAAATATCACTCTTATTTGTATCACTGCCCATCCGACTTCCACAATGGCGCGTCATGCCGATATCCATATTACCGCGGCGGTTTCCAAAGAAGCTTGTCCGCTCGGTCTTGCGCCGACTTCTAGTACGACCGCCGTCATGGCGTTGGGCGATGCGCTGGCGGTTGTATTGCTGCGCGCACGCGCGTTCACGCCCGACGATTTTGCTTTAAGCCATCCGGCCGGCAGCTTGGGCAAACGCCTGCTGTTGCGCGTGGCGGATATTATGCACAAAGACGAAGCCCTGCCAGCCGTTTTGTTAGGAACGCCGTTGAAAGAGGCCATTGTCCGCATGAGTGAAAAAGGTTTGGGCATGTTGGCGGTAATCGATGCCGAAGGCCGTCTGAAAGGCGTATTTACCGATGGCGACTTGCGCCGTCTGTTTCAAGAACGCGACAGCTTTGCCGGTTTGAAAGTGGACGACATCATGCACGCTTCGCCGAAAACCATCTCCGCCGACCGTCTTGCCACCGAAGCTTTGAAAGCCATGCAGAGCGGCCATGTGAACGGTTTGTTGGTGGTCGAAGAAAACGGCATGCTGATTGGCGCGCTGAATATGCACGATTTATTGATGGCACGAATTGTCTGAATCGACGGTAAAAACGTTTTCAGACGGCCTTATGCTAGAATAGGCCGTCTGAAATAAGGAAACCTTATGCAAAACCTCTCTTCCGACCTGCAACAACGCGCTTCAGGCATCAAACTGCTGATACTGGATGTGGACGGCGTTTTGACCGACGGCCGCATTTTTATCCGTGACAACGGCGAAGAAATTAAATCGTTCCACACTTTGGACGGACACGGTTTGAAAATGCTTCAGGCCAGCGGCGTGCAAACGGCGATTATTACCGGCCGCGATGCGCCTTCCGTCGGTATCCGCGTGAAGCAGCTCGGTATCAACTATTACTTCAAAGGCATTCACGACAAACGTGCCGCTTACGCCCAATTGCGCGAACAGGCCGGCGTGGAGGAGCATGAGTGCGCCTTTGTCGGCGACGATGTTGTCGATTTGCCCGTGATGGTGCGTTGCGGATTGACGGTTGCCGTCCCCGAAGCGCATTGGTTTACTTTGCAATACGCCCATTATGTAACCCGACGTTCCGGCGGCGCAGGCGCGGTGCGTGAAGTGTGCGATTTGATTATGCAGGCGCAAGGTACGCTTGAACCTGCTTTGAAAGAGTATGTACGATGAAAATCAGATGGCGTTACGGAATCGCCTTTCCGCTGGTGTTGGCCGTTTCACTCGGCGCACTGGCGGCGTGGCTCGGCCGCATCAGCGAAGTGCAGGTCGAAGAAGTCGTCCTCAATCCGAATGAGCCGCAATATTCGATGAAAGGCATCAACGGCAAACGTTTTGACCAAGAAGGCCGTCTGAAAGAAAACCTGAGCGCGGCCGATGCCGTTCAATATCCCAATAGCGCGGACGTGCATTTGGACAAACCGCATCTTTCGTTTTACCGCGACGGCAGCCTGTTGTACGAAGTCGGCAGCGACAAGGCCGTGTACAATATCCAAAACAAAAAAGTCGTTTTCGAACAAAATGTTGTCTTAAACAAAGCGGCCGATGCCAAGCGTTTGGCCGGCATCGTCAAAACCGAACGTTTGAATGTCGATACCGAGGCGCAATACGCCCATACCGACAGCCCGGTTACTTTCCAATACGGACAGTCCGGCGGTCAGGCAAACGGCATGACTTATGACCACAAAACCGGTTTGCTGAATTTCCCTTCCAAAGTGAAAGCCACAATTTATGATACAAAAAATTTGTAAAACCTTAGCCCTTGTTGCCGTTTTTGCCGCCAGCCCGGCCTTTGCCCTGCAAAGCGACAGCAAGCAGCCGATTCAAATCGAAGCCGACCAAGGCTCGCTTGACCAAAACAACCAAAGTACCACCTTTTCCGGCAACGTCATCATCAAACAAGGCACGCTCAATATCCGTGCCGGCAGCGTGACCGTTTCGCGCAACGACAAAAGCGAGCAGTTGATGAAAGCTACCGGCTCGCCCGTCAAATTCAGCCAAGAGTTGGACGGCGGCAAAGGTGTGGTCAACGGCCAAGCCAATACTGTAACGTATTCTTCCGCAGCCAGTCTGGTTACCCTGACCGGTAATGCCAAAGTACAGCGCGGCGGCGATGTGGCCGAGGGTGCGGTCATCACGTACAACACTAAAACCGAGGTTTACACCATCAACGGCAGCGCCAAATCCGGTGTGAAATCCGCCGCGAAATCCGGCCGCGTCAGCGTGGTCATCCAGCCGTCCAGCACGCAGAAAAACAAATAAGAAAACACACAAAAAGGCCGTCTGAAAAAGGTTCAGACGGCCTGAGGTCAATATCGAAAGTCAACAGAATATGAGCGCAAACAACAGCCGTCTTGTGGTTCAAAACCTGCAAAAAAGTTTCAAAAAACGCCAAGTCGTCAAAAGCTTCTCCCTTGAAATCGAAAGCGGTGAAGTCATCGGCCTGCTCGGCCCCAACGGCGCGGGTAAGACCACCAGCTTTTACATGATAGTCGGCCTGATTGCCGCCGATGCAGGCAGCGTAATGTTGGACGGCCAAGAATTGCGCCACCTGCCCATTCACGAGCGTGCCCGCCTCGGCGTCGGCTATCTGCCGCAGGAAGCCTCGATTTTCCGCAAAATGACCGTGGAACAAAATATCCGCGCCATTTTGGAAATCAGCATGAAGGACAAAAGCCGCATCGATGCCGAACTGGAAAAACTGTTGGCCGATTTGAACATCGAACGCCTGCGCAACAATCCTGCGCCGTCCTTGTCCGGTGGCGAACGCCGCCGTGTCGAAATCGCACGCGTGCTGGCCATGCAGCCGCGTTTCATTTTGTTGGACGAACCTTTTGCAGGCGTTGACCCGATTGCCGTCATCGATATTCAGAAAATCATCGAGTTCCTCAAATCACGCGGTATCGGCGTATTGATTACCGACCACAACGTGCGCGAAACCCTTAGCATCTGTGACCGCGCTTACATCATCAGCGACGGTACGGTATTGGCTTCAGGCAAGCCGGATGATTTGGTCAACAATGAACAAGTCCGTTCGGTTTACTTGGGTGAAAATTTCAAATATTGAATGCATATTTGACGGTATATGAGACCCTCATTTCAATTGAGGGCGGCTATAAATATTGGAATAATCACTAAAAATACAAATATAATACCGATAACCTAATCTTTCAGACGGCCTGCCGTATAAAGGCCGTCTGAAAAACTATCCATACATTTCGAATCAAACACTATGTCTTCACTCGTCCTTAAACTCAAACAGACCCAGCAGCTCAACCAGCGGCTGCAGCAGTCTCTGCGCATCTTGCAGATGTCGGGTCTTGAGCTTGAGCGTGAAGTGGAAGACTGGTTGTCGGACAATCCTCTGCTTGAGCGTCCGGAAACCGATGAGTTTGCCGATAGCGGGCTCAACCGTGCCGTCACCATGCCGCGTGCCGGTCAGCAGTTGGGCGGCGACGATGCCGAAGATATTTGGAGCAACATCGCCGAAGAAGAGGATTTCAAACACTATCTGCATGCCCAAGTGTGCGAGCATCCGCTTTCGCAAGTGGAGGCAGCCTATGTTCATGTCTTGATTGATTTTTTGGACGAGCAAGGCTACCTCACCGACAGCCTCGAAGAAATCATCGACCACACGCCGTTGGAATGGATGCTGGACGAAGAAGCTCTGCAAAATGCGCTGGACGTATTGCAAACCTTTGACCCGCCCGGCGTGGCGGCGGCCGATTTGACCGAGTCGCTCATGCTGCAGCTGATGCGTTTGCCGGCTTCTCCGGTCAGACAAATGGCCGCGCATTTGGTGCAAAGTTCGCTTCAAGATTTGGGCAAAAACCGCAAACAAAACGTTCTGCGTTTCCGCAAACTTTATCCCCAGGCCGACAGCGAAACCATAGAAGCCGCGCTCGATATGATTGCCGGCTTGAATCCTTATCCGGCTTACGGCTTCGCTTCTGCCACCCCTACGCCTTATATCCAGCCTGACGTTTGGGTGAGAGAGGGCAAGGACGGCTGGGAAGTCATCAGCAACGAAGCGGCCTGGCCGAAGCTGCAGCTCAATCAGGAATATTGCGACCTGATGAAATCGGCGGAAGAGGGCGCGCCGGAGTGGAAGGAAAAAATCAGCGAAGCCAAACAGCGCATTGATTCTTTGGAATTGCGCAAAAGCACAGTCCTCCGCCTTGCCGAGTATATTGTCAAAAATCAGGAAGATTTTTTCATCTTCGGCGAAATCGGCCTGTCGCCCATGCTGATGAAAGATGCTGCCGCCGAATTGGGTTTGGCGGAAAGCACCATTTCGCGCGCCGCCAATCAGAAATATTTGTCTTGCCCGCGCGGCCTGTTTGCGTTACGCTATTTCTTCACACAGGCAGTCAATGCCGACAATGAGGGCGAAGGGTTCAGCCAAGGCGCAATCAAAGCTGTCTTGAGCCAGCTGATTGAAAGCGAAGACAGCAGCAAACCTTATTCGGACGAGGCCCTCGTCAAATTATTAAAACAACGCGGCATTGAAATCGCCAGACGTACAGTGGCTAAATATAGAGAATCATTAGATATCCCGCCGGCACACAAACGAAAATTTACCGAGTAGATATATTCCGATCCGTTTTGACGGACTAACCAACCGAAGGAGCTGTATCATGAATCTGAAAATCACCGGTCTGAATTTTGATGTTACCGAAGCCATCAAAAACTACGTTTCCGACAAGTTGGCACGAATCAGCCGCCACGCCGACAACATCATTTCCGTGACCATCACGCTCTCGGTGGAAAAAGTCAGCCAAAAAGCCGAAGCCGATGTCCATCTGGCAGGCAAAGATTTGCACGTTGAAGCGATTGAACAGGATATGTACGCCGCGATTGATGTTTTGATGGACAAACTTGACCGCGCTGTTTTGAAACATAAAGAAAAAAGCGGCGATGTCCGCAGTACTGTCAAACCTGCTGCCGAATAAAGTTTTTGTATGATAAAGGCCGTCTGAACCATTCAGACGGCCTTTTGTTTTGCTAGAAGTTTTAGACTGGCAATCTAGTTACTCACTCTTTGACCATTCCATGGTGCCACTTTAAACAGCAGCAACATGCCCGGTATGCCCAGGGCAAAACACAGCCAGTAGAAATTGAAGTAACCCATCGCTTCAATCAGATAGCCTGCCGTTGCATTCATGAATGTACGCGGTACGGCAGATAGGCTTGTAAAAAGGGCTAATTGTGTGGCCGTAAATGCCGTATTGGCTTGTTGCGCCATATACGAGACAAACGCTGCTGTGCCTAAGCCGACGCCGATTGCTTCAGCCGCAATTACAACCGCTAAAAAGATTCGTTCCGATGCACCGACCTGGTCAAAATGTCCGAAGCTTGCCAGCCATGCAAAGCCTAAAATGGTGACCCACTGTATCAAACCGAATAACCACAGGGCACGATTAACCCCGAGTTTGGTGATCCAAATGCCGCCGATAACACCAAAAATTACAGCCGGCCATAAACCTGCGTTTTTTCCAATCAGACCAATATCGGTTTTAGAGAAGCCCATATCGAGATAAAACGGCTGAGCCAAAGCAGTTGCCATGCTGTCGCCCAGTTTATACAGCAAGATGAACGCCAAAATAGTCAAAGCCTGCTTCACACTTTGGCGGGTAAAGAAATCGTGAAATGGTTCGATAACGGTTTCTTTTAAGCCTTTGGTTTCAAGAGTTGAGTGATCTGGCTCGCGTGCTATGAACAAGGTCGCAAGTAAACCTGGGATCATAAACAGGGAAGTAATGATGAAGACGGTTGACCAAGGCAATCTGTCGGCCAAAATCAGACTTAATGAGGCTGGAATTAATGAAGAAATACGGTAGGCATTCACATACAGCGAGTTGCCTAATACCAATTCTTCATCTGACAGTACTTCGCGTCGGAATGCATCAATCACAATATCTTGGCTGGCGGAGAAGAATGCTGTAGCACAAGCTAAGCCTAAGATGATGGATAAATGCTCTTGCGGTCGGACAAAGGCATAGGAAGCCAAAAGCAATAGGAGTGCTATTTGGGTAATCAGCATCCAACTGCGCCGTAAACCTAAAAATGGCAGACGTACGGTGTCCAAAAGAGGTGACCAGATGAATTTCCAAGTGTAGGGGAAACCAATCAATGCAAATAGGCCGATGGTTTTCAAATCAATGTGTTCGCTACGCAGCCATGCCGGAATCAGGCTGTATAGAAAATAAAGCGGCAGCCCCGAAGTGAAGCCTGTAAAGATACAAATCAGCATACTGCGCGAGAAAATCTTGCGCCAAGTGCCGGATTGGGGTGCGGTTGTCATAGTGAAATCAATAAAAAAGAAAAGGGATATTGTAGCAAAGATGAGGGATATGGCGAATGAACTTCTGTTATCTTTATCGAATAATGAGAGGCCGTCTGAAACTGAATGGATAAAGTTTCAGACGGCCTTTTGTTGGAACAAGCCGATCAGGTTTTGAAATGTCCGTAAGACAGGCAGAGTGTTTGTTTTACGGATATTTTATTTTCAGACGGCCTTCGATGCTGCGTTGCAGTTGCGGTAGAAGGCAATCAGACCGTTGGTGGAGCTGTCGTGTGCCGGCGTGCCGCGTTCGAGTTCGGGTTCGATGGTTTTGGCCAGTTCTTTACCGTATTCCACGCCCCATTGGTCGAAGGGGTTGATACGCCAAATCACGCCCTGAACGAAGGTGCGGTGTTCGTAAGCAGCCATCAGCATGCCGAGGTTGAAAGGCGTCAGGCTGTCGATGAGCAGGCTGTTGCTCGGACGGTTGCCGGGGAACTCTTTTTGCGGTGCAAGGCGGTCGCGTTCGTCTTGGGGTAAGGCGGCCAATTCGATTTGGACTTCGTCCAGGGTCTTGCCTTTCATCAGCGCTTCGGCTTGGGCGAAGGCATTGGCAACGGTAAAGCGGTGTTGGCGGTGGTTGCCGTAGATTGTGGTCATGGGGACGATGAAATCGACGGGAATCAGACGCGTGCCTTGGTGCAGAAGCTGGAAGTAGGCGTGTTGGCAGTTGACGCCTTCGTCGCCGAAGACAATGCCGCCGGTGGTGCAGGAAACGGGTTGGCCGTCTGAAGTACGCTGTTTGCCGAGGCTTTCCATATCGAGCTGGTTGAGCCACGGAGTGAAGAGGCGCATGTTGTGGCTGTATGGGACAACGGTTTGGCCGTCTGAATGTTGGAAATTGTTGTACCAAACATTGATGAGTGCCATCAGGACGGGAATGTTGCGGCGGAATGGGGTCTCGAAGAAATGGGTATCCATCGCGTGCGCACCGGCTAGCATTTTGCGGAACGCTTTTTCGCCGACGGCAACCATCAGCGGCAGGCCGATGGGCGACCAAACGGAATAGCGGCCGCCGACCCAGTCGGACATGGCGAAGACTTTGTCGGGGGAAATGCCGAAGTTTTGGGCAGCGGCCACATCGGCAGAAATGGCGCAGAAGTGGCGGTAGATGCCGGAATCGGGCAAACCTGCATCGCGGTACCAAGTACGCGCGGCGTAGGCATTGAGCAGGGTTTCCGGTGTGCGGAACGATTTGCTGGCAATGCTGAATACGGTGGTCTCGGGGTTGAGGCCGAGAAGGGTTTGGGTCAGGTCGGCATCATCGGAGTTGCTGACAAAGTGGACGCGGATGTTTTGCCAATAGGGTTGCAGCGCCTGTGTGGCCATACGCGGGCCTAAATCGGAGCCGCCGATACCGATGTGAACCAAGTCGGTAATGGGTTTGCCGGTAATGCCTGCGTGGGTGCCGTCTAGGAGTTGGCGTGCGAATTCGAGGGTGCGGTTGAGTTCGTGATGAACTTTGGACACGATGTTTTCGCCGTCGACGTAAATGGGTTGGGCATTGGCCGGCAGGCGCAGGGCGGTGTGGAGGACGGCGCGGTGTTCGCTGGTGTTGATTTTTTCGCCGTTGATCATGGCCTGCATATATTGTGGCAAATCGGCTGCTTCGGACAGTCGGCACAATAAATCAAGGGTATTTTCATCCAGACGGTTTTTGCTGTAATCAAATAACAAACCGTGCAGAATTTCGTGCATATTGTTGAAACGTTCGGTATCTGCAGCGAAACGTTCGCGTAGGGTAACGTGTTGCGTATCGGCATGATGGGCTTCCAAGGCCTGCCATGCGTCTGAGTATGCGGTCATCTCGTTTCCTTAGTATGTAACGGTAAAATAAGCAGGATAGATAGGTATTTCCTGCTTTTTTGTAGTGGCTTGTAGTTTAACAAATTTGAACAGGTTTTGGGAGATGGCGGGGGTGGTTTTGTTTAAGAAATGTATGCAAAATGAAAAAGAAATGATTGATTATCATCAAGTTTCTGTAAAAAAAGGGGTATGACACCGATGTCTGCTGTGTTATCCTATGTAACATTATTGAAATCCTGTCGGGGCGGGTTCGTAAGATGGCTACAATTTATGATGTCGCTGCTTATGCCGGGGTGTCTCCCAAGACGGTCAGCCGGGTGATTAACGGCGATGCGCCGGTCAGCGATAAAACCCGTTCCAAAGTAGAAACAGCGATTGCCGCTTTGGGCTATATCCCGTCTTCTGCGGCGCGGATTATGCGGTCCCACCGTTCCGGCTTGGTCGGCCTGATTACCGGCGCCATTTCGCGGACGGGCGAGAATACGGGCGGACACGGCATTCCGGATATGTTCTTGATTAAGGGCATTCAGCAGCGGATTCGCGCACAAGGCAAGATTTTGATGATTGCCGACATCGACAACAAGCCGGGACAGCCCGGTCAGATGGAGCCGCTGATCCGTACCTTTATGGAACACCGTGCCGAGGGGATTTTATATGTCGCCGGTTTCCATCAGGAAGTATTGTTGCCGGAAGTGCCCAATCGTTGCCCGATGGTGTTGGTCAACTGCTTTGATTTGGCAGGTACGCCGTCGGTTTTGCCGGACGACGAGGCAGGGCAGTATGGCTTGGTGCGCCGGATTATCCAAAGCGGACACAAACGGATTGCTTATGTGACTTTGCAGCCGGGTGTGGAAGCGACGAGATTGAGATTGGCCGGATACCGCCGGGCTTTGGCGGATGCGGATATTGTCTTTGATCCGGATTTGGTGCAGACAGGGTATCCTGATTTCAGTAATGACAGCGGGTCTTTGATTTCGGCTATTTTGAAATTGCTGTCTTTGCCGATTCCGCCGACGGTAATTTGTTGCGGCAACGATGAAATGGCCGTGCGCGTGTACGGGATTTTGAGGACGCGCAGCGTACGGGTTCCCGAGCAAGTCTCCGTTGCCGGCTACGATAATCACAGTGCGATTGCGGAAACGCTGTTTCCGCCGTTGACCAGCACCGAGCTGCCTTATCTGCGCATGGGCGAAATGGCGGCGGATTTGCTGTTCCAATACATCGAACATCCGGCCGGTACGGCTCAGCCCGTCAAGGTCGTTGGGGAAACCATCTGGCGTCAGTCTGTGATGAATAAATAGTTTCAGACGGCCTAAAAATAAGCTTCAAACAACACAAACACACATCAAAACAAGATTATAAAACGGTCAAAATAAAGGCCGTCTGAAAACAGGGTTGCCTCATTAAAGAAGGCGGCCCAATACAATAAGAGCGTCATACCGCTGAAATTGGAGTTTGTTGTTTCCATAGTTTATTATCCAGGAGTAGCCTTCCTATGAAAATCTCCCCACAAGTGGCGATGACACTTCGCCAGATTATGCTGATGAACTTCGGTTTCTTCGGCATTCAATACAGCTTCGGGTTGCAGCAGACTGCGATTAACCCGATTTTCAGCTTCCTTCATGCCGACCCGAGCCAATTGCCGATTTTGAATATGGCAGGCCCGATTACCGGTTTGCTGGTGCAGCCGATGATTGGTGCAATGAGTGACCGCACTTGGGTGCCGGGATTAGGTCGCCGCCGTCCGTATTTCTTGATCGGCGCCATCGGTTGCAGCCTCTGTCTCTTTATTTATCCGCACGTTACCGCCTTGTGGGTGGCCGTATTGCTGCTGTGGCTCTTGGACATCAGCAACAACACGGCAATGGAACCTTTCCGTGCCTTTATTGCCGATACCGTTCCTGAACACCAGCAATCCACCGGTTTCTTGATGCAGTCTGTGTTTACCGGCTTGGGCATTACCCTGGCCAACGTTTCCCTCTACATCTTCCAACAAATCGGCTGGTTGCAACAAACCTCCGAAGCGGGCATTCCGTATTGGGTATTCGGTTCATTTTATATTGGTGCGGTCTGCTCCATCGGTTCGGTTTTGGTTACCGTTTTATCAACGGCCGAGCGCGAGCCTAGTCCTGAAGAAATGGCGGCCATTAAAGCCCAGCCGAGCGGTCCGGCTCATGCTGTTAAAGATATTGTCGTTGCCGTGCGCGAAATGCCGACTGCCCTGTGGCAACTGGCCTTGGTTTATCTCTTTCAATGGTACGCGCTCTTCATCTACTGGCAATATATTTCCCACAGTATCGTCCAATCCGTCTGGGACTCGACCGTTGAGAATACCGAAGCGTATAGCCAAGCGGTTGCATGGACCGGCCTGGTAAACGGTTTCTACAACGTGGTAACCTTTATCTCCGCCTTCGGCTTGATGTGGATGGCGCGCAAATACGCCGCCAAATATGTTCATGCCTTTGCTGTAACCCTTGCCGCGCTGGCCTTGCTCACCATTCCTCATATCGGCAACAAATACCTGATGTTTGCGCCGATGATTGGTTTCGGTGTCGGTTGGGCAAGTATGATGGGCGTGCCGTTTATGATTGTGGTCGGTTCTATTCCGAAAGAACGTTACGGCGTGTACATGGGTATTGTGAACATGATGATTGTGATTCCTATGCTGATTGAAACCGTATCTTTCGGCTGGGTGTACAGAACTTTCTTGGGTTCAAACCCTGCCAACGCGATGACTTTTGCCGGTGTTTCCCTGGCCATCGCCGCCGCGTTGACCTTAACCATTAAAACTGCGGCCAAACCGGCTACTGCAGAATAACGAAGTTTTGATTTAAAACCAAAATGAAAAGGCCGTCTGAAACATGAAAGGGTTTCAGACGGCCTTTTTGGTCGAAACAAATCATATTTGCCGAATTGATTCGGTAAGCCTTATTGCCGCCGAGCTACCGTTCATCACTCAAATTGGCTATGACTGCCGATTTTGCTTTACAATATCCTTCTTTAATTGATTTCGTTTTACCATCCTGATGACAGAACACATTTCCGCTCCAAGTCCATCTCCTGTCGGCGAAGACTACCTGCTGTTAGGTCAGTACGCCGAACGCGCCTATCTCGAATACGCCATGAGCGTGGTCAAAGGCCGTGCGTTACCTGAAGTTTCAGACGGCCAAAAGCCTGTACAACGACGTATTTTGTTTGCCATGCGCGATATGGGTTTGACGGCGGGCGCGAAGCCGGTGAAGTCGGCGCGCGTGGTCGGCGAGATTTTGGGTAAATACCATCCACACGGCGACAGTTCCGCCTATGAGGCGATGGTGCGCATGGCGCAGGATTTTACCTTGCGCTACCCCTTAATCGACGGCATCGGCAACTTCGGTTCGCGCGACGGCGACGGGGCGGCGGCGATGCGTTACACCGAAGCACGGCTGACGCCGATTGCGGAATTGCTGTTGTCCGAAATCAATCAGGGGACGGTGGATTTCGTGCCGAACTACGACGGCGCGTTTGACGAACCGTTGCACCTGCCAGCACGTCTGCCTATGGTCTTGCTCAACGGCGCGTCGGGCATTGCAGTGGGCATGGCGACCGAAATTCCGTCACACAATTTGAACGAAGTCACGCAGGCGGCGATTGCGCTGTTGAAAAAGCCGACGCTGGAAACCGCCGACCTGATGCAGTACATTCCCGCGCCCGATTTTGCCGGCGGCGGTCAAATCATCACGCCGGCGGACGAATTGCGCCGGATTTACGAAACCGGCAAAGGCAGCGTGCGCGTGCGTGCTCGTTACGAAATCGAGAAGCTGGCGCGTGGACAATGGCGCGTGATTGTGACCGAACTGCCGCCTAACGCCAACTCCGCCAAAATCCTTGCCGAAATCGAAGAACAGACCAACCCGAAACCGAAAGCGGGCAAAAAGCAGCTCAACCAAGACCAGCTCAACACCAAAAAGCTGATGCTGGATTTAATCGACCGCGTGCGCGACGAGTCCGACGGCGAACATCCCGTGCGTCTGGTGTTCGAGCCGAAATCCAGCCGCATTGATACCGATACCTTCATCAACACGCTGATGGCGCAAACTTCTCTGGAAGGCAATGTGTCCATGAACTTGGTGATGATGGGTTTGGACAACCGCCCCGCGCAGAAAAACCTGAAAACGATTTTGCAAGAATGGTTGGATTTCCGCGTCGTTACCGTAACACGCCGTTTGAAATTCCGTTTGAACCAAGTGGAAAAACGGCTTCACATCCTTGAAGGCCGTCTGAAAGTCTTTCTGCACATTGACGAAGTGATTAAAGTCATTCGTGAATCAGACGACCCGAAGGCCGATTTGATGGCGGCGTTCGGGCTGACCGAAATCCAAGCCGAAGACATTTTGGAAATCCGCCTGCGCCAGTTGGCGCGTTTGGAAGGGTTCAAACTCGAAAAAGAATTGAATGAATTGCGTGAGGAGCGAGGCCGTCTGAATATCCTTTTGGGCGATGAAAACGAAAAACGCAAGCTGATTATCAAAGAGATGCAGGCGGACATGAAGCAGTTTGGCGACGCGCGCCGCACGCTGGTGGAAGAGGCCGGACGCGCCGTGCTGACGCAAACCACCGCCGACGAACCCATCACGCTGATTCTGTCGGAAAAAGGCTGGATACGCAGCCGTGCCGGACACAACCTCGATTTGAGCCAAACCGCATTCAAAGAAGGCGACCGCCTCAAACAAACCCTCGAAGGCCGTACCGTTTTACCCGTCGTCATTCTCGATTCATTGGGCAGAACCTACACGCTCGATGCCGCCGAAATCCCCGGCGGACGCGGCGACGGCGTGCCGGTTTCATCGTTAATCGAGCTGCAAAACGGCGCCAAACCCGTCGCCATGCTCACCGGCCAGCCCGAACAGCATTACTTGCTTTCAGGCAGCGGTGGCTACGGCTTTATTACCAAGCTGGGCGATATGGTCGGACGTGTGAAAGCGGGCAAAGTGGTGATGACCGTGGATAGCAGTGAAACCGTCCTACCTCCGGTTACCGTCTATGCTTCTTCGCTCATCAATCCCGACAGCAAAATCGTACTGGCCAGCAGCGACCACCGTCTCTTGGCGTTTTCCATCGGCGAACTCAAAGTCATGCCCAAAGGCCGCGGTTTGCAGTTGATGTCGCTGACCGACGGCGCGTCTTTGGAACACGTTATGGTAACGACCTCTCCTGAGTTTACCGTTGTATCGGTCGGCCGGCGCGGCGCCGAGCATCAGGAAAAACTGCGGATTGCCGATATTGACGGCAAGCGCGGTAAAAAAGGCAAAGTATTGGAAATATCAGGCCGTCTGAAAAGTTTGTCTTAAGGCAAAAACCAATATATTCAAATAAATTAAATTTACTACGACATTGCATGAAAATAAAAAAGGTTCACTTATGAACAGAGCCAATCTTCAAGAGCTGGGTAATCTGAGGGAGCGGATTCCCGGCGTCATCAACATCGCCCGAATAGCCATCGTCTTGCCGCTATTGGTTTTGCACGCTTTCGGCAGCTACACGGGTGGCAATTTGATTGGCGTTTCGTTGCCGGCGGTTGAGTTTTATATCTGGATAACGCTGTATTTCTTCCTGATTATGCTTTCCGTGCTCCGCCCGGGCTGGCAGTGGCAATCCTTGGATTTGCCCAATGCCAGCGCCGTGGTCGACATCACCATGATTATGGTTTTGGTGTATATCTCCGGCGGTACGGCTTCAGGTTTCGGGATTTTGGTTTTGCCGTTTGTTGCCACGTCGTGCCTGCTCAGTTATGGCCATTATCCCATGCTGTACGCAGGCTATACGGCAATGCTGTTTATTTTGAACCTGTTTTTAGACGGCAGTATGCGTTTCGATTCGTTTAATTGGGACGCAAAATCAGTGGCGAATTCTTTAATGCTGATCGGCGCCAGCTATCTGGTGGCGATGCTGACCTCGTTTGCCGCCCGTTATCTCGAACAGGCCACAGAGTCCGCCAGCCGCCATCAACTGGCCTACCGCCGTATCAGCGGCCTGAACCATTTGGTTTTGAACCGAGTACAGGAAGCGGTGGTGGTGATTGATGCGACCCAGCGCGTGTGGCTGTTTAACAAACAGGCAAAAATCTATTTTCCCAGCCTGATTATCGATCAGCAGGAAATCGTGTTCGGCGAACTGGTGGCACGCTGGCAGCGCCAACCCGACAAACCTTTTGAAACCGATATTCATATTTTTCAACACGCCATGCACGTCCGAGCCGTTCCATTGATTCAGGAGCAAACCGAGCTTCTGATGCTGTATGTCCGCTCATTGCGTGAAGTGGCTGCGGAAGCCATGTCCACCAAGCTGACTTCGCTTGGACAGTTGACTGCCAACCTTGCCCACGAAATCCGCAACCCGATGTCCGCCATCCGTCATGCCAGCGATTTGTTGCAAGAGGGCGATGAGGCAGATCCGCTCAAGGCCAAGCTCTACAACATCATCGACAGCAATATCCAACGCATCGACAAGATGTTGGAAGACGTATCCCTGCTTAACAAACGAGACAACATCAGCCGCCAGCCGATTAATCTGATGAAATTCTGGTTGGAGTTCAAGCAGGAATTTACCTTGAACAATCCCGATGCCATCGGCTGTCTGCGAATGAATATGGACGGCAACAACCTGACCGTATTGGTTGACCCCATGCATTTGCAGCAAGTGATGTGGAACTTGTGCAACAATGCTTGGCGACACAGCCGTCAGGACGAAAACGCCATTACCGTCCTTATCCGCTCTAGCGGCAGGATGCATATTTCCATCGTAGTGGCGGACAACGGCAAAGGCGTGCCGCCCGATGTACGAAATCATCTGTTCGAGCCGTTTTACACCACCGAAAAACAAGGCACCGGTTTGGGGCTTTACGTCGCACGCGAGTTGGCACACGCCAATATGGGGCAGCTGCATTATCACCCTGAAATGAACGGGTTTGAATTGATTTTACCGAAGGAGCAAGCGCAGGATGAATAAATTGCAAGAGCCGGTTTTGATTGTCGATGATGAGGCAGACATCCGCGACCTGATGGAAATGACCCTGATGAAAATGGGTCTGCGCGTCGATACGGCGGCTGGTGTTGAAGAAGCCAAAGATAAGCTGGACAACAACGATTATTCGCTGGTGTTGACCGATATGCGTATGCCCGACGGCTCCGGCCTCGAGGTGGTTCAATACATTGACGAGTTGATGCTCGACACGCCCGTTGCCGTGATTACGGCTTTCGGCAATGCCGACCAAGCCGTTGAAGCCTTGAAAGCAGGGGCGTTTGACTATCTGCAAAAACCGATTACGCTGTCGCAACTGCGTTCATTGGTGAAATCAGCCGTATCGGTTTCAGACAATACCAACGAACCCACGCCGTCTGAAAAAGTCAAATCTCAGCCTGCGCCTGTTTCTGCCGCCCTGTATAAACCCGAACCCCAGCCGGTCAAGCCTGTTGTTACGCCTCCTAAGAGCGTACAGAGCGAATTTAACCGGCCTTTGACCGTTCCGGAAGGGCTCAATTCCTTAAAAGAGCGGTTTTCAACCGGCAACATTAATCCTGCTTTGCAAGAAGAGCCTATCCTGAAAGGCGACGACGATATGCCGCGCCTGTTGGGTACTTCGCCGCAAATGGTCGAAGTACGCCACCTGATTCGCAGATTGGCACGCAGCCTGGTTCCCGTTTATATTTCCGGCGAATCCGGTACGGGTAAAGAGCAGGCGGCGCGCACGATTCACGAGCTGTCCGACCGCGCTGACAAACCGTTTATTGCCGTTAACTGCGGCGCGATTCCTGAAAACTTGATGGAAAGCGAATTTTTCGGCTACAAAAAAGGCAGCTTTACCGGCGCGGACCAAGACCGTCTTGGCTTTTTCCAACACGCCGACGGCGGCACATTGTTTCTCGACGAAGTTGCCGATTTACCGCTTGCCATGCAGGTCAAACTCCTGCGCGCCATTCAAGAAAAAGCCGTGCGCCGTATCGGCGATGCGCGGGAAACCTTTGTGGACGTACGCATTATTTGTGCAACCCATAAAAACCTCGAAGCCTTGGTTGAAAGCGGCGCATTCCGCCAGGACTTGTATTACCGCCTCAACGTTGTCTCCCTGCACATGCCTCCTTTACGCGAAATGCGCGAAGACTTGGGCGCGCTGATTCTGTATTTGCTGTACAAACACCGCCACGGCAATCAAACCTACAAACTCAGCCCCAAAGCCCAAGAAGCCCTGCTGCATTACAGCTATCCCGGCAACTTCCGCGAGCTGGAGAATATCCTCGAACGCGCCGTTGCACTGACGGTCGGCCAAGTGATACAAGTGGACGACTTGCAGATTCAAAACGCCCCGCAGGCCAAGGCCGATCGCAGCAGCCTCTCCTTTGACGATATTGCCGAACCTGACGCGCGCGAAACCACGCTCAATCACAGCCCCATTCCGCCGTTTGATCCGCGCACCATGCAGATACAGGATTACCTCGACCAAGTGGAACGCAGCATCATCGAACAGGCCTTGCAGCAAACCCGTTACAACCGTACCCAAGCTGCCAAACTTTTGGGCATCAGCTTCCGCTCCATGCGCTACCGCATGGAACGCTTGGACATCAATTAAAACGTTCAGACGGCCCAAGTTTTCAAGGCCGTCTGAAACATAAGCCTTATGTACAAGATTTATTTTGACGAAACCGCATCTGCCGAACTGCGCAGCCTTGCCGTGCCTTTCGGGCTGACCGTTATCGACCGGCAGCCTGAAGCAGGCAGTTTCCTTATTGCTGATGAAAGCGGCATCAGTTTGTGCCGCGCCGGTGAAAAAGGCCGTGTCCGCGTTGATTTTGATGGCGGTGCCGCCCATTATCGGCGCACTAAAGGCGGCGGCGAGCTGATTGCCAAAGCCGTTAACCATACTGCGCAACCGACTGTCTGGGACGCTACCGGCGGACTGGGACGCGACAGCTTCGTGCTTGCCTCGTTGGGTTTGAATGTACACACTTTTGAACAAAATCCTGCGGTTGCCTGTCTACTTTCAGACGGCCTCAACAGAGCAGGGCAAAGTGAAGAGACACGGGAGATTGCCCGGCGAATTACTTTGCACTTTGGCAATGCCGTTGATTTGATGAAGGAATTATCTGCGCAAAATGGCAGGCCCGATGTGGTGTACCTCGACCCGATGTACCCGGAACGCCGCAAAACCGCCGCCGTGAAAAAAGAAATGGCCTATTTCCACGACTTGGTCGGCGCGGCACAAGACGAAGCCGAGTTGTTGGACGCAGCGTTGAATACCGCCAAAAAGCGCATTGTCGTCAAACGCCCGCGCTTGGGAGAGTTTCTCGACGGGCGCAAACCGGCATATCAATACACCGGCAAAAGCACGCGTTTTGACGTTTACCTTCCGACAAGGCCGTCTGAAGACTAGAAGCAAACTTGCAACATATCAAAAGAAGCCGCCGACGTTATCAGCGCGGCGGCAAAGTGTGCTATAAATACCTTTTCCCAAACTTCATTGGAGCAAACAATCATGGAATTAGTATTCATCCGTCACGGACAAAGCGAATGGAACGCGAAAAACCTTTTCACCGGCTGGCGCGACGTCAAGCTGAGCGAGCAAGGTTTGGCAGAAGCCGCCGCAGCAGGTAAAAAGCTGAAAGAAAAAGGCTATGAATTCGACATCGCCTTTACTTCCGTCCTGACCCGTGCCATCAAAACCTGCAACATCGTTTTGGAAGAATCCGACCAACTGTTTGTTCCGCAAATCAAATCATGGCGTTTGAACGAGCGCCACTACGGCCAGCTGCAAGGTTTGGATAAAAAACAAACCGCAGAAAAATACGGTGACGAGCAAGTCCACATCTGGCGCCGCAGCTACGACACCCTGCCTCCGCTGCTCGATCCTAAAGACCCGCATTCCGCCCACAACGACCGCCGCTACGCCAACCTGCCTAGCGATGTTATTCCCAATGGCGAAAACCTCAAAGTTACCCTCGAGCGCGTCCTGCCTTTCTGGGAAGACCAAATCGCTCCGGCCATCCTGAGCGGCAAACGTGTATTGGTTGCGGCACACGGCAACTCCCTGCGCGCGTTGGCCAAACACATCGAAGGCATTTCCGACGAAGACATCATGGGCTTGGAAATCCCGACCGGTCAGCCGCTGGTGTACAAATTGGACGAAAACCTGAAAGTGGTTGAGAAATTCTACCTGTAAGGTAAAGGGAAAAAGGACGTGGTGGACACGTCCTTTTTTGTATTTGTCTGTTTGAGGCCGTCTGAAAGCAATTGATGGCAGGGCGAAATGAAAAAAGGACGCGTAAAGCGTCCTTGATGGAGATTAAACCCGGTATTACTGGTTTTTCTCGATAACTTCTTTGAGGTGGGGCATAGGGCTGTAACCGCTTTGGCTGCGGCCGTTAGGGAAGACCAGGGTCGGCGTGCCGTTGAAGCCGAATTGTTCGCCCAATGAAGTGGTTTCCGCAACAGGGTTTTCGCAGTTTGCTTTGCCGCTTGGGAGTTTGCCTTTGCGCATCCAGTCGATCCATGCCTGAGTCGGATTAGGTTGACACCACAACAGCTCGGCTTTGCGCGCGGCATCAGGGTGCAGGCTCGGAATCGGCATCATGAAGGTGTAAATCGTGATGTCGGTCATTTTTTCAAATTCATGCTCCAAGCGTTTGCAGAACGGGCAGTCCGGATCGGAGAAAACGGCGACTTTCAGTTTGCCGTTGCCGCGCACTTCTTTGATGGCTTTGTCCAAAGGCAGGGAAGCGAAGTCAATTTTGTTCAAATCGGCGGCGTGTTCTTCAGTCAGGCTTTGGCGCGTGTTGACGTTGATGAGGTCGCCGACGAGCATATAGTCGCCTTTGGCATCGGTATAGATGATTTGTTTGCCGCTGACGACAACTTCGTAAATGCCTTTAATCGGTGTTTCACTGACGCTCAAAACTTTCAAATCTTGGGCGGCATAGACTTTTTCCAAACGCGCTTTCAAAGAAGCGGCAACGGATTTGTCGGCAGGCGCTTCCGCTTTGGCAGCCGGCGCAGGCGCGGCGTTGGCGTTGGATACGGCAGGTTGACCGCATGCCAACAAAGGAAGGACGGCAAACGGTGTTAAGATTTTGATTAACTTGGTTTTCATGCGAGAGACTTGCGTGTGTTAAAAGTAACGCATTGTATCAAACCTCTGTCATGCCTGCATTGTATTGAGGCTCAATTTATCGTCTGAAAATAGCTTTCGGCTGTTAAAATACGAAAAAATGATTTGATTGTTTGTATGATTTACCACCGCATCGCTGTGAACGTGCCGCTTTCAGACGGCCTTTTGACTTATTCCCATTCCGAGCCGCTTCCTCCGGGAACGCGGGTGCTTGTGCCTTTCCGCAATAAAACCGTTGTCGGGATTGTGTGGGAAGCGGATATTGCGCCCGATATGGATACGGCGCGGATTTTGAGCGTTCAGACGGCCTTTGTGGAAGAAAAGCCGTTGCCTCAAAGCTGGCGTGATTTGTTGGCATTTACGTCGCGTTATTACCACTATCCGACCGGGCAGTCGGTGTTTACCGCGCTGCCGCAGGGTTTGAAGGAAACGCACGCGGTGGAAATGCCGCAGCCGCCGTTGTTTTACGCGTTGAACGAAGCGGGCAGGGCGCAAACGCCGCCGCCGGCGCGGTTCAACAAAAAAGCGGCTTTGTGGGACGCGCTGCTGTCGGGCGGGATGACGATGGCGGCGTTGAAGCAGGTAAACGCGCAGGCGGCGAAATTGATTGAGGATTGGGCGGAGCAGGGTTGGATTGAAACGACGGAAGCGGCGAAGTCCGTTTTAAGGCCGTACCACGGGCAGGCTTCGCACTCTGAATTTGTATTAAACGCCGACCAGCAGAAGGCTTCCGATGAAATTCAGACGGCCTTTGGCAAATTCCAGCCGTTTTTGCTGTACGGCATTACCGGCAGCGGCAAGACCGAGGTGTATTTCGATGCGATGGCGAAAGTGTTGGCGCAGGGGCGGCAGGTGTTGTTTTTGTTGCCCGAAATCAACCTCACGCCGCAGCTTTTGAAACGGGTGGAAAACCGTTTTGCCGACGTGCCGACCGCCGTGTTGCACAGCCAGATGGCGGCAGGCAAGCGCACGCAGGATTATTTGCGCGCGATGTTGGGGCAGGCGAAGCTGGTCATCGGCACGCGGCTGGCGGTGTTCACGCCTTTGCCTGATGTCGGGCTGATTGTGGTCGATGAGGAACACGACGGCTCGTTCAAACAGGACAACGAATTGCGCTACCATGCCCGAGATTTGGCGGTGTGGCGGGCGAAGCAGAGCGGCTGCCCCGTCGTGTTGGGCAGCGCCACGCCCAGCTTGGAGAGCTGGCACAAGGCGCAAAGCGGCGCATACCGCCTGCTGCAACTGACCGAACGCGCCCATACCGCCGCGCAACTGCCGCAAGTGGACATCCTCAACGTAGGTCGTCTGAAACTCGACAACGGCTTCTCGCCGCAAGCCTTGCAGCTTTTGAAACAGAATTTTGAAGCAGGCGGCATGTCGTTGGTGTACCTCAACCGGCGCGGCTTCGCGCCCGCGCTGTTTTGCGGCGACTGCGGCCATACCTTCGGCTGTCCGAACTGCTCCGCCAAAATGGTGCTGCACCAACGCGCCCGCCAACTGCGCTGCCACCATTGCGACCACCGCGAACCCATCCCGTTCAAATGCCCCGACTGCGGCAACCAAGACCTGACCGCCGTCGGCCACGGCACGCAGCGCGTCGAAGAAACCCTGCGCGCCTTCCTGCCCAAGGCCGCCGTCGTCCGTGTCGACAGGGACAGCACCGCGCACAAAAACGACTGGGCGGATTTATACCGCCGCATCGCCGATAACGAAATCGACATTCTGGTCGGCACGCAGATGCTCGCCAAAGGCCATGATTTCGCGCGGCTCAACCTTGTTATCGTGTTGAACGCCGACGGTAGCCTGTACAGCGCGGACTTTCGCGCGCCGGAAAGGCTGTTCGCCGAGCTGATGCAAGTGTCCGGCAGGGCGGGGCGCGCCGACAAACCCGGCAAGGTGCTGATACAGACCCAACTGCCCGAACATCCCGTCTTCGCCGCCGTCAAAGCGCAGGACTACGCCGTGTTTGCCGAAAACGAATTGAACGAGCGGCAAATGTTTGCCATGCCGCCCTTCGGTTTCCAAACCGCCATCCGCGCCGACGCGCCGCGCGTTGCCGATGCGATGGAATTTCTCAACGCCGCCAAAGAAACCCTCGCCCCACTTTTGCCCGAAAGCGTCTCCCAGTTCGGCGCCGCTCCCATGCTGATGGTGCGACTTGCCGAACGTGAACGCGCGCAAATCTTCCTCGAATCAACATCCCGACAGGATTTGCACCGCGCCGTGAGTTTGTGGGTGCAGGTGTTGCAGCAAAACCACGACGGCAAAATCCGATGGTCGGTGGATGTGGATGTGCAAGAGGCTTGATTGGAATGATTCAATCAATATAAATATAAAAGGCCGTCTGAAAATCTGTTTTTCAGACGGCCTTAAGTTTTGAAATCAGTTTAGAAGAATTTTGCAGCGATATAGCCGAGAGCAAGCAGGCTTAAAACGGCGAATACGATGGCCATTGTAAGCAGAAACTGTGTTTTCTTCCTCGCTGCAAGTGCAGCCAGCTCTGGATTTTGGCCTAATTCTTCGCGTAATTGGGATTCCAACTCAGCGCGGATTTTCTTACGCAGCTTTTTCTCTTCCTGTTCGCGTTCATATTTGAGCTTGTGGGCAATTTCGGTTTGTTTTTTGTGTTCGAAAGAGATTTTTTCCTGCCATTCAATGCGCTTGCGCTGGATGGCCAGCTCATTTTTTTCTGTCAAATCAAAGTGGCAGGTCTTACATTCCTGTGCGTCGAGTTCGTCGATAATCGTCATGCAGACGGGGCATTGGATGGGGTCGGGGATATTGACTGCCGAAACGGGTTCTTCTTCGAGCGCTTCCAATTCCATGGCCTGACGGACAATGACGTCCAAACCCAAATAGCTGAAGTAATGCTGCGCATTTTCGCGCTCGTCTTGCGTGCATTTTTCGGCCACAATGGCTTGCGGACGCTCTGCCAAGGCTTGAATCAGGCTCTCGGCTTCGTTTTCGGGCAGGTTGTCATACAGGCAGGCATGGATGCGCTCCTTATCCGTGTTCGGCGGATAGGAAACATATACGTCGAAAAATTTTTCTTGTTTGCTCATTGATATCCCATGAATATTTCGACTGCGTCAACCAAATGGGTTGGGCCTGAGGTCTTGTTATTGTGTTTGAGCTGTTTTGGCTTGTGATGCAGGCAAAAACAGAGGCCGCAGTCTGAGGCAGACCGGATAGGGGGTGCCTTCGTGTCGTTAATCGGCTGGACAATGATTTTTTATTTATCAATATGCATGTCCAATGTTATGTCTATTGTAGAGTAAATATTCACGCCCGATATTATTATTATAAGATAAATCCAATATTGTTTAAAATAAATTCACACAAAAGGCCGTCTGAAGATACAGACGGCCTGTTTTTTATGGCAAAAACGGATTGTTTATACGGAGAAGGATGAGCCGCAACCGCAAGTTGTCTCTGCATTCGGATTGCGGATGACGAATTGAGAACCTTGCAGGCTTTCGGTGTAGTCGATTTCCGCACCAACCAGATATTGGTAGCTCATCGGGTCGACCAAGAACGTCAGGCCGTTTTTTTGGATTTCGAAATCGTCGTCGTTTTTGATTTCGTCAAAGGTAAAACCGTATTGGAAGCCGGAGCAGCCGCCACCGTTGACGAATACGCGCAATTTCAGGTCGGGATTGTTCTCTTCGGCAATCAGGTCGGCAACTTTGGTGCAGCAGCTGTCAGTAAAGATAATAGGGCTTTCGTCTGACATGATGTGATTCCTTTTATATGAATATTTTTACTATTGTCGCGCAAACCGTTGGCCAAAGCAAGTTTGTGCAGACAGGTCTGCCAGCTTACATGGAGGGTATGGCAGAAATTTCAAGCACCAGTATGTCAGATTTAGATGCTTCTGCCAAACCATTCGACTCGGCCGATGATGGCAACGTCGTCGGTCGGGTTTTTCAGGTCGATTTCAAAAGTAGGGTAGGCTTCGTTGGCGGAAATGACGTTGACGATGCCGCCGGGTATCAGTTGCAGGCGTTTGACCAAAAGGTTTTCGTTGAGGCGCAAAACATAGAGTCCGTCGCGCGGCGTGGTTTGGCCGTGGTTGATGAGGATGGTATCGCCATCATTCAGCACGCCTTCCATCGAGTCGCCTTTAACTGAGATAACAGAAAGGTTTTTGATGTCGCGCGTCACATAATTTTCTATCCAATAGCGTCGGAACGCCATGGCGAACATGGGCTGTTCATCGCCGACGAGCTGGCCGTGTCCGGCCGCTGCTTGGATGTCGTAACGCGGTACGAAGACAAATTCGTCTATATCGACAGGGTTGCCCAGTGTGTCGGTGGCCGTGGCTTTTGGGGCTTCGGAATCGGGGAAGGGGGAGCCTTCGCCGGTCAACAGCCAGTCTATGCTACAGCCTTTAAGTTGTTTGATTTTTTTTAGCGTTTCCGATTTCGGCAGGCCGCCTTCGTTCCAGATACGGCTGAATCCGGCGATGGTCATATCGATGTCGGCGGCGATTTTGGCTTGGCGGGCTTCATCTTTCCATAAGAAAGCCAGGCGGTCTTTAAAGGTATCCATGTTTATGCCTTTATGGAGGTATGTTTTTTATATGGTTTGGACGATTTGAGTGTATTTTACCTTAGTTTTTATAAAATTGTAAGAAAAAAATTACTCAGCCTAAGAAAAAGTATTGCATATTTTATTTTTTCTTAGTATTATTCGTTTTGTCTTAGATAAATCGATATTTCTAATTTTCTATTCGATTTTTCTTAGTTTGGTTTTATTTGGTTTAGTTTTTCTGACTTAAACCTGCTATGTGATTATGATGAGAGGTGTGAAATGACTCGTTCGCGTAAAAATATTTTTTGGGTGCTGCTGGCGTTGGTGCTGGGTTTTTTTGCCCTGCCTTTCGGGTCTTCGGAAGCGCATGAAGCGGATGGTAATTTGACGGCTTCGGAATGCGAACGCTTGGGCAGTTTGAGTCTGGATCAGATGGACGGCAGGCTGCTTGCCTTCGCCAAAGAATGCGATATGGTGGAGGCTACCCACGATTGGGAGCAACAGTACGGTAACTTGAATGAAGAAGAAATGCTTGCCGGCGTGGTGTATGAGTGATGTTTGCGTATGAATTAATAAAGGCCGTCTGAAAACCATTGTTTCAGACGGCCTTATGTTTGTGATGACTTTGTACCTGCAATAAGGATGTCGTTAAGGCATCAAAGGTGCATTGGTCAGGCCGGTGGTTTCGGGCAGGCCGAACATGATGTTCATATTCTGCACGGCTTGACCGGCTGCGCCTTTAACCAAGTTGTCGATGACGGAAAGCACAATCCACACGTCGTCTTGATCAGGCGCTTTTTGAACGCTGATACGGCAAATATTGGCGCCGCGCACGCTGCGGGTTTCGGGTGTTGAGCCTGAAGGCAAAATATCGACAAAAGGACTGTCGCGGTAGTATTCACGCAGTAAGGCTTCAGGATCGGTATGTTCTTGCAGGTGCAGATACAGGGTGGCGTGCATACCGCGTATCATCGGAACTAGGTGTGGCACGAAAATCAGGCCGTCTGAAACCTGGTCTTGCAGTCCGGACAGGGTTTGTCGGATTTCAGGCAGATGGCGGTGGCCGCCGATGCCGTAGGCTTTGAAGTTGTCGCCTGCTTCGCACAACAGGGCATGGGTGCTGGCTTTGCGGCCTGCGCCGGAAACACCGGATTTACAGTCGGCAATCAGCGGCGTATTGGCTTTCAGACGGCCAGCCTGAAGCAGCGGCAGTAGCGGCAGGGAAACGCAGGTGGGGTAGCAGCCCGGATTGGCCACCAGCATAGCTTTGGCGATGTCGTCTTTGTGAAGTTCGCACAAGCCGTACACTGCTTGGGAAACGAGTTGCGGCGCGGCATGGGTCATTTTGTACCATTTTTCCCATGTGGGGATGTCGCGGATGCGGAAGTCGGCAGACAGGTCAATCACGCGTACGCCTTTTTCGACAAGGGCCGGTGCTTCTTTCATGGCCACGCCGTTGGGCGTGGCGAAGAACACGAGGTCGCAACGGTCAAGTCCGGCATCTTCGGGCGTTTGGAATGCAAGGTCGTAAATACCGCGCAGGCTTGGGAAGTAGTCCGCTACTGCAATACCGGCTTCGCTTCGGCTGGTAACGGCGGTAACTTCTGCGTTGGGGTGGCTACTGAGCAGGCGCAACAATTCGACGCCTGTGTATCCGGTTGCACCGACAATACCAATTTTAATTTTTGTGGTCATGGTGTGGCTCCTTTGTAGGGGTAACAATGCGTTTGATTATATAGTAATTAATTACCGTCGGTCAGTGGTGCTTGTGCCAAGCTTTGCAATAGAGGGTTAAACAGGCCGTCTGAAATATGGAATGAATAATATTCGAGAGCGGGTTTCAGATGGCCTGAGCGTTGGGAAAACGCAGTTTGCGGTTTGATTTGTCTGTTGATTTGTGGTGGGTGTTTCGTCTTTATCCTATCCGTACGAACACAAAATAAAAATGTAAAAAAATGCCCCCGGGTTTGAGGACCGGAGGCAAGTATCCAAGGAGTAGCTCTCATCAATAAGAACTAGTTACTTGGTACTATATCCCTTGTTAGGATGGAAAGCAAGCGTTTTGCACATTTTAACGTTTAAATAATTTTTTCATTCAAATTCAGCGAACTATCAAACAAGGCTTGAATCTTGGGTTGGTGGCTGATGCCGATGACCAAAGTGTCGGGCAAATGTTGTTTGAGGGTCTGCATCAACATCAGGGCGGATTCGTCATCAAGCTGGTTGGTGGCTTCGTCGAGGAACAGGATTTGCGGTTTGTGCAGCAGTGCGCGTGCGAGGCTGAGGCGTTGCTGTTCGCCGCCGGAGAGGATGCCGTGCCATTCGTATGGGGTGTCCAAATCGTTGATCAACGTGTGCAGCCTACCCGTGGGGCTGTTTAGGCCGACTTGTTCCAAAACGGTTTGAATCAAATGGTCGTCTTGGCAGGCTGAGTAAGGGTAGATGACGGTTTGACGCAGGGTATCGGTAGGCAGGTAAGGGCGTTGCGGGAAAAACAGGCGGCTGCCTTCGAGTGAAAAACTGCCTTGATAATACGGCCATAAACCGGCCAGCACGCGCAACAGCGTGGATTTGCCGATGCCGCTTTTGCCTTCGAGCAATAGCCATTCTGGGGCATGGGCTTCAAGGTTGATGCCGGAGAGCAGGGGGGTACCGGTTTGGGTGTGGACGGTAAGGTTTTGCAGGACGGCTTTGCCGCGATGATGCGGTAAATCTGCTTGGTGTGGTTGAAGGATGGGGCTTTTGTGTTCTGCTTGTTCCAAGGCCGTCTGAAAACCGGAAAGCCGCTCGATGACTGCCGCCCATTCAATCAGGCGGCGGTAGGAGTCGGTAAACCAGCCGAAGCTGTCTTGGACGCGGGCAAACGATGTGCGCGTCTGCATCATGTCGCCGAAGGTCATGGTTTTGGCGAGGTACATGGGCAGGGTGGCGAGGATGGGGATGAAAATGCTGATGCGCACATAGGTCGCCCAGAAGGTTTCTTGGCGAAATTCGCAGTTGGTCAGTCGCTGCCAGTTGTCGCGGATGCGGAGGTAACGTTGTTTCAGACGGCCTGTTTCCGCTTCGCCGCCGTTGTAAAAGGCGATTTGTTCGGCATGGTCGCGCACGCGCAGGAGGGCGGCGCGGTAGTCGGCTTCACGGTGCTGGCGGTCGATATTGAGGTTTTTCAGTTTGCGGCCGACAAGATGGGCGATGACGGTGCTGAAGATGGAATAAATCAGGGCAACCCAGACAAGATAGCCGTAAATGGTAATGCTGTATCCGCCGATGTTGAAGGTCTGCACGCCGGACAGCGTCCACAATACGGCGACAAACGCGCTGAATTTGGCAATATTATTGATGAAGGAGCGAAAGAGGCCGATGCTTTTGTCGGCAAGCAGGTAGATGTCTTCGGCGATACGCTGGTCGGGGTTGTCGGGTTCGCCCGTTAGGCGCAGGCGGTAGTGTTTGTGGCCTTCGAGCCAGTTTGTTTGGAATTGCTCGGTCAGGTGGGTGCGCCAGCGGAAGATGAGGCGTTTTTGCAACCAGTCGCCGCAAACAATGCAGCCGATAATCATCGCCATGTAGCCGAGGTATTCGACGATGAGTGCGGGCATGGACGCGCCGTCAAATGCGGCCAGTGCGTCGTAGAAACGTTTGTCCCAAGCGGCGATCCAAACGCTGATGGTGATGGAGCAAAGGGTGAAGCCGATGAGGACGGCGAGCATCAGCCATTGGAGGCGGCCGTGCGCCCCCGACCAGAAAGGACGGGCGAGGTAAAAGAATTTTTTGAGTGTTTTCATAATGCTTGCGAATGCGTGCGAATGGCCGTCTGAAAGTGAAATTGTACTTTCAGACGGCCTTTTTATCAGCAATAGTTGGTTTATGCTTTTAAAAAATGAGCGGTCAACCCGTGCTTGCTATGTTGCTATTTACATCTTCCATTTCAGGCTGAATACGGCGTTGCGCGGTTCGCCGTAGAAGTTGCCGTAGTTTTTTGTACGGTTGCTGTTGTTTTCATAGTAGCGTTTGTCAGTCAGGTTGTTGACTGCCAGCCCCAGTTGCAAATTGTCGGTCGGACGGTATTGCAAACCGGCATTCCAAACGGTATAGCCGCCTTGGGGCAGCTTGCTGCCGGTTTTGCTTTGACTGGACAAGCCTATACCGATACTTAACTTACCGCTTGCAAACGGCGGCGTATAGCTGCTGTAAGCGCGGAGAATGTGTTTTGGGGTCCAGTTGGCAAAATCGCCCTCGGTATGGGGATGGTTTTCTGTTTTGCGGATATTGTAGGTATAGCCGGCAAACAGCTTCCAATTTGCGCCGATTGCTCCGGAAATTTCTGCATCTACACCGCGGCTACGTTCTTTTGCGGGAACGTAGTAGAAAGTCTGTTTCCTGTTGCCGCTGGCCGGAACGTTGACACGCACGCCGACGTTGGTGTTATCAGTTTGGAACAGGGAAACGGCCGTATTGAGTTTGCTCTGCATCCATTCGCCTTTCCAACCAAATTCGTAGTTTTTACCGACTTCAGGCGCGAGATAGCTGTTGTCTGCATTTGTTTTCAGAGTCGGTTTGTAGATGGATGTATAGCTTGCATAGAGGCTTTGCCCCGGCATGAAATCGTAAGTGATGCCGATGTATGGAATGAATTTGTTGTTTTTGACCGAATAGGTTTTTGCATCATTGTCCGGAGCACCTGCATAACGGGACCAGTTGTAATCGAAGTCGCGTTTCCAATGGGTATAGCGCCCGCCTGCCAACAGATGCAGTTTTTCCGTAGGATTGATGCGGGTACCTACCGCAAGGGCGTGCGTATAGAAATGGTTGTTGCTGTCCATAATGCTGTATGGTTCGGCAGCCCAGTCCGGCTGAGGGATAACGGCAGAAAATGGATCGTAGCTGCCGGTTGCCTGCATACGGGTATGGTGCAGGGTATTGCGCTCTTTCGAATAATTATGGGTCAGGAAGATGTCGTGGGTTTGACCCAAGGCTTCAAACTTGCCGCGCAGGTTGTTTTGAATATGCAGGTGTTTGCTGTCGTGCTGATAGCGGAAAGCCTGTTGGTCTTCAATACCGATGGATTGATTGGCTTTCAACCCGTTTTCGTCTGCCATTAAGAAAGCATACCTTTGGTCGGAGTGGCTGTTTCGCCAATCGATTTTGCTGTTCCATTTCCAGTTGTCGTTGAAGTAGTGGTCAAATTCTGCAAAAACCCCGTTTTTGATGAACCGCCCATGATTCCAATCCGCACCGAAATAGCTGTTGCGCGGCAGACTGCTTCCGTCTTCCCATAAAGGTAAGCCGTTGAGATTGGGGGTGTTGCGCTGGGCGATACGGTACGCACCGACAGAAACCTTGCTGTTTTCTCCGATGTCTTTTTCTAAAACGCCGTAAAGAAGGCTGTTTTGCCCTTTCACTTTATCCTGAAATGTTTTGTCATGATCAAAACTGCCGACAATACGTCCGCGGAATTGGTTTTCTGAGCTTAAAGTGCCCGAGGCATCCAATTCGATATGCCGTTTGCCGAAACGGTCGGCTAAACCATTCATATTGATTTGTTTTTTAGCCGTCGGTTTTTTGCGTACGGCATTAATCGTACCGCCGGGCGCGCTGTTGGATTGGGTCAGCCCGGCCGCACCGCGCACAACTTCAATGTGGTCCTTGGCGGACGACATTTACGCCGGTCGTTGTTTTCAACGCATCTGCCAGCGTAGTAATACCTTGATCGTTAATTTGATTTTTTGTAATAACGCTGACGGATTGCGGCGTCTCGCGCGGAGTCAATGCCAGTCCTGTGGTAGAACTCATAGCCGAAGTCGTATAGTCATTTCGATTTTCGGTACGCAGGCTGCGGTTTTTGCCGACCACATTGACCTGCTTTAATTCCACCTGTTGCACTTCTTCCGCAGCGTTAACGGCTTGGGGCAGTGCGGCAAGGCAGAGGGCAAGTGTGCTCAGTTTGAATAGTTTCTCAGAATGGTGCATTGGGAGGGGTCCTTGATAAAGAAAGGTCTGTTTGTTTTTAAATATTGGCGGCAATATCCGTTTAAATTGAGCCGTTATTTTTTATAAGCCGTTTTATTTTAAAAATAAATATAAGTCCCCGAATCATTTTATTTGATTCAATTTCGATATTGCCAAACCATCGGGTCAAAAAAAGGTTGCCGCCGGAAAGGGAGCCGTTGGCAACGAATGGAGGTGGTAATGCAATGAAAGCTAGATACAAAGGGTAGTATCAAACTAGCCATAAATAACTATATCGAAACGGTGAAAAAAATCAACAGGAATTTTTTTCGGTTAAGAAAATTTTTTTAGACTGTTTGCTTTATATCAAGATTTAAAAAAAGGTTTGATTGGAAAAGGCCGTCTGAAAACGGAAAGAATCGGTTTCAGACGGCCTTTGAATCAAGCGGGGTTAGAACTTGTAATCGACTTTGAACATGACGTTGCGCGGTTGGCCGTAAATATTGTTAATGCCCATTGTACGAATACGGTGGTTTTCATAGTAGCGGCGGTTGCCCAAATTGCTGCCGATCAAACTGAGGTTGAGATTTTTGGTCGGTGTGTAATGAACATCGGCATTCCAAAGCAGGTAGCCGCCTTGGCCTACATCCCACAAACTGTTGGTTTTGCTTTGCACGGTCATGCCGCCGCCGATGGTCCATTTGCGGTCGGCAAAGGGGATGCGGTAGCTGGTGTACAGGCGGAACATATGTTTGGGCGTATGTTTGCTGAAGTTCGTGCCGATGGGGTAACGCGCCCCTTCGCTTTCTTTATATTTGCTCATATTGAAAGCGTAGTTTGCCGATATTTTCCAATCTTCGGTGAGGTCGCCGGAGAGTTCGGCTTCAAAACCGCGGCTTTGAACTTTGCCGATGGCCTGATATGCCCATTCGCCCATAGCGTTGCGTTTATCTAAATCATACGGACGGTTTTTTTGAATGATTTGGTAGAGGGCAAACGAGCTGTTGAGCCTGCCGTTGCCAAACCAGTCGGATTTGAAGCCGATTTCGGTATTGGTACCGGTAATCGGGTTCAGGAGGTTGTTGTCCATATCTCGGTTGGTCTGCGGTTTTTTGATTTGGGTATAGTTGGCATAGATGCTGTGGTTTTTGTCGACATCGAATGTAATACCTAAGTAAGGGACAAGGCTAGATTTTCGGTATTCGGAAAGTTTGCCTGTTTTGCGGTTATCGAAGTCGTATGCCCAGTGTGTGTAACGCAATGCGCCCAAAATGTGGAGTTTGTGCCAAGGGGTAAAGAGAACGCCTGTCGATACGGCATGGTTGGTGATGGTGCGTTCGGTATCGGTATAGTTGGCGTTGCCGCTTGTCCAATCGGTGCGCGCCACGCTCTTCCAGTCGTAATCGAAAATATTGTATTCGTTAGAGGTACGGGCTTTCCATAGGTTGTAGGAGCTGTTGTTTTCCCGTGAATAAGTGTAGTTGGCAAATGCCTGCTGTTCGTTGCCTAAGGCTTGGAATTTGCCGGATACGCCGGTTTGGAAGGCAAATTGTTTGCCGGTATTGTCGTATTTTTGGATGTTGTCGGTTGCACCGGTAAAGATGCCGTTCTGTCCGATGCCGGCGAACCTGCCGCCTGTATTGGCTGCAGTGGCGAAGTTTTGGGCGGATGAAGAACGGTTGTAGTTGAGCTTGCTGCTCCATTTCCAATTGTCGTTGATTTGGTGGTCGAATTCGGCAAAGACATTGCGTTTGTACAAGCGGATTTGATTCCATTCCGCGCCCAGATAGGTATCTCTCGGAAGATTAAGGTCAAAGCCGTTGCCCATCGGTACGCCGTAAAAATCGGGTGTTTCTTCGGTGCGTTGGTACAGGCCGCCAAGTGTGGCTTTGCTGTCCTCGCCGATATCGGCATCTAAAATCCCGTACAGCATTTGACCTTTGGTTGGGTTTTTGTCTTGGAAAGTTTTATTGCGTGTCAGGCTGGAAACCAAACGGCCGCGGATGCTGTGACTGCTGTTTAAGCTGCCCGATACGTCGCCGATCAGGCCTGCTGCGCCGAAACGGTCGGCCATAAAACTTAAGGTTGCCTGCGTATTGGCGGTCGGACGTTTGCGTACGGCATTGATTGTGCCGCCGGGTTCGCTGTTGGATTGGGTCAGGCCTGTCGGTCCGCGGACAACTTCGATATGGTCGTAGATGGCCAGATTGCTCATGCTTTGAGGGTCGTTGTACGGGTTGCCGGACGAACCTGCAACGGTAGTGGATAAGCCGTCTTCTTCAATTTGATCGATGTAAAAGCCGCGCGACTGATAACGCCAACGGCCGGAATCGGGAATCACGTTGATGCCGGTTGTGGTTTTTAAGGCTTGTTCCATATTGGTCATGCCTTGGTTATCCAGCTGCGTTTTGGTAATCACGCTCACCGACTGCGGCGTTTCTTTCGGGGACAAGGCAAGGCCGGTGGTGGTGCGCATGGCTGAAGTTGTGTAGGAGTCGCGGTTTTCGGTGCGGGTGGAACGGTTTTTGCCGGTTACGTTGACGGTTTGCAGCTCGGCAGTTTGTTCGGGCCGGGGTGTTGCCGTGTTTTCTGCTAAGGCTGCATAAGGCAGGGTGGCAATAATGAGTGCTAATGTTTTAAGGGTTGGGGCGTTCATGAATGTCTTTCTATAATTGAAATTTAATTAAAATAAGAATAATTATATCTTACGATAATTTTGTTGTTTTGTAATTTAAGAACAAGATTTTGAGAGTTTTTAGCGGATTTATGTTGTTTTTATGGTTTTTGAAGGTGTTTTTGAAATTAAACTAGCTAAAGGAATCAAGTGACAGGCCGTCTGAAAATTTTCGGGGTGGTTCGGCTATAATGCTGTTTTGGTTTTTTTAAGGCCTTTGCAAAAATACGGTTTGCGTTGTTTTAAGCTGAATGTGCACCGGATATGTTTGCAAAGGTTTTGGGGCATGAGGAGAAAGAGATGAAGAAAGTTTTGGTGTTGCAACATGGGGATTTGGGCGCGTGCGACTGGTCGGCGTTTGGCGGTTTGGTGTCTGCGCCATCAGGGACGTCGGTGTTGCGTGTGCCGGTTTCGGATGATTTTGAACTGACGGACGGGATGCGTGCGGCGTTGATTGCGCAGCAGATAGATGGCGCGGTGTTGCCGGATGTGGCTTTTGCTGATTTGGGACTGATTGCCAGCGATATGGATTCGACGCTGATTACGATTGAGTGCGTGGATGAGATTGCGGCCGGTGTCGGGCTGAAGGATGAGGTGGCCAAGATTACGGAGCAGTCGATGCGCGGCGAGTTGGACTTTGAGCAGTCTTTGCGCAAGCGTGTGGCCTTGCTGGCCGGTTTGGACGAGCGCGTGTTGGAAGAGGTGTACGAGAATGTGTTGCAGCTGTCGCCGGGCGCGGAATTTTTGTTGGAAGCGTGTAAACGGAATGATGTGAAGTTTATGCTGGTGTCGGGCGGGTTTACGTTTTTTACGGAACGCCTGCAACAGCGTTTGGGCTTGGATTTCCATTTTGCGAATGTATTGGAAGTGGAAAACGGCAAGCTGACAGGCCGTCTGAAAGGGCGGATTATCGATGCGCAGGCTAAGGCGGATTTGTTGCGCGAATACCGTGAGCGTCTGGGTTTGGCTCCGTGGCAGGTGGTGGCGATGGGCGATGGTGCGAACGATATTCCGATGATACGGGAGGCGGGATTCGGCATTGCTTATCGGGCGAAACCGAAAACTGAAGCGAATGCGGATGCGTGTGTGCGCTTTGGTGGTTTGGAGCGGATACGCGGTTGGTTTGCGTAAACTGTTTGAGGTCAGGCCGTCTGAATAATCGGGAAACCGGTTTTCAGACGGCCTGATGTTTTATAAGGAGATAAAACGGTAGCCTTCGGCATCAATCTCGAGAATGGAGGCGTAATTGTCGCGCCAGTCGCCGAGTACGATGCGGGTGTAATCGGCGTTGCGGTGGATGTTTTCGCGGTGGGTATGGCCGTGAATGAGCAGGGGCGTGTGGAAGCGTTGGACGGTTTCGTGGGTAAAGGTTGGATTAACGTCCATGATGTCGGCGGTTTTGTGTTGTTTGTCCTGTTTGCTTTGCTTGCGGATTTTGGCGGCGATGTTCAGCCGGAGTGTGAGCGGCAAAAGCAGGAACAGGCGTTGCAGCCATTTTTGATGGACGGTACGGCGGAATTTTTGATAAGAATGGTCGTCGGTGCAGAGGGTGTCGCCGTGACAGAGCAGGGTGGGCGTGCCGAATAGGTCGATCACGGCGTACTCGGGTAGTAAGGTCATGCCGGTATCGCGGGCGAAGGTTTTGCCGATGAGGAAGTCGCGGTTGCCATGAATAAAATAGCAGGCAATGCCGCGCTCGGTCAGGCCGCGGATGGTTTGCTTGATGGTTTGCACCAAAGGGCTGTTTTCGTCATCGCCGATCCAAAAATCGAAAAGGTCGCCGAGGATGTACACGGCTTGGGCATGGACGGCTTTTTCTTGGATAAATTTTTGGAAGAGAGCGGTCAGTTGGGGATGGGATTCGCTCAGGTGCAAATCGGCGATGAAGTAAATCGGCATGATGATGATGTGGGGCGTATGGGAAGGGTTTTATTATAACTTGGGTTGTCACGTTTGGATTTGGGCTTGGTGCTTTTCGTTTGTAATGCGGTGATTTTGTTGTTTTGATTGGGTGTGATAAAGGCCGTCTGAAACATCTTTTCAGACGGCCTTTGCGGTTTATTGGGCTTTACCCTGATAGGTGATTTTTTTCAGCGTCTCTTCTTGGTACAGGTCGGTAATGGGGACGCTATAGAAAAATTCGTTGCTGCGGACAAAGCGGTTGACCAAGTCTTTGTCGATGTGGAGGACGTGGTGCCGCAGTTTGTTTAGGCCTTTGAATATCATGGTGCTCCAGCGCATATAGCCGTCTGAATTGGGGCGGATGTCGTTCATGGCGTCAAGGGCGAGAAGTTTGCGGTTTTGTTCCTCTTTGTCCAAAGGATGGGAATAGATGCTTTGGAAGTAAAACGGCTGTTCGGCAAGCGGCGGCAGGCTGAGGGAAGAGCCTACTTTGCCGATTGGGAAGTCGTCGCTCAGATAATGGATGGTGTGCAAAAACAGATTGCCGCGGCGGTAATCGATTTTTCTCAGGGCTTCGATGGCGGCCAGCGTTGTGTGTTGGTGGTCGGGATGCGTGTCAATATTGGGGGAAGGCGACACGATAATGTCCGGCTGGAATGTTTCTATCAGGTAGCCGAGATTGTCCACCAAGCTGTTCCAGGTTGAGCCGGGCTTGAGTTGTTGCGCCAATGGGGAAGTATTGGCATGGCGGAAAATATCGACGTCGGTCGTATCGATTTTGGTCGATTTAATCTCTTTTTCCGGATTTTGGCGCATGGCGGTTAATGTGCTGTCGAAGTAGCCCAGTTGCAGGATGTTTTCAGACGGCACGCCGGCCAAAAGGGGGACGGTCAGGCTGTTCCAAACGCGCATCCGGCCTTTTTGCAGATATTGGGCCTGAGTGTCGCAGTCGCATTGGCCGTAAAGGTTGCCATAGTGGAAGCTGCCGCCTTCGCTGGCGGTTAAAGTGCAGATCATTGAATTGGCGGCGTGTTTTTCGTACAAACCGTATGCGCTGAGTTCGGCGTCGTCGGCATGGGGTGCGAGGACAAGAATTTTTTTGCCATCAAGGTTTTCACGCGGATAAACGGAAAGTTCGATTTCTTGATCGGCCAAAGTCAGGTATTTGCCTTCCAAACGGACGGTTTTGTCGCTGTCGGAGAAGGTGTCACTCAGATTGATATAGCGCACGCCTTTTGCGCCGTATTCGAAGTATTGCTTCCATTTGCCTTTGGATGAAATGGTTTCGATAAAAGGCAAGAACAATAGTCCCATCCAGTTGGACTTGATACGGATTTTGGCAATGACGGTATCCCGTCCGCTGACAGTAGCGGGCAAGGTCAGGCTGCCGCCCTTGAGGGTTGCATGCGCGGTAGAGGGGAGGGAGGGATAGTTATAGTCTTGGTGTGTGTTATAGGCAAACTGTTTTTTATGAATAATTGAAGTAATAATAAACAACAAAATAAAAAAAGTCAGTATCAGCCCCGTCAGTATCAGAAACATTGTTGGGTTCCTTTATTGTTGTAACAGTCATGATAGTGCTTGTGGAGCTTATTTGTTTGTTTTTCTTACAAACGGTTGTTTTTTATACTCTAACGTCATTAAAGTGAACGTTTAAAATAAAACAGTTTATAAGTTGATTATATATAAACGACTAGGATACAGAAAGGCCGTCTGAAAAATTTGAAAGAAATTTCAAATTTTTCAGACGGCCTTGATATTTTAAAGGTTAAGCCGATAAATTATGCTTCTTTTGTTTCAACTGCTTTCTGACGCAGACGCAGGCTCAACTCGCGCAGCTGTTTGTCGTCGACCACATTGGGCGCATTGGTCAGCAGACATTGTGCACGTTGTGTTTTCGGGAAGGCAATCACGTCGCGGATGGACTCGGCACCGGTCATCAGGGTAACCAGACGGTCGAGGCCGAATGCAAGGCCGCCGTGAGGAGGCGCACCGAATTTCAGGTTGTCCAAGAGGAAGCCGAATTTCTCTTGTTGTTCTTCAGGGCTGATTTTCAGCGCGGCAAACACTTTCTCTTGTACGTCTGCACGGTGGATACGGATAGAGCCGCCGCCGATTTCCCAGCCGTTCAATACCATGTCGTAGGCACGGGCCAGGCAGTTTGCAGGATCGGAAACCATCAGGTCTTCATGACCTTCTTTAGGTGCGGTAAACGGATGGTGTACGGCAACGTAGCGGTCGGCTTCTTCGTCGTATTCGAACATTGGGAAATCGACAACCCACAAAGGTTTCCATTCGTCTACGAAGTAGCCGTTGTCTTTGCCGTGTTCCAAACCGACTTTGATACGCAGCGCGCCGATGGCTTCGTTCACGACTTTGGCTTTGTCTGCGCCGAAGAAGATGATGTCGCCGTTTTGCGCGCCGGTACGCTCGATGATTTCTTTCAGGGCGTTTTCAGACAGGAATTTGACGATTGGAGATTGCAGGCCGCTGTCTTCGCCGTTGGAGAGGTTGTTCACATCGTTTACTTTGATGTATGCCAGGCCTTTCGCGCCGTAGATGCCGACAAATTTGGTGTATTCGTCGATTTCTTTGCGGCTGAATTTCGCGCCGTTCGGCACGCGCAGTGCAACCACGCGACCGCCTTTCATGTCGGCTGCGCCACGGAAAACTTTAAATTCTTCCGTTTTCATCAGGTCGGTCAGCTCGGTAAATTTCAAGTTGATGCGCATGTCCGGTTTGTCAGAGCCGTAGTAGAACATGGCTTCAGAGTAAGGCATGCGTGGGAAGTCGCCCAAATCCACGCCCAATGCGTCTTTGAAGACTTGTTTGGCCATGCCTTCGGTAATGTCCATGATTTCATCCTCGTTCAAGAACGAGGTTTCCAAGTCGATTTGGGTAAATTCAGGTTGACGGTCGGCACGCAAATCTTCGTCGCGGAAACATTTGGTAATTTGGTAGTAACGGTCGAAACCGGCCACCATCAACAGTTGTTTGAACAATTGTGGAGATTGCGGCAGCGCGAAGAATTCGCCCGGATGAACGCGGCTTGGTACGAGGTAGTCGCGCGCGCCTTCCGGAGTGGAGCGGGTCAGCATCGGCGTTTCGATGTCGATGAAGCCTTGCGCGTCCAGATAACGGCGAACGCCCATGGCCACTTGATAACGCAGGCGCAGGTTGCGTTGCATGGTAGGACGGCGCAGGTCGATAACACGGTTGGTCAGGCGCACGTTTTCGCTGATGTTTTCGTCATCAATTTGGAACGGAGGCGTAGCAGCGGCGTTCAACACTTCGATTTCTTTGGCGAGAATTTCGATTTTGCCGGAAATCATTTTGTCGTTGGTCGTACCTTCGGGACGGTTGCGTACGCGGCCGGTAATGCTCAAAACGTATTCGTTGCGGGAAGAGTCGGCAGCGGCAAATGCTTCCGGAGTGTCAGGGTCAATCACGACTTGAACGATGCCTTCGCGGTCGCGCAGGTCGATAAAAATCACACCGCCGTGGTCGCGTCGGCGGTGTACCCAGCCTTTGACGGTAACGGTTTGGCCTAAGTATTGCTCGCTGATAAGGCCGCAATAGTTGGTACGCATAAAATCACCTTTTTATATTGTTCAATTTGAAAAGAAGGAAAGGCCGTCTGAAAAAAGAAGACCTTAATTGTTGTGTTCGGTATCACCGTCTTTAGACGGTTTTTGGGCGGGCAGGGATTTAACCGGTAAGTCGTCCGGCATCACCATGCCCAGCGAAATCACATATTTCAATGCCTGATCCACGCTCATGTCCAGCTCGCGCACGTCGCTTTTTTTCACCATGATGTAATAGCCGCCGGTCGGGTTGGGCGTGGTTGGGACGTAAACGGAAATATAGTCGTCATCTTGCGGCAGGCTGCCTTTGAGTTTGGCGGGGATATGGCCGGAAACAAAGGCTATCGTCCAAATGCCCGGTTGCGGAAAGGGAACCAGTACGGGGGTTTTGAACGAGCGGCTGCTGTCGGAGAGCAGAGATTCGGAAACTTTTTTAACGCTGGAGTAGATGGATTTGACGACGGGAATACGTCCTAAAAGGCTGTCCCATGCGCCGAGAATCCGTCTGCCCAATACGTTGGCGGCGAATACGCCGGTAACGAACAAGACGACTGTGGCGGCGACGATGCCCAAGCCGGGAATGTTGAACCCCCAGAAATGCTGGGGCTGCCAGCTTTCCGGTAATAGGTTGATCAGTCTGTCGGCGGCGGAGATGATATAGCTCATCGCCCAGATGGTTACGGCAATCGGCAACCAAACCAGCACGCCTGTAATCAGGTATTTCTTTAAAGCCTTGGCGATTTTTCCGCTTTCGGCTGCGGCTTCTGTCATCTTTGTTTCATTCCGGCAAGTTTTGCCCAAACTTTGCATTATACGCGTTTGGACGCTAGGAAACGAGTATTTTAAACGAATGGCTTGTTTTGTCTTATTGTTTCAGACGGCCGCCTTGATTGCAAAGGCCGTCTGAAACAATATGGGGTCATTTAGATGCCGTCCCAGTCGTTGAACATCAGGCCGAAGCCGATGCCGTTTTGTTTGTGGTTGTAGTCAATCAGGCTTTCGCCATAGCCGTGGAAACCGCGGACAACGCCTTTGAGTTTGCCTTTGAGTGGGAAGGTATAAGCAGCTTCAACGGCACCGCGTCCGCTTTTCGGATTGTAACGCAGGACGGAATAAACATTTTGTTTGTCATTGAAGCGGTATTGGACTTTTAAGTCGCCGTAACCCATGTATTTGTTGATGTCCGGATTGTCATCGTCGTCTCCTTTTTGGTCGAAGGCGCGCATCCAAACTCTAGGAATAACGGTCAGCTTGCCCCATTCCATACCGGCCATGGCGTAAACCCGGTTCCATGATCGCGATTCTGGTCGGCTTTGACCGTTGGACTGGTGAACAAAACCTGCGCCAACCATGCGCAGTTTGCCGCCGAAAGGCAGGTCTGCTTTAACGGGTTGGGTAATGAAAATTTCAGGCTCGTAGTCGGTATTGCGGAACGGGGCGGATTTGCGGCCTTGGTTGAAGATTTGCCAGTCGGATTTTTGGGTGTAGCCAAACCATACGTCGGCACGGGTTTTGAATAAATCTTCGGCAATCTTGCTTTTGAAAGAAACCTGCATTTTGGTTTCGAGGCGTTTTTGCTCGCTGAATTTTTCCTGTGTGGTTACGCCGCGGCTGGGGGATTCCGGGTAATAGTTGGGGCTACTGTTGTACCAAACGGGCATGAGGTACATAGGGTTGTGCTCGCGTACGCTCAATAGGCCGCGCGTGTCGTTTTTATCCAAATCGTACATCAGGCTTAGAGGTGTGTAGCTGTCGGCAGTTTCACTTAATACGTCGTCTGAAATATTTGGGTGGGTAGGATTGTCGAATACAATGGCCGCTTCTTTTTTCTCAATGCTCTTGCGCACGCTTTTTTCGAGGTCAACCGGTGTTTTGGCCGTTTCGGTTTGTGCTTGCGGTAGTGGGGATTGAGGGGGGAGTTGCGCCGAGTAGATGTTGTCGTAACACGCCAAACGGGTGGCGTTGTCTTGAATGGTGGTGCAGTGTAGGGCGGTATCGGCGGCAGCCAGCGGGGCGGCGGCAATGAATCCGATACTTAGGGAATGTTTCAACATCTTGTTCATGAGAGTTTCCGTTGTTTTTCAGACGGCCTGATGAAGGGGTAAATAGGTTTATTTGGTCGGTTTGGGCTGTGAATACGGCAATGCCCCTGAAAGGCAGGACCTCAGGGGCATCGTATCAGCTCGATTCATCCTGTTTTGATTGTCAGGATTTCCGGCATCTGCGTCAGTATTAAGCCAAAGCTTTTACTTTAGCAGACAGACGGCTTTTATGACGGGCTGCTTTGTTTTTGTGGAATACGCCTTTGTCAGCGATGCGGTCGATGACTTTAACGGATTCTTGGTAAACTGCTTGAGCAGCAGCTTTGTCACCGGCTTCAACTGCTTTCAACACTTTTTTCACAGCGGTACGGAATGCAGTACGCAGGCTGGCGTTGTGGGCGCGTTGTTTAACCGACTGGCGGGCACGTTTGCGGGCTTGTGCGCTGTTTGCCATATTGAATATCTCCTGAAAAATAAATTCTGTAAACGCGCAATTTTAAAGACAGATTTCCTTGTATGCAAGCTTTTTCTCTATAAACGCGCGCAAATCAGCCGTATTTTGCCCAAAAACGACAGCCGGTGCAACGCTTTTGGTAAAAAGATGGTGTTGCTTTGCCTTATTTCAATAAAAATCAGATGGATATTGCTTTGCGTTTGCTTACGTTTCCATTACAATAGCCTAACTCTGCGCCGGGGTGTTTATGGGGTGCAGGGTTTCTTATTTATTGACATTAACCACTCTTTCATCAGGAATCTGCCCGTATGAAAAAATCTGTATTAGCCGTATTGGCCGCATTGTCTTTGGCCGCGTGCGGCGGTGGCGAGAAAAAAGCCGAGCAACCTCAAGCAGGCAGCGCGCCTGCTGCCAATGCCGAAGCAGCCGCCACCGATACTTTGAATATCTACAACTGGTCAAACTACGTTGACGAAAGTACAGTCGAAGACTTCAAAAAAGCCAACAATTTGAAGCTGACTTACGATTTGTATGAAAACAACGAAACGCTGGAAGCCAAAATGCTGACCGGTAAATCCGGCTATGACTTGGTTGTGCCCGGTATTGCCTTCCTGCCGCGCCAAATTGAGGCAGGTGCATACCAAAAAATCAATAAGGACCTGATTCCGAACTATAAAAACATCGATCCTGAATTGCTGAAGATGTTGGAAACTGCCGATCCGGGCAATCAATACGCCGTCCCATACTTCTCAGGTGTGAATACGATTGCGATTACGGCGAAGGGTAAGGAGCTTTTGGGCGGCAAACTGCCTGAAAACGGCTGGGATTTGCTGTTCAAACCTGAATACACCAACAAGCTGAAATCTTGCGGCATCGCTTTGTGGGATACACCGAGCGAAATGTTCCCAATCTTGTTGAACTACTTGGGTAAAGATCCTAAAGGCTCGAATCCTGAAGATTTGAAAGCGGCGGCGGAAGTGTTGAAGTCTATCCGTCCTGATGTAAAACGTTTCAGCCCTTCCATCATTGACGAACTGGCGCGCGGCGATATCTGCTTGGCGGCAGGTAACGGCGGCGACTTGAACTTGGCCAAAGCGCGTTCCGAAGAAGTGAAAAACAACGTCGGCATCGAAGTGTTGACGCCGAAAGGCATGGGCTTCTGGATTGAATCTTGGCTGATTCCGGCCGATGCGAAAAACATCGCCAATGCCCACAAATACATCAACTACACGCTTGATCCCGAAGTGGCTGCGAAAAACGGTATCGCCGTAACCTTTGCACCGGCCAGCAAACCTGCACGCGAAAAAATGCCTGCCGAGCTGGTGAACACTCGCTCTATTTTCCCGAACGAGCAAGACATGAAAGACGGTTTCGTGATGCCTCAAATGAGCGCAGATGCGAAAAAACTGTCTGTCAACTTGTGGCAAAAAATCAAAGTCGGTTCAAATTAATTGTGAGCTGATTGTTTGAAGTAAAGCAAAGGCCGTCTGAAATTTTTCAGACGGCCTTTTTTGATGTCCCAATCTTTATCGTTTCAAAGCCAAAGTCAATACGCCTGCGGTTACCAGGCCTAAACCTATCCATTCCTGCGTGCTCGGGCGTTCGTCTAAGAATACGACGGCCATCAGGGCGACCAAGACCAGGCTGAATTTGTCGACGGGCGCGACTTGTGAGGCGTTGCCCAATTGCAGGGCTTTGAAGTAGGCGAGCCAGGATGCGCCGGTAGCGAGGCCGGATAGGATGAGGAATGTCCAGTTGTGGCCGGTAAAGCCGTTCACGCCCTGCCATTTGCCGGTGTAGGTTAAAAACAATACCAAAGCGGCGAGGATGACCAAGGTGCGGATAAAGGTGGCAAAATCAGAATCTATTCCTTGTAAACCCATTTTGGCGAAGATGGCGGTCAATGAGGCAAAGCCTGCCGATGCCAATGCCCAAAACAGCCATGCGTTGCTGCTCATGTTTTTTCCTTTTGTTTTGAATTGTTGACAATATGAATCCGCTTATTGATGAAATATCGAAATTTTCACTGCGGTTTATCTTTGGAAAACGTTATAATAGAACGAATATTCTTTTTCTTCCAGCCGTCTCTTGAGATTGTTTCAGACGGCCTTCCCTCACTCAATAAAGGAAAATCATGAGCTTCAAAACCGATGCTGAAATTGCCCAGTCTTCCACCATGCGCCCGATTGGTGAAATTGCCGCCAAGCTGGGTTTGAACGTTGACAACATCGAGCCCTATGGCCATTACAAAGCCAAAATCAATCCTGCCGAAGCATTCAAGCTGCCGCAAAAACAAGGCCGTCTGATTTTGGTTACCGCCATTAATCCGACTCCTGCGGGTGAGGGTAAAACCACCGTGACCATCGGTTTGGCGGATGCATTGCGCCATATCGGCAAAGACTCGGTTATCGCCCTGCGTGAGCCTTCTTTGGGACCGGTGTTCGGCGTTAAAGGCGGCGCGGCGGGCGGCGGCTATGCCCAAGTTTTGCCGATGGAAGACATCAACCTGCACTTCACCGGCGACTTCCACGCCATCGGCGCGGCGAATAACTTACTCGCCGCTATGCTCGACAACCATATCTATCAAGGTAATGAGTTGAACATCGATCCGAAACGCGTGCTGTGGCGTCGCGTGGTCGATATGAACGACCGTCAGTTGCGCAACATCATCGACGGCATGGGCAAACCTGTTGACGGCGTGATGCGTCCTGACGGTTTTGACATTACCGTTGCCTCCGAAGTGATGGCGGTATTCTGTCTTGCCAAAGACATCAGCGATTTGAAAGAGCGTTTGGGCAACATTCTTGTCGCCTACGCCAAAGACGGCAGCCCCGTTTACGCCAAAGATTTGAAAGCGAATGGCGCGATGGCGGCATTGCTCAAAGATGCGATTAAGCCTAACTTGGTACAAACTATCGAAGGTACGCCTGCCTTTGTACACGGCGGCCCGTTTGCCAACATCGCCCACGGCTGCAACTCCGTTACCGCCACCCGCCTGGCGAAACACCTTGCCGATTACGCTGTAACCGAAGCAGGCTTCGGCGCGGATTTGGGTGCGGAAAAATTCTGCGACATCAAATGCCGTCTGGCGGATTTGAAACCTGATGCGGCTGTTGTCGTGGCCACCGTCCGCGCGTTGAAATACAACGGCGGCGTAGAACGTGCCAACCTCGGCGAAGAAAACCTCGACGCTTTGGCAAAAGGCCTGCCTAATCTCTTGAAACACATTTCCAACCTGAAAAACGTATTCGGCCTGCCTGTGGTGGTTGCCATCAACCGCTTCGTGTCCGACTCCGATGCCGAGTTGGCCATGATTGAAAAAGCCTGCGCGGAACACGGTGTCGAAGTTTCCCTGACCGAAGTATGGGGCAAAGGCGGCGCGGGTGGCGCGGATTTGGCGCACAAAGTCGTCAACGCCATTGAAAATCAACCGAATAACTTCGGCTTCGCCTACGATGTTGAGTTGAGTATTAAAGACAAAATCCGTGCGATTGCCCAAAAAGTGTACGGCGCGGAAGATGTTGATTTCAGCGCGGAAGCGTCTGCCGAAATCGCTTCACTGGAAAAACTGGGCTTGGACAAAATGCCGATCTGCATGGCGAAAACCCAATACTCTTTGAGCGACAACGCCAAACTGTTGGGCTGCCCCGAAGGCTTCCGCATTACTGTGCGCGGTATCACGGTTTCCGCTGGCGCAGGCTTCATCGTTGCGTTGTGCGGCAATATGATGAAAATGCCGGGTCTGCCGAAAGTTCCGGCTGCTGAGAAAATCGATGTGGACGCAGACGGCGTGATTCACGGCTTGTTCTGATTTAGATTGATCTTGAAATAGACAAAGGCCGTCTGAAACTTAGGTTTCAGACGGCCTTTTATGATTTAAGTGAATTTTAACTGACTTTTTAAGAAATTGAAGAACTTGTCTATCATGTCGAACATGGTATTGCGGTCTTCGCCAAACAATGAAATGCTGCGATCTTTGCTGATTCTGTCATAGGCGGCAAAAATGGTTTTCAGCTCTTCTGTGGTCAAGCGCAGTTGCTTTTCGTACAAGATGCGGCTTAAGAGCGTTACTTCCGTTGCGTTCAAATCAGGGAAGAGATGACTGATCCACAACTCCATGGTGTATTGGACGGATCTGTTGATTTTGTCTCTTTTTTTGCTTTCTTGAGTTTGGTGTATCCTGTAAAACAACAAAGGTTCGGGCAGATTGGCAAAGGTTTTGCCATGTAGGGCGCATTGCACCCACATATGGAAATCGGGCGCGGTTTCCGTCGCGGTGTAGTTTATCCCGAGGTTTTTAATGCTGTCGTGCCGCCACATGGTGGTGGGGTTGAACATATTTTGAGCGGCCCTGGAGAAAAAGGCTTTAATGTCTTTGTCGAGCAGGGGCAAATCGCTTAAAACGGGTTCTCTTCCGGTTTGGTCGTCGAAAAAGATGGTGGCTTGGCTGCCGACAATATCGATTTCGGGATGGCTGTCTAAAAACTGAATTTGTTTTTCAAAACGATCCAGAGTGCAAATATCGTCCGCGTCCATCCGCGCCACGTATTCAACCTCTATATCTTTGAGCATATCCATGGCAAATTGGCAGACAAACGGCTCGCCCCTGTTTTCCGGAAGGTGGAAAACCTGCAAACGTGAATCTCTGGCTGCGTAAGCCTCGAGGATTTCGCCGGTTTTGTCTTTTGAGGCATCGTTGACGGCGATGACGAAAAAGTTGCGGAATGTTTGATTCAATACCGAATCCAAGCATTCGGGCAAATAAGCTTCGGCACAATAGGCCGGCAAAATAACGGCGAGTTTCATGTTTGCTTTCGATGTGTTTTGATGGGTAGTCGAGGGGGATTTTACTATAAGTTTCCAAAAGTCAAGGCCGTCTGAAACCTTATTGCCAAGTTTTCAGACGGCCTTAGTATCAATCCGATGTACAGATTATTTGATGATTTGGTTCAATTCGCCTTTGGCGTATTTGGTTGCCATTTTTTCCAAAGAAATCGGTTTGATTTTGTCGGCTTGGCCTTCGCAACCGAATGCGAGGTAGCGGTCAAGACAGATTTGTTTCATGGCTTCGATGGTTTTGCTTAGGTATTTGCGTGGGTCGAATTCGGATGGGTTTTCTGCCATGAAGCGGCGGATGGCGCCGGTAGAGGCAAGGCGCAAGTCGGTGTCGATGTTGACTTTGCGCACGCCGTGTTTGATGCCTTCGACGATTTCTTCTACGGGTACGCCGTAGGTTTCACCGATTTTGCCGCCGTATTCGTTGATGACTTTCAGCCATTCTTGCGGAACGGAGCTGGAGCCGTGCATCACGATGTGGGTGTTGGGTAGGGCTTGGTGGATTTCTTTGATGCGGTCGATACGCAATACGTCGCCTGTGGGCGGACGGGTGAATTTGTATGCGCCGTGGCTGGTGCCGACGGCAATAGCCAATGCGTCCACGCCGGTATCTTTAACGAAACGTACGGCATCTTCAACGCTGGTCAGCATTTGGTCGTGGGAAAGTTTGCCCACTGCGCCTACGCCGTCTTCTTCGCCGGCTTCGCCGGTTTCGAGGTTGCCCAATACGCCGATTTCGCCTTCAACGGACACGCCGCAAGCGTGGGAGAAGTTAACCACGGTACGGGTGGCGTTGACGTTGTATTCGTAGGTAGACGGAGTTTTGCCGTCTTCGAGCAGCGAGCCGTCCATCATGACGGAGGAGAAACCCAGTTGGATGGAGCGTTGGCATACATCGGGCGATGCGCCGTGGTCTTGGTGCATCACGACGGGGATGTGCGGGAATTCTTCGACTGCGGCTAAAATCAGATGGCGTAGGAATGGGGCACCTGCGTATTTGCGTGCGCCTGCGGATGCTTGAACGATAACGGGGGCGTTGACTTGGTCGGCCGCCTCCATAATGGCGCGCATTTGTTCGAGGTTGTTAACGTTGAATGCGGGCAGACCGTAGCTGTTTTCGGCGGCATGGTCCAACAGTTGGCGCATGGATACGAGTGCCATGAGAAGCTCCTGAAGTAGTGAAGGGTAAATTTATCCGATAAATTATAATGTTTTTTGCCATGAAAAACTACAAGCCGCTACATTGTTTTTATATATTAACGAGCGGGGTCTCGGTTTATAATGGCAGAGTATTGAAAACGGGTGTGCAAAATGGATAGGATTTCGGTGGCCGAATGTGATAAACCTTTGTTTCAGACGGCCTTGACGGTGCAGGTGGGCGATGTGAACTATGGTGGCCATTTGGCGAACGATGCAGTGTTGCGTTTGTGCCATGAAGTGAGGATGCGTTGGCTGGCGACGCTGGGTTGGAGTGAAATGGATGCCGGCGGGGCTGGCCTGATTATGGCGGATGCGGCGGTGCAGTATTTGGCGCAAGGTCATTATGGTGATGAGCTGTCGGTGGAGATGGGGGCGGCAGGCGTGGCCGGTGTGGGTTTTTCTTTGCTGTACCGTATCCGCAGGATTTCAGACGGCCTTGTGTTGGCGAAAGTACAGACAGGCATGGTGTGTTTCGACTATGGCAAACAACGCGTCTGCCGTCTGCCTTTGGCCTTGAAAGCAGCATTGGAGGCCGTCTGAAATGGCGGAATCAAATAATTTTGCGCTTCATCTTGAGCGCTATCTGAAAACCTTGTCGCAACAAGGCAAGTCGCAGCATACCGTTTCCGCTTATCGGCGCGATTTGAGTGAATTGATGCGTCTGTTGCCCGATAATCTGGAAAACGGCCTGCCTACGCGCCGTGATTTTGTGGCGGCATTGAAAAAGCTGTCGCAAAAGGGTTTAAGCGAAAGCAGCTTGGCGCGGAAATTGTCGGCGTGGCGGCAGTATTGCAGTTGGCTGGTGCAGATAGAAGTCATGGAAAGCGACCCGACGTTTAATATGAAAGCGCCGCGCCTGCCCGAACGACTGCCCAAAGCGTTGCCGCAGGAACCTTTAAACCATATCCTTGATCAAGCGCCGGTTGATGACGAGTTGGATGTACGCGATAAGGCCATGTTTGAATTGATGTATGGCAGCGGTTTGCGCCTGAGCGAGATACAAGGGTTGAATCTGGACGGTATCGTCTTGGACGAAGGCTGGGTCAGTGTAAATGGTAAAGGCGGTAAGCAGCGGCAAGTGCCTTTGGTGGGCAAAAGCATTGCGGCATTACGCGATTATCTGGCGGTGCGTATTGCCAAAGAGGGCGAGCAGGCCTTGTTCACCAATAAAAACGGCGGCAGGCTGGGGCAGCGTCAAATCCAAAAACGCCTACAGGCGTGGGCAGTGCGTGTGGGCAGTGCCAGCCATATCTCGCCGCACATGATGCGCCACAGCTACGCCACCCATCTTTTGCAGGCATCGGGCGATATCCGCGCCGTGCAGGAATTGTTGGGACACAGTAATCTTTCCGCCACGCAAGTTTATACCAAGCTGGATTTCGACCATTTGGCACGCGTTTATGATGAGGCGCACCCAAGGGCGAAACGGAAAAAATGATTTTGTTTGAATCAGGCCGTCTGAAGAGCGTTTTCAGACGGCCTGATGTTTTATGGATAAAAAATACAGATAATTTGAAACCATTTGAATTTTTATCGGTCTGACGAGGTTTCGATATTGGCTTAATGTGCGGATAGCATAAACGCTAGAAGAATAGGCTGTTTTGTTTTACCGCTTATCTTTTAAAACGACCTTTTGTTTGATAATATTAGTAATGAGAGCTAATATCATATTATGATATGCGACCTTTAAAAAGCAGGTCTATAAACTTTTTATATAAGCATTGCTGCTTATTTTGACTGTAAAACGACTTGCAAACGGGAATTGTTGCTATTAACATAACGGAATTATGGATAAAAAACGAATTTTAACTCCAGCCGTCGTGACTTCCGTTGCGTTGATCCACGTCGGCTTGGTTGCACTTTTATGGCACGCGCACAAACCGCCTCCTGTCGAAATGGCGAATATTGAATTTGTCGATTTGGGCGATTTCGGCGGAGGCGACGGCAGCCCTGAGGGCGAAGGCGCGCCTGCTGCACCGGAGCCTACCCCCGAACAGCCGAAACCTAAACCCAAACCCAAACCTAAGCCTGTCGAGCCGCCCAAGCCTGTTATCAAACCTGTGGTAACGAAAAAAGAAAAAGCGGATATCGTACAGCAAAAGGAAAAACCGAAACCTATCGAGAAACCTAAGCCCGAGCCTAAGCCGGAACCCAAACCTGAGCCGAGGCCCGAGCCAAAACCTGAACCAAAACCAGAGCCGAAGGCAGAGCCTAAACCATCTCCCAAAGCATCTGAATACTCAGGCAACAAAACCGGGCCGAATACTGCTGAAAACGGTAAAGGCAGCGGCGAAGGCAAAGCCTTGAACGGGGAAGGTAAAGGCAACGGCGGCGGTACGAAAGGTACAGGCAGCGGACGCGGCGAAGGCAGCGGCTCCGGCAGCGGCGGTGCAAAAGGCGAACATGGCTCCGGCACCGGCGGTGGCGGAGGTGGTGGCAGCGGTACAGGTGCCGGCAGCAGTAAAGGCAATCCTGCAAAAGGAACGTGCCATATTCCGAGACCCCCATATCCGACAATGTCAACTGAAAATGGCGAAGAGGGCTTGGTCGTACTGAAAGTCTTGGTTGGTCCGGGCGGTAAAGTGGATTCAATTAGTGTGAATAAGTCAAGTGGTTTTAACCGTCTGGATAATGCGGCGCGTAAAGCCGTTAAGGATGGCAGTTGCCATGCAAGTGTTTGGACTGAATTTAAAGTACCTGTCAAATTCACGCTCGAATAAGCATCCAGGCACAAGCTGATGGATTAGAAAATATATGCTGTTGGGAAATGGTTTTAAATGACCCGATAGAAATTTTAATTTTATTTTTAACTTGGAAAAATTATGGATTTAAGTTTAGTTTTCAAATCAGGTGATGTGGTACTGATTGGTGTATTTGTCCTGATGTTGTTGATGAGCGTGGTAACGTGGAGCGTTATCGTGATCCGCTGCATCAAATACTGCAAAGCGAAAAAAGGCAATGCACAGGTAAAAGAGCTGATGTTGAATGCGTTTACGCTGGCCGATGCCGTACAGAAAGCCAAAGCGGTAGAAGCACCGATGAGCCGTGTCGCCGATGAATCTCTGCGCGCATACCAAAACTACCGTCAAACAACAAGCAAATCGCTGATTGACGAATTGCCTTTGAACGAATACTTGGTCGTTCATATCCGCAACAGCATGTCCCAAACCATGCGTCAGTTCGACTACGGCATGACCGCTTTGGCCTCTATCGGCGCAACTGCTCCTTTTATCGGCCTGCTGGGTACTGTTTGGGGTATTTACCATGCCCTGATCGGCATCAGCGAAAGCGGTCAAATGAGCATTGCCGCGGTGGCCGGTCCGATTGGCGAGGCTTTGGTATCGACTGCCGTCGGTCTGTTTGTGGCGATTCCGGCCGTATTAGCGTACAACTTCCTCAATCGCGGTACAAAAACCATCGCGCAAGATATGGACGCATTTGCACATGACCTGCATGTCCGCCTGCTGAACCAAAAGGATTAAACCATGGCTTTCGGATCAATGAATTCCGGCGATGATGCGCCGATGTCGGATATCAACGTTACGCCTTTGGTGGACGTGATGCTGGTGTTGCTGATTGTATTTATGATTACCATGCCGGTGCTGACCCACTCGATTCCTTTGGAGTTGCCGACTGCTTCGGAAAAAGCGGCAAAAGAGGATAAGCAGCAGCCTAAAGATCCTTTGCGTTTGAGCATTGATGCCAGTGGTGCTTATGTCGTTGGCGGCGATTCCGATACCAAAGTGGATTTGGCAACGGTAACTGCCAAGCTGAAAGAAGCCAAAGCGAAAAACGAAGATGTGATTGTAGCGATTGCGGCGGATAAAGCGGTTGAATACGATTACGTCAACCAAGCCCTGCAAGCGGCACGCGAAGCCGGTATCAGCAAAATCGGTTTTGTAACGGAAACCAAAGCGCAATAATCTTTTGAATACAGTAAAGGCCGTCTGAAATTTGAGTAAAGTTTCAGACGGCCTTTTGTTGTATTTGGTAACTATATGTCCAGGCTGTATAATTAGCGGATTAAATTTAATAACGACAATACAGGAACCGCCATGACAGAAACCATCGAACGCGACAGTATGCAATACGATGTCGTGATTGTCGGCGCAGGCCCGTCGGGTTTGTCTGCCGCCATCAAACTCAAGCAGCTTGCCGAAAAGAATGGACGTGAAATCAGCGTTTGCGTGGTGGAGAAGGGTTCGGAGGCCGGTGCGCACTCGCTTGCCGGTGCCATCATCGATCCGATTTCTTTGAGTGAGCTGATTCCCGATTGGAAAGAAAAAGGCGCGCCGCTGACGCGTACAGTGACGAAGGACAGGGTTTTGTTCCTGACCGAGAAAAAAGCCTTCAACTTGCCGGTTACCCCGAATTTCGACAACCATGCGAACTACATCGCCAGCTTGGGCGAAGTTGTCCGCTGGTTGGCAGAGCAGGCGGAAAATTTGGGCGTGGAAATTTATCCGGGCTTTGCCGCCGCCGAAGTGCTGTATCACGAAGACGGTTCGGTCAAAGGCATTGCAACCGGAAATATGGGCGTGGGCAAAGACGGCGAGCCGACCGACAGTTTCCAGCCCGGCATGGAGCTTTGGGCGCAACAAACCATATTTGCCGAAGGCTGCCGTGGCTCGCTTTCCAAGCAAATCATCGAACGCTTCCAGCTCGACCAAAACAGCGAGCCGCAAACTTACGGCTTGGGCATTAAAGAAATTTGGGAAGTGCCGTCTGAAAAACATCAGCCCGGTTTGGTCATGCACAGTGCAGGCTGGCCGCTAGACAGCAAAACCTACGGCGGCTCGTTTATTTATCACTTTGATGACAACAAAGTCGCTGTCGGCTTTGTGGTCGGTTTGGATTATCAAAACCCTTATCTGTCGCCGTTTGAAGAGTTCCAACGTTTCAAAACCCATCCTGAAATCCGCAAAACCTTTGAAGGCGGCCGCCGTATCGCGTATGGCGCGCGTTCGCTGATTGAAGGTGGTTTGCAAAGCCTGCCGAAACTCTCGTTCAAAGGCGGCGTTTTGGTCGGCGATGCGGCGGGTTTCCTCAATATGCCGCGTATCAAAGGTATTCATACTGCGATGAAATCCGCTATGCTCGCCGCAGAAGCCGTGTTCCCCTTGTTGGAAAACCTTGAAGAAGTGGAAAGCTTCGACAGCGGCAAAGAGGCAGTGGATTATCAGCAACGTTTTGAACAAAGCTGGCTGTATCAAGAGCTTTACGCCGCGCGCAATGTCCGTCCGTCATTCAAATGGGGCGTTTACCTCGGCTCAATCTATACCGGTATCGACCAGATGATTTTCAGAGGCAAAGCCCCGTGGACTTTGAAACATCACGGCAAAGACAACGAGCAGCTCAAAAAAGCAGCCGAATGCAAACCGATTGATTATCCGAAGCCCGACGGCGTGTTGACCTTCGACCGCTTGAGCAGCGTGTTCCTTGCCAACCTTGCGCACGAAGAAAACCAGCCCGACCATTTGGTGCTGAAAAATCCGCAGGTCATGATAGACGTAAACTACAAAGAATACGCCTCGCCCGAAACCCGCTATTGTCCGGCTGGTGTATATGAAATCGTCGAAGAAAACGGCAGCCCGCGCCTGCAAATCAACGCCGCCAACTGCGTACACTGCAAAACGTGCGACATCAAAGACCCGACGCAAAACATCACTTGGATTTGTCCCGAAGGCGCAAGCGGGCCGAATTACGGCGGAATGTAATTGACTGTTTGAAGTCAAAACCTAAAGACCGTCTGAAAAATTTCAGACGGCCTCTATCCTATTATTTCATCAATGGACGCATTATGAACACACGCATTTGGCAGGCAGGCCGATTTGAAATCGCCTTGGACAAACCGAAAATCATGGGCATCGTCAATCTGACCCCCGATTCATTATCCGATGGCGGCACCTATTCGCAAAATGTCTCAACAGCATTGGCACATGCCGAGCAGCTGCTGAAAGACGGCGCGGATATTCTTGATATCGGCGGCGAATCTACCCGCCCGGGTGCGGATGATGTTTCTCTCGAAGAAGAATGGGCCAGAGTGCAGCCGGTTTTGGCGGAAGTGGCCAAGTGGAATGTTCCCGTCAGCTTGGACACGCGCCACACGGCAATCATGGAAAAAGCCTTGGCGCAAGGCGGCGTCGATATTATCAACGATGTTGCCGCATTGAGTGATGAAGGCGCAGTCGCATTATTGGCTCAACAGCCGACGACAGGCGTGTGTCTCATGCACATGCAGGGTTTGCCCAAAACCATGCAGCTTAATCCGCAATATCAAGATGTCGTCGAAGAAATCGCGCGTTATTTAAAAGCACGCGCGGCAGAATGCGTTCAAGCAGGCATTGACCCTGAACGCATCACGCTCGACCCCGGCTTCGGTTTCGGCAAAAACCTGCAACACAACATTACCCTGATACAACATTTGCCTGAGTTGATGGAAGCAACCGGATTCCCCCTTCTGATCGGCATATCGCGCAAAAGCATGATTGGCGAGCTGACAGGCGAACAAGATGCCGCCAAACGCGTACACGGCAGCGTGGCAGCCGCTTTGGCCACAGTCGCCCGAGGCGCGCAAATCATCCGTGTTCACGATGTTAAAGCAACGGCAGATGCTTTGAAAGTTTGGGAAGCATTGGGTGTATCGGCATAATGCCCGAATAGAAAACCAACTGGCCGTCTGAAACATTTGCCCGGCATCTTGAACAAGCAACAAGTTATGCTATAATCCGCTTCTACTCTTGACGGGTCTGTAGCTCAGGGGTTAGAGCAGGGGACTCATAATCCCTTGGTCGTGGGTTCGAAACCCACCGGACCCACCAAATATTAAAAATGCCCGAGGCTTTTGGCTTCGGGCATTTTTGTATTTATTGGTTTGCGAAAGATTGGAATATAATGTCGGCAATAACAATTTGGTTATGTCGTCCAATATGTTTTTTAGGGAAAATCCTTTTTAAAAAAGAAGGAGTAGTTTGGTGGAGTTATTTCCTTATTTTCAGTTTTTTTTAGCATTTTTGTATTTTATTGCAGTTATCATTAATCTAGTAATGCTATATAAAATATTAAAATCAGAAGGGATGGATATAGGTTTTTTTGAATATCTATTTACTCATAGAAGTATGCAATTAAAATTTTTCAAGATACTGTTTGGAATACAAAAAATCTCCAATAAATTTTATTTGAAAATATTAAGAATAAGTTTTACGGTTGCTATGATTATTCTTATTTTAGGTTTTTCTGTTGTCTTATATTCGATATATTTAGCATAAAAATTAACCTATCGAATGAAAGTCAGCTATTTAAGCTGTAGAGTGTTTTGTAAACCAATGCCGTCTGAAAATCTTCATTTCAGACGGCATTTTTTATTATTTAAGTAATACCATTTCAGTATGGCTGGATTGTTTTCAGACGGCCTGAAGATTTAGTCGGCCGTTCCGCGTATTTCGTTGATCGGGATGCGCGGTGTATAAAGTATGTCGTAAGTCGGCTTGTCCAAAAGATCTTGCAGTGAGTATTGATCTAAATGATTAAAGAAGGCTTTGATGGCGCCGGTGATGATACCGGTCAGTCGGCAGGATGGGGTGATGAGGCATTCGTTGTTGTCGCCCATGCATTCGACAACCTGCATCGGCTCAAGATGGCGCACCACTGCACCGATATTGATGTTTTCAGGATTGTCTGCCAAGCGCAAACCGCCGCCTTTGCCGCGCACGCTGACCAGAAAACCGCCTTTGACTAATGAGGTAACCACTTTCATCAAATGGCTTTTGGAAATATTGTAAGTCTCGGCAATGGTGCCGATATTGACGAGGGTGTCGTCGTTGATGGCGGTATAAACCAATACGCGCAATCCGTAATCGGTATGTTGGGTCAGATACATGGCTGGCTCTTTAGATATTTTTATTATATGTCAAAAGCGTAGTGCTTGGAGAGGGGCTGTTTGACTTTATGTGGGATTGGGTTTCATAATATCTGAAACATTTGAATTAATCCAGTTTGACAAACTGTTACCATTATAACGAACTTATGAAGCCCTTGAAACGCCATCCTGCCTTAATAGAACTTTCCCGCGAACATCATGGCTCGCTGTCGTTGTGCGTCCGTCTCCTGCGTACGCCCGATCAAAGCCATCAGGCGGAGCTGGATCCTCATTTTATTGAGCTTGAGCCACATTTTTTGGAAGAGGAAACCATGTTTGCGCCGTATTGGGATAAAATTGATCCTGCGTTGCGGCAGCGTTTTGAAGGCGATCATGCCAAATTGCGTGCGATGATGGCGCATCCTGAATATATGAATGAATCATGGAATAAGGAGTTTGCTGTTACTTTGCGCGATCATGCGCGCTTTGAGGAGCGCGAGCTTTTCCCTGCGATTGAACCTTTTTTGCCTTTGCCTGAAAATGTGTAACAGGAAAAGGAGTCGATGGCCGTCTGAAAAGTTTCAGACGGCCTCTGTTGCTGTTTTATGATGATATAAAAATTGAAGGAACCACCATGACCGATTTGTTCAAACACCCGGTTTGGGCAATGGCCTTCCGCCCGTTTTATTCGTTGGCGGCTTTGTATGGCGCATTGTCTATACTGCTTTGGGGCTTCGGCTTTCAGGGTACGCCTGAGTTGCCGGGTTTTTATTGGCATGCCCATGAAATGATTTGGGGCTATGCCGGATTGGTTGTCATTGCATTTTTATTGACGGCCGTGGCGACTTGGACAGGCCAGCCGCCGACACGCGGTAAGGCGTTGGCCGGTTTGACCGCATTTTGGCTGTTGGCCCGCATTTGTATGTTTATCCCCGGTTGGGGGGTAACGGCAAGCGGCATATTCGGTACGATCTTTTTCTGGTATGGCGCGGTATGCATGGCTTTGCCGGTAATCCGTTCTCAAAACAAGCGCAACTATGTTGCCGTGTTCGCTATTTTTGTTTTGGGCGGCACCCATTTCGCCTTCCATCTGAAAGTGCAGCCGTTTGATGCCATTGCGCTGATGACCGGTTTGCAATCCGGTTTGATTATGGTGGCCGGATTTATCGGTTTGATCGGTATGCGGATTATCTCGTTCTTTACGTCCAAACGCCTGAACGTGCCGCAAATTCCCAGCCCTCAATGGGTGGCGCACGCTTCACTTTGGCTGCCTATGCTGACCGCCATGCTGATGGCGCATAACATTTTGCCGGGACTGGCCGCGTTGTTTGCTCTGGCTGCCGGTGTGATTTTTACCGTGCAGGTGTACCGCTGGTGGTATAAAGCCGTGCTGAAAGAGCCTATGCTTTGGATTTTGTTTGCCGGCTATCTGTTTACCGGCTTGGGCTTGATTGCTGTCGGCATTTCTTATTGGGTTCCAAGTTTCCTGAATTTGGGCGTGCACCTTATCGGCGTTGGCGGTATCGGCGTGCTGACTTTGGGCATGATGGCACGAACCGCGCTTGGCCATACCGGCAACTCCATTTATCCGCCGCCTAAAGTAGTTCCTGTTGCCTTTTGGTTGATGATAGCCGCAACGGTTGTCCGTGTTTTGGCAACTTTTGTGAACGGTACGGCATATACGCACAGTATTCGTTGCTCCGCCGCTTTGTTTGCCGCCTCTTTGCTGTTGTACGCATGGAAATATATTCCTTGGCTGATCCGTCCGCGTTCGGATGGTCGTCCGGGTTAACGGTTTGGCGAAATAAGAAGGCCGTCTGAAAAGTTTCAGACGGCCTTTATTATTGATAATAAAAAAGCCTTTCAAAAAGTATGAAAGGCTTTTATTGAGACTGTGGCCTCGCCAACAGGAATCGAACCTGTATTTTACGCTTAGGAGGCATACGTTCTATCCGTTGAACTATGGCGAGGCGGTAAAGGAGGGGATTTTAAACCTTTCCGGCAAAAAAAGACAATAAGCCGGCGGCAATCAAAGGGCCGACCGGAATGCCGCCGACAAAGGCAACGCCGATGACCGTGCCGATTAATAATCCGGTTACCAAAACAGGCTGTTCGCTCATCAATGGAACGCCGCGTCCGGCAAGCCAGGCAACCAAAATGCCGATAAGGACGGCGGCAATCATTTTAAAATTGATAAACTCGGAAACCGGCGGAATCTGGATTTTACCGGAAACCAGTGGGCTCAATACGCCGATGGTCAGCAGGATGATGCCCAGATGCAAACCGTGTTTTTCCACCAAGGGAAGATATTGCGACAAGGCCGTCTGCTGCATGAGCAGCAATACCGCCGCCGAAATCGTAATCGAGTTGTTGTTGCTGACGACGCCCAAAAAAATCAGCGTAACCAGAAACAAAGGGACAAAGCTGAAATTCATCGGATTAAGATACTCGGGCCAAAGATTCTTTTGCCAGTTGGATCATGGCTTCTTTGACTTCGCTGTCAGGCAATACGTCCAATGAAGCGATGGCTTTGTCGACGGCTTTTTTCGCTTCGGAAATCGAATACGGCAAAGCGTCGGAGTTGACGACGTAGTCGTGGATTTTTTCAAAATAGCTGCGGTCGGCATTTTCCAAAGCATGGCGCACATCGTTGGCGGCCTGCTCGGAGCCGTTTCGCATCAGGTAAATCAATGGCAGGGTAGGTTTGCCTTCGGCCAAATCGTCGCCGACGTTTTTGCCGATTTCTTCGGTTTCGCCTGAATAGTCCAAAACATCGTCAATGATTTGGAAAGCCGTACCGACGTACATGCCGTAGTCTTTCAAGGCTTGCTCGTGTTCGGGGGATGCCTTGCCCAAAATTGCACCGACTTGCGCGGCCGCTTCAAACAGTTTTGCTGTTTTGTATTGGATGACTTGGACGTATTGCTCTTCGGTAATATCCGTATTGCCGATGTTCATCAGCTGCATGACTTCGCCTTCGGCGATGATGTTGGTCGCATCGGCCATCACTTCCAAAATACGCATGCTGCCCGAACCGACCATCAGTTGGAAGGCGCGTGTATAGAGGAAGTCGCCGACCAAAACGGCCGCCGCGTTGCCGAAGAGGTTGTTTGCGGTTTTACGGCCGCGGCGCAATTCGCTTTCATCGACGACATCGTCGTGCAGAAGGGTGGAGGTGTGGATGAATTCCACCATCGCCGCCAGCGAATACAGCTTTTCATCGTCATGCCCGACTGCTTTGCCTGCCAAAATGGTAATAATCGGACGCAGTCGCTTACCGCCCGCGCTGATGATGTATGTGCCGATTTGCGAAATCAGCGCGACATCGGATTGAACAGCTTGGTTGATGACCGCGTTCACTTTGGCAAGGTCATCGGGCAGGTGGCGTTGGAAGTAAGGCAGGTTTTCGAGCATAAAACATTCTCTGTTGATAAAACGGAGCGGAGGCTCCAATGAATCTGTTTAAACCCGTACATTCGGTCGGGGTAATAACGTTGCATAAAAATATCAGCAATCCAGCGCGTGATTATATCAGTTAAAAAGCATGCAACATATCTTTCAGAAGGCCTTTTCAGTTGTAAATAAAATAAATTTTGACAAAACAGGCAAATAGAAATAGAATAGCTCGTTTCGCACATGGTGTGCGGAATGTTAACCTAATTCTCATGGAGTTGAGTATGTACGCGGTCGTAAAAACCGGCGGTAAACAATACAAAGTTTCCGTTGGCGAAAAATTGAAAGTAGAACAGATACCAGCCGAACTCGACAGCCAAATCGAACTGACTGAAGTTTTGATGATTGCTGACGGCGAATCTGTAAAAGTAGGCGCACCTTTTATCGAAGGCGCAAAAGTAACAGCTAAAGTCGTTGCTCATGGTCGTGGCGAGAAAGTACGCATTTTCAAAATGCGTCGTCGCAAACACTACCAAAAACGCCAAGGCCATCGCCAAAATTTCACCCAAATCGAAATCGTGGCAATCGCCTAATTTCAAGTAAGTTCAGGAGTATTACAAATGGCAAGTAAAAAAGCAGGCGGTAGCACCCGCAACGGTCGCGATTCAGAAGCCAAACGCTTGGGCGTTAAAGCCTACGGCAACGAGCTGATTCCGGCAGGCTCCATCATCGTTCGTCAACGCGGTACTAAATTCCACGCAGGTGACAACGTAGGCATGGGCAAAGACCACACTTTGTTTGCTAAAGTCGACGGTTACGTTGAATTCAAAACCAAAGGCGCGCTGAACCGTAAAACTGTCAGCATCCGTCCTTACACCGGTTCTGAAGAATAATCGTTTTACGATTGAAAACCGCATTCCCTTTTCGGAATGCGGTTTTTGTTTGTCAGACTGTTTTGTCCGTTTGATAAAATCCGTATGTCGTGAAGCTTGATTTATATTAAGGCCAAAGTAAAAACGCGCTTACAATTGATAACATTTGTTTTATTCTATCAATGCTTTCTATATAATCTATCAAATGCCTTTGATTTACCCTCATGTAGCTAAACACAGTAAACTTAAGGCCGTCTGAAAAAATCCGTATCAGTTGAATACAAGGAATTCCTCCCATGAGCTTACACAGTGATATTCTCGTCGTCGGCGCAGGCCCTGCCGGATTAAGTTTTGCCGCAGAGTTGGCCGGAAGCGGGTTGAACATAACCCTGATTGAAAGAAGTCCTTTAGAAGTGTTGCAAAATCCGCCGTATGACGGCCGTGAAATCGCGCTGACGCACTTGTCGCGCGAAATCATGCAGCGATTGGGTATGTGGGATTTGATTCCAAAAGACGAAATTTATCCTTTGCGCGATGCCAAAGTGTTGAACGGTCATTCCGATTACCAGCTCCACTTCCCGCAACCGACTGAGGCGCGCGGCGAGCCTGCCGATTGCTTGGGCTATTTGATTTCCAATCACAACATCCGTAAAGCCGCTTATGAAGTCGTTTCCAAATTGGACAACGTGAAAATTCTGACCGGCACCAATGTTAAAGAAGTTAAAACTTCCGACAATGAGGCGCAAGTTATTTTGGAGAGCGGCGAAATATTGACCGGCCGTCTGTTGTTGGCCGCCGATAGCCGCTTCTCGCAAACGCGCCGTCAACTGGGCATTTCTTCCGATATGCACGATTACAGCCGCACCATGTTCGTGTGCCGCATGAAGCATACTCTGTCCAACCTGCATACCGCATATGAATGCTTCCACTACGGCCGCACCATTGCGTTGCTGCCTTTGGAAGAGCATTTGACCAATACGGTGATTACGGTGGACAGCGATAAAGCCGAAACGATTAAAAACATGTCGCCGGAAGAATTGGCGGCCAGCGTGAAAGAGCAACTCAAAGGCCGTCTGGGCGATATGGAATTGGTCAGCACCATTCACAATTATCCTTTGGTCGGCATGATTGCCCAACGTTTCTACGGCAAACGCAGCGCGTTGATCGGAGATGCCGCGGTCGGTATGCATCCGGTTACTGCGCACGGCTTTAACTTGGGTTTGGCAAGTGCCGATCTTTTGGCTAAATTGGTTCTTGAAGCTGAGCAACGCGGTCAGGATATTGGTGCGAAGAGCCTGCTGGAAAAATACAGTACCAAGCATATGCTCCACGCCCATCCGATTTACCACGGCACCAATATGCTGCTGAAACTCTTTACCAATGAAACTGCTCCGGCGAAACTGCTGCGCGGTTTGGTATTGCGTGCAAGCAATAACTTCCCTCCGCTGAAAAAACTGATTACCAAACAATTGACCGGTTAATTGTTTAAAACATAAAAGGCCGTCTGAACGATTGAAGTTTCAGACGGCCTTGTTTTTTTATCTATTGCTTATTCGGCTAAAACCGATTCGGGCATTTCTTGACGGACGTTTAAGGAAGTCAGTTTTTTGGTCAAGATGCTCAATACGATGCCGTAGGCAGGCAGGAAGAAGAGGGTGCAGATGGCGAGTTTGAACAGATAATCGACAAATGCGATGCCCTGCCAATTTGCCGCCATAAATTCATCGTTGCTAGCGTAAAAGGCAACGGCAAAAAACACCAGCGTGTCCAAAGCGTTGCCGACGACGGTGGAAGCAGTAGGGGCTGCCCACCATGATTTCAGACGGCGTAATCTGTTGAACACGAAAATATCGAGGATTTGCCCGAGTGCATAGGCAGAAAAGCTGGCCAATGCGATGCGGCCGACGAAGGTGTTAAAGTCGGCCAAAGATGCCCAGCCTGTCCAGTTGCCGTCATGAAAGAGGACGGAGAAGACGTAAGAGAGCAGCAGGGCGGGGAACATCACCCAAAAAATAATCCGTCTTGCCAACGGCGCGCCGAAAATGCGCACGGTCAGGTCGGTGGCGAGGAAGATAAAGGGGAAGGAAAATGCGCCCCAAGTGGTAAAAATACCGAAAATCTGAAAGGGGAACTGCACCAGATAGTTGCTGGCAGCAATAATGAAAATATGGAAAAGCACCAGCCAGAAGAGCGCTTTCTTCTGCTGTGCGGCGGTAAATTCGTACATGGAAATCTTTCGGAAGTATTTCAGACGGCATGAAGCCTTGCGAGACTGTGCAATAAATAAAGTCTTGCAATGAAAAAGGTGTTAGGCCGTCTGAATAGGATTATTGTGCATCGTGTTCGAACAGGCGTTTGCGTGCCAAGGCTTCAAACTCTGTGCCTGCTTTGCCGTAGTTGGCAAACGGATGAATGGCGATGCCGCCGCGGGGTGTGAATTCGCCGAATACTTCGATGTATTTCGGATCCATCAGGGCGATGAGGTCTTTCATGATGATGTTGACGCAGTCTTCATGGAAGTCGCCGTGGTTGCGGAAGCTGAAGAGATAGAGTTTCAGTGATTTGCTTTCCACCATTTTGATATGGGGGATGTAGCGGATGTAGATGGTGGCAAAGTCGGGCTGGCCGGTCATCGGGCAGAGGCTGGTGAACTCGGGGCAGACGAATTTGACGAAATAGTCGTTGTCGGGGTGTTTGTTGTCGAACGCTTCCAAAATTTCAGGCGCGTATTCGCTCGGGTATTGGGTTTTCTGGTTGCCCAAAAGGGAGATGCCTTGCAGCTCTTCGTTGTTGCGGGACATGAGGTTTCCTTAGTTTTTTAATGTGGGAGGTTTTCGAACCACGGGGTGCGGATTGTAATATAAATTGCATGGCTTGTGCGGATTTTATAGCGATGAATCAGCAGGATAGCTTTCAGACGGCCTGTTTTGTATTTTATGAAACCTGTTTTCCGCTTTACAATAGCAGCCAATCAACAGGCCGTCTGAAAGTTTCGTATGTCTTTATCCCAACCCAAACGCATCCTGATCATCAAATTGCGCCATCATGGCGATGTGCTTTTGAGCACGCCGGTGGTTGATGCACTGAAAACCCGTTTCCCCGATTGCGAAATCGATATGCTGGTGTATGCCGGTACGGAGCAGCTGATTGCCGATAATCCGCAGATTGCGCAGATTTTTACCATTGATCGAAATTGGAAGAAACTGGGCGTATTCAAGCAGTTGAAGTGTGAGAAAAACCTTTTTTCAAAGCTGAAGGCACGCGATTACGACTGGGCTTTCAACTTGTCCGACCAATGGCGTGCGGCAATAATCGCCAAACTGTGCGCCCGTTGCAGCGTGGGTTTGGACTGCATCAAGCGTGACGGTTTCTGGTGGCGTTTCTGTCATGATTTTATCAACCATGAGCTGGATACCAGCCATCATATCGTTGAAAATCAGTTGAATATCCTCGCACCGCTTATCCAACCGGAAGACGTGGCCGATGCGAAGGTGCGCCTTTGGGTGGCGCAAGATGCAAGGGAAAGCATGCGGCAGAAATTGCGTGCTCAGGGTTGGAACGGCGAAGATTATGTATTGATGCACCCGGGTGCGCGTTGGCATTTCAAATGTTGGGAAGACGGAAAAAACGCCGCCATCGTACAGCTTCTGCTCAACAGCGGGCAGAATGTCGTATTGACCGCTTCCCCCGACAATGTCGAGCAATACATGCTTCAGGAAATTATAGGCCGTCTGAATATTCCTGAAGGCGGAAAAATTTGGGTGTTGTCTGGATGCCTGAGCCTGCGTGAATTGGCGGCGGCCATTGAGGGCGCCAAACTGTTTATCGGTGTCGATTCCGCACCGATGCACATCGCCGCTGCTTTGGATAAACCGCAAATCGCTTTGTTTGGGGCGTCATGGGTGGACAAATGGCGTCCGTATTCCGAGCAGGCGGAAGTCATTTATGCCGGTGATTATGCCGAGTTGCCCAACCCTGACAGCATCGATACCAACGATCCGACCCGTTTGTTGAAAGCGATTCCGTTGCAGGATGTGTGGGATAAAATTTCGGCCAAATTGGAGGCGTTGGAGGCTTAAAACCGCTTACCACGATCCGTTAAACGTTTTAGCTTTGCGCCAAAATGCCCATTTTGAACGGCGGCCGATTTCCAGCGTGCCGCCGTTTTCGCCGTCTGTGGCAATGCACACGGTTTTCAGACGGCCTGAATCAAGGGCGTCCCATAAAGGCGCAAACCAACGGGTTTCCCAGCTTTCCAAAATATCTTTGTATGCCCAAACATCGCCTGTCTGTAAGGTGGAAACCAAGTCGTCCAAAAAGATAAGGCCGTCTGAAACCGTGTTGCCTGTTTCTTGAACCATCTCAAACCAAGCCTTCAAATCGTATGGCGCATCGATTTTGGGCGTATCTGAAAAACGCGCCCACGCGCTGTCTGAAGCGACAATATCCGCAGACTGTGCGCCGTCCGCGTCATTCCACAGCCACAAACCGTTGATTTCCGGCAATCCTTGTTGTTCGCGCGCTTGGTTAATCGGATGCGTGTGGAGAAACATTTGGATTTCTGTCTGCATGGCCAACCAAGACACCGCATCTTTGCCGTGTGCCTGACCGTCCATTTCCGGCTGTCCGCACACATCCAAAACACATTCCGCGCCCCAATCTTCAATCTTCGGCATACTGAGCAGCCACATGCTTTCGCAAAGCGGCTCGAATTGCCAATCTTTATCTTGATAAAACGCCGACAAATCCGCACATAACCGTTGCGCCTCTTCTTTTTGGATGCCGATAAACTCGCCGCTGATAATGTTGACATGGTGCATGCCCATCTGTTGCCAAACCGGAGAGGCAAAAGCGGCTGTGCGTTTTTGGCTTGTGTGGCGTAAACGTTGCACTTGGACAATGAGGCTGCCGTTCCACAAATAGCGTCCGTAAAATTCAGACGGCCTGAGTGTTTCTTTGCGTAATGTGCCATAACGCAAAAGACGGTTAAAAGCAGGTAAGGCAAGCTCAGGGACGGATTCGTCGGCAAAGCGGTTGAGCGAGGGGAGGGCGAGGGTCAGCTTCATAAGCGCAAATAGATAGAAAAACCGTTATTTTACGCGACAAATGATGCGTTTCGGAACCTTGCCCTCACGTACTCAAAAAGAGCCGTTCAGACGGCCGGTTTGGAAAAAACGGGCTGTCATGCTAAAATGCGTGGCGTAAATTTCAGAAAAACAGGGTGTAAATCAACACAATAGCCCTGATAATAACGTCAATCTCAAACACAACCTCATTCATTCCGAATGAAAACCTGATTTTCAGATCGGAAAAAAGACTCAAAGTCCTTTATCCCCAAAACTGTTTAAACCAGCAGGCGGTCGCGGCAGGCCGGATGTGCCGGCATTCTGCAAACTTCAAAAACAGACCGCCCCATTAAGGATAACGCGTGATTAAAAACAAATATTCCACTCGATTCAAAGCAACCCTCTTAGCGTTTCTGCTGCCGGCTTCAGGCATCATGACCGCATACGCCATTACCGACCCTCAACCAGCACAGACCGATTTCAAAGTCGAGCGTATTTCCGAAGAGCTGCCTGCCGTTTATGTGGAAACTAATACCTATCAATCCAGCTATTGGGCGCAAGAAGCCGTCCAAGCCGGCGACTCTTTGGCAGACGTTTTGACGCGCATGGGTGTCAACCAAGAAGACATCAAGCAAATCATGGCGAAAAACAATGCCAACCTCGACATGAAAAACCTGCGGACCAACCAATCCGTCAACATCCGCATCGATTCTTCAGGTCAGGTGACCGACGTTCAATTCTTTACCGATGAAGAATTGGAACGCAACTTGGTCGCTTTGGAAAAAGTCAAAGGCAAATGGCGCATCTCCAATGCCGAAATCGACATGAAAACCATGCCGACCCTGCGCTCCGTGCAAATCCGCACTTCCGCCATCGGCGATATGCTCCGTGCCGAAATCCCTTCCGAAGTGTATATCCAGCTCAAAGAAATCTTTGCCGACTCGTTCAATATGAGCGATTTGAAAGAAGGCGATACCGTACGCCTTTTGTACAACAGCATGTATTTCCGCGGCCAACAAATGGCCGTCGGCGATATTTTGGCGGCTGAAGTGGTTAAAGACGGCAAAACCTACCAAGCCTATTATTACAGCCAAGGCAAAGGCGACGAAGAAAGCGGCAGCTACTACGATCAAAACGGTAAGTCCCTGCAACAAAAAGAAGGCTTCAATACCGAGCCTGTTGCATACACGCGCATTTCTTCCCCGTTCGGCTACCGTGTCCACCCGGTCCTGCATACCGTCCGTATGCACACCGGTATCGATTATGCCGCGCCGACCGGTACGCCGATTAAGGCCGCTGCCGACGGCGAAGTGATTTTCAAAGGTTGGAAAGGCGGCTACGGTAATACCGTGATGATTCGCCATGCCAACGGTGTAGAAACCCTGTACGGTCACATGAGTGCGTTCAGCCCTGCCGACGGCAGAGTCCGCGCCGGCGAAGTGATTGGTTTTGTGGGTACAACCGGCCGTTCTACCGGTCCGCACCTGCACTACGAAGCACGCGTCAACGGTCAGCCGGTCAACCCGACTACCGTCGCCCTGCCGACGCCGAAGCTGACCCCGACCAATATGGCCGCGTTCCGCAAACAGCAAAAAGATGCTAGCACAATGTTGTCTACCATCCGCTCATTGCCGGTTTCCGTAGCGCAGCTGGATTAATAAGATAAAGGCCGTCTGAATAAGGTTTCTTTCAGACGGCCTTTTCCATTAAAATCGATACCTCAACGCCCACGTTTACTCAGAGAAAGCTTATGTCTGCTCATCAGCCCATTATCCAATCCCTGCTTGATACCGATCTGTACAAATTCACCATGCTGCAAGTCGTGTTACATCAATTCCCGCAAACCCACAGCCTCTACGAATTCCGCTGCCGCAACAAAGAGATGGTGTATCCGCTGGCCGATATTCAAGAAGAATTGGAACGCGAACTCGACTCCCTGTGCCAGCTTCGCTTTACGCATGACGAACTCGACTACTTGCGCAGTCTGCGTTTTATCAAAAGCGATTTTGTCGATTATCTCGAACTTTTCCAACTCCAACGACGCTTCGTCAAAGTCAGTCCCGACGATCAGGGCCGTCTGAACATCCGCATCGAAGGCCCGATGATACAGGCGATGTTCTTCGAGATTTTCATTCTTGCCATCGTCAACGAACTCTATTTCCGCCGCTTGGAAACGCCTGCCGTCATCGAAGAAGGCGAGCGCCGTTTACAGGCCAAAGCGCAACAGCTGAAAGAAATTGCGGCCACTCAAAATCCGAATGATCCGCCGTTCCTGATTTCCGATTTCGGCACGCGCCGCCGCTACACCCTCGCATGGCAGGAACACGTTATCCGCACCTTATTAGAAGCCGCTCCCGATATCGTGCGCGGTACCAGCAACGTTTATCTGGCCAAAAAACTCGGCATCACACCCATCGGCACCATGGCGCACGAGTTCCTCCAAGCCTTCCAAGCCTTGGACGTACGTTTGCGCAATTTCCAAAAAGCCGCGCTGGAAAGCTGGGTACATGAATACCGCGGCGACCTCGGCATCGCCCTGACCGACGTGGTCGGCATGGATGCCTTCTTGCGCGATTTCGACCTTTACTTCGCCAAACTCTTCGACGGCCTGCGCCACGACAGCGGCGATCCTTATGTTTGGGGCGACAAAGCCTACGAACATTACAAAAAACTCAAAATCGACAGCCGCACCAAAATGCTGACCTTTTCAGACGGCCTCGATATTGAGCGTTCATGGGCGTTGCACCAATACTTCAAAGACCGTTTCAAAACCAGTTTTGGTATCGGTACCAACCTGACCAACGATTTGGGACACACGCCTTTGAACATTGTCTTGAAGCTCGTCGAGTGCAATGGCCAATCCGTTGCCAAGCTCTCCGACTCTCCGGGCAAAACCATGACCACCAACAACACCTTCCTCGCTTATCTGCGCCAAGTGTTTGACGTACCGGAGCCGGAAGAGAAAGCCTAAAAACAAAGGCCGTCTGAAATGTTCAGACGGCCTTTTGAATTAATCCATATCGCTTTCGGGCAATTCTGCCGAACCCATGCGGCGCAGGATGATATTGGTTTTGTTGTGCATCCGTTTGCTCTTAGGGTGGTCTGCGTAAAACAGCGGAGCCGGAACGCGCGCCGTGAGTTTGGCGGCTTGTTGGCGGGTGAGGGCGGAGGCAGGTTTCTTGTAGAAATACTGGGACGCCGCTTCCGCGCCGAATACGCCGTAGTGCCATTCGATTGAGTTCAGATACAGCTCAAAAATGCGGTCTTTGTCGGTAACCGCTTCCATCATCGCCGTAATCGCCGCTTCTTCGCCTTTGCGGATGTAGCTGCGGCTTTCGTTAAGAAACAGGTTTTTCGCCAGCTGCTGACTGATGGTCGAACCGCCGGCTTTGACTTCGCCACTTTGCTTGTTGCGTTTCATGGCGTATTTGATGCCGTTCCAGTCAAAGCCGCTGTGTTCGGCAAAATTGGCGTCTTCGGAAGCAATCAGGGCTTTTTTGAGGTTGACGGAGATTTGGTCGTAAGGCACCCAACGGTAATCCAGCTCGACATCGCGCCCTTCGCTTGCAAACTGGCTCATGCGCATGGACATGAAAGCGGTTTTGCTGGGCGCGACGGCGCGGTAGGTAATGATGTTGCCGTACACATAAGCGTTGAAGAAAATGAAGATGCCGATGGGCAGGGCAATCAGCCATTTGATGATGCGGAACATGGTTACAGGGCTTTCATGTATTCGATAACAGGGCGGATATCGGGCGTAAATCCGCGCCAAATATGGTAAGAGGCGGCAGCCTGACCGACCAGCATGCCCAGGCCGTCTGAAACTTCGGCCGCGCCGTTGTTTCGGGCAAAGTTCAAAAACGCCTGTGCCGCGTCGCCGTAAACCATATCGTAGGCAAGGCGGCAGCCGCGGAAAATTTCAGGATTGACGGCAGGAAGCTGACCGCTCAAGCCACCGGACGTGCCGTTGATGATGATATCAAAGCCGCCGTTCAAATCCGCCATCGGGACGGCTTCAATGCCGAAAAGCCGCGCCAATTCCTCGGCTTTGGCGTGGGTACGGTTGGCAATGACGATACGGGCAGGGCGGTGTTCTTTCAATACCGGAATCACGCCGCGCACCGCGCCGCCTGCGCCCAAAAGCAAAATGGTTTTGCCTTTGATGGCAATGTTTTTGACCTGCGTGATGTCGTTGGCCAAGCCGATACCATCGGTGTTGTCGCCGCGTATCCTGCCGTCTTCCAACCACACCAGCGTATTGACCGCGCCGGCAGCCAAAGCGCGGTCGGAATGCTCGTCCGCCAGCGCAAAAGCTTCCTGCTTGAACGGGACGGTTACATTTGCACCCTGCCCACCTTCGGCACGAAACGCCGCAATAGCTTCGGCAAAACCGCCGATTTCGGCACAAATGCGCCCATATTCGATGGCCGCGCCTTCTTGAAGTGCGAATTGCTGATGGATTTGCGGCGATTTACTGTGTGCAACAGGGTTGCCGAAAACGGCGTAACGGGGGAGGGTAGTCATGGTCGTGTTCCAAAAAACGGGACGGCTATTTTATAACGGCGGCGTACAGATGGAAACGATGCCGTCTGAAACGGTTGTCAGGTAGTATGATGGAATATTTGTTTCTTGAAAAAAGTCATTTCTTTTTTACAATTTAACTTTATTTTTTTACAATTTAACTTTATTTTATTGACAAGGACGAAAGGGGCGGACATGAAAAAGATGTTGTGCTTGGCAGTATTTGCATTAGGGTTGGCAATGCCGGCGGATGCGGCGGATTGGGTGTGGTTAGGTGATGACGGTGGCACTACCATATTTTTTGGTGATGCAGACAGCCGTACGGGCAATAGAGCATGGTTTGAACATAGGCACGCCAAGCCGCAAAAGTATAGTAATGGAAAATTTTATAATACAGCTAAAGCGTTGGAAGAAATGGATTGCAGTGGTAAACGTCGTAGGGTTTTGACGGTAACGGCGTATTCCAAATCGGGAAACTCTATTGATTCTGATACACCACATCCTATGCTAAATGGAATTATGTTATTCCCGGTACGGTTGGAGAGAGTATGTACAAATTTGTCTGCAACCGCTATCCCCGTTGACCGTTTTCAAATCAAACAACAGATGCCGTCTGAACTGCTTTCAGACGGCATCTGTTTTGTCGGCATTCGGACAAAAGGGCGGGCATTCCGCTTTTGAACAGACAAACCGAAGCATATTGTTGACAATCTTGCCGTCTGAAACTATATTTCATTGCGTAAAAACGGGTGCCCTGATGTATTTCAGACGGCCTTACCGTGATAGAATAACAAATTAAACCCAATCCCTCAGGAGCTGAAGATGTCCATCAAAGACGCTGTAAAACTGATTGAAGAAAGCGAAGCCCGCTTCGTAGATTTGCGCTTTACCGATACCAAAGGCAAGCAGCACCACTTTACCGTACCCGCCCGCATCGTCCTCGACGATCCCGAAGAATGGTTTGAAAACGGTCAGGCGTTTGACGGTTCGTCCATCGGCGGCTGGAAAGGCATTCAGGCTTCCGATATGCAGCTGCGTCCCGATGCATCTACAGCCTTCGTCGATCCTTTCTACGACGATACCACCGTTGTCTTTACCTGCGACGTTATCGACCCGGCCGACGGTCAAGGCTACGACCGCGACCCGCGCTCCATCGCACGCCGCGCCGAAGCCTATTTGAAATCTTCCGGCATCGGCGACACCGCCTACTTCGGTCCTGAGCCTGAATTCTTCGTTTTTGACGGCGTAGAATTTGAAACCGACATGCACAAAACCCGTTACGAAATCACGTCCGAAAGCGGCGCATGGTCAAGCGGCCTGCATTTAGACGGTCAAAACACCGGCCACCGCCCGGCCGTCAAAGGCGGTTATGCACCGGTTGCGCCGATTGATTGCGGCCAAGACCTGCGTTCTGCCATGGTCAATATTTTGGAAGAACTCGGCATCGAAGTGGAAGTGCACCACAGTGAAGTGGGTACCGGCAGCCAAATGGAAATCGGCACGCGTTTTGCCACTCTGGTTAAACGTGCTGACCAAACCCAAGACATGAAATACGTGATTCAAAACGTTGCCCACAACTTCGGCAAAACCGCCACCTTCATGCCTAAACCCATCATGGGCGACAACGGCAGCGGTATGCACGTCCACCAATCCATCTGGAAAGACGGTCAAAACCTGTTCGCAGGCGACGGCTATGCCGGTTTGTCCGATACCGCACTTTATTACATCGGCGGCATCATCAAACACGCCAAAGCCCTGAACGCGATTACCAATCCGTCCACCAACTCCTACAAACGCCTCGTGCCGCACTTTGAGGCGCCGACCAAACTGGCCTACTCCGCCAAAAACCGTTCCGCTTCCATCCGCATTCCGTCTGTGAACAGCAGCAAAGCACGCCGCATCGAAGCGCGTTTCCCCGACCCGACCGCCAACCCATACTTGGCATTTGCCGCTTTGTTGATGGCCGGTTTGGACGGCATTCAAAACAAAATCCATCCGGGCGACCCTGCCGATAAAAACCTCTACGACCTGCCTCCGGAAGAAGATGCATTGGTGCCAACCGTTTGCGCCTCTTTGGAAGAAGCACTGGCCGCCCTCAAAGCTGACCACGAATTCCTCCTGCGCGGCGGCGTGTTTAGCAAAGACTGGATCGACAGCTACATCGCCTTCAAAGAAGAAGACGTACGCCGTATCCGCATGGCGCCGCACCCGCTGGAATTTGAAATGTATTACAGCCTGTAAAACAGCTGAAACATTTTAAATAGGAAATCAAAGGCCGTCTGAAACTGAATTTGAAGTTTCAGACGGCCTTTAGGCTTGAAATAGATAGGGCGATCGAATTGGGTATGATAGCGAGAAGCAATGAATCATGCCGTTGGAAAGCCTTTATGGAATCGGTTCCTTGTGTTAAATTGTGCTAATGAAATCATTTCGTCAAAAAGGTTGGGCAGAATGAAGAAGATAATTGGTTTGGCCATTGCTGCGGCATTTGGTTTGAGCGCGTGCAGTAATTTGGATCACAAAACCGCACACGAGGTAATGTCGATTTCCAATGACCGTATTTTAAAAGAAGACCACAGCTTTAACATCACAGGCAGCTCCCGGGTATATATCAGCCCATTGGCTGAAGCGGTATTGGCAGATGAAAAGGTGGAAAAGAAAGCCGAAGTGAAAGCAGAGGATGGCAAAGCCAAAGCGGGAGATGCGGCAGCCTCTATGGAAGCTACTCAAGAAGACGATGCTGCTTTGAAGCAGGAGTTTTCTGAACGAGAAGAGGCCGAGTTCCGCAATGCAATGCTTGATGCCTTGCCGGACGGCAGTATCGCACAAGTTGCCGTCGATTATCTGGATAAATATCCTGCCATATCCAGTTACATGGAAGGGGTTCATCTGAATTATGAGTCGGCAGTCGATTTGTCAACGCGTCAGTTTGAGTTGATTCCTGAGCTGGCCATTGATAACCACAATGAAAAACTCAGCGTTAAGCTTCCTATGAAGTTAGATGCGGCAAAATGGGAAGTCTATGTTGATCCGCCTGCCAGCGTGTCTGCCATTGTTAATGCGTTCACTGATGAGAACATCGGCAAACGTTTAATCAAAGAACCTTTAAAATTGAGTTTGAAAGAAATCGGTGATTCGAAAGGCGTGCCTTTTGATCATATTGCAGAGGCGGGGGTACGTGCTTTTTTGAGTGCCAATAAGGCTATGCCTGTCGATGCATATGTATTTAAAGAAATGGATGCTTTTGGTAAGGCAAACCATGCACGCTATCGTGTACGTCATGTCATGAAACCAGAGTATGATTCAGTCGTAATGAAAGCAATGGCTAAGGCTTTTGATGAAGAATTGTCGAAATTACAGAAAACACCTCAACCAGGGTCAACAGAAGAAGATTATAAAAATGCGCGGGAATTTTTCAGTATGTTTGTCAGCATAAGTGATAACCGGCCACTTAGCTTCCAGCGTATATTCGGTAACAATCCTGTCGTCGACTATTATCTTGACCGCAAAGGCCGCATGTTGGCTTCCCGCATGTATATACAAATTAACGGTACGCATAAGGCTATCAATATTATCGGCGACAACGTGTACAGTAATTACGGCAAACCGGTCTTCAAGCTGAACCCGCAAGGTAAAGGCATTACTTGGCGAGAGCTGAAAGAGTCTTTCGGTTCGGACAAAAAACAGGAAGATTAAAGCCTCAGGCCGTCTGAAAGGGTATTTAAGGATATTTTTTGTTTTCAGACGGCGTGTTTGATAAGGAAAAACATGTTTGCAAATTTTGATTTAGGCGTATTTCTGCTGGCAGTATTGCCCGTGTTGTTGGCCATTACCGTGCGCGAAGTGGCACGCGGTTATACGGCGCGTTATTGGGGCGACCATACCGGCGAGCAGCTTGGGCGTTTGACCCTCAATCCGCTGCCGCACATCGACCCTGTCGGTACGATTGTCGTGCCGCTGGTGTGTCTGATGATAGGCAGTTTTCTGTTCGGTTGGGCGCGCCCCATGCCCATCGATTCGCGCAATTTCCGCGATCCGCGCCGCGCGTGGCGTTGGGTGTCGATTTCAGGCCCGATTGCCAATCTGATTTTGGCGTTCTTTTGGGGTTTTGTCGTCGTACTTGCCGCGTATGTGCCTGAGTCTTATCAAGCACCGTTGGCGCAGATGGCCGGTTACGGCGTGATGGTGAACTCGATTTGGGTTGCATTCAGCCTGATCCCGATTTTGCCTTGGGACGGCGGTATTTTTATTGATACCTTCCTTAACGCCAAGCAGTCCATGCAGTTCCGTAAAATCGAGCCATACGGCACATGGATTATCCTGATCCTGTTGTTTACCGGCCTGCTGGCCAAACTGATTTGGCCGATTATCGACATGATTCAGGCCGCAGTGCAGATGGTTGTCATGTTGTTTATTTAAATGTTTTGGCTGAAAAGGCCGTCTGAAACCCAGTTTCAGACGGCCTTTTTCATTGTGCAACATGTAAATACGATTGGAAAATTTGCTTAAAAATTGTACAATTTCAGCCCCTTCAATTCGGCGCACACATCATGCACATCGGCGGCTATTTCATTGACAACCCCATCGCACTCGCCCCCATGGCAGGGATTACGGACAAACCGTTCCGCCGGATTTGCCGCGAGTTTGGCGCAGGGTGGGCAGTGTGCGAAATGCTGACCAGCGACCCGACGCTTAGAAATACCAAAAAGACTCTGCGCCGCAGCGATTTTGAAGGCGAGGGCGGAGTGGTGGCCGTGCAGATTGCCGGCAGTGATCCTCAGCAGATGGCGGAAGCCGCGCGGTATAACGTCGGCTTAGGTGCGCAGGTGATTGATATAAACATGGGTTGCCCGGCCAAAAAAGTCTGCAATGTGCAGGCAGGCAGCGCATTGATGCAAAACGAGCCGCTGGTTGCCGAAATCTTGGCAGCCGTTGTCAACGCGGTGGATGTACCCGTTACCCTCAAAACCCGTTTGGGCTGGCACGACGAACATCAAAACTTGCCGACCATCGCCAAAATCGCTGAAGAATCAGGCATTGCAGCTCTTGCCATCCACGGCCGCACACGCACGCAGATGTACAAAGGCGAAGCGCGTTACGAACTGATTGCCGAAACCAAAGGCCGTCTGAACATCCCCGTTTGGGTCAACGGCGACATTACTTCGCCGCAAAAAGCCGCCGCCGTCCTCAAACAAACCGCCGCCGACGGCATCATGATAGGGCGCGGCGCACAAGGCAGGCCGTGGCTCTTCCGCGATTTAAAACATTACGCCGAACACGGCGTTTTGCCGCCGGCCTTGAGCTTGGCAGAATGCAACGCCACCATTTTGAACCACATCCGCGCCATGCATGAATTTTATGGTGAAGTCGCCGGTGTGCGCATCGCCCGCAAACACATCGGCTGGTACATCGACGAAATGCCCGACGGCGAGCAGACACGCCGGGACATCAACCGCTTGGACAGCGCAGCAGCACAATACGATACCCTTGCCGCCTATCTTGAGGCGCTTTCGGAGAAAACCGACCGCTGGGTATGCCACTATCGGGAAGGCTAAAGGGTTTCAGACGGCCTCATCATTTAAAAATAAATCCATTTAAAACAAATCCAAAGAAAGACAATCACGATGAATCAAACGACGACTGACATTGCGCAATGTATTGAACAAAACTTACGACAATATTTCAAAGACTTGGATGGTACGGAACCTTGCGGCGTGTATGATATGGTGTTGCATCAAGTGGAAAAGCCGATGCTTGCCTGCGTGATGGAGCAATGCGGCGGCAACCAGTCTAAAGCGGCGGTCATTTTGGGTTTGAACCGCAATACCCTGCGTAAAAAATTACAACAGCATGGTATGCTGTAATGCGGCATGGCAACCCGTCCTGACGGTCGAAGGAGAAATAAGAATGCAAAATCCGAATAAATTAAATATCCATTTCATCCTGCACGAGGCATTTGAAGTGCCGGGCGCATATTTGAAATGGGCGCAATGGCGCGGACACAACATCAGTGCAACCAAAGTGTACGAAAGGGAAGCCCTGCCTGACAATGTGGACGATATAGATTTTTTGATTGTGATGGGCGGGCCGCAATCGCCTGATGAAGACAGGCAGGCATTCCCGTATTACGACCCCAAATCCGAGCTGCGCCTGATGCGTCAGGCGATGGCGGCGGATAAATATATTGTCGGCGTGTGTTTGGGTGCGCAGCTTTTATCCGTTGCCTACGGCGCGCGACACACACGCAGCCCTGAGCGTGAAATCGGCATTTATCCGATTGAGCTGACGGCGGAAGGTTTGGCGGATGCCCATGTTTCCCTGTTGGGCAAAACCCTGAATACCGGCCATTGGCACGGCGATATGCCCGGTTTGACGGATGAGGCGGTTGTGTTGGCAACCAGCAAAGGTTGTCCGCGCCAGATTATCCGTTTTGCGCCCAAACATTATGCCTTCCAGGCCCATTTGGAGTTTGACCGCGAAGCCGTCGGGCTGCTGATTGCGGCGGACGGGCGCGACAATGTGGCTGAACAAAGTCAAACGCAAACTTTTGTCCAGCATCCAGATAAAATCGAAGCGGCGGATTTCAGTGAAATGAATGCCAAACTCTTCGACTTTTTGGATTCGCTGACGCAGACAAAATAAAAAAGGCCAAAATCCCGCCAGGCCGTCTGAATAATAAATATAGAGAAGAAACGATTAACCCTTTTTAAAAGGTCGGACCATGTTCTATCAAATACTTGCCCTGCTGATTTGGGGCAGCTCTTTTATCGCTGCCAAGTATTCTTACGAGATGATCGACCCGGCGCTGATGGTCGAGGCGCGTTTGTTGATTGCCGCGTTGATGGTTTTGCTGTCATGCCGCCGTTATTTGGGCAGGATTCCGCGGAGCGAGTGGAAGCCCTTGTTGTGGATTTCCTTTGTCAACTACGTTGTCGTTTTGATGCTCCAGTTTATCGGTTTGAAATACACATCTGCCGCCAGCGCGATTACCATGGTCGGGCTGGAGCCTTTGCTGGTGGTCTTTGTCGGTCATTTCTTCTTCAACGACAAAGCCAAACTGTACCACTGGATTTGCTGCGCGGCGGCGTTTGCCGGTGTGGGCATGATGGTATTGGGTGGCGCGGAAGAGGGCGGTGCGATTGACTGGTTCGGCTGTTTGCTGATTTTGCTCGCAGGATTCGGTTTCGCCGGCGTGATACGCCCGAGCCAAAAAATGATTGCCCGTATTGGTGCGCCCGCATTTACCGCGGCTTCCATGGCGGCGGCGGCGCTGTTGTGCCTGCCGTTTTCGCTGGTGTTGGCAGACAGCTATCAAATCAACTGGTCGTGGGGCGGTACGCTGTCGGTGTTGTATATGGGGATTGGCTGCAGCTGGCTGGCCTATCTGTTGTGGAACAAAGGCATGAATAAAGTCCCTGCCAACGTCTCCGGCCTGCTGATTTCGCTTGAGCCCGTCATCGGCGTTATCATGGCGGTGTTGATTTTGGGCGAACATTTAAGCAGCATGGCCGCGCTGGGCATTACCGTCGTCATTTCGTCCACTTTTGTCGCCGGAGTGTTGGCGCGTATCGGCAGTAAACACAAAAAGGCCGTCTGAAAACAGTTTCAGACG
>NZ_KV832192.1:84957-93058 GCF_001837375.1 Neisseria sp. HMSC066H01
AGGCCGTCTGAAAACAGTTTCAGACGGCCTAAAGTAGCCGTACTTTTCAATAAAACATTTTGGGAAAATTTCTATGAAACGCATCATCTCCCTGCTTTTGCTTGCCTGCCCCGTTTTGGCGTCGGCTGCACCCGATAACGACAAAGCCGCCGTACAGGCCGTCATTGCCAAACATTACAACCGACCGCTTGCCGCGCACAAATGCCAGCTTACCGAGCCGCCGAAAGACGGACAGGCACCATCTAACAACATCATGTATTGCATGAAACCCGTTGCCGACCATACCGTCACACGCAACGGCAAAGCCGCTCGTTATGTGCTGTACACAGGTTTTGCCTACGATATGGGACAAAAGATAAAACAGGACGCCCATGCTTCTCCCGGCCTGGCAGAATTGTTTGTTTTGGAAAAAACAGACGGCAAGTGGGCAATCAAACAGCACGGAAGAGATGAAATCGGCGCATGGGGGGATGTGCCGGAGAATAAGGCGTGGAAGTTTGTTCAGGTAGGCGCGCAAAACTGGGGCTATGTTGCCGAGTCAAGTTATACAGGCCAAGGCGACACGACGACTTCGCAAAACTTCCTGTTTACCGATGATAGCAACCGCATCCGTAAAAGCTTTATTATCAGCGGTAACGATAACGGCGCATATTTTGGCGATTGCGATGAATTGAAAGGGCGTGAAAAACGAGACTGCAAAGACAGATATACCAGCCTGGAAGCCAAAATTGCTTTTGACAAAAGCCGTCCTGCCGTATCCGGCGTATGGGCGTTGACTGCAAAACTCAGCGGCGTATCAGGAAAGAAAAATTATAAAAATCAGAAATATATTTTCCCTTATAACGGCAAAACCCACGTTGCCCCCAAAAACTATCCCTTGGGCGGACAATAGCTCCCTTAAAAAACGCTTTGATCAAACCATTACTACCTCAAGTCAAATCCCGTGAAAGACACTCATAAACTCTGGGCCGCCCTCATCATTACCGGCATCATCGGCGGCATGGTCGGCATTGTATTAACCGAAATCATGCATACGATTCAACATCTTGCTTATGGTTACGGTTCAGACGGCCTATACGTTTCATTCCGAGAGGGCGTAGCGCAGGCAAGTCCTGCGCGGCGTGTCGTGGTCGTGGCCTTTTGCGGCGTGGTGGTCGGCTTGGGGTGGTGGTTGCTCAAACGCTACGGCAGGCCGCAACCGGGTATCAAAGCCGTGGTTAAAAATCCGCTTGCCGGTTTTCCGTTTTTGGAAACCGTCAGCCATGCCCTGTTGCAAATCATTACTGTCGGGCTGGGCTCGCCGCTCGGCCGCGAAGTTGCGCCGCGCGAAATGACCGCCGCTTTCGCCTCAGTCGGCATCAACCGTTTCGGATTGAGCGAAGACGATGCAAGGCTGGTCATCGCGTGTGCCTCGGGTGCAGGTTTGGCGGCCGTGTATAACGTGCCGCTCGCCTCCACACTTTTCATCCTCGAAGCCATGCTGAGCGTATGGACGCAGCAAGCCGTCGCCGCCGCATTGCTGACTTCCGTCATCGCCACCGCCGTCGCACGCATCGGCTTGGGCGACGTGCAGCAATATCATCCGGCCAACCTTTCCATCAACACCTCATTACTTTGGTTTTCCGCCATCATCGGCCCGATACTAGGCGCAACCGCCGTCTTTTTCCAGCGCACCGCCCAAAAATTCCCCTTCATCAAGCGCGACAACATCAAAATCATTCCCTTGGCCGTCTGTATGTTTGCACTCATCGGCGCGATTGCCGTTTGGTTTCCCGAAATTTTGGGCAACGGCAAAGCTGGCAACCAACTGACCTTTGGCGGCATGACCGATTGGCAACACAGCCTTGAGCTGACCGCCGTCAAATGGCTGGTCGTCTTAATGGCGCTGGCGGCAGGCGCATACGGCGGCCTGATTACCCCGTCCATGATGCTCGGCAGCACCATCGCCTTTGCCGCCGCAGCCGCGTGGAATACTTTCTTTCCTGCCATGTCGTCCGAAAGCGCGGCCGTTGTCGGCGCCGCCGTTTTTCTCGGCGTTTCCCTCAAAATGCCCCTGACGGCCATCGTCTTTGTTTTAGAACTCACCTATGCCCCCGTTGCCTTACTCATGCCATTATGCGCAGGCATGGCAGGCGCAGTATGCGTGGCAAAGAAAATGGGATTTAAATAGGCAAAAACATCAGGCCGTCTGAAACCGAGTTTCAGACGGCCTTTTACAATAAAATTGTCAACAATATCTATAAAAACCTACTGCCAAAAAGGCGAAAATAGCGGATAATACCGCCCTGAAAATTCATCCCATATCGATTAAACCTTCAACAAAGGAAATCTCATGTCTTCCATCAAACGCGCCCTGATCAGCCTGTCCGACAAGACAGGCGCAGTCGAATTTGCCCAAACCCTGACCAAGCTCGGTGTAGAAATCCTCTCTACTGGCGGTACAGCAAAACTCTTGGCTGATGCAGGCGTTCCCGTTATCGAAGTTGCCGACTATACCGGTTTTCCCGAAATGCTCGACGGTCGCGTGAAAACCCTGCATCCGAAAATCCATGGCGGCATCCTCGGCCGTCGTGATTTGGACGAACACGTCGCCAAGATGGAAGAACACGGCATCGGCAATATCGATTTAGTGTGCGTCAACCTTTACCCCTTCGCCGCCACCATCGCCAAACCAAACTGCACACTGGAAGACGCGATTGAAAACATCGACATCGGCGGTCCGACCATGGTGCGCTCTGCCGCGAAAAACTGGAAACACGTCGCCATCGTTACCGACACAGCCGATTTCCCGGCCATCGCCGCCGAACTCGAAGCCAACAACGGCGCATTGAGCGACAAAACCCGTTTCAACCTTTCACGCAAAGCATTCAGCCATACCGCTCAATACGACGGCATGATTTCCAACTACCTGACCTCGCTTTCAGACGACGTCTTGAGCGGTCAGCCCCAAATCGGCGAATTCCCAAGCCAGTTCAACCAAAGCTGGATTAAAGTGCAAGACATGCGCTACGGCGAAAATCCGCACCAACGCGCCGCGTTCTACCGCGATATTTACCCTGCCGCAGGTAGCCTTTCCGCCTACAAACAGCTCCAAGGCAAAGAATTGTCTTACAACAACATTGCCGATGCCGATGCTGCCTGGGAAGCCGTCAAATCCTTCGACGCGCCCGCCTGCGTGATCGTGAAACACGCCAACCCGTGCGGTGTCGCCGTTGCCGCCGATACATTGACCGCCTACAAACTCGCCTACGCCACCGACACCACCAGCGCGTTCGGCGGCATCATCGCCTTCAACCGCGAAGTGGACGGCGCAACCGTCAAACAAATTACCGATAACCAATTTATGGAAGTCCTCATGGCGCCGAAGTTCACCGCCGAAGCCCTCGAAATCGCCGCCGCCAAGAAAAACGTGCGCGTATTGGAAGTGCCGCTTGAGGCCGGTGCCAACCGCTTTGAACTCAAACGTGTCGGCGGCGGGCTGTTGGTACAAACCCCCGACATCCACCGCATCAACCGCGCCGATTTGAAAGTCGTCTCCAAACGCCAACCGACCGAGCAAGAATGGAACGACCTGATGTTTGTATGGAACGTCGCAAAATACGTCAAATCCAACGCCATCGTCTTCGGCAAAGGCGGTCAAACCTACGGCATCGGCGCAGGCCAAATGAGCCGCGTGGACAGCACCCGCATCGCCGCCCGCAAAGCGCAGGACGCAGGTTTGGACTTAAACGGCGCATGTGCCGCTTCCGATGCCTTCTTCCCATTCCGCGACGGCGTAGATGTCATTGCCGAGCAGGGCATCAAAGCCATCATCCATCCGGCAGGCTCCATGCGTGACCAAGAAGTCTTTGATGCAGCGGACGAACACGGCATCGCCATGGTCGTAACCGGCATCCGCCATTTCCGCCACTAATAAGCTGATATAAAATAAAGGCCGTCTGAAAACCGATTTCAGACGGCCTAAGTTTTAATAAATGGGATAAGTCATGTCTTTTAGCCAAGCTGAGTTAGCAGATTTTGCTGCAAATCTTTTCGTTAACTATGACGAAGGTTTTGAAGGAGATACGCCGCTTACGGATGAGATTATTGCGCGCGTGGAAGAGGAGCTAGGCTATTCTCTGCCCATCGACTATATCGCTTTGATGCGCCAGAAAAACGGCGGTAGTTTGAAACGTTGTTTTTTTCGTTATACCGATACGGATGGATATGAATGTGAGTTAATCGTTCGTGGTATATATGGTATTGGTTTTGCGAATAATAATGCCTTGTGCGGTCAAATGGGTAGCCGTTTTTTGGAGGATCCCAAAAATCACGCATTGCCGCATATTGGTGTTTACTTTGCCGAAGAAGATAGCGGGCACGGATTTTTTGCGCTGGATTACCGCAACATAAATGCCGATGGTGAGCCATCGGTTATCAATATTTATTTGGATAATTTTCATGAGGAATATATTGCCGACAGCTTTGCTGATTTTGTCCGTCGTTTGACTGCAGACGAGTAAGTAGGGCAGATAAGTAGTTAGTATTTCAAATATTCCTGTTACTGATAAGCTGATATAAAATAAAGGCCGTCTGAAAACAAAGTTTCAATATCATGAAACCCGTTTTCAGACGGCCTTCTTCAATCATCAAACAATTTAGCGGCCTAACTGCAAATCAGGACAAAGCAACCAAGCCCCAGCCCGTCCGATTTATGCAGCAACACAACGCCACACAAGTCTAAAACCAACCCACTCAGAGAAAAAAAACATGAAACACATCCTCCTCATTCTCACCCTCGCCACACTCACCGCCTGCGCCTCCAGTCATACCGGCGGCTACGGCTATGCCGGCAACAACGGCGCATCCGCAGGCGTGACCCAAACGTTCCGTTGGTAAGGCCGTCTGAAAAAACAACACAGTTTTCTACAATAGAGAACAAACAAATCCCAAACGTAAAGGCAAGTTTTACACTTGCCTTTTTAACGCTGTCCATCGGCTCAATAGCGCATAAATTCGTGTCATTTGCCCGCTGTTTGCTATGTTAGAAAACGTCAAAGGCTGTCTGAAAACAGGCGATACAAACCCGTTACACGTTTCAAGCCGATCTTCAATACAAATTTCATTAATTCTCTAAATAAAAGCCCATATTTAAATCTATCACTAGAGAAACTATTCAAATTATATATTATTTAGTAATCATTATTGTTTGAGAATAAAAAAGTAAAATCAAATAGCTAGAAAAGCCGTTTAAAAAAAGCAACAAGTAAATTTAACGGGCATGACCGTTGAGGCCGAAAAAATAACACTTTATCGGAAGAGTTGATTTACGAAACCAAACGCATATAAAATTTGGACAAGGATTCCGAATGCATTGAAAGAAGCTGACAAAAAGTGACTGGTTAAGAAACAAGCTGACAAAAAACGGCACATCGTTTCCCAAACTTCACAAGCTTCCCAAAATGTATCAGCATAAAATCCCATAAAACAGGAATTTAGCTGCCATTCGGCCGAGTGGAGACTTTTGGCACGGGAATTGCATACAAGAGATTACGACGTAAAACCGCATAAAGGGGAGACTCTGAAGTGCGGCATATGTATGGGCAGGCGGTTTATAGCCGAGCAAACGTCCCAAAAGAAATCAAACCCCTTACAGGAAAATCGATATGAATAAAGTCTTTAAAGTCATTTGGAACCACGCGACCCAGACATGGACCGCGGTTTCCGAAATCAGCCATGCACACGGCAAAAAATCCGCTTCTGACAAGCGTAAAGCCGTAGCTGCTGCGGTGGTTGCTGCAGGTGCTTTGATGGCATCTAGCGGAGCAGAGGCCGCTGTAAGATTGGGAGGTAGTGCAGTAGACATTACTCCTGATGGTACTTACAACGGTTCTAACAGAAACGTTGGTGTCAACTCTGTTGTAGTGGGTTATCAAAATACTGCCAGCAGTCAAGATGGCACTATCGCTTACGGTGCTAACAATACTGCGACTGCAAACGCAGCATTGGCAGTAGGTAATAACAATATCGCAACCGGCGGTGCATCGACTGCAATGGGTGTAAGCTCTGTTGCAAGTGGTGAAGCTTCTGTTGCAATCGGTAATGTAGCCCAAGCAACTCAAATTCGTGCGACTGCAGTAGGTAACCGTGCAACTGCTACTCAAGACTCCGCAAGTGCATTCGGTAACCGTGCAAATGCTGGTGCACAATTTGCAACAGCTATTGGTGATAACTCCAATGCAAATGCTGCTGCAGTTGCTGTAGGTACGCATGCAAACGCCGAAAAACAAGATTCTATCGCTATTGGTAATAACGCTCATGGTGCTTGGACCAATACTATTGCTGTCGGTAAAGATACTGTAGCAAGTAAAGACCATGCGATGGCAATGGGTACCAGCTCAAATGCGTCAGGTGTTCAAGCTGTCGGCGTTGGTTCATATACAAAAGCAGAAGGTAATCTGACAGTTGCAGTTGGTCCATATGCGCAAGCCAATAAAGAAGCTGCAGTTGCTGTAGGTTCTAACGCTACTGCTGCTGAGTCTAACTCTATTGCTGTGGGTCAAACTGCCACTGCGTCTAACAATAACTCCATTGCTGTCGGTACTAAAACAGTTTCTAGAGGCGATAACGCAATTGGTATCGGTGCTTATGCTGAATCAACTGCTAACCGTGGTATCGCTATCGGCGTATTGTCTCAAGCTAATGGCACAGGCTCATTTGCTGGTGGTGCATCCGCTCAAGCAACAGGTGAAAATTCTGTAGCTATTGGCGGTGCGATGGATGGTACTCTGGGTAATAAAGCAGGTACTGCTGCTAAAGCAATCGGTAACAACTCTATCGCTTTGGGTACTCAATCTAAAGCTGCTGGCAATAACTCTATCGCTCAAGGTAACGGTGCAACTGCTAAGCAAGCTGCTGACGTTGCCGTAGGTCATGCTGCTACAGCTGACGGTACTTCTACTGGCGCTGATGGCGACGGCGTAGTAAATAATGCCGGTTCGGCAATGGCAATCGGTACAGAAGCTCAAGCAACCGGTATCGTAGCAACAGCCATCGGTGAGCGCTCTAAAGCTCTGGCAAACGGCGCGGTAGCATTGGGTGGCGACGCTCAAGCCAAACAAGGTTCTGACGTAGCAATCGGTCGTGGTTCCGTAGCTGATGGTACTTCTGCTGCAGCATTCGGTCCTGCTGCTACAGCAACTGGTAAATACTCAGTAGCTTTGGGCGTACAAAGTAACGCTGCTTCTAAACAAGCAATTGCATTGGGCCGTGGTGCTCAAGCCAATGGTGGCGAATTTGCAACTGCCCTGGGTAACGGTGCTCAAGCAACAGCCAAAAACACTCTGGCTTTGGGTACAGAAGCTAAATCTACTATCGAAAACAGCGTAGCCCTGGGTAACGGTTCTACAACCAGCAACTTCGTACCTACTAACACTGCTACTGTTGGCAGCTACACTTACAGCGGCTTCGCAGGTGCAACCAGCGGTTTGGGCAATGGCGCAGTATTGTCTGTAGGTTCTGCAGGTAAAGAACGTCAAATTCAAAACGTTGCCGCAGGCCGTATCTCTGCAACTTCTACCGATGCAATCAACGGCTCTCAATTGTACGCTGTTGCAAATCGCATCGAAAACCTGAATCCGTTTGTATTCCAAGGTCACGATGGTAGCGGTAGCTCACCAGCTGTAGGTACATACAAATACGATCCTAAATCAAATGCCAATAACACCCTGAAACTGATCGCTGGTGACGGCCTGAAGATGACTTCAAACGGCACTAACGAATACACCCTGAGCGTAATCGGTGGTGGTTCTACTGGTGCTTCTGGCGCAACTGGTCCTAAAGGCGATACTGGTGCTACCGGCGCAAAAGGCGATACTGGTGCAACTGGTGCGACTGGCCCTAAAGGCGAAAAAGGCGATACCGGTCCTGCTGGTCCTAAAGGCGATACCGGCGAAAAAGGTGATACTGGCGACAAAGGCGACAGCATCACAGGTGAAGTTGTAAATAACGGTGACGGTACTCATACCATCACTATTACTAATCTAGCTGATGGCACAATCACTACTACCATCGTTAAAGACGGTAAAAACGGTAAAGACGGTGCTACTGGTGCTAAAGGTGA
>NZ_KV832193.1:0-77367 GCF_001837375.1 Neisseria sp. HMSC066H01
TTAAGGAAGTTTTCAGACGGCCTGTGCAAAATAAAAACGCAAACGGTCGTCTGAAAAAAGTGGCCAAAATATCAATAGCAGGAATTTTTCAGGTAGTTTTTTATCGCAAGGCAGATGGAACAAACCCCGCGAGCGTTTTTTCAGACGGCCTTTAATATGTACCGCAAGGCACGCACGCGATGGGTTAAAGTGCAGGGAAAATGGAGAACGCGTGCGTATCGCACGCACCCTGCATACAAGCTAATAGCTTGCTATCTAAATACATTTGAGGAAAAAAGAATATGGACAAGTTTTCATCTGAAGTTTGCAAAGCCCTTGCATATTACGTTTACCGCTTAATTGACCCAAGAAATGGTGAAACTTTTTATGTAGGCAAAGGCAAAGACAACCGGGTTTTTGAACATTTGAAACAATGTTTGAAAATAGCGGAAGATGGCGAAGATGAACTGAATTTAAAATATAGTAGGATTCGCGCTATCCAAAAAGCCAAATTGGAAGTTATCCATGTCATTCATCGACATGGCATGAATGAGAAAACCGCTTTTGAAGTAGAAGCTGCTTTAATAGATGCCTATCCGGGGCTATCAAATGAACAAAGCGGACATGGCAATAGTGAATTTGGTTCGATGCATGTATCTGAAATACAAGATAAATACGATGCACCTGTTGCACAATTTGACAGCGATCATAATCTATTGATTATTAATATTAATCGTTCTTTAGATAAAGAAAAATCGGCTTATGATGCTGTTCGCCTAGCCTGGCGGCTTGATGTTGAGCGGGCAAAACGTGCGCATTACATCTTGGCGGTTGAAAAAGGCTTAATTGTGGATGTTTTACAAGCGCATGAATGGCTGCCAGCTACTAAGGAAAATTTTCCTGAGCTTAATGAAACCATAGTAGGACGTTTTGGTTTTCACGGCGAATCACTTTCTAAAAATGATGAAGTCCGCCAAAAATACCAACGTAAAAGGCTGCCTGAAGAATATCGTAAACGGGGTGCCAGCAATCCCGTTAAATATAGTTTTAAATAACCTGAAATCTCTAAGGTAAAACACCATGCCCAAACGTACCGACCTAAAATCCATCCTTATCATCGGCGCCGGCCCTATCGTTATCGGTCAAGCCTGCGAATTTGACTATTCGGGCGCACAGGCCTGCAAAGCCTTGCGTGAAGAAGGCTATAAAGTCATTCTGGTGAATTCTAACCCCGCCACAATCATGACCGACCCTGAAATGGCGGATGTTACCTACATCGAGCCGATTATGTGGCAGACGGTGGAAAAAATTATTGCCAAAGAGCGGCCTGACGCGATTCTGCCCACGATGGGCGGCCAGACCGCGCTGAACTGTGCGCTGGATTTGGCGCGCAACGGCGTGTTGGCGAAATACAATGTCGAATTAATCGGTGCGACCGAAGACGCGATTGACAAGGCGGAAGACCGCGGCCGCTTTAAAGAAGCGATGGAAAAAATCGGCTTGTCTTGCCCGAAATCTTTTGTCTGCCACACAATGAACGAAGCTTTGGCGGCGCAAGAACAGGTCGGCTTCCCTACCCTGATTCGTCCGTCTTTCACCATGGGCGGTTCGGGCGGCGGCATTGCCTATAACAAAGATGAGTTTTTGGCGATTTGCGAACGCGGTTTTGATGCGTCGCCTACGCATGAGTTGCTGATTGAGCAGTCCGTTCTCGGCTGGAAAGAGTACGAGATGGAAGTGGTACGCGATAAGGCCGACAACTGCATCATCATTTGCTCGATTGAAAACTTCGACCCGATGGGCGTGCATACGGGCGACTCGATTACGGTTGCGCCGGCGCAAACGCTGACGGACAAGGAATACCAAATCATGCGCAACGCTTCGTTGGCGGTATTGCGCGAAATCGGCGTGGACACGGGTGGCTCGAACGTGCAATTTGCGGTGAACCCTGAAAACGGCGAGATGATTGTGATTGAGATGAACCCGCGCGTGAGCCGTTCTTCTGCGTTGGCCTCTAAAGCAACCGGCTTCCCGATTGCCAAAGTAGCAGCCAAACTGGCGGTCGGCTTTACGCTGGACGAGTTGCGCAACGACATTACCGGCGGCCGCACGCCTGCATCGTTCGAGCCTTCCATCGACTATGTGGTAACCAAAATCCCGCGTTTCGCATTTGAAAAATTCCCTGCCGCAGACGACCGCTTGACCACGCAGATGAAATCTGTGGGCGAGGTAATGGCGATGGGCCGTACCATTCAAGAAAGCTTCCAAAAAGCCTTGCGCGGTTTGGAAACCGGCTTGTGCGGCTTCAATCCGCGCAGCGAAGACAAAGCGGAAATCCGCCGCGAACTGGCCAACCCGGGCCCTGAGCGTATGCTGTTTGTAGCCGATGCGTTCCGTGCAGGCTTCACGCTGGAAAAAATCCACGAAATCTGCGCCATCGATCCTTGGTTCTTGGCACAAATCGAAGACTTGGTGAAAGAAGAAAAATCAGTTTCAGACGGCCAATTACAAGACTTGGATTATGCCGCTTTACGCCGTCTGAAACGCAAAGGCTTCTCTGACAAGCGTTTGGCACAATTATTGAACGTAAGCGAAAAAGAAGTCCGCGAACACCGCTACGCGCTGAACCTGCATCCGGTTTACAAACGCGTCGACACCTGCGCCGCCGAGTTTGCCACCGAAACCGCCTATCTCTACTCTACTTACGAAGAGGAATGCGAAGCGCGTCCTTCCGACCGTAAAAAAGTGATGATTCTCGGCGGCGGCCCGAACCGCATCGGTCAGGGCATCGAGTTTGACTACTGCTGCGTTCACGCCGCGCTCGCCCTGCGCGAATCGGGCTTTGAAACGATTATGGTCAACTGCAACCCCGAAACCGTGTCCACCGACTTCGACACCAGCGACCGCCTCTATTTCGAGCCGCTGACGCTGGAAGACGTGTTGGAAATCGTCCGCACCGAAAACCCGTGGGGCGTGATTGTGCATTACGGTGGTCAAACCCCGCTCAAACTCGCCAACGCATTGGTTGAAAACGGCGTAAACATCATCGGCACATCCGCCGACAGTATCGACGCCGCCGAAGACCGCGAACGTTTCCAAAAAGTGTTGAACGACTTAGGCCTGCGTCAACCGCCCAACCGCATCGCCCACAACGAAGAAGAAGCCCTCGTTAAAGCCGAAGAAATCGGTTATCCGTTGGTTGTCCGTCCTTCTTACGTACTCGGCGGCCGCGCCATGCAGATTGTTCACTCTGCCGAAGAGTTGCAAAAATACATGCGCGAAGCCGTACAAGTTTCCGAAGACAGCCCTGTATTGCTCGACTTCTTCTTGAACAACGCCATCGAAGTGGACGTAGACTGCGTTTCAGACGGCCAAGACGTCGTGATCGGCGGCATCATGCAACACGTCGAACAAGCAGGTATCCACTCCGGCGACTCCGGCTGTTCATTGCCTCCATACTCATTGGATGAAGAAATTCAAGATGAAATCCGTCGTCAAACCAAAGCCATGGCATACGCACTGGGCGTAGTCGGCTTGATGAACGTACAGTTTGCCGTACAAGACGGCGTAGTCTTCGTACTGGAAGTGAACCCACGCGCCAGCCGTACCGTACCGTTCGTATCCAAAGCTACCGGCGTACCGCTCGCCAAAGTCGGCGCACGCGTGATGGCAGGCATTTCGCTGAAAGAGCAAGGCGTAGAAAAAGAAGTCATCCCAGACTTCTATGCCGTTAAAGAAGCCGTGTTCCCATTCATCAAATTCCCGGGTGTGGACACCATTCTCGGCCCTGAAATGCGCTCTACCGGCGAAGTCATGGGCGTAGGCGCAAGCTTCGGCGAAGCTTACTTCAAAGCCCAACTCGGTGCAGGCGAACGCTTGAGCACAACCGGCAAAGTGTTCCTCGCCGTACGCGACGAAGACAAACCGCTCATCGTCAAAACCGCACAAAACTTCCAAGCACTCGGCTACGGTGTCTGCGCCACACGCGGTACCGCCGAATACTTGAAAGAACACGGCATCATCGTGCAAGCGGTCAACAAAGTGCAGGAAGGTCGCCCACACATCGTGGACGCAATTAAAAACGGCGAAATCGCACTGGTGGTCAACACCGTCGGCAGCACAGTACAATCAGTTACCGACAGCCACAGCATCCGCCGCACTTCCCTTACCCAACGCGTACCGCAATACACCACCATCGCGGGCGGCGAAGCCATGAGCGAAGGCGCAAAAAGCCGCGAGCACTTAGGCGTATACAGCGTACAGGAATTGCATGGCCGTCTGAAAAACAAAGCCTAATCAATCCTATCGGATTTAAATAGCTAAAAGGCCGTCTGAAACCTGATTGCTCAGTTTCAGACGGCCTTTTCATATTTCAAATTCCAACCGTCTGTCTATCAAAACAACCTTTTCTGCCATCTACAAACAAGCAATAGCAACATGAAATATAATTTCGTTATTGATTGGAATCATACGACAAAATTGTTGTTTTTTCATCATAATCCAAAAATATCGAGTTTAACGCCTATTCTCCTTGCTTTATAATGGCCGTTTGAAATAAAAATACAATTAAAGCAAAAGCATGTCTTTGCCACTTAAGCAGATTTGCATAATTAAATATATGCTTTAATCATAATAATGATAAAATAATACGGCTTTCCTCTAAATTAAAGGGAAAACTGCACAAGAAACGGAAAATAAAATGAGTGTCGGATTATTGCGTGTTTTGGTTCAGAGCCAGACCATCTCAAATCAACAAGCGGAACATTACAACAGCCTTTTACAATCGGGCAAAGAAATCCTGCCCAACCTGTTTTCAGACGGCATCATCTCCCCTAAAGCTTTGGGAGAATTAGTCGCGCGCGTATTCAGCTATCCCCTTTTGGATTTGCACTACTACCCGCGCAATAATGTAGTCAGCGACATTCTGACGGAAGAGCAAATGGTGCAAAACCGTTGCATTCCGATTTTCAAACGCGGACGCAAGGTTTATTTCGCCGTATCCGATCCAACCCAAATCCAAAACTTCCAGAAAATCGCTTTTGCTTCAGGTTTAAGTGTCGACTTGGTCGTAGTTCCAGACGACCAGCTCAGCTCATTGCTGGAATGGCTGGGTCAACGTTCGACCACCATTCTGAAAGAAATCAACGACGAACATGAAGCAACGCAGCAATCGCAATTGCTTTATATCGATAACGAAGAAGCTGAAGATGGCCCTATCCCCCGCTTCATCCACAAAACCTTATCCGATGCCCTAAACGCGGGCGCATCGGACATCCACTTTGAATTCTACGAGCAAATGGCGCGCGTTCGTTTCCGCGTGGATGGACAATTACGTGAAGTCGTACAGCCGCCTGTCGCCGTGCGCGGCCAGTTGGCATCGCGTATCAAAGTGATGGCGCGTTTGGATATTTCCGAAAAACGTATTCCGCAAGACGGCAGAATTCAAATTGCCTTCCATAAACACGGCCGTCCGATTGACTTCCGTGTCAGCACTTTGCCGACATTGTTTGGCGAAAAAGTGGTGATGCGTATCCTAAATTCCGATGGTACATCGCTCAATATCGACCAGCTCGGCTTAGAGCCTTTCCAAAAAGAAATGCTGCTTGAGGCCATCAACCGCCCTTACGGCATGGTATTGGTTACCGGTCCGACAGGTTCGGGCAAAACCGTTTCGCTCTATACCTGCCTGAGTATTTTGAACACGGAAGATGTGAACATTTCGACGGCAGAAGATCCGGCCGAGATTAACCTGCCGGGCGTCAACCAAGTCAACGTCAATGAAAAACAAGGCCTGACGTTTGCCGCTGCACTCCGATCCTTCTTGCGTCAAGATCCTGATATTATTATGGTCGGTGAGATTCGTGACTTAGAAACCGCCGACATCGCCATTAAAGCCGCCCAAACCGGCCACATGGTTTTCTCTACCCTGCATACCAATAATGCACCGGCCACGCTGTCCCGCCTTTTGAACATGGGCGTAGCGCCTTTCAATATCGCCAGCTCGGTCAGCCTGATTATGGCGCAAAGGCTGTTGCGCAGACTGTGTCCAAACTGCAAACGCGAAGTTGAACGCCCACCGGTTCCGGCATTGAAAAAAGCCGGCTTTACCGATGCGGACTTGGCTCAAGATTGGAAACTCTACCGCCCGGTTGGCTGCGACAGCTGCCGCGGCAAAGGTTTTAAAGGCCGCGTCGGTATTTATGAAGTCATGCCGGTCAGCGATGAAATGCAAAAAGTCATTATGAACAACGGTACAGAAGTTGATATCATGAACATGGCCTATCAGGAAGGCATGGTAGACTTGCGTCGCGCCGGCCTCATGAAAGTCATGCAAGGCCTGACCTCGTTGGAAGAAGTGACTGCCCATACCAATGACTAAACTGCCATATTTTCAAAATTAAAATAAAGCGGCACGGGGAAACAGTCCGCTTTATTTCTTACTAACAAGGGATAACTCATGGCTCAAGCAGAGCAAAAAAGAAGTCTGTTCGGCTCAAGAAGCAAAGGCAAGCGTTTTACATTTGAAGGAAAAAATACCGAGACCGAACGTCTTGTCCGTGGTGAAGTAGTTGCCAAAGACGAAGAAGAAGCACGCAAAAAACTCCAACGCAGAGGCATTCGCCCTTTGCGCATCAGCAAAGTCAAAACCGCACGCAAACGCCGTATTACCCAAGAAGACATTACAGTATTCACCCGCCAACTGGCAACGATGATGAAGGCAGGCTTACCGCTGATGCAGGCTTTTGAAATCGTTGCGCGCGGCCACTCCAATCCGAGCATGACCGAAATGCTGATGCAGGTTCGCTCCGATGTCGAACAAGGTAGCGCATTAGGCAAATCGTTCTCCAAATATCCAAAATATTTCGACCGTTTCTATTGCAACCTGGTCAGCGCAGGCGAGTCCGGCGGCGTATTAGAAAGCCTATTGGACAAACTGGCTGTTTATAAAGAAAAAACCCAAGCCATTAAGAAAAAGGTTAAAACCGCGCTGACCTACCCGATTGCCATTATCGTGGTGGCCATCGCGCTTATCTTCATCATGATGATGTTTGTGCTGCCAGCCTTTAAAGAAGTTTATGCCAATATGGGTGCAGAGCTGCCAGGCCTTACCCAACTCGTCATGAACTTGTCCGATTTATTCGTCGATTACGGCTGGATTATGATCATCCTTTTGATTGCTTCCGCCTTCGGCCTGTACAAACTCCATGAGAAATCGCCCACCTTCCAAAAACGAATCGATGCTTTGATTTTGAGGCTGCCTGTTTTTGGCGCCATCGTCCGAAAAGCGACCATTGCCCGTTGGGCGCGTACGACTTCTACCCTCTTCGCAGCCGGCGTTCCTTTGGTGGAAGTATTAGATTCAGTTGCAGGCGCATCCGGCAATATTCTCTATGAAGAAGCCACTCAAGACATCCGCGCCAAGGTAACCCAAGGTCTGTCGCTGACATCCAGTATGCAAAGTACAGATATGTTCCCCAACATGGTGATCCAAATGGCGGCCATCGGCGAAGAGTCAGGCTCTTTGGATGATATGCTGAACAAAGCAGCCGAATTCTACGAAGATGAAGTAGACAACTCCGTCACCCGATTGTCTCACTTGATGGAGCCTATCATCATGGTGGTATTGGGTTCGCTCATCGGTATTTTGCTGATTGCCATGTATCTGCCGCTGTTTAACTTGGGTAATGTCGTAGGTTGATATGCTTGATAGTATTTACTCTGCCATCGACGCCCTCTCCGTTCTTTCACCATTCGCCATTCCTTTAGCTGTTATTTTAGGATTACTGATTGGTAGCTTTCTGAACGTCGTCATTTATCGCACGCCGATAATGATGGAGCGTGAATGGACACAATTTTCCAAAGAGCATTTGGGCATCGAGCTGACAGACGAAGAAAAACAGCCATTTAATCTGCGTAAACCAGACTCACACTGCCCAAAATGCAAAAGTCCGATCAGAATTTGGCAAAATATACCCATCCTCAGCTATGTTTTCCTAGGTGGAAAATGCCACACCTGCAAAACCCATATCAGCATACGCTATCCGTTGATTGAGCTGCTGACAGGTGTCTTATTCGGTATTGTTGCGTGGCAATACGGCTGGTCATGGGCAACTATTGGCGGATTGATTCTGACTGCCATATTGATTGCGCTGACCTTTATCGATGCCGATACGCAATATTTGCCCGACAGCCTGACTCAGCCCCTAATTTGGATCGGCCTGCTGTTTAATCTGAACGATACATTCGTGCCCCTGCATTCAGCCGTTTGGGGTGCAATCGCAGGCTATATGAGCCTTTATACTTTATGCGCCGTCTATAAACTTCTGACCGGTAAAATCGGCATGGGCAATGGCGACTTCAAACTTTTGGCCGCGCTTGGGGCATGGCTGGGCGTAGGTATCTTGCCTGTTCTAATCTTCATGGCTGCCTTGGTCGGACTGGTGTGCGCACTCATTGCCCGCGTCGGTAAAGGTCAATATTTTGCTTTTGGTCCCAGCCTTGCTGTGGCAGGATGGATTATTTTGGTTGCCAATGCACCTATTACCCAATTGGTACAATGGTGGCTCGTACAATCAGGATTCCGATAATGACATTATGGATAGGCTTGACCGGCGGTATCGGCAGCGGCAAATCATCTGTCGCCCAAATGTTTGCCGAACTTGGCGTACCCATTATCGATGCCGATGCCATCAGCCGCTCACTGACCGCTGAAAACGGCGAAGCGCTTCCAGCCATCCGTCAGCTTTTCGGCGATGAGGTTTTTGACAACGAAGGCCGTCTGAATCGTACGGCTTTACGGGAAGAAGTTTTCAGACGGCCTCAATCCAAAAAACAACTGGAAAACCTGCTTCTTCCATTAATCTTAAACAAAATCCAACAGCAGAAACAAAAACTTGCTTCCTCTGCCTACGGCATTGTCGATGTCCCGCTTTTAATTGAGAATCCGGCATTTAAAGCGGAGACCGACCGCATTTTAGTTGTAGATGTTCCAGAATCCGTCCAAATCGAACGCGTATATCAACGCAATGGTTTTTCAGAAGAGCAGACGCGCCAAATCATGGCTACCCAAGCTTCCCGATCTGACAGACTACTTCATGCTGACGATGTATTGAACAATACTCATAGCTTGGAAGAAGCAAAAATCAAGGTTTTCCGCCTGCATCAATACTATCAATCCATTGCACAATCACTGAAAGAAACTGCATGACCGCTCCTGTTGTAAAATGTCCGACCTGCCACAAAGAAGTCGTTTGGAATACCGATAGCCCCTACCGCCCTTTCTGCAGCAAACGGTGCAAACTCATTGATTTAGGCGAATGGGCACAAGAAAAATACACCGTTTCTTCAGAAGACGACCCTTTTTCAGACCTATTGGACGGCAAATAACCTACGCCGCTTCCTTCAGCCTATCCAAAACAGGCTCAAAACAGTAAAATACCCTCTTTATTCCAATCTATTCCATCCACCATGCTCACCTTCCAACAAATTATTTTCAAATTACAAAACTACTGGGCAGACAAAGGCTGCACCGTTATCCAACCTTTCGATATGGAAGTCGGTGCCGGTACTTCCCATCCAGCCACCTGTCTGCGCGCCTTAGGCCCGGAGCCTTGGTTTGCCGCTTACGTTCAACCCAGCCGCCGCCCCAAAGACGGCCGCTATGGCGACAACCCCAACCGCCTGCAACACTACTATCAATTCCAAGTTGCGCTCAAACCTGCACCGGCCAATATTCAAGACCTATACCTCGATTCCCTGCGTGAATTGGGTATCGACCCTAAAGTACACGACATCCGCTTTGTCGAAGACGACTGGGAAAACCCTACTCTCGGCGCTTGGGGTTTGGGTTGGGAAGTTTGGCTCAACGGCATGGAAGTAACCCAATTCACCTACTTCCAACAAGTCGGCGGTATCGACTGCTCCCCTGTACTTGGTGAAATCACCTACGGTATCGAGCGTCTCGCCATGTATTTGCAAGGCGTGGAAAATGTGTACGACCTCGTTTGGGCAAAAACCCTTGATGGCAACATCGTCACTTACGGCGACGTTTATCATCAAAACGAAGTCGAACAATCTACCTACAACTTCGAATACAGCGATGCCGATTGGCTCTTGCGCCAATTCAACGACTACGAAGAACAAGCCAAACGCCTGCTTGCAGTTGAAGACACCAGTCTTGCCCTGCCTGCTTACGAGCTTGTACTCAAAGCCGGCCACACCTTCAACCTCTTGGATGCACGCGGTGCTATTTCCGTTACCGAACGCGCAACCTACATCGGCCGCATTCGTGCACTGAGCCGTATCGTTGCTCAAAAATTCGTTGAAAGCCGCGAAAAACTGGGCTTCCCATTGCTTAAAAACCAATAAGCCCTCACATACATGTCACGCCGCCCTTTGATACATTCAAATGGCGGCGTTTCGATTTTCAGATGGCCTTAACGTCGTTGCCATCGCAAACACTTCCTGCCTGCTTTCAGGTAAAATAAGCCCTTTATTACATAAACCGTCTGAAAACATGAGCTCATCCTCTTCTGCAAAAACACCCTTTTTCTTACTTTCCCTCGTTGCCATCATTCTTGACCAACTGAGCAAATGGGAAATCTTGAAACACTTTACCGAAGGCGAACGCCTCAATATCATTCCAGACTTTTTTGACCTGACGCTTGCCTATAATCCAGGCGCGGCATTCAGCTTTTTGGCCGACCAAGGCGGCTGGCAAAAATTCTTCTTTTTAGGTCTGGCCGTCGTCATCAGCCTGTATTTGGCCCGTGCCATCTGGCGCGATGAGTTTGGACGCTGGGGCAAACTGGGGGCAGCCATGATTATCGGCGGCGCGATTGGCAATGTAGTTGACCGTCTGATTCACGGCCACGTTGTCGATTTTCTGCTTTTCTATTGGCAAAACTGGTTCTATCCAGCATTTAACATTGCCGACAGCTTTATCTGCGTTGGCGCGGTTTGCTTGGTATTAGATGGTTTGCTGCACAAAAAAACACCTTCAAACGACACAAAGGCCGTCTGAAAACGGAACACACATGACTCAAAAAACCATTATCCTTGCTAATCCCCGCGGCTTCTGTGCCGGCGTTGACCGCGCCATCAGCATTGTTGAACGTGCACTCGAAGAGTTCGGCGCGCCTATTTACGTCCGCCATGAGGTCGTTCACAACAAATTCGTCGTGGACAATCTACGGGCAAAAGGTGCCGTCTTTGTCGATGACTTGGCGGATGTCCCAAGGGGTGCCACGCTGATTTACTCGGCTCACGGCGTATCCAAAGCCGTACAGGAAGAAGCGGCACAACGCGGTTTCCGCGTTTTTGATGCCACTTGCCCTTTGGTAACCAAAGTCCACAAAGAAGTAGCCCGCCTCGATGCCCAAGATTACGAAATCATTATGATCGGCCACAAAGGCCACGTCGAAGTAGAAGGAACGATGGGACAATTGCCTCCGGGTAAAATGTTTTTGGTCGAGACAGTGGAAGATGTGGCCGGGCTGAACGTCAAAAATCCTGACAAGCTTGCCTACGTCAGCCAAACCACTTTATCGGTGGACGAAACCAAAGACATCATTGCAGCTTTGAATCAACGCTTCCCCAATATCCGCAATCCGCACAAAGAAGACATCTGCTACGCCACAACCAACCGCCAAACTGCCGTTAAAGAATTGGCGGAAGAATGCGATCTCGTGATTGTTGTCGGCTCGCCCAATTCTTCCAATAGCAACCGCTTGCGTGAAGTAGCCGCATTGCGCGGAGTTGATGCCTATATGGTCGATAATGCTTCCTATCTAAAAAAAGAATGGTTTGAAAACAAAACCAAGGTTGGTGTAACTGCCGGCGCATCTGCGCCTGAAGTCTTGGTTCGAGAAGTCTTACAAACCATTCAAGACTGGGGACATGAGACCATACGTGAAGGAGAAGGCGCAGAAGAAAGCATTGTATTTGTCTTGCCTAAAGAATTGCGCCGCGAGGGCGAAAACAAGCAAATTCTCAATAAAGGGTAGGCTTGTTATTTGCTTTATTTGAAAACTCAAGGCCGTCTGAAAATTTTCAGACGGCCTTGAGTTTATTTTACCAATAAAAAAGACCTGCCTTAAAGGCAGGTCTTTTCATACTTTATCCTGATTATTTCTCAGGAGTGTGTTGCTGACGGCGCAAGATTGCCGGAATTTCAAAGTCATCCAGTACAGACTGGTTGCTGAAATCAGCCGCAGTCAGATTCATAGAACGGATATTTCGGTTGGTACGAACCAGGCCTTCAGCACTGCTTTGGCTTTGAGCTTGAGGCGCTTCTTCCGCACCGCGTACCAATTGTTGGGTACGGGCAGCAGCACGCAGTTGGTTGTCAGTACCGTTTTCTTTCAAGCCGGTAGCAATAATGGTAATACGGATAGCGTCTTCGCTCATGCTCTCATCTTCGGCAGCACCAAATTTGCATTCCACTTCAGGGTGTGCATTTTGGTTGACGATGCGCATAATCTCGTTGAACTCAGACATTTTCAGGCAACCAGGAGCAGTGGTAATGTTTACCAATACACCGCGTGCACCATCCAAAGTAACATTATCCAAGAGCGGGCTGGAGATAGCTTGATCAGTAGCCAAACGGGCACGGTCGATACCTTGCGCAAAACCTGAACCCATCATGGCGATGCCGCGATTGCTCATCACGGTTTTCACGTCGGCGAAGTCCAAGTTGATCATGTCGCTCGGGCAAGTCACCACTTCGGAAATACCGGCAACCGCGTCACGCAATACATTGTCGGCCGCACGGAAAGCTTCACGCATGGTCACGTCTTCGCCCAAGGCAGTCATCAATTTGTCGTTCGGGATAATAATCAGGGAGTCAACGCGCTCTTTGAGCTGATCCAAACCTGCTTGAGCAATGTGTACGCGTTTGCCTTCGTAAGCAAACGGACGGGTTACAACCGCAACGGTCAGAATACCCATTTCTTTAGCGATTTCAGCCACAACAGGAGCAGAACCGGTACCTGTACCGCCACCCATACCGGTAGTGATGAACAGCATGTTTGCACCGCGGATGGCATCTTCGATGGCTTCGCGATCTTCTTGAGCAGCGGCTCGGCCGATTTCAGGATTTGCACCGGCGCCCAAACCGCGAGTCAGGTTTGTGCCCAATTGAATGCGTTTAGCCGCATTGTTTTTAGCCAATGATTGCGCATCGGTATTAGCACTGATGAACTCAACACCATGAATAGTGTTGGCAACCATGTTGTTGATGGCATTACAGCCGCCGCCACCCAAACCGATAACTTTAATAACAGCAGGGCTTGTTGCTGATTCTGCTACGTCGTAAACAAATTCCATTCAATAATCCTCCGCGCCCCGCTTTATAAGGACGGTTCAAAAATAACTTAATTATCCGTATTATATAAGAAGTATCCTGATACTGGCAAAAATCTTCTTATCATCCGACTGTCGGCGTTATATTTTTACTACAATTTTTAACAGAAAATATACAAGTTTTAAATTATTCACTTAGCAATTATTTAAAACCGCTTAATTCCACTTAAATATTCAGGACAAACAGTTGCTACACCGTCTGCCCTGAACGCTTTTATTAGAAATTGTCTCTGAAGAATCTTTGGATTTTTTCCCACAGACCCATTTTTTTGCCTGAATCATTCAGGGCAATCGCACCTGTTCGGCTGGTTTGCTCCCCCTCTTCGGCAGCATAGGCCGTCTGAAGCAGGCCAATCGCTGTTGAATAGCGTGGATTGCGGATACGCTCGGATACGCCGCCCATTTCCTGCGGAACACCGATACGTGCCGGCAAATTAAAGACTTCTTCCGCCAACTCAACAATGCCTGTCAACATAGAAGCACCACCGGTCAAAACGATACCGGAAGTCAACACTTCTTCTGGGAAGCCGGAACGGCGCAATTCGTTCAGCGTCAATTCCAAAATCTCTTCTACGCGCGGGCCAATGATTTCAGCCAATACGCGGCGTGAAATTTGACGTGATTGACGGTCGCCAACACTAGGAACTTCAATCATTTCATCCAAGCCGTCCATAGTCGGAATCGCAGCACCGTAATGGATTTTGATGTACTCGGCGGCACTGTGCGGCGTACGCAGGGCTTGCGCCAAGTCTTTGGTAATCAAATCGCCGGCAACGGGAATAACCGCAGTATGGCGGATGGCGCCATTGGTATAAACCGCGATGTCGGTTGTACCGCCGCCGATATCGATGACGCACACGCCCAAATCTTTTTCGTCTTCAGTCAAAACGGCATGACCGCTTGCCAAAGGCTGAAGCATGATTTGATCCATTTGCAGGCCGCAGCGTTGGATACATTTTTGGATATTTTGCAAAGCAGTGTTCGCACCGGTAATGATGTGTACACGGGTATCCAAACGCACGCCGCTCATGCCGATAGGCTCTTTCACACCGGGTTGGTTGTCGATGATGTACTCTTGAACCACGGTATGCAAGATATTGTGATCAGGCGGAATATTGATGGCTTTGGCTGTTTCGATGGCACGATCGATGTCGGCTTGCGATACTTCGCCATCTTTAATTTTGACCACGCCTTGTGAATTCAGGCTGCGGATATGGTTACCGGCAATACCGGTGACAACGTGGGAAATTTTGGTATCTGCCATCAACTCGGCATCTTCTACCGCCTGACGAATGGCTTGCGCGGTAGCGTCGATATTGGTCACCATACCTGCACGCAGGCCGCGTGAAGGACTTTGACCCAAGCCGACAATGTGGATTTCATTATCTTCCCGAATCTCGCCGATTAAGGCGATGACCTTGGACGTACCAATGTCTAAGGCACTGATATATTTATTTTGTTGTTGTTCCATAATTGCTCGTTCGCTATGTTGTCTGACTGACGGTTTGATTATTTTTGAAACAAGATTGCTTCACGTCTAATCGGCTATTCACTGTCGGAAGGGTTTTCAGACGGCCTGTAACGGACTGAAAAACCATCCTTATAACGCATATCGACATACTCGATACGACTTTGTTTTTTACGCAGCAGCGACGGCCAAATCTGGGCAAACTGCTGCAAACGTTTGATTTCGTTTTCACGCCCCAAGCGCACGGTAATGCCGTTGTCCAATACAAGCAGCCATGCCGAACGCGGCGTGTAGATCAATTCTTTGATGGTCAGTTTCAACGGACTCAAAATACCGGAAAAGTCCGCATAATGTTTGACCATGTCTTTGCCTGTCCCCTGCTGCCCTTCAAATATAGGTAGATCCTGTTTCAGGCTTGCGGCAAACACATTACCCTTACTGTCCACCAAGCCGCCAGCGCGCCAGTGTGCAACCGGCACGCGCTCGGTCAGGATAATTTCCACGGTTTCCGGAAAACGGCGGCGCACCATTGCCGAGTCAATCCAAGGCAACTCCTGAAAAGCGGCCTGTGCCGAATCAATATCGGCGCGGAACATATTACCCCTGATATGCTCTCTTGCAACAGTTTGCAATTCTTTGCCGGAAGCATATTTCAGCTTACCCTGAATAGCAATCTGTTTCACAGGAAAATATTTGGAATTGTAAAGCCAAGCTATGCCCGAACCTATCAGCAGAAAGGCCATCAACAACAATAGCCGGCGGGTCAGCCGACCCAGTGCGCCTGCATCATCCCACATGAGCGGTCTTCAAAATCTCAATACATAAATCAGCAAAATCTACGCCGGTATGGGCTGCAGATTTTGGCACCAAACTGTGGCTGGTCATACCGGGCAAGGTATTGATTTCCAAAAGATACAGCTTACCGTCCGTATCTTTCAGGAAGTCCACGCGCGAACAGCCGTCCGCACCAATCGCCTGCGCGCCACGTACGGCCAGTTCGCGCATCAGATTTTCCTCATCCTCGCTCAAATCTTCCGACGGGCATTGATAAACCGTATCGTCGCGGTTGTATTTGGCTTCGTAATCGTAAAACTCGGTAGCCGGAATAATATGAATGCTCGGCAGGCCTTTGCCGTTCAATACCGGGCAAGAATACTCGCCGCCGCCGATAAAGCATTCGGCAATAATTTCGCCCTGCAAATGTTTCAATTCTTCGTAAACGCTTTTCAGACGGCCTTTTTCTTTGACTTTTACCACACCGACGCTGCTGCCTTCCGCGGCGGGTTTCACAAACATCGGCAGGCCCAATTTTTCTTCAACGGCATCAAAGTCGCTGTCGTCATGCAATATGGCAAACTCAGGAACAGGCAAACCCACGGCCTGCCAAATCAGTTTGCAGCGGTATTTGTCCATACCCAGCGCGGAAGCGGCCACACCGCTGCCGGTATAAGGAATACCCATCAGTTCCAACGCGCCTTGAATCGCGCCATCTTCGCCGAAAGTGCCGTGCAAAATATTGAAGGCCGTCTGAAACCCTTGGGTTTTCAATTCAGACAACGGGGTTTCTTTGGGGTCGAACGCATGGGCATCGACGCCTTTGCTTTTCAAGGCAGCCAAAATAGCGGCGCCGCTGTCCAGAGAAACTTCGCGCTCGCTGGAGAAGCCGCCCATCAACACGGCCACTTTGCCAAAATTCTGCATAATTTCTACTTTCTTAAATACTGATACAGGCCGTCTGAAATATTGTTCAGACGACCTATGTGTCCTCAAAGGCAAATATGCCTGTTTATTATGATTGTTTCGACAATTCCACCAATGCAGACGGAACGCGGTTGATGCTGCCGGCACCCATATTCAGTACGACATCGCCATCCTGCAAAACATTCAGCAGCATTTGCGGCAGGTCGGCAACGTTTTCGCAGTAAATCGGCTCAAGTTTGCCCAATACGCGGATGGCGCGTGCCAAGGCGCGGGAATCGGCTGCGGCAATCGGCTCTTCGCCTGCGGCATAAACTTCGGTCAACACCAGCGCATCGACAGTATTAAGGACTTTGGTAAAGTCTTCAAACAAATCGCGCGTGCGGGTATAGCGGTGCGGTTGGAAAGCCAAGACCAAGCGTTTTTCAGGGTATGCGCCACGTGCGGCGGCCAGAGTTGCCGCCATTTCGACGGGATGGTGCCCATAATCGTCCACCAGCAGCGCGGTTCCGCCGTTTGGCAATTTGATGTCGCCATATTTTTGGAAACGGCGGCCGACACCTTCAAAGCCGAGCAAACCTTTTTGAATGGCTTCAACCGATGCACCAACTTCCAGCGCAACGCCGATAGCCGCCAACGCATTGAGGACGTTGTGGCGGCCGGGCATATTTAAAACAACTTCAAACGGCTCTTGCTCATGTCCTTTCATTTGAACATGAACGGTAAATTTCATTTGCGCGCCGACGTTTTCAATATCGGTCGCGTAGATATCGGCAGTATCGTCCAAGCCGTAAGTGGCGTAAGGTTTGCTGATTTTCGGCAAAATCGCGCGGACGTGTTCGCTGTCGATACACAAAAAGGCTTTGCCATAGAACGGCATACGGTGGATGAAGTCCACAAACGCCTGATGCAGTTTCTCAACGCTGTGTCCGTAAGTGTCCATATGGTCTTCGTCGATATTGGTTACGACGGACATAATCGGCGTCAGATACAGAAAAGAAGCATCGGATTCGTCGGCTTCGGCAACAATGTATTCGCCTTTACCCAAACGGGCGTTGGTACCAGCGGCATTGAGCTTGCCGCCGATAACAAAAGTCGGGTCGAGTCCTGCCGCACCGAGAATAGAAGCAGTCAGGCTGGTGGTTGTGGTTTTGCCGTGCGTACCGGCAATGGCGATACCATCACGGAAGCGCATCAATTCTGCCAACATCAGCGCGCGCGGAATCACGGGAATCTGCCGCTCCAGCGCAGCGACGACTTCGGGATTGTCTTTTTTGACGGCGGTAGAGGTAACAACCACGTCGGCGCCATTGACGTGTTCGGCAGTATGGCCGGGATAAACTTGGATGCCGAGAGCGCTCAAATGCTCGGTAACGGCATTACGCGCCTGATCCGAACCGGAAACTTTAAAGCCCAAATTGTGTAAGACTTCGGCAATACCGCTCATGCCGACGCCGCCGATTCCGACAAAATGGATGTTGGTCACTCGATTTTTCATCATAATGTTGCGTTCCGGTTGGTTTTTAGTGCGTAAAGACGTTATTTTAAAGGGCTATCCGCTTCTGCGCTATGCTTTTATTGTAAAGGAATTTTAACAAAAGCAATAAAGGCCGTCTGAAACGCCGTTAATCAACTTTTCAGACGGCCTTGAACAAAGTCTGCCTGCTTATTCGGTACAGGATATGGCAATTTCCGCCACATCGTCCGCACTGTGCGGCAACGCCAAGGTACGGGCATTTTTCGCCCATTTCAGGCATTTTTCACGGCTTAATCCACCGAGGATTTTGGCCAGCTTTTCTGCCGTCAACTGGGTTTGAGGCAGCAACAAACCGGCTTCAGCCTGCACCATAAAACGCGCATTGGCTGTTTGGTGGTCGTCCACCGCGTGCGGATACGGCACCAGCAACGCACCCAAACCGGCAGCCGTCAGCTCGGCAATCGTCAGCGCGCCGGCACGGCAAATTACCAAATCGGCATCGCGGTAGGCGGATACCATATCGGTAATAAATTCGACGCACTCGGCTTGCACACCCAACGCATCGTAATCCGCCTGCAGGTTGCCCAATTTATTGCGGCCGGACTGATGATACATTTGCGGACGTACTTCCTCAGGCAACAATGCCAAAGCTTGCGGAACGGTTTTGTTCAACACATCCGCACCCAAACTGCCGCCCACCACCAAAACTTTCAGACGGCCTTGACGGTTTTCAAAGCGTTCTTCAGGAACAGGCAATGCCGCAATATCGGCACGGACAGGGTTACCCACCAATCCGCCTTCATGTTGAAAGGCTTTGGGGAAAGCATACAGAACACGTTTTGCCCAGCGCGACAGTTGGCGGTTGGACAAACCGGCTACGGCGTTTTGCTCGTGAATCACAATCGGCACCCCGGAAATTTTTGCCGCTACGCCGCCGGGGAAAGTAACGAAACCGCCAAAACCGATAACACACTCAACACGGTGTTTCTTAATAATCTGCTGCGCCGCGCGGACGGTTTTATACAGCGTAAACGGCAACATCAGCTTACGCTTGATGCCGTTGCCGCGGATGCCTTTAATGGCCAGCGTTTCCAAGCGTATGCCGTATTGCGGCACGATGCGCTCTTCCATCGAATCCTGACTGCCCAGCCAAATCACATGATGGCCGCGCTTTTGCAGCGACTCGGCAACCGCCAATGCAGGGAAAATATGGCCGCCCGTACCGCCGGCCATCAGCATAAAAGTTTTACCGCTCATGGTTTTACTCCACCGAATAACCGCGCATTTTTTGGCGGTTTTCATAATCAATGCGCAATAACAAAGTAACGCACACCAGCATGATAAAGACAGCCGAACCGCCGTAAGACATAAACGGCAAAGTCAGACCTTTAGTGGGCAGGATACCGATGTTTACACCGATATTGAAGAAACTTTGAATACCAATCCAAATACCGATGCCGTTGGCAATGTACGCGCTAAACATCAAGCCCGAATCACGCGCCTGTTTGCCGATGGAAAACGCACGCCATACCAGCCAGCCGTAGCAGAACACCAAAACCAGCATCCCTAAAAAGCCGAATTCTTCGCCGATGACGGCAAAAATAAAGTCCGTGTGCGCTTCCGGCAGATAGAAACGTTTTTCCAAACTTGCGCCCAAACCCTCGCCAAACCAGCCGCCGCGCGCAATCGCCATCAAAGAATGTGTCAACTGATAGCCTTTACCCAGAGGATCGCTCCACGGGTCCAAAAACGCCGCCACACGCGCCATACGGTAAGGCGCGGCCAAAATCAGCAAACCCATTCCGCCCACAACGGTCGCCACCAATACGGCAAAATACTTCCACGGAAAGCCTGCCAAAAACAGCATACCCATGGTAATCACGACAATCACGACAAACGAGCCGAAATCCGGCTGACCCATAATCAAAACCAAACCGACCGCCACCGACATAATCGGCAGAATTAGGGTTTTAAACTTACGGAAGCGTTCCTTCACCCTTACCCAAGCTTCACTTTTAAAAGGGCTGCACACCAAATCGCCAATACCGGTAAACAAAGACGACCAACCCAAAGAATCCAAATCGCGCAACATTTCTTCACGGCGCGTAAACAGGCTGGACAAATACAAGACCGTCGCCAATTTGAAAAATTCAGTCGGTTGCAAGTTGAGCGGTCCGATATGAATCCAGCGCGTCGCGCCGTTAATCTCACGGCCGACAAACAATACCAGCAACAACAGCAAACCGGAAACGACAAAATAAAACGGAATAATCCGCCGCCAAAAGCTCATCTTCAACAGGAAAAGCGGCAAGCACATGGCCACCGTAAACAGGATAAACATTGCCTGTTTGGACACAAAAGAAAACTGGCTGCCCCCATCCGATGCCGCATATGCAATAGAGGCCGAATAAATCATTACCAAGCTGAAGGTCGTCATCAAAACGACCATCCACAAGAGAGAAACATCAAACTTCCGACCATCGCGCGCAATCGGCCGGTCAAGCATTTTGGAAAGACTAATCATGAAAACATCCGTAACGGCTTGAATAAAATATTCAGACGGCCTGCAAATGGGCAAGAGGCCGTCTGAAAAAATGAATTAACGTTATTTTAAAGGTTTATTTCCAAACCAACAATTCAGAATCTACGGTTAGAAAAGAGAAAACGTGTTGACCTATCTTGAGGGATGACGAGCGGTTTGTTTGAGATAAAACCCCGGCATCAAATCCCCTACCCTGCCGAGTTTTCAGACGGCCTGACAAGCAATCGAATACAAGTTTCCAACCTGCCCCATCACTTCAACAGGCATAGAACCTACGGCAGAATCTCAATTTCCGCATTGTGCTTTACGCTGCGGTAGAGTTCGTCGACTTCTTCGTCCGTTACCGCGATGCAGCCGTTGGTCCAGTCTTTTTGCAGGTGTTTTTTGCCGATAAAACCCCAGCCGTTTTTCATGCCGTGGATTTTAATCAGCCCACCCGGGCTTTTGCCTTGTGCCGCAGCGTAGGCTTTGTCGGCTTCGTTGGGGTAAGAAACGCCGAGATTTTTATGGTAGCCGCTATTGGGATTACGCTCATTAATGCGGTATTTCCCTTCGGGCGTTTTGCCGTCGCCTTCAAACTGTTTATGCCCGACCGGTTGCTTGCCCAACGAAATGGGATAGGTTTTCAGCAACTTGCCTTGCGAGTACGCCGACATGGTGCGCTTGCTTTTATGCACGACCAACCTGTCGATAACCGCATCTTCAGGCAACGGCGCTTCACTTGGCGTGGCAACGGTTGTCGTGGAACGAATCGGCGCGGCAAACCAAAACACCAAAGCGGCGACAGCCAAAAGCACGACTGCCACCAAGCCGATTTTCAACCCGACTTTCATCTTTCAGACGGCCTTACAAAGCTTTGAACGCCTCGACAAACACTTCCGAACGGTGCGCATAGCCTTTGAACATATCAAAGCTCGCACAAGCTGGGCTGAGCAACACGATATCGCCTGCTTCGGCTTGGGCGTATGCCCTCTGAACGGCTTCTTCCAAAGTGGTGCAGTCGATCATATTCAGACCGCAGCCGTCCAAATCGCGGCGGATTTGCGGCGCATCGACACCAATCAGAAACACGCCTTTTGCCTTACCGGCAAGCGCGTCGCGCAGGGGCGTGAAGTCCTGCCCTTTGCCCATGCCGCCCAAAATGACGAAGAGCGGATTTTGCAAACCGGCAATCGCGGCGGCGGTCGCGCCGACATTCGTGCCTTTGCTGTCGTCGATGAACACTACGCCGTTTTTCTCGCCGACTTTTTCCACGCGGTGCGGCAGGCCTTGGAAGGTTTTAACGTGTTCGAGCAATTCATTTCGCGGCAAACCGATAGCCTCACATAAAGCCACGGCAGCCATGACGTTGGCGGCGTTGTGCAAGCCTTGCAGCGGGATGTCCTGCGTGGCAATCAAATCTTCATCGCCTTGTTTCAGACGACCCGTTTCGCGCTCCAACCAAAAATCGGCTTCGTGTTCCAACGAAAACCATTTCACCTCGCGCCCGGCGCGCTTCATGGCGCGGCAGAACACGTCGTCTGAATTTAAAACCTGCACGCCACCGCCACGGAAAATCTTGGCCTTGGTATGCGCGTAGTCGAGCAAGTCGTCGTAGCGGTCAAGATGGTCTTCGGAGATGTTCAGTACCGTCGCCGCAGTCGGGCGCAGGCTTTCGGTGTTTTCCAGTTGGAAACTGGAAAGCTCCAACACCCACACGTCCGCCTTTTTGCCTTCGCGCTGCAATTCCGCCTCCAAAACCGGCGTACCGATATTGCCCGCGATAACGGTATCCAGCCCGCACTTGATGCAGAGATAGCCGACCAGGCTCGTTACCGTCGTTTTGCCGTTGCTGCCGGTAATCGCAATCACCTTGTCGCCGCGACGGTTCACAATGTCCGCCAGCAATTCGATGTCGCCCAACACGCGCCCGCCGTTTTGCTTGAAGGCCTCAATATCCGGCTGCCGCTCGCTGATGCCGGGACTGAGCGCCAGAATATCGAAACCGTTATCCAGTGCATCTTTCAGACGGCCCGTATAAAACACCAGCCCGTCAAACATCTTACCGATTTGCAACACGCGCTCGGCTTTCAGCTCCGCATCATACGCAGCCACCTCCGCACCGTTTTTGCGCAGATAGGCAATCATGGAAATACCCGTGCCGCCAAGCCCGGCGACGAGGATTTTTTTGTTTTGAAAAGTCATTTTGGTTTTGTCCTAAAACAAATCATATTGTGCAGGGGGGATGTCCGCTCCTGCTCAAGCCGCTTTCAGACGGCATTTTACAGCCGATCAATAACCCAGCTTCAAACGGCGGTAATTGTCGCAGCCTTTTTGGTCTCCGTTGTCGCAAGCCTTACCGTACCATTCTTGGGCAAGGGCGCTGTCTTGGCGCACGCCGCGTCCAGACTCATAGGCTATACCTAAATTGTATTGGGCTTTGGCATCCCCTTGTTCCGCAGCCTTGCGAAACCACTGCACTGCCTGTGTATAGTCTTGACGGACTCCTCGCCCATCGGCATACATCACACCCAAATTATATTGGGCTTTGGCATCCCTTTGTGCTGCCGCCTTGCGATACCACTGCACTGCCTGTGTATAGTCTTGACGGACTCCTCGCCCATCGGCATACGCCAAACCCAAATTAACTTGGGCTTGAGCATGCCCTTGTTCTGCAGCCTTTCGATACCACTGCACCGCCTGTGCATAGTCTTGATGGACTCCTGGCCCTTGTTCATACGCCACACCCAAATTATATTGGGCTTTGGCATACCCTTGTTCTGCAGCCCTACGAACCCACTGCACCGCCTGTATATAATCCTGACGAACTCCTTCGCCTTTGTAATACATAAGGCCCAAATTATATTGGGCATCGGCATACCCTTGTTCTGCAGCCTTGCGAAACCACTGCACTGCCTGCGCATCGTTTTGACGGACTCCTCGCCCATTTGCATATGCTAAACCCAAATTATATTGACCTGCCGCATCCCCATGTTCTGCAGCTCTACGAAACCATTTTAACGCCTGTGCATAGTCTTGCTCGACACCTTGCCCATTAGCATACAGCATACCCAAATTTAACTGAGCAGCTGTGTTTTCCTGATCTGCAGCCCTATGAAACCATTTTGCAGCTTGAGCATAGTCTTGACTAACACCCTGTCCATTTTGATACAGCATACCCAAATTATTTTGGGCTCCAGTATCACCCTGTTCGGCAGCCTTACGATACCATTCTGCCGCCTGTACATAATCTTGACCAACACCCTGCCCTAGCTGATACATTACACCCAAGTTAAATTGAGCTTGAGCATTCTCTTGCTCTGCTGCCTTATGAAACCACTGCACTGCTAGTCTGTGGTCTTGACTAATACCTTGTCCATTGGCATACATTGCTCCAATACTTAATTGAGCTTCTGGATCTCCTTGCTCCGCAGCTCTCAGCATATTCTTAAAATCTGAAATACTCTCAGCTAAAGCTGCCTGCCCTAACCCAAAGCAAGCCATCACGCCCATTATTATTTTTCTCATCGAAACCTTCATTCTAAAATCCATCACATTCCAATTATTGTTTCTGTTTTATCCTAGTTTTCAGACGGCTTTTAAAAAGATTCAATATCCTGTCTGATCCAATTTTTGATAAGCATCACAGCCCTGTTGCGATCCATTATGGCATGCCTTGCTAAACCATTCTTTAGCAACAGATTGATTTTGAGGAACACCTTGTCCGTAATGATACATAACACCTAAATTATATTGGGCCTCAGAACTTCCTTGCTCGGCTGCTTTACGATACCAATATAAGGCCTGCTTTTCATCTTGACGAACACCAAATCCATTATGATAAGCCACGCCAAGATCAAGTTGAGCTTTGATATTTTCTTGATCTGCTGCACGACGTAACCATTGTACCGCCTGTTTAAAATCTTTTTGCACGCCTAAACCATGCATATACCTTGTAGCCACAGTATATTGTGCTTGATTATCTCCCTGCTCCGCCGCCTTTCGATACCATTGGAACGCCTTCTCAGGAGCTTTACTGACACCTAATCCGTTATCATACATAATGGCTAAATTGTATTGGGCATCAAGATACCCTTGTTCTGCCGCCTTTTCATACCATCGAGCTGCTTGATCATAATCTTGTTCAATGCCTTTACCAAAAAAATAGATTGTTCCTAAATCATACTGGGCTTTAGCAAAGCCTTGTACAGCAGCTTTTTGAAACCAATATTTGGCTTGCTCATAATCTTGGACAACACCTTGCCCCTTATAATACAATCCCCCTAGATTGCTCTGCGCTTCAACATCCCCCTGTTCTGCTGCTCTACGGAACCAATGTTCTGCCTGTTTATAATCTTTTGGTGCCCCTTTCCCCAAGTAATACATCAAACCTAAATTAAATTGGGATGCAGCATTCCCTTGTTTGGCTTCTTGCTCTGTTTCTGCAAAATTTGGGATATCACTTGCATTAGCTATCTGTCCGAATCCAAACAAAGCAACTGCTATCTTTCTTAACCAATTTTTCATTTTACATTCTCTCTTATATTCTTTAATGTCATAGCAGCAATTTCAAACAGACTTAATCTGCAAATCCCTCAAAAAATCCGTTTACACCATAGCTACTCAAAATCTGCTGCAATTCCGGTGCGCGTACCCAAGGATCAACTGCCATCGGCGGCATGGGCGGTTCGATACCGTCTTCGTTTTGGTTACGACACCAATCTGCCATGGCAAAAACTTGGATTAAAACAGGTTCGGCAAGTGCTTTGTCGATGTCCAGTTCACTCATGGCTTGGGCAAAGCAGGCTATCCATTCGTTGCGGACTTGTACGTTGACGGCAAAAGGCATGTGGCGGGCGCGCAGTTGGGGATGGCCGTATTTTTCGACAAAGAGTTGTGGACCGCCGAGCCAGCCGCTGAAAAATTCGTAGAGCTTTTCGCGTATCAGGGTCATGTCTTCGCCGTGCATTTGGCGCAAGGTTTGGTATTTCGGCTCAAGTTCCATCAAGTCGTAGAAACGGTCGGTCAGGGTGCGGATGCCGGTTGCGCCGCCGAAAGATTGGTACATATTGGGGGACTTTCTGTGTGGATTATTGCTGGATTTATTTTTGAAATAGAGGATTCAGACAAGCATGCTTATCCTACATAATGGCCGTCTGAAACTTTCAGACGGCCTTTGGAAATTTAGCGGATTTTGAGGGTACTCAAACCAATCAGCACTAAGACGATGGTGATAATCCAGAAACGGACGACGACTTGGGTTTCTTTCCAGCCTTTTTGTTCGTAATGATGATGAATCGGCGCCATCAGGAAAATGCGTTTTTTGGTGCGTTTGTACCAACCGACCTGCAGCATAACGGAAATGGCCTCAACAACAAACAGGCCGCCCATGATGACGAGGACAAATTCTTGGCGGATGATGATGGCAACAGTACCGAGTGCCGCACCAAGCGCGAGCGCGCCGACGTCGCCCATAAAGACTTGTGCCGGATAAGCGTTAAACCACAAAAAACCGAGACACGCGCCGCACATGGCGGTACAGAAAATCACGACTTCGTTCGCGCCGGCAACGTAAGGCAGTTGCAGGTATTGTGCAAATTGTGAGTGGCCGCTGGCATAAGCAAAAATGGCAAGGCCGGCGGCAACGAGGACGACGGGGAAGGCGGCCAAGCCGTCCAAACCGTCGGTCAGGTTAACGGCATTGGATGTGCCGACGATGGTCAGGTAGGACAATACCAAGAAGCCGACTACGCCAAGCGGCAAGGCAACTTGTTTGAAGAAGGGAACAATCAGGATATTGTTGGCGGAATTTGTCGCAAGGTAGAACAACGCCAAACCGGCAATGATGGCGACGCTGGACTGCCACACCATTTTGAATTTGGCGGAAACACCGTTAGGGTCTTTATAAACCACTTTGCGCCAGTCGTCGTAAAAACCGAGTGCGCCCGTGGCAAGCAATACGCCCAAGAGAATCCAAATATAAGGATTTGCCCAGTTGCCCCATAAGATTGTAGATACGGTAATGGCGGTTAAAATCAGCGAGCCGCCCATGGTTGGCGTACCGTTTTTGACGAGGTGGGTTTGCGGGCCGTCGGTGCGCACTGCCTGGCCGACTTTAAGCGCAGTCAGTTTGCGGATGGTCCACGGACCAAGCAATAGGGAAAACGCCAAAGCAGTCAAAGCCGCCATGACGGCGCGGAATGTGGTGTATTGAAAAATATTCAGACCGGTTAACCAGTTACTGAAATGTGCGAGCCATAAAAACATGGAACTTCCTTTTTTGTTTTTGTTGTTACAGCGGGCTTATGCCCAATTAAAAATCAATCAGTATGCCGTCTGAAATTGCAGACGGCCTTATTGAGTAAGATTATTTCTCTACCACGCAAATCGGATAGTTTCCGGGATTCTTTCCGCCTCCCAAGTCCAAGCAGGTATCTTCATAGATAAATGCCTGTACTTTCATTCCGGCATAAAACGCGGCAAACAGCAAACCAGCCAATAGAAAAATCTTTTTCATATTTCAGACGGCCTTTTACGCGGTTGTTGCTGCCAATGCCTCAACCACTTCTTCCATCTTCATAAAGCGTGAGCCTTTGACCAGCACAGTAGCGCGTTCAGGCAAATCGTGGTTCAACACTTGGATCAGCGGATCTTTGTCTGCAAACCACAAACCTTCCGCACCAAACGTCTCTGCCGCTTCAACGCTGTTGTCGCCGACAAAATATGCGGCCTCGATGCCTTTATCCCGCGCATACGCGCCAACTTCGGCGTGCATGGCGGCGGCTTCGTCCTCGCCCAGTTCGCCCATATCGCCCATCACAAAAATACGCGGCGCAGGCATAGCGGCGAGCACATCAATGGCGGCTTTCATGCTGTCAGGGTTGGCATTATAAGTATCGTCAATCAAAGTCGCGCCTTTAATGCCTTGCTTGATATTCAAACGGCCTTTGATATTGCTGAAATTTTTCAGGCCGTCTGAAACTTCGGCGGGGCTCAAACCTGCCGCCAAAGCCAGAGCCGCCGCCGCTACGGCATTATGCACATTGTGACGGCCGGGAGCCGGCAAGACCACGGCAACACGTTCATTACCTCGCACCAAATCAAACGCACAAGACAACGGTTTCAATTCAATATTTTCTGCATGGACATCGCCACTGGCAATGCCGAAAGTCTGAGCGTTCAATTGCGCAGTAGCCGCTTCAAATGTAGCGATATTGGCATCTTCGCACGGAATCAGCGCAACGCCGTCTGAAAGCAAACCTTCGTAGATTTCACTTTTGGCTTTGGCAATATCGCCGACGCCATCAAAACCGCAACCGACATGCGCGCGCAAAGCATTATTGACCAGAGCAACATTCGGACCGGCGATTCGGGTCAGCAAAGACAATTCGCCAAAATGGTTCATACCCATTTCAATGACGGCATAGCGGTGTTTTTCGTTCAGTTTCAACAAAGTCAGCGGCAGGCCGATATGATTGTTGAAATTGCCGGCAGTCGCCAACACAGCTTCATCACCGAATCGATGACGCAATACGCCTGCCAACATCTCTTTAACCGTTGTTTTGCCGGAAGAGCCGGTAATGCCAAAGACAAACGGATTCACATTTTCACGCCACGCCTTCGCCAGTTTTTGCAAAGCCACAAGCGTATCGTCAACCTTCAGCGCGCCTTTCAAAGCCGCACAATCTTCGCGCGAAACCACAACTGCCGTTGCCCCCGCTGCCAATACATCTTCAACAAAGTCATGCGCGTCAAAGCGCTCACCGGCAAGCGCGAAAAAAACATCGCCATCCTGAATATCGCGGCTGTCGGTTACGATGCGTGAAACGGGTTGATTTTCAGACGGCATCGGAAGGCCGAGGGTTTGACAAATAAAATTAAGGTCTAATGGTTTCATAGCTTTTTTAATTAATAATCAAATGACTGTTTATTTATCTGAAAATCGATGTTGAATAACCCGATAACCATTATTTCCAGCCTTTCCTGTTTTTGCACACAGACTATCTCCGCAACGAACAATATCCGAACTATTAATCCGATTCAGCATATCTGCCTCCAATTTCTTTTGAGAAATAATGTTCGAATAGAAGAAAACCAATGCAATACCACCGAGAACTAACATAGTTAAAGTAAGTGCCATACCCAATACAGTCATTCTAAATATTTTTTGGTTTTCACTTTTAACTGCGCATAAATAAGTATTAAATTCACGCACCTGCTCAACCATCTGCTTCCGTGCATCATCCATATTTTGAGTGTATGCCTTTACTTGGGTAGAAGCGTGATGAAGGATATCATCCCTGACCATATCAACTATCATTTTTCGCTGCTGATTTAAAGAACTATCTAGTTCTTTTTGAATATTATCTACAATTTTCCCACTATTCTCTTTATATTTTTCCATAACCATGACCATATCGATCATAAGGTTCTGTATTTGCTCTGAAGCTCTATCAAGCTCATTCATTATTAATCTCACATATCAATCTAAACTCCCTATGGCTGAACTTCCATAGGGAGACTAAATTACCAATATTCATACAAAAACTATACAGAACGGGAAAAATTCCGCTGTTGTTCCTCTTGTTGCAGCGTATTTCTGCCTTCACGTTCAGTCAATTCTTGCAATTTTGTTTGTTCTATACGTCCTTGGATTTTCTCGCCAAAACTAGCAACTTCTTCCTGATTATTTGCTAGAAGCTTTTTGGCATATGAACCGTCAGTATCGTTTAGCAAACCTTGAAGCATCGAGCGGGTTTCCTCATATTTTGATAAAGGCTTATGTTGTTCGATACCATTATCAGCATTTTTTTCTTTTTCCTGCTGCTGACCTTCAAGCAATTTTTCATATCTATCTAATCGGAGCAAATCGGCTTTTTCCGATAAAATCCGCCTACGAACACCCTCTTGGACTTTTGGACTAGAACTCCTAAAATCTTGTTTGTAATGACGTAATTTACTATCATACACAGCCTCAATTATTTCAGCATCAGTTGCAGTTTTAAAATCAAGGCCGCTCTCTTTCTCTCCACGATCAATCTTACTCATCGTACCGCTTCGGTGCTGAACAGCCAAACTCCATACCATATCTTGCACGGCTTTTCCTCGTTCAGAAAAATCAAACCCTGCCTGTTTCAATGCCTGTAATTGGGGTTGATAATGTTTTGAAGCAATAAACTCATGTTGCGATTGATGAAATTTAGGATCAGTGATTGCTAAATCTTTCCATTTTTGATCAAACCCTTTTGTTTTAGGTTCTAGCCCATCAAAAGCATGATTATAGTTATTGCTATATTTCAAGTATTCTGTAAGTGTCCCCTTAGTAGTAGATAATTGATAAGAACCATAAGAAACACCTCCTGGGTCACCGACTCCTGAAGAAATTGTTGCAGGTCCTCCACTTCCTGACTCATATCCCTTTGAAGTTTTACCTAAAAACCATTTATCTAATTCCTGTTGCGCTTTTTGAAGCTCTTGCTCATATGTTGCCATCTTAATTAATTTTCCTTAAATAACAAATCTAGATTTTAAATATTTAGATTAACACTTCCAATGGCTTGGTCGCGTCAAGCTAAATTGAAAAAGCGTGTATAACGGAGACATAAATGGCTCAGAATCAAAATTTGCATCCGCATTCACATAAATAACCGCCCTATTTTTAAAACTGATTTGATAGGCTTTTTCCGTTGGTATAAATTCACTTCTACAACCCACCAACTCCTTCACTACTCCCTTACCCAAATTAGCTTCCAAAATTTTTTTAAATTGTTTATTCGGATATGAGCTTGATAAATCAATTGAATTAATATAACCATCTCGACCATGTATAATAACTTCACTATCTTTCAAAGTTTTGACCTTTATTCGACTGGAGTTATACATATTCTTCTCTTTTTTTAGGTTGCCATACTGCCATTTCATACCCTTAATATGGTACCGGTCTGCCTCAGTCCCTACTTCAGGCTGCTTCGTGTCTGAGAAAATCAACAATAATTCTTTAAGCTGCATATTACTCTGAGAAACTGGAACATTTCTGGTTTTTGCAGAAATATCTATAGAAAATACGATACAAAGCAAACCTAACAATAATTTTCTATTCATTTTTCAATCCTAAAATCCTTAATTTAAAACTTACCCACTAAATCTTATTAAAAATAAATTAATAAGAAAATACAAGACAATCTAAAAAACCATATTTAATTCAGACGGCCTCTATCTGCTCTGATTAATCAGCGGATACGGATTCACCGCGCCGCTGGGCAGATACACGCCGTAATGCAGGTGGGCCGGTGTAGTCCTGGCGTTGCCGGTTTTACCGACATAGCCGATGACCTGCCCTTCTTTGACTCGCTCATATAAGCGGATACGGGCAAATTTATTCAGGTGGGCATAGTAATGCCACGCACCCGGCCCTTGAATACCGATAACTTTACCGCCCAATAGGTTGCGCCCAATTTTGGTTACGATACCGGGCGTAGTACTGCGTATCGGCGTGTTTTTCTTAGCAAAAATATCCACACCTTCATGCCTGCGCCCCTGACTGCGCGCTGCGCCCCAAGTGTCGTCAAAACGTTTGCCTTTAACAGGATTAGGCAGGCTTTGCTCGGCTGGAGGCTGTTGCGCCCTCAACTGCTCGATTTCGGCAGTAGGACGCGGAAGTTGTTTGGTGGCACAGCCTGCGAATAAAACTACGGCTGCACTGATTAATAAGGTTTTTGTCGGCATTTTCAGCATCAAATCGGTCTCCTTGTTGTTCAGACGGCCTTGTTAAAAAGTCTTCCGAAACAAACAACTGTGATGGGTTTAATGGCTGACGTGCCGTAATGCGTGTGTCGTTTTGCTTTTGTTTTATATGGTTAAATCTTTTTCAGACGGCCTTAAGGTTTCGGGCCGTCTGAACATTTGCGATATAGTCTATCCGCGCTCTGCCAATGCTTTTTCTGCGATTTCAAAATCGGAGAAATGGTGCTTCACGCCTTGTATATCCTGATAGTTTTCATGCCCTTTACCGGCAATCAGAATGATGTCGTTCGCAGCAGCCTGCTCAACCGCATAACGGATGGCAACGGCACGATCAACTTCGACGCGTTCAGGATTAGGGACGGCAGGCAAAATATCGTTGATGATGTCTTGCGGATTTTCCAAGCGTGGATTGTCGCTGGTTACAACAACTTTATCCGCGCCCTGTACGGCTGCTGCGCCCATCAATGGGCGTTTGCCACGGTCTCGGTTGCCGCCGCAGCCAAATACGCACCATAAAGCCGCGCCCTGCGGTTTGATTTCCTGCAAGGTGGAGAGTGCTTTTTCCAATGCGTCAGGTGTGTGGGCGTAATCGACAACGACCAAGGGCTTGCCGCTGTTCATAATGCAGTCCATGCGGCCTGAAGCAGGACGGATTTTTGCCAATACTTCCAAAACGTTATCAAGAGGATAACCGTTGGCACAAAGCAAGGCGATGCAGGCGGCGAGGTTTTGCGCGTTGAATCGTCCAAGCAGACGGGTACGGCATTTTCCTTCGCCCCATGGTGTTTGGAATACGGCTTCCATGCCGTCTGAAGAAGCGGTGAAATCGGTAATGCGGATATCGGCTTGCTCGCTGAAACCATAGCCGTAAACGGCTAAATCGGGACAGTCTTTTTTCAGACGGCCTGCGAGTTCTGCGCCGTATTCATCATCGACATTGATGATGGCGTGTTGCAGGTCATGCCAGTAAAACAGACGCGACTTGATGGCGCCGTATGCTTCCATCGTGCCGTGGTAGTCGAGGTGGTCGCGGGTGAGGTTGGTGAAGATTGCACTGCGGAATGGCACGCCGTTGACACGCGATTGGTCAAGGCCGTGGCTGGAGACTTCCATCGCGGCGGCTATTGCGCCTTGTTGACGGAAGCGGTAGAGCAGGGTTTGGACATCGACGGGGGCGGGGGTGGTGTGCGTGGTTTCTTCCAATGCACCCCAAAAACCGTTGCCGACCGTGCCGATAATGGCGGTTTTTTCGCCCAATAAATCGGCGGCTTGCGCCAGCCATTGTGTGATGGAGGTTTTGCCGTTGGTACCGGTTACGCCCCAGACTTTGAGGCCGTCTGAAACGTTGCCGTAAACTTGTGCCGCCAACATGCCGGCACGGTGTTTCAAATCTTTGATGCCTTGATTGGGGACTTTCCATTCGGGATTCCACGCAAATTTGCCGTCGTCGTCCCAAAAAACAAAGGTTGCACCGTTGGCAATGGCGGCAGGAATATAGCTGCGGCCGTCTGAATATTCGCCCTGACAGGCAACGAAAATGTCACCCTGCTTAATTTGTCGGCTGTCTGAATGCAACAAACGCCCTGCTGCGTTTTCACACAGCAGAGGCGGAAAGTTGGTTTCAGCCAAGGGGGTTAACTTGCTGAACATAAACAATATCTCTTTGATTGTTTGGATTATGACGGTACTTTGACGGTAGCGGTATTACTTAAAGGCTTAGTCGGGGAAACGCCCAAGATGTTCAAGCTTCCGCTCATGACTTCTTTGAATACGGGACCGGCAACCACGCCGCCGTAATAGCCGTTGGCAGTCGGTTCGTCGATGGTAACGGCCACAATCACGCGTGGATTCTTAGCCGGAGCAAAACCGATGAACGTACCGACGTGTTTGTTGTCCACATAGCGGCCATTGACCAGTTTACGCGCCGTACCGGTTTTCGCACCTACGTCGAAACCATCCACCGCACCTGCAGTACCGGTACCGCCGGCCTCAGTAACGGAAACCATCAACTCGCGCACTTTTTTTGCGGTAGAGGCTTTGATGACGCGCTTGCCTTTAGGGGCAACCGCTTGTTTTTCAAAGCTGACCGGCAACAATTCGCCGTCATGGGTCAAGACAGTATAGGCACGCGCCAATTGCAACAGGCTCAATTGCAGGCCATAACCGAAAGACATGGTTGCCTGTTCGATTTTTTGCCATCTGCGCCAGCTTCTCAACAAACCTGCCGTTTCACCCGGGAAGCCTGAATGCATGCGCACGCCCACACCCAAATCATGATAGAAATCGTACATTTCTTTAGGCGTAAACATGGCAGAAAGCTTACTGGTGCCGACGTTGGAAGATTTTTGCATGATGCCGCGTACATCCAAAGTAGGATAAACGTGGGTGTCTTGTACGGTGGCCGGGCCGATTTTGTAAGGCAAGGTGTTGAATGTATCGGTCGTATCCACTTTGCCGGAATCCAGCGCTTTGGCAATGGTAAACGGCTTCATGGCAGAACCTGGTTCGATCATGTCGGTTACGGCGCGGTTGCGGCGCTGTTCGCTATTGGCTTGGCCGGGCTGATTCGGATCGTAAGCCGGGCTGTTGACCAACGCCAAAATTTCGCCGGTTTGCGCATCCAATACCACAACCGTACCCGCTTTGGCCTTGTGATAAGCCACAGCTTTGTTCAACTCCTCGTAAGCCAGCGTCTGAATGCGCTGATCCAAAGACAAAATCATGTCTTGGCCGTTTTTAGGCACGCTGTTGCGAGGAGAGTCGAGGCTGTCTACGATGTTGCCTTTGTTGTCGCGCAATACGACTTTCGCACCATCTTCGCCGCGCAGGCTGTCTTCACGGGAAAGCTCCAAGCCCTCCTGACCTTTGCCGTCGATATTGGTAAAACCGATAACGTGCGCAAACAGATTGCCCATCGGATAATGGCGTTTCAATTCTTTTTGGAAGGCGATGCCTTTAATGCCCAATGCTTTGATTTCTTCCGCTTTTTCGTAGCTGAGTTGACGCTTCAGATAGATGAAGCCTTTGTCTTTTTTAGACAATTTATTTTTTAACACTTCAACAGGCACATCGGCAATGGCCGACAGTTTCTCCAACTGCTCGTCAGTCGGCATTTCCTCCATACCGGAAGGCATGGCATACAATGATTCGGTAGGCGCACTCAACGCCAATGTAGCACCATTACGATCGGTAATCATACCGCGTGATGCAGGCAGCGGAAGCGTGCGCACAAAACGTTGGTCGCCCTGATTTTTCAAAAACTCATGCTGACTGGTTTGCAGATAAACCCCGCGCACCAACAGACCGGTAAATGCCAGTGCAACGGCGCCCAGCACCAAACCGATACGTCCGTTACTTGTCAGCGGTTTTTTTGTTTTTGTGGTTCCAGACAGCATTTGAGGTTTATATTCGTTCTTAATTAACATGTTGGACTTCTCATGACTTAGCTGCTCAGTGAGCTATTAATTCCCGTAAACACCTTGAAAACAAGGCTATATTCTTATTTTTTGCGTTCCAGCATAGCCGTATTATGCGCACCCGGCGGAAGCAGATGTTGCTTTTCGGCCGCCACTTTAATCAGTTTGTGGTTGGCCAATCTTGCCTGCTCCAGCTTCAAGCGCGCGTAATCCTGTTCCAACTGAATTTCCCGCTTTTGCGCCTTATCCAACTCGATAAAGTGCAAGCGCGACTGGTTTTGCTTAAACACTACGGCAAAGGCCGAAACCGTCACCAAAACCAGTAATAAAATATTCAACTTACCCATTTCAAACTTTCAGACGGCCTGTCAACAGAAACATCCCTTGCGACAATGCCGAAACGCTTCCCTAGTCAACAACCGAAAATTCGCCGCTACTGCGCTCCGCTACACGCAAAACCGCACTGCGCGCACGCGGATTGGCTTCAGTCTCTGCTGAACCCGGTTTGATTGCTTTGCCCACAGCCTTCAAAGGCGGCTGAGGCAAATCCGCTTCCTTGACCACTGCCCAACGGGGCAAAGGCGCATGTTGCGAATATTTTTTAATAAACTGCTTCACAATTCTGTCTTCCAAAGAATGGAACGCAATGACAGCCAAGCGTCCACCCTCTTTCAGACGGCCTGCAACCTGCGGCAAAACTGCCTCTACCTCTTCGAGCTCGCGGTTAATAAAGATGCGAACTGCTTGGAAGGTGCGCGTTGCAGGGTCTTGTCCGCGCTCGCGAGTACGGACGTTTTGCGCCACAAGCTGCGCCAGCTTGCGGGTTGTATCGATGGGACTTTCCTCCCGTTGCGCAACAATGGCGCGCGCAATCTGGCGACTAAACCGCTCTTCACCATAATTCTTAATAACCTCGTGTAAATCCTGTTCGGATGCGGTTGCAATCCATTCCGCCGCAGACATCCCGCGGGTCGGATCCATCCGCATATCCAACGGCGCATCAAAGCGGAAACTGAATCCGCGGCTGCCATCGTCAATTTGCGGCGACGAAATCCCCAAATCAAAAAGCGCACCGTCAATCTTATCGATGCCCAATTCATCCAAGGCCGTCTGAAATGTTTCAAAACCATTGTGTACGACACGGACACGCTTATCTTGCGCCGCCAACTCATTGGCTACCGCAATCGCCTCGGGGTCTTTATCAAAAACAACCAAACGACCCTGCTCACCCAAACGCGACAAAATCAGCCGGGAATGCCCTCCCCTACCGAACGTACCGTCCACATAAATCCCGTCTTCACGGATTGCCAACGCATCCACCGCCTCATGCAACAAGACAGTAACATGCTGATAATTTTCAACTTTACTCACAATTGCAAATCCGTTTGACTCAATTGGAAAGCCAATTCGTCAGGATCGATATCCAAAGCCTGATTCATTTCCTCTTCCCAATGTTCGCGGCCCCACAACTCCATACGGTTTGCACGGCCAACCAAAGTAACTTCTTTTTCAAAATCTACACGTTTGCGCAGATTAGCCGGGATCAAAACACGTCCGGCGCTGTCCCACTCCAAAATCTCCGCATTGTGCAGCAGCAGATTCTGATACCGTTGCAAAGATTCATTGCCGGCTACTTTCAACTTCAGAATCTGCTCAGCTTTTTCCTCCCAAACGGGCTCCGGGTACATCAATAATTTTTTTCGGGAATCCAGGGTAACCACAATTGCAGGCGTATAACGGCGCAGCAAAATATCGCGGAATTTGGCAGGAATCGCCAACCGCCCCTTACTGTCCATACTCAATTCATGAGCACCGCCAAACACATCACACCCCAAATTCGATTAAAATAAAACAGAGTGAGATTAAAAATCCCACCTTCCTAAAATATTTCGTTTTCGCTTCAACAGGACACATTTCAGGAAAAAGTAACCACTTTCACCCACTATGCCCCACTAACCGACACTATAAGAAATTTTGGCAATCAGGTCAAATCCGTTTCTTATCTGAAATGAAACACTAAATGCTTAAAATTCAATAGTTTATATACGCAATAATGAATGACATATGGATTTATTAAGCATTTCGTTTAGCATAATATACTAGATATAGTATTATTTATATTATAAAAATACTACATATAGTATTTTTATACTCAATTACCACCCATTCCGTAAGCAGCTATAATATACAAACAAATTCAAATTTTTTACATTATCTAACAGTCATGAAGCCACAACTCCCCCTCCCCTCCCCTGACGCACAAGCCTCTTCAGCACACCTGACTAAGCTCATTAAAAACGAAATTGAACAACATCAAAACTGGATACCTTTCTCCCGATTTATGGAGCTTGCCCTTTACACACCCCAATACGGCTATTATAGCGGAGGCAGCCATAAAATCGGCACGGACGGCGACTTCATTACCGCCCCCACCCTATCTCCCTTATTCGGGCAAACCCTTGCCAGACAACTTGCCGAATTACTGCCGCAAACAGCAGGCAATATCTACGAATTTGGTGCAGGCACAGGCCATCTTGCCGCTACTTTGTTACAAAATCTTTCAGACGGCCTAAATCATTACTACATTATTGAGCTGTCGGCAGAGCTTGCAGAAAGACAACGTCAACATATTCTTGAGCACACATCTCCCGAAGCAGCCGCCAAAATCATCCACCTCACCGCATTACCCGAACACTTTGACGGCATCATCATCGGCAACGAAGTATTGGATGCCATGCCGGTGGAACGCTTGATTTATAAAGATAAAGGGTTTCAACAAATCGGCGTCAGCTTAGAGAATGACAAGCTAATCGAAGCCATCAGACCATTGGCCCAAGCCGAACTGATACAAACAGCCGCCTTGTATTTCCCTCCCCTCCCTTCATACACAAGCGAGCTGCATCCAGCACAATATGCCTTTATCCAAACCCTGGCTGCCAAATTGCAACGCGGTGGCATGATATTTATCGATTACGGCTTCGATGCCGCCCAGTATTACCATCCGCAACGCAAAGAAGGCACATTTATCGGCCACTATCGCCACCACACCATCCACGACCCATTTTTCAACATCGGCCTGACCGATCTGACCGCACATGTCAATTTCACCGATATTGCACGCGCCGGCACGGAATCAGGTTTGGATTTAATCGGCTACCTGCCCCAATCTTATTTCCTGCTCAATCTCGGCATCACTGATCTGCTGGCGCAAATCGGCAGTCCGGATTCAATTGAATACATCCAAGCCGCCGCCGCAGTACAAAAACTGATCCATCAGCACGAAATGGGCGAGCTTTTTAAAGTGATCGCTTTTGGCAAAGACATCGATATCGATTGGACAGGCTTCGTTCACGGCGATATTTGCCATAAACTATAACTCGACCATCTACTTTTTATTTTTTAAAAACAACAAGAAATAAAAAAAATCAAAATTAGCGCTTGCCAAATATTCAAAAAAAACTATAATAGCGACTTCACGAAACGGCGAATTAGCTCAGTCGGTTAGAGCAGAGGAATCATAATCCTTGTGTCCGGGGTTCGAATCCCTGATTCGCCACCAAATTTCGGGGGTATAGCTCAGTTGGTAGAGCGCTTGCATGGCATGCAAGAGGTCAGCGGTTCGATCCCGCTTACCTCCACCACTAAATAAAAAAGCTCTTGTTAAACACAAGAGCTTTTTTGTTTGGCTTAATTAATAACCAGATAAGACATCAGAGCTTCCCTTCAATACCTAATCAATAAAGGCCGTCTGAAACATTTCAGACGGCCTTTTATCTTTGATTACTTCACAAGCTTCAATACTTTTTTCGGTTTTTCTTCCGCAGATTCAGCTTTTTTATCTTCCGTTGCAGCAGAACTGGTAGAAGCAGGCTGATATGGTTCTACCTCGAAACCCATACCCTCTCCACTTTCACGGCCAAATATACTGACAATATGACCGACCGGAATCCAAATCTCATGCGCTACGCCGGAAAAACGGGCAGAGAAATTGACCCATTCATTGTCGATATTTAAATTATGGCTGGCTGTAGGGCCAATATTTAAAACAATCTCATTGTCACGTACATACTGCATCGGAACGCGGGTATGTTCGTTTACCCAAGCGACGATGTGTGGTGTTTGGTTATTATCCAAGCACCATTCATACAAAGCGCGCAACAAATACGGTTTGGTTGAAATCGCCATAAACCCATCCTTTAGCGGCGCATGGCTTTTTCAGCCGGAGTCAATGCCTCAATGAAGGCTTCGCGTTGGAAAATACGTTCCGCGTACTTCAGCAAAGGCGCGGCAGATTTGCCCAGTTTGATGTCGTAATAATCCAAACGCCACAACAGCGGGGACAAGGCAACATCGATCATGGAGAAGTCATCGCCCAAAATATATTTGTTTTTAGCAAAAGACGGTGCCAGCAAGGTCAAGCCATTGCCAATGGCTTCACGCGCTTTAGCCTGTTCTTTATTGGTGGACTCAGGGTTTTCCAACACTTGCACCAAGCTGAACAGTTCTTTTTCCATACGGTACAGCACCAAACGGCCGCGACCGCGCATAACAGGATCACCCGGCATCAATTGAGGATGAGGGAAACGCTCGTCAATGTATTCGTTGATGATGTTTGATTCGTGCAAAATCAGATCACGCTCAACCAAGACCGGTACTTGGTTATACGGATTCATCAAAGCCAAGTCTTCCGGTTTATTGAACACGTCCACATCTTTGATTTCAAAATCCATGCCTTTTTCGTACAGCACAAAACGGCAACGTTGGCTGAATGGACAAGTAATACCCGAATACAAAGTCATCATAATCTTCTACTCCTGATCAATCTTTTCAGACGGCCTTAAGCCTTATAAAAATTCAGAAAGAATTATACATAATTTCAAATACTTAATCCATAAATTTAAAATAATGCGCTGTTTATATTAAGTAATTTTTAGATTTGCATTGATTCGACATAAATTAATCAAGCAAACAAAAAAGGCAAACCTGAAACAGGTTTGCCTTTTTGATTCAAAAGAATTAATGAACGTCTTTCCAGAATTCTTTTTTCAGGAAGTACGCCAACGGCAACATTACGGCAAACAGGAATGTCAAAACCATGTAACCGATACGGTGGCGTTGCAATTGAGCAGGCTCGCCCATGTATACCAGGTAGTTTACCAAATCGCGCACATAAGCATCGTACTCTTTTTGGATTACTTTACCGTTAGGCAGACGACGGCTGTGCAGACCGGTAGATTCCCAATACAGTTTAGGAGTCAGATTGCCATGCTCGTCTTTAATCATAACGGGCTGACCTTTGGCATCCAACTCAACGGCTTGAACACCTTGTTGCTCCCACAATGGGTGAGGCATACTCGCGCCGGCCAAAACGGTATTGTTCCAACCGGTCGGACGAGTTGGGTCTTTATAGAAGCCACGCATATAAGCGTACAGGTAGTCCGCACCTTTAGAACGGGCGATTAGGGTCAAATCCGGTGGAGGCGCACCCAACCATTTGGAAGCATCTTTCGGATCCATGGCCGCTACCATCACGTCACCAACGTTGTCTGTTGTGAACATCAGGTTTTTCTTGATTTCATCTTCAGTCAAACCGATGTCTTTCAGACGGTTGAAGCGCATACCGCTTGCAGAGTGGCAAGACAAACAGTAGTTTGTAAAGATTTGCGCACCGTGCTGCAGGCTGACTTGGTCACGCAGGTCGATGTCGACTTTTTCATAGTTTGCATGGCCGCCGCTGGCGACGGCTGCACTCATAGGCACTGCCAGCAATAAGGCAGCAAACCAGTTTTTCAGAGTTTGTTTCATTTTCGCTGCCCTCATCAGATATTGGTTGCAAACAAGTAAGCACCAACAACGGTAATACCGACATAAACAAAGAACATAATTTTTTGTTTAGTAGTGCTCATGGTTACGCGTTCAGGAACTGGTTTGTTGGTATCCAGTTTGGTATAGAACGGCATACCCAGGAAGAATGCAAAGTAGACGAAAGACAGGATACGTGCAACCAAAGTACGAGTATCAGTTGCTACCATTGCACCCAAAATACCCAAACCGATGAAGGCAATGATGAACAGAACCAACGCAGTTTTGAAGATTGGGCCGCGATAGCGGACAGATTTAACTTCGCCTTTATCCAACCAAGGCAACAAGGCAATCAGGACAACTGCTGCACCCATACCGATTACGCCCCATACCTGAGTACCGGCAAAGGAAGGAATCGCACGCAGAATTGCATAGAACGGAGTGAAGTACCATACCGGCGCAATGTGCGGAGGTGTTTTCAGCGCATTCGCTGCATCAAAGTTCGGCGCTTCGAGGAAGTAGCCGCCGCCTTCAGGTGCAAAGAACAATACAGAACAGAAGACAATCAGGAATACAACGACACCCAAGATGTCTTTAACGGTGTAGTAAGGATGGAATGGGATACCATCGCGTGGAATACCGTTTTCGTCTTTGTTTTTCTTGATTTCAACACCGTCAGGGTTGTTAGAACCCACTTCGTGCAGGGCGATGATGTGAGCCACAACCAAGCCGAGCAACACCAGCGGTACGGCGATAACGTGCAGGGCGAAGAAGCGGTTCAGAGTAACGTCGGAAACGTTGAAGTCACCACGAATCCAAGTGGACAAATCAGGACCGATAACAGGGATGGCGGAGAACAGGTTAATAATTACCTGCGCACCCCAGAAGGACATTTGACCCCAAGGCAACAGGTAACCCATAAAGGCTTCTGCCATCAATGCCAAGAAAATCAGGGAACCGAAAATCCACACCAATTCACGAGGTTTTTTGTACGAACCATAAATCAGACCGCGGAACATGTGCAGATAAACGACGATGAAGAAGAAAGATGCACCGGTGGAGTGCATGTAGCGGATAATCCAACCGCCGGACACGTCGCGCATAATGTACTCTACTGCGGTAAAGGCAGCAGGCAGATGGTAGGCGTTCAGGTTGCCGTCCGGTTTGTAGTTCATGGTCAGGAAAATACCGCTGACGATTTGAATCACAAGGACAAGCAGGGCCAAAGAGCCGAAGTAATACCAGAAGTTGAAGTTCTTCGGCGCATAGTATTGAGCCAAATGCTCATTCCACATTTTAGACAGAGGGAAGCGAGCGTCCATCCAGCCTAACAATGCTTTTGCTTTGCTATTGGTTTGGTTTGCCATAATTATCGTTCCTTATTTTTAGTCTTCGCCCACCAAAACAGTTGTATCGCTCAGATATTTGTAAGGCGGTACAACCAAGTTGGTCGGTGCAGGAACACCTTTATATACGCGGCCTGCCATGTCGAATTTCGAACCGTGGCACGGGCAGAAGAAGCCGCCTTTCCAGTCTGCGCCCAAATCCGCAGGGGCAACGTCGGGACGGTAAGTCGGAGAGCAACCCAGGTGGGTACAGATACCGATAGCGACGAGGAGGTTCGGCTTGATCGAACGATGCTCGTTTTTAGCATATTCCGGTTGCTGATCCACTTCGGAATTAGGATCCGTAACTGCGCCATCCAAACTTTTCAAGTCTTTGAGCTGTTGATCTGTGCGGTTGACTAGCCAAATCGGTTTACCCTGCCATTCGGCAGTCAGCATTTGGCCTGCTTCGATTTTGCTGACATCTACTTCGACAGCAGCACCGGCAGCCTTAGCTTTCTCCGATGGGAAGAAGCTGGCCACGAAGGGCGTAGCTACGCCCAGAGCCGCCACACCGCCTGCACCGCAAGTAGCCAGTGTCAGGAAACGGCGGCGGCCGTTGTTGATTTCTTGATTATCCATTATTCAGTCGTCCTAAATTTTTGGGAATACCGAGCCATTAAACAGCGTAATTCTACCTAGTTTGTTGTAATACTCAAAGCATTATTTAAAATAAGGTAAAGTTTTTATGATATTGCTCAATACTCAGGCAGGATTGTTTTCATCAAAGTGAACCACTTCGATACCGAATTTTTCTGCCACGGCATCGCCTAAGGCGCGGACGCCGTAACGTTCTGTCGCGTGGTGGCCGGCACTGATAAATGCCACACCCGTTTCGTTGGCAAGATGATATTGCGCTTCGGAAATTTCACCGGTCAGATACGCATCAACACCTTCGTCTGCGGCCGTCTGAAAAAATCCCTGCGCACCGCCGCTGCACCAGGCAATGCGTTTGATTTCGCGTTCAAGATCGCCGATAACGGTCGGTTTGCGGCCGAATACCGCCTCAATGCGTTCAGACAACTGCGCCAATGTTTGCGTGGTTTTCAGACGGCCTGTATTCAACAGGTTTTGCTCGCCGAATTGTTTTTCGAGTACCCAATCGAGTTTCTCGGCCAACTGCGCGTTATTACCCAATTGCGGGTGTGCATCCAGTGGCAGGTGGTAGCCCGCCATATTGATTTGGTGTTGCAGCAAGGTTTCAATGCGTGCTTTTTTCCAACCGGTAATCGTGACAGGCTCGCTTTTCCAAAACATACCGTGGTGAACCAAAAGCAGATCCGCCCCCTGCCCTACGGCAAAATCGATTGCCGCTTTGCTGGCGGTAACCGAAGTGGCGATTTTGGCAATTTCTTCTTTGCCTTCGACCTGTAAACCGTTGGGCGCATAGTCCTTAAACAACCCGACCTGCAATGTCTCATCGCACCAAGCCAGAATTTCGCGGCGTAAAGCCATATTCCGCTCCTTATATCTATCTTCAAAAACAGCTTCGCATTCTAACCGCAAAATCTGTTTATGCCTCAAATTCTTACATTCCGATTTCAGCAATCATTCCCAACATTAATCATTTGCACATCATCATGAATTATTTTAATATACGCCACCTTACCCACAGGCCGTCTGAAAACACATGGACTCTATTATCGAATTGCGTCATCTCAAAACCTTGCTGGCTTTAGAAGAAACCGGCAGCGTTTCCCTTGCCGCCAAACGGGTTTTCCTGACCCAATCCGCCCTGTCGCACCAAATCCGCGCCTTGGAAAATTATTACGAAACGCCGTTGTTTGAACGCAAATCCACACCTTTGCGCTTCACACCTGCCGGTATGCGCCTGTTGCAACTGGCGCGCGAACTGTTGCCTCAGGTTGCCGCCGCCGAACGTGATTTGGTGCGGATTATCGAAGGCGAAGCCGGCGAACTCAGGCTTGCCGTCGAATGCCACACCTGCTTTGACTGGCTGATGCCTGCCATGGGCGAGTTCCGCCCCTTATGGCCGCAAGTTGAATTGGACATCGTTTCCGGTTTCCAAGCCGATCCAGTCGGGCTGCTGCTGCAACACCGCGCCGACCTTGCCATCGTTTCCGAAGCCGAGCCGCTCAACGGCATCAGCTACCGCCCTCTGTTTGCCTATGAAATGGTCGGCATCTGCGCAGAAGACCACCCGCTTGCCGACAAAGACGTTTGGGAAGCCGAAGATTTTATCGACGAAACCCTGATTACTTATCCCGTCCCCGACGAAATGCTGGACTTGCCCAAAAAAGTGCTGTTGCCCAAAGGCATTAATCCGCCGCGCCGCCACAGCGAGCTGACCATTGCCATTATTCAATTGGTTGCCAGCAAACGCGGCATCGCCGCCCTGCCCTACTGGACGGTCATGCCGTATTTGGAAAAAGGCTACGTCGTTCATCGAAAAATCACTTCAAACGGCCTGCAAAGCAAACTTTATGCCGCCATTCGTACGGAAGACGCCAACAAAGGCTATTTGGACAACTTCTGCCAAATCACGCATGACCGCTGTTTTGCCGACTTGCCGGGTTTGAGCGAATTGGAAATGTAAACTTGAAACAATCAAAAGGCCGTCTGAACAATTTTCAGACGGCCTTTTCAATACACAAAAATTTCACTGCTTCTCTTCAGATTCATCCGAACCCAAACACGCCGACAAATCGATTTCAGACGGCCATGTTTTATCGGGAGCAACCCGAATATCGAAATGCTCGCCACGATAGTCGAAAACCAAACGCCAAGCGTGCAGAAACAGATGTTCCGCCTCATCGCCGCCATACAGCGTATCACCCAAAATCGGACTGCCTATGCTTTTCATGGCCACGCGCAGCTGATGGGTTTTGCCGGTAAACGGTTGCAACACAAACAGGCGCAAACCGGGCTTCAGGCTTTGGCTGCTGAAACGGGTAACGGCAAAATTATCCTCATCACGCGTCAGCTTCCATGTACCGCGCCGCGAACGCGCCATACCGCCTTTTACCCAGCCCTGCTTTTTCGCAGGCTTGTGCGTACCGAGTGCCAAATAAGTTTTACGCATGGTTTTCTCGGCAAACTGCACCGACAAAGCGGCCGCGCTGTTGCGGTTAAGCGCAAGCAGCAACAGGCCGCTGGTGGCTTTGTCCAAACGGTGAACCAGCCACACGCGTTCAACGCCGAGCTGCTGCACCAGCGATGCGGTCAGGCAAACATCCCCTTCCGATTCGCTGTGCACCGATACGCCGCAAGGCTTATTGATGACCACAAAGTCTTTGTGTTCAAAAACAATGTCCCACATTTCAGACGGCCTTCAACACGATACCGTCGCCAAGCAGGGTCAAAATACCCAGCAGACAGAACAAGATACATGCGGCAATGCGTACTGCTTTGGCCGGAATTTTGCGCATCAGCATTTCGCCCAAATACACGGCAGGCACAGAAGCAATCATCAAACCGGCAATACTGCCGACCACGACCAGCAGGATAGATTGGTATTTTGCCGCCAAAAGAACCGTCGCAATCTGCGTTTTATCGCCGATTTCCGCCAAGAAAAACAGGACGACCGTCGCCGTAAATGCGCCGTATTTCAGCCACTTGCTGTCAGGGTCTTCGTCTTTGTCCGGCAGCAGCAGCCATAAACCGACCGCAATAAAGCTGCCACCGACCACCCATTTCATGACTTCGGGCGAAATAGTGGATGCCAGCCAGACACCGATTGCGGCTGAAACAAGATGGTTCAACAGGGTTGCAATAAAGATACCGGCAACAATCGCGTTTTTGTGGGCAAAACGTGCTGCCAAAAAGAGCGCGAGCAATTGCGTTTTATCGCCGATTTCGGCAATGGCAACGCCCAGCGTCGAAGAGAAAAAAGCTTCCATGATTTAAGATACTCAACCGAAAAGCGGGCAAACAAAAAGCGCTGTGCATACCGCCCGCAAGGGTATGGACAACGCTTACGTCTTGCCTGTCTTCCGATAAAGCAGAGAAGATACCGCTGCCACGGCCGCACAAGCCGATTATGTTGACAACGGTTTCGGCATTGCGCCGAATGGCTACTCCCGTAAGAGTGAAGCGCGCATTGTAAGACAAACCATGGCTTGAAGCAACAAAAAGAAAAACAAAAGGCCGTCTGAAACCTCATTCAATCAGGTTTCAGACGGCCTTTTTCACAGCGATTAATTATCGGAGAACAAATCGCCTACTTTTTCGCCTACTTTTTCCCAAAACGATTTTTTGCGCGGGGTTTGGCTGAGATTGAGACCGGAGGAGATTTTTTCAAATTCTTCCAGCAACTCTTTCTGACGGTCGGTCAGGTTAACCGGAGTTTCAACCAAAATGTGGCAGTACAAATCGCCGGTCGAGCTGGAACGCAGAGACTTAATGCCTTTACCTTTCACGCGCATACGGCGGCCGGTTTGCGTTTCTTTCGGAATGTGCAGTTTGACTTTGCCGTCCAAAGTCGGCACTTCGACTTCACCACCCAATGCGGCAATGGCAAAGCTGATCGGCAACTCGCAATGCAGGTCCAAGCCGTTGCGCTCGAAAATTTTGTGCTGTCTCACGCGGACATTGACGTACAAATCGCCTGCCGGCGCGCCGTGTTGACCCGGCTCGCCCTCGCCGCTCAAGCGGATGCGTTGACCGTCGTCGATGCCTGCCGGAATGTTGACTTCAACCGTTTTGCTGGTTTTGGTGCGGCCTTCGCCACGGCATTTGACGCAAGGATCTTTGATTTCTTTGCCTGTACCGTGACAAGTCGGACAAGTCTGCTGCATTTGGAAAATGGCTTGGCGGACATGTACCGTGCCTGAGCCGTGACAGGTCGAACAAGTCGATGCGGATGTACCCGGTTTGGCACCTGAGCCGTGGCAGACATCACATTCTTCGTAAGTCGGAATATTGATGCGTTTTTTCACGCCTTTGGCGGCTTCTTCAAGCGAAATCTCTATACCGACCTGCAAGTCCGCACCGCTGTAATCCGGCTGGCGGCCGCCGGCACCGCCGCCGAACATTTGGCTGAAAATATCGGAAAAATCGAAGCCTTGCGCGCCGCCGAACCCGCCAAAACCGCCGAATCCGCCCGCGCCGCCGCCCATGCCCTGCTCAAACGCGGCATGGCCGTATTGGTCGTACATGGCGCGTTTTTCCTTGTCTGACAAGGTATCGTAAGCTTTTTGGACTTCTTTAAATTTTTCTTCCGCTTCTTTGTTGTCAGGGTTGCGGTCGGGATGGTATTTCATTGCCAGCTTGCGGTAGGCTTTTTTGATTTCATCGTCGCTAGCGCTGCGGGCAACACCAAGTGTTTCGTAAAAATCTTTATTGCTCATAATTTTGATAGTGTTAAGAATGAATTCAAACTGGGTGGGATATGTGGGCGAGTATCAAAAACTCAAGTCAGTATTTTCAAGGCTGTCTGAAATTGTGCTTTTCCGACATCCAAACATTCAGACGGCCTTTGTCAAACCGACAGGCCCGACAACCTGCTATAATCCCATCTTTATTTTTCCAACGTTTTCAAGCGAAAAACAGAATGACCATGCAAGAACATTACCAACCCGCCGCCATCGAGCCTGCGGCGCAGAAAAAATGGGACGATGCCCGTATTTTCAACGTCTCCGAAGACGCTTCCAAACCCAAATACTACTGCCTCTCCATGTTCCCCTACCCCAGCGGCAAGCTGCACATGGGGCATGTGCGCAACTACACCATCGGCGACGTATTGAGCCGCTTCAAACGCTTAAACGGCTTCAACGTCATGCAGCCTATGGGTTGGGACGCGTTCGGCATGCCGGCGGAAAACGCGGCGATGAAAAACAACGTCGCCCCTGCCGCTTGGACTTATGACAACATCGAATACATGAAAACCCAGCTCAAAAGCCTGGGTTTTGCGATTGACTGGGAGCGCGAAGTTGCCACCTGCAAACCCGAATACTACCGCTGGGAACAATGGCTGTTTACCAAGCTGTTTGAAAAAGGCATCGTCTATCGCAAAAACGGCACGGTGAACTGGGATCCAGTCGACCAAACCGTCCTTGCCAACGAGCAAGTTATCGACGGGCGCGGCTGGCGTTCGGGCGCGTTGATCGAAAAACGCGAAATCCCGATGTATTACTTCAAAATCACGGATTACGCCGAAGAGCTGCTCAACGATTTGGACAAGCTGGAACACTGGCCGGAACAAGTTAAAACCATGCAGCGCAACTGGATCGGCAAATCACGCGGTATGACCGTGCGCTTCGCCGTTTCAGACGACAGCAAACAAGGCCTGGAAGGCGATTACGCGAAATTCCTGCAAGTTTATACCACCCGCCCCGACACGCTGATGGGCGCGACTTATGTTGCCGTTGCCGCCGAGCATCCGCTGGCAACCGCCGCAGCCGCCGACAAACCTGGATTGCAAGAGTTTATCGCCGAATGCAAAGCCGGCTCCGTTGCCGAAGCCGACATGGCGACAATGGAGAAAAAAGGCGTGCCGACCGGCCGCTACGTCGTCAACCCGCTCAACGGCGACAAGCTGGAAGTGTGGATTGCCAACTATGTATTGTGGGGCTACGGCGACGGCGCAGTGATGGCGGTTCCGGCACACGACGAACGCGATTTTGAGTTCGCCACCAAATACAATCTGCCGAAAAAACAAGTGATTGCCGTCGGCGACAACGCATTCGACGCAAACCAATGGCAAGAATGGTACGGCGACAAAGAAAACGGCGTATTGGTCAACAGCGGCGACTTGGACGGCATGAATTTTCAGACGGCCTTCGACGCCATCGCCGCCAAGCTGCAAAGCCAAGACGCAGGCGAACCGAAAACCCAATACCGCCTGCGCGACTGGGGTATTTCGCGCCAACGCTACTGGGGCTGCCCGATTCCCATCGTCCATTGCGAAAAATGCGGCGACGTACCCGTCCCAGCCGACCAACTGCCCGTCGTTTTGCCCGAAAACGTCGTCCCCGACGGCATGGGTTCGCCGCTGGCAAAAATGCCCGAATTTTACGAAACCACCTGCCCATGCTGCGGCGGCGCGGCAAAACGCGAAACCGACACCATGGACACCTTCATGGAATCGAGCTGGTATTTCTTCCGCTACATGTCGCCCAAGTTCGCAGAAGGCATGGTATCGGCTGAAGCCACGAAATACTGGGGCTCGGTCGACCAATACATCGGCGGTATCGAACATGCGATTTTGCACCTCTTATACGCGCGCTTCTTCACCAAACTGATGCGCGACGAAGGCTTGGTCAATGTTGACGAACCGTTTGAACGCCTGCTCACGCAAGGCATGGTCGTCTGCGAAACCTACTACCGTGAAAACGACAAAGGCAGCAAAGACTGGATCAACCCCGCCGATGTCGAGCTGACTTTCGACGACAAAGGCCGCCCCGTTTCCGCCGTCCTCAAAGCCGACGGCCTGCCCGTCGTCATCAGCGGCACGGAAAAAATGTCCAAGTCCAAAAACAACGGCGTCGATCCGCAAGAACTGATTAACGCCTACGGCGCAGACACCGCCCGCCTGTTCATGATGTTTGCCGCACCGCCCGAACAGTCCCTCGAATGGAGCGACAGCGGCGTCGAAGGCGCGCACCGCTTCCTGCGTCGTCTGTGGCGTACCGTTTACGAATACCTGAAACAAGGTGAAGCAGTCAAAGCGTTCGCAGACAGCCAAGACGGTTTGTCTAAAGAACTCAAAGACCTGCGCCACAAACTGCATTCCACCATCGCCAAAGTCAGCGACGACTACGGCCGCCGTCAGCAGTTCAACACCGCCATCGCCGCCGTGATGGAACTGCTCAACCAATACGACAAAACCGACACCAACGGCGAACAAGGCCGAGCCGTCGCCCAAGAAGTATTGGAAGTCGTCGTACGCCTGCTGTGGCCGATTGTGCCGCACATCTGCGAAACCCTATGGAGCGAATTGAACGGCGCAAAACTGTGGGAAGCAGGCTGGCCGACAGTCGATGAGGCCGCTTTGGTCAAATCCGAAATCGAAGTCATGGTTCAAGTCAACGGCAAACTGCGCGGCAAAATCACCGTTGCCGCCGACGCCTCCAAAGCCGACCTCGAAGCCGCCGCACTCGCCAACGAAGGCGCAGTGAAATTCATGGAAGGCAAGCCTGCGAAGAAAATCATCGTCGTACCGGGCAGACTGGTGAACATCGTGGTGTAAAGCTGATTCGGCATTGATTGCTATAATTAGGAAAGGTCGTCTGAAAACTTGGAAACAGGGTTTTCAGACGACCTTTTATTTTTAAAACCGTTATTTTATTTAAACGTAAGGTTTACCATTAAATCAAAGTGATAAAGATATTTTTAAACCATCGTATTCAAATGAAAACCTTCGCTTTGATAAAAACAAAGGTTTAGCCGAATAAAGAAAGGCCGTCTGAAACCCTATATTCAGGTTTCAGACGGCCTTTTTATCTACCCGATTTTATTCACCGTAATAAGCTTTGGTCAGGATTTCTTCCATATCGGCCACCATCGCGAGGCGTGGGTTGGCCGGGGTGCATTGGTCTTCAAAAGACATCATGGCCAGCTCTTTTCTGCCGTCGAGGAAGGTTTTCTCATCGATACCCTGCTCTTTCAACGACATTTTGATGCCGACGTTGACCGCCAGTTCATGGCAGGCGCGGGCGAAGGATTCGACACCTTCTGCCGGTGTGCTGCATGGCAGGCCTAAGGTACGGGCGATTTCCTGATATTTCAGATCGGCTTTGTAGTAGTTGTACTTCGGCCAAGTGGCGGTTTTCTGCGGACGCGTGCCGTTGTAGCGGATGACGTGCGGCAGCAGGATGGCGTTGGCACGGCCGTGCGGAACGTGATATTTGCCGCCGATTTTGTGTGCCATCGAGTGGTTGATGCCTAAGAACGCATTGGCAAACGCCATGCCTGCGATGGTGGAGGCGTTGTGCATATGCTCGCGCGCTTCTGGATCGGCCGCACCGTGTTTGTAGGAGCGTTCGAGGTATTGGAACACGAGCTTGATGGCTTGCAGGGCGAGGCCGTCTGTAAAGTCGTTCGCCAGTACGGAAACGTACGCTTCTACCGCGTGGGTCAATACGTCCAAACCGGTATCGGCGGTTACGCTTGCCGGTACGGTCATGGTAAACGCAGGATCGACAATCGAAATGGTTGGGGTCAGCGAGTAGTCGGCGATGGGGTATTTTTTGTCGCCGTCGCTGATGACGGTAAACGGCGTGACTTCGGAGCCTGTGCCCGATGTGGTAGGGATGCCGATGAATTTGGCTTTGCGGCCCAATTCAGGGAAGCGGAAGGCACGTTTGCGGATGTCCATGAATTTTTGTACCAAGTCTTCAAAATCGACTTGAGGCTGCTCGTAGAAGAGCCACATGGCTTTGGCTGCGTCCATTGGCGAACCGCCGCCCAGAGCGATGATGGTGTCGGGCTGGAAGCTGCGCATCAAATCCGTGCCTTTATAGACGGTTTGGACGCTCGGATCGGCTTCGACATCGGTAAACAGCTGGATGGTCACTTTGTTTTTGCGTTGATGCAGTTGGTGGGTGATTTTATCGACAAAGCCCAGATCAACCATCGAACGGTCGGTCACAATCATGACTTTTTCGCAGTCTTTCATGTCTTGCAGATATTGGATGGAATCGCGTTCAAAATAGATTTTGGCGGGCACTTTGAACCATTGCATGTTGTTTCTCCGACGGCCTACTTTTTTGATGTTTAACAGATTGACTGCACTGACGTTGCCGCCGACGGCGTTTTTACCGTAAGAGCCGCAACCGAGGGTCAGAGAAGGCAGGAAGGCGTTGTACACGTCGCCGATGCCGCCGAAGGTGGAAGGCGAATTCCAAATCACGCGCAGGGCTTTGACGCGGGAGCCGAACGTTTTGACCAATTCTTCGTCGGCAGTATGGATGGCGGCAGAGTGTCCCAAGCCGTCAAAGGCAACCATTTGTTCGGCGAACTTCAAACCTTGTTCGGTCGAATCCGCCTTAATCATGGCCAAAACGGGCGAAAGTTTTTCGCGGGTCAACGGCTCGTTCGGGCCGACTTCGCGGCATTCGGCGATGATGATATTGGTTTTTTCAGGTACTTTAAACCCGGCCTGCTCGGCAATCCATGCTGCCGGTTTGCCCACAACGGCGGAATTGAGTTTCGCCCCGCCGCAGCTGGCGCAATTCGCCGTTACGCCGAAGATAAACTCTTCGAGCATGGCTTTTTCTTTTTTGTTGGCAAAGTACACGCCGTAGGATTTGAACTCTTCGGCCAACTCTTTGTAAATCTCTTTATCAGCAATCACCGCCTGCTCGCTGGCACACACCATGCCGTTGTCGAAAGATTTCGACATCACAATATCGTGCGCCACCTGTTTGATGTCCGCCGTTTTTTCAACATAAGCAGGTACGTTGCCCGCCCCGACGCCGAGCGCAGGTTTGCCGCAAGAATACGCGGCTTCCACCATCGCATTGCCGCCGGTCGCCAAAATCGTTGCCACGCCCGGATGCTTCATCAGCGCGGAAGTGCCTTCCATAGACGGCTTTTCAATCCACTGGATACAGTTTTCCGGCGCACCGGCCGCAATCGCCGCATCGCGCACAATACGCGCGGCATGGGCGGAACACTGCTGGGCGGACGGGTGGAACGAGAAAATAATCGGATTGCGGGTTTTCAGTGCAATCAGGGATTTGAAAATGGTGGTGGAAGTCGGATTGGTCGTCGGCACGATACCGCAAACCACACCGACCGGATCGGCGATTTCAGTAATACCGGTTACATCGTTTTCGCTGATGACGCCCACGGTTTTCAAATCGCGCAGGCGGCGCACGACGTTTTCGCAGGCAAACAGGTTTTTCGTCGCCTTATCCTCAAACACGCCGCGTCCCGTTTCTTCTACCGCGTGCATGGCGAGCACACCATGTTTGTCCAGCGCGGCAATGGAGGCTTTGGCAACAATAAAGTCAATCTGCTCCTGATCGAGCTTAAGAAACTCGTCCAATGCTCGTAAACCCTTGTCAACCAGGCTGTTTACCTCGGCTACGGCTGGGCTGACGACGTTGTCGGCTGATGCGTTCATGGTGTATCTCCTTAATAAAAGGTGGCAATAAAGTCAATAAATTTTCACTACGATAACTATAGGTAATTTAGTTACATTTTGCTTTGACCTACATCACAAACCATGATTGAACTTTTCAGACGGCCATTTTATCGTTTATTCATTTTAATTCTTTGAAGTATAATATTTTTATCTACACGAAAACAAAGACGGTCATTCTTCGTCGCTTTCCTCGATAATTAAGATAAAAACAGAAAATAGATGTATTAAAATTACAAACGTAAATGAAAAAGGCCGTCTGAAAATCTTTTTCAGACGGCCTTTGATTTATGTATGCCTTTTATTGGCTGATGTCTTCCAGCGTACGGCCTTTGGTTTCTTCACCCAATACCAAGATTACCGCCACAATCAGCAGCATAACCAGGGCAAACATCATAAAGATATTGCCGAAGCCGCCGCTGTTGCCCACCATCGCCGCCACCACCATGGGCGCGAGTATGCCGCCGATGCGGCCGATGGCGCCTGCCCAGCCGGATGCGAAGGCACGGAAGCGCAAAGGGTAGAGTTCGGGGGTGTAGGTGTACAAAACGCCCCATGCGCCCAAGTTAAAGAAGGACATCAGGCTGCCCCAGACCATGACTTCGGCCGCAGTGGTGCTTTGCCCGAAAAACCATGCGCACGCGGCGCAAGCGGCCAGGAAGCCTGCCAGCGTTGCTTTGCGGCCGATTTTTTCCACCAAAGCCGCGGCGGCTATATAGCCGGGCAGTTGCGCAACAATCATCACCAGCACATATTCAAAGGTTTTGACCACGGTATTGCCCTGCTCGACCAGCAATTTGGGCAACCAAGTGAAAATGCCGTAATACGAAAACACGATGCCGAACCAAACCAGCCACAGCATCAGCGTGCGCCGTGCAAACGGATGTTGCCAAAGTTGGAAGAAGCGGATGCGTTCGCGCGGGGCGGCCGGTGCGGCAACAGCTTCTGTCGGCGGCGTGATGCCCGATTGTATTTCCAGCACGGATACTAAATGGTGCGCTTCATCGGTTTTGCCGCGGGAAAGCAGGTAAGGCACGGATTCGGGAACGAATTTCAACACCAACGGCACATAAAACAGGGGCAAGGCACCGAATAAAAACGCGCTGTGCCAGCCGGTTTGCGGAATAAAGAAATAAGACACCAGCGCGGCCGAGAGCCAGCCCAAGCCCCAAAAGCTTTCCAGCAACACAATAAAACGACCACGTACTTTCGGCGGCGCATATTCGCTGACCAGCGACACGGCGACAGGCAGTTGGCCGCCCAAGCCGACGCCGACAAAAAAGCGGCACACCAGCAAAACCGTCAAATCAGGCGCAAGCGCACACAAACCTGTAGCAATGCTGTACACCACCATCGTACCGGCAAAAACGGTTTTCCGTCCGAACCTGTCCGCCAGCCAGCCGCTGAATACCGCGCCCAGAGCCATGCCGACAAAGGCAATGCTGACAATCCAACCCAACTGCGCCGGAGCCAGCGCCCAATCTTTGCCCAAAGCCGGCAATACAAACGACACCAAGCCTGTATCCATGGCATCAAACAGCCAGCCGATGCCGACCAAAACCAGAAGTTTGTAATGAAAGCGGGAGGGCGGCAGATTGTGCAGCCGCGTCAGAATATCCATCACTTCTTTCCTTTGTTTGTGTATGATTGAATTGGGTTTTATCAATAAATGCTTTAATTTCAGTGACAAACCTAAAACCGAAACATTGTGTCGATTTTAACATTGGTACCCTATGCAAAGAATAGGAAGCGCGTGTTTTTTGGCTATTTTTATCGCCAGAACCGCACGCCATATTAAAACGCTGAATAAGGGTTCACGGCAGGCCGTCTGAAACCGATGGTCCGTTTTTCAGACGGCCTGCCGTTTTTTGCAAAGGCTTCATGCTTGGGTTATGATGTTTATTTGTAATATGTAAACAGACGATTGCCTGTTTTTACATAACGGGCCGTCTGAAACAACGGAGAACGATATGAATGCGGTTGTAATTGCGGTCATCATCATGCTGGCGCTGTCTTTATCGCGCGTGCATGTGGTGCTCAGCTTGGCTGTCGGCGCGTTTGTCGGCGGCTTGGTGGCCGGTATGCCTTTGGAGAATGTAACCAACGCGGCCGGCGATGTGGTGCAGCAAGGGATTATTCCTGTTTTTAACGAAGGCCTGAAAGGCGGGGCGCAAATCGCGCTGTCTTATGCCATGCTCGGCGCGTTTGCCATGGCCATCACGCATTCCGGCCTGCCGCAACAGCTCGCCGGCGTGATTATCCGCAAGCTCAACGGCGGCGAAGGCAATGCGAAAGGCGAAGGCGCGGTCAAATGGATGCTGCTGGCGATTATTTTGTGCATGGGCGTGATGAGCCAAAACGTTGTGCCGATTCATATCGCGTTTATCCCAATGATTATTCCGCCGCTGCTGTTGGTGTTCAACCGTTTGAAACTCGACCGCCGCCTGGTGGCCTGCGTGATTACGTTTGGCTTGGTAACGACTTATATGTTCCTGCCTTACGGTTTCGGCGCCATCTTCTTGAACGACATCATGTTGGGCAATATCCGCTCGGCAGGCATGGACACCGGCAACATCAATGTGATGCACGCAATGGCGATTCCGGCTTTGGGCATGCTCTCCGGTTTGCTGCTGGCCTTTTTGCACTACCGCAAGCCGCGCATTTATCAAAACAACGCCGCCGATACGGAAGACAATCGTGAAGCGGTGCAGCAGCAAGAGCCGTCAACCTATCGCAGCTTGGTGGCGGCCGTAGCGATTGCCGTGTGCTTTGCCATTCAGCTTTTGTATGAAAACTCATTGGTATTGGGCGCGATGTTGGGCTTTGCCGTGTTTATGATGTTGGGCGTGATGAACCGTTCCGCCGCCAGCGATGTGTTCGGCGAAGGCATCAAAATGATGGCGATGGTCGGCTTTATTATGATTGCGGCACAAGGTTTCGCCGCCGTTATGAACGCGACCGGCGACATCCAGCCTTTGGTCGAACGCAGCATGGCTTTGTTCGGAAGCAATAAAGGCATGGCCGCCTTTACCATGCTGTTTGTCGGCCTGCTGGTAACCATGGGCATCGGCTCGTCTTTCTCCACCTTGCCGATTATTACCGCGATTTATGTGCCTTTGTGCATCAGCTTGGGGTTCTCCCCAATGGCTACCGTGGCCATTGTCGGCACGGCAGGCGCGCTGGGCGATGCAGGCTCCCCTGCTTCCGACTCAACGCTCGGCCCGACCATGGGTTTGAATGCCGACGGTCAGCACGACCACATCCGCGATTCGGTTATCCCGACCTTTATCCACTACAATATCCCGCTGATGGTTGCTGGCTGGATTGCCGCGATGGTACTGTAATATGAGCGATATTCAGGAATTGGAACACCGCATCACCGAGCTAGAAATTCAGACGGCCTTGCAGGAAGATTTAATCGGCAGCCTGAACGATACCATCGCCAAGATGCAGCAGGCTTTGGATTTGCAACAAGGCCAGTTGCGGCTTCTGTATCAACGGATACAGGACAAAGGAGCAAACGGCGAACGCGAACCGTACAGCCTGCGCGACGAGATTCCGCCGCATTATTGATAACCTAAAAAAGGGCGTGTTGGATACATGCCCTTTTCTTTTATAACAAAGGCCGTCTGAAAGTCAGTCAAGCTTTCAGACGGCCTTTTAAACAATCAAACCTTACAAACAAGCCAATTCGTTGGCCATTTGCTGCTCAACGGTTTCACGTTGGCGGATAAGTTTGTATCCGCTGCCGTCAACCAATACTTCCGCCGCACGGTTGCGCGTGTTGTAGTTGCTCGCCATGCTTGAACCATACGCACCGGCACTGCGGATAAGCAGTAAATCCCCTTCTTCGCAGGCGATGGTGCGGTCTTTGCCGAGGAAGTCGCCAGTTTCGCAAATCGGGCCGACGATATTGGCCGTCAGAGACTCAATGTCTTTGGTTTCGACCGCTTCAATGTGATGATAGGCGTCATAAAGCGCCGGACGCATCAAATCGTTCATCGCCGCATCGACCATCACAAAGTTTTTCTCTTCGCCATGTTTGACGAACTCGACGCGCGTCAACAACGCACCGGCATTACCAACCAAGCTGCGGCCAGGCTCGAGAACCAGTTTCAGACGGCGTGTACCGATCAGTTTTTGAACTTCTTTGGCATACGCACCCAAATCAGGTACATTTTCGTCTTGGTAAACAATGCCGACACCGCCGCCCAAGTCCAAGTGTTCCAACACAATGCCTTCGTCTGCCAGGTGGTCAACCAAGGCCAAGATACGTTCGCAGGCTTCGATGAGCGGGCTGAGGTCGGTCAGTTGCGAGCCGATGTGGCAGTCGATACCGATGATTTTCAAATGGCTTTGTCGGGAAGCATGACGATAGGCCTCAAGCGCATCGGCATAGGCAATACCGAATTTATTGGCTTTCAAACCGGTGGAGATATAAGGATGGGTTTTGGCATCGACATCAGGATTGACGCGCAGGGAAACCGGAGCGACTTTACCCAAACGCGCAGCAACTTTCTGAATACGGTCGATTTCAGGAATGCTTTCCATATTGAAGCATTTCACGCCTGCATTCAGCGCAAATTCAATTTCTGCCTCACTCTTGCCCACACCGGAAAAAATCGTTTTCGCCGCATCGCCGCCGGCCGCCAAAACACGCGCCAACTCGCCGCCGGACACAATATCAAAACCGCTCCCCAAAGAAGCAAAGTGTTTGATGATGCTCAGGTTGCCATTCGCTTTAACCGCGTAGCAGACAAGCGGATTCAAAGCAGCAAACGCGGTTTGGTAGTTGTCAAACGCCTCGGTCAGCGCAGATTTGCTGTACACATAAAGCGGCGTGCCGAATTCCTCGGCAAGGTGGGAATAAGGGATTTGTTCGCAGGATAAGGTCATGTTTGTGAAGTCTTTTTTTAATCGTTGGTTTGAGTGGTCGGCTCTTTGGCCGTATCGAATTTCAAGCCGGTCTGAATCACGCCGAAGCGCGCCTTGTCGCCTTCTCTGGGCAGGTAGAGGTCGCCTTTGTAGCCGCAGGCAGAGAGCAGCAGAGCTGTTGCCGCTGCAAAAAATACGCCGTATTTCATCAGTAAAACTTTCTTCATCATTACGAATGTGGCAAGATTCGGTATCTTAAACAAAAAACACACAAAAAGCCATGATGACCGAAAGCGAATTCATCCGCCTGAGCGAAGAATTGTTTGAACACATTGAAGACCAAATCGATGAAAACGGCTGGGATTTCGACTGCCAGTTTGCCGGAAACGTCCTGACCATCGAAGCCGAAGACGGCACGCAAATCATCGTCAACCGCCACACGCCCAACCAAGAGTTGTGGATTGCCGCCAAAAGCGGCGGCTACCATTTCGCAGAGCAAAACGGCAAATGGCTAGCAACACGCGACGGACGGGATTTCTACGATGTTTTGAACGAAGCACTGAGCGCGGCTTCGGGCGAAGCAGTCAATATTGCCGAATTGTGATTGAATCTTTAAATCTCACCCGCTAAAAATCTATTTACCTCAAAGGATACCCAAATGCCCCTACTAGACAGTTTCAAAGTCGACCACACCCGTATGCACGCCCCTGCCGTACGCGTGGCCAAAACCATGACCACACCCAAAGGCGACACCATTACCGTATTTGACCTGCGTTTTTGCATTCCCAACAAAGAAATCCTGCCCGAAAAAGGCATTCACACGCTGGAGCATTTGTTCGCCGGCTTTATGCGCGACCACTTAAACGGCAACGGCGTCGAAATCATCGACATTTCCCCGATGGGCTGCCGCACCGGTTTCTACATGAGCCTCATCGGCACGCCCGACGAGCAAAAAGTGGCTGACGCATGGCTCGCTTCAATGCAGGATGTTTTGACCGTTCAAGACCAAAGCAAAATCCCCGAGTTGAACGAATACCAATGCGGTACCTACTTAATGCACTCGCTTGCCGAAGCGCACGAAATCGCCCAAAACGTTTTGGCACGCAAAGTAGCCGTCAATAAAAACGAAGAGCTGACATTGGACGAAAGCCTGTTGAACGTTTAATACGCGATGACAACAAAGGCCGTCTGAAACTTTAGAGAAAGAAAATTTCAGACGGCCTAAGACCTTTTATTTCGATTTTCAACCTTTCAGCCGCAGTTTTACACCGCCTAAAAATAAGTTGGCGGTTGCTGACAATGTACATAGTATAATTGCACTTTGAAAAAACAACCTGATTCTATTGCCTTTATGAAACCGTTTTTCTGCAAAACCGCTATTGCCTTCAGCCTGACCTTCCCTGCCGCCGCAAACGCTGCCGAGTATGTCTGCAATGTTGAAGGCATCACTGTTTACGCATCACACCAACTCAACAATACCTGCCGCGCAGTTGACACAAACAACACCGTGGAAAGCAGCGTTGCTGCAGAACCAAACGTATTCACCGAATCCGAAACAGCAAGCGGTAAAACCGTTACAATTCCAAGCGACACGCCGATTTTAAAAACAGTACAGACAACGGAATTCAAAGCCACCGCCGCCGACTACATCAATACCCCCCATGCAACACCTGCTGTACAAACCCCTGTTATAGCTGTTCGAAATGAAAACGGTATCCCTGCACCTATTTCCATTCCGATGGCACAAGCACGTCTAACTTCTCAAATTGATAAAAATGTTGCTGATGGCCTTGCCATTCTCGGTGATACAACCCTATCTACAATAAAACCTGAAATTGACACTACTGACGTTCTCAACGTCATGCCTGATACCACACAGCCTCAAACTGCTGCAGATCAAACTCCAAACAATATACCCGACTCCATTACCATTCCTATTACGCAAACCCACCCGACAGCATCTGCGATTCAATCCCCCCAAACAATTATTCAGAATCCTGTTGTTTTACCGAAAACACCTGATCGCACTACGGCCAAACAAAATAACCAAACCGTAACTGCCTCAGATGAAACACTTGACAAAACACCTATCAAAGTTGAAACCAAGCGTAAAGGCAAAGCCCAAACTCCGACCCGACGTAATGAAAAAAACACCAAAACTGTAAAAACAGCCGTCACAAACACGGCTAACGAACAAACGATTAAAACCGTTGTTACGCCAACAGTAGAATCAAATGTACCAAATAAACCGGCTGCAACGGTTTCCCCGGTAGATCAAAGCAAAACCTCTGCGCAAACGCCTTTCCCTAAGGCATATAAGCCGGCTGCCGATATTCCGTTCGATCCGAGCAATGTTTACAACGATATCAAAATTCTGCCCCATATTCCGATTACCAGCGTAACCAACACAGCCGAAGCCGCCAATCCGCGTCTGAATATTATCTTGCGCAACCGTCCGGGCAAATCACGCGCTTCTTCATACAGCAAATACAAAGCCCCTGTGATCCGCACTGCCCCTGTGGTTACGCCGGCACCTAAGCCAAGTCCTAAGGAAACCCGCAAACAAATATTGCAGACCGAAGTACGCAACGAACAGGCCGCTATTACCCGCCTTCAAACACAGCTGAATGCGGCCAAACAAAAAGGCGACCAAATTAAAATCCAACAACTGACCCGCACCATCAACGCCCGTAAAGCGAATATCCGTGCGATTCAAGGCGAGATGTCCCGTTGATTGGTTGTAATGAAAAAAGGCCGTCTGAAAGTTTTTCAGACGGCCTTTTTAATGGCGTAAACCTGTTTATCTCAACAGACAAACCCTTTCGTTAAAATCATTTCTCCCATCACAAAGTACACTTCTTCACATCCCTACCCTCGCACGCCATCACTTTTTCTATCCAATCGGCGATATCTTGCCAATAATATTGCGGCTTTTCAGACGGCCTCTCAGGCTGCATTCCTTCATTATTCAACTCAACGGGAACACCCTGTTCTACACCGACTTCAAGCAAAATCCAAATACTGCCTTCATGAGTATCGGCATGAGCTGCTTGATGTTCATATACCCAGCCAACCGCAGCTTGACCGCCATTTTGCAAAGATTGCATCGCCAGCAACAATGGATGAAAGCAGGTATCCATATTATTGTCGGCAGCAACGACCAAAGTTGCACCATGCGTGCCTAACGCTTGCGCGGCATGAAAAACGGGGGAGTTGTGCAGGTTGGCAATGAAGTCAAACGGCATCGCGGCGTGATGGTTCAGCACATTATCCGCCATTTTTTCAAACACGGATGGCGAAGAAAACGGCGTACCGAGAAAAACGGCGCAATCAGAATGAATTTTGCATTGCTCTTTCAGTTGCCCTGCACCAAGCGCGGCAATCAAACTCAAACGGCTGAGGCGGCGGGTGTCTATATCGCTTTGCTGCTTTAACGTTTGTTTAAGGATTTTACCGCCGGTGCTGGCGTCCGTATCAAAACGCACGGCGGCGGTAATGCGGATATGAGGATTTACAGTTGCCATTGCCATACCAAAGATGTGTTGCTGCCGCCAAAGCCAAACTGATTGGCCAAACAGAAAAAGCCGCCTTTTGGTGAAGCCGCGCACTCGGAAAAACGAATTTCCCGTCCCTGATAATCGCTGCTTTTGCCTTGTTTTAAAGCGGATAAAAGCAGGACTGTTTCAAGGGCTGCCGTGGCGCCAAGCGTGTGTCCGATTTGCGGCTTGAACGCCATCAGAGGCGGCAGCGTACCGAATATATTTTCCAGCGCGGCCAATTCGGCGGCATCGCTGTCAGCCGTACCGATGCCGTGTGTTTTAACGGCTGCAATATTTTCAGGAGCAATGCCTGCAACATCCAAAGCACGGCGCATCACCTGCTCCTGCGCTTGGCCATCGCTTTGAATCAGGTCATTACCTGTATTGGCGGCATGTCCGATAAGTTTCAGACGGCCTGAAGAAGATTCGGGCGCGACGGAAGACAAGGCAAGTGCGGCAACACCTTCGCCTAAAATCAAACCGTTTCCGCCAAAAGGCTGATACTGCTCGGCCAGCAAACCCAAGCTGTGAAAATGCAGCAAAGTCAGCCGGTTGAGGTTTTCAATGCCAAGCACAAAGGCACGCTCCGCCCCGCCGCGCAAACAATTATCTGCCTGAATCAGCGCATGGGCGGATGAAGTGCAGGCAGTAGCGAAACTGAAAATCTGCCGATTGCCGCTGCGACGGCGCAAATCTTCGGCAAGATAAAGCAGACTGTGTTCTTCTGCCGCCCTATTGCCCGCAAGATAGTCATTTTCATATTCGGAGATGGAATAGGAACTGGAACCGATAAACACCGGCGCATCATGCCAACTTTCAGACGGCCAGCCTGCCTGTTCGGCGGCTCGGCGCAAATGTTGTTCGGAAATATCCGCAAGTTCCTTCCGCCCCAAGTGGTTGCCGGCAAATGCACGGAAATAAGCAGCCTGCTGCGGCTGGTTTAAAAACGCATAAGACACCGCATCAGGCCGTCTGAAATCCGTTTGCGGATTCAAGGCAGACGTGGCCGCCGTACCGCAAACCCAACTCACGCGCCATGCTCCGCGCGGATAAACGCCGCCAAATCGCGTACGCACATCATATGTTTGCGCACCATACGGTCGCCCTGCAGGCGCACTTGGAAATACTGTTGCAAGGCAACGCTGATTTGCAGCGCATCAAGCGAATCCAAACCGACCGGACTGTCATCACCAAACAAAAGTGCATCGTCGGTGAAATCATCCATATCCACATCGTCGGCCTTATCGGCCTCTTGCACGATTAACTTTTTCAATTCCGCTTCCAGCTCGTGCTCGGCCAGCGTAAAGGTGTAAGACATTTTTTAAACTCCCATTTTTATCTCATGACGCAACAGCTTGTTTGAGCGAAACTCGTTACACTCGTTTTAGCGAAACTCGCTACGCTCGTTTTCAGACGACCCAAACTTTATGCAAAATCGCCCCAAAGCGTCTGCATGGCAGCGATGGCCGCAAGTGAGGCGGTTTCGGTACGCAACACCCGTTTGCCGAGCGTAACGGATTGAAAACCGGCATCAAACGCCTGTTGCTCTTCCTTCTCCGTCCAGCCGCCTTCCGGGCCGACCATAAACACGACTTTGCCGGATTGCGGCCGAACATCACTTAGCTTTTGAGCGCGGTTCAAGCTCATTAACAGTTTGGTCGTTTCCTGCGGCAACTGCCGCAATGCCTGGGCATAAGTCGTCAGCGGCAAAACCTTCGGCACAATATTGCGGCCGCTTTGTTCACACGCCGAAACAACGATTTCCTGCCAACGCGCCACCCGCTTTTCAGCGCGCTCACCGCTTAAGCGCACGACACAGCGTTCGCTGATGACCGGGCGAATTTCTGCCACGCCCAATTCCACGCTTTTCTGCAAAGTGAAATCCATGCGCTCGGCAGCGGATACCGCCTGCACCAACGTAATGTTCAGCGGCGATTCGTTGTCCGTTGACTCTTCACGCAAAATCCGCACGCTGACGCGGCGTTTTTCCAAAACTTCGGGCAAAGCCGGATATGACTTGCCATTGCCGTTGAACAACACGATTTCTTCCGTATTTTTCACGCGCAATACATTCAGATGGCGCACCACATTATCGGGCAATTCGACCACGCTGTCGGGGCTTAAGGCAAAATCAACATAAAATCGGGGCATGGTTTCCTGCTTTATTCATGTATATAATTTAAATTTAAAATTTCATGAATGAAGTTGAAACGCGGCGACATGCTCCTGCCTGCTTTCGCTTTCATCCACTATAATTTGAAAACTTCCCGAATTTTAATCCACTGTCGCGCAAAACTGCAAAAAACAAGGATATGCCGTGCTATACCGTTTACAGAAAGTCGTCCGCCACATCGCCCAAACCGAAGTCATGCCGCGTTTTCTGAACACGCCGTCACGACGCAAGGAAGACGGTTCGGTTTTGAGTGAAGCAGATTTGGCCGCACAAACCGCTTTTGCCGCCGCCCTGCCCTTATTGGAAGATTGTCCGATGTTGGGCGAAGAGATGAGCGTTCAGGAGCAAACCCGTTTGTGGAACGAACATTCAGACGGCCTGTGGATTGTCGACCCCATCGACGGCACAAATAACTTCGTCAACGGTTTGCCGCATTTTGCCGTATCCGTCGCACTGGTTAAAAACGGGCGCACCGAGCTGGGTGTGATTTACAATCCGGTCAGCGGCGAATGTTTCTATGCCGAACACGGCAAAGGCGCATTTCTCAACGGTACGCCGCTGCCGCTGCGTTCGGTAGAAAAAAAACTCAGCGAATCCATTGCCGGCGTGGAAATCAAATACCTGCGCTCGGGCAAACTCGCCAGCCGCATGAACACCCTCGCCCCATTCGGCACGATACGCAGCATGGGCAGCAGCACGCTCGACTGGTGCTATCTTGCCAGCGGCCGCTACGATATTTACATCCACGGCGGACAAAAACTGTGGGACTACGCTGCCGGCGCATTGATTTTTGAAGAAGCCGGCGGCTGCCTGACCACTTTGGAAGGCGATGATTTCTGGAGCGGCGAGCATGTTTTCAAGCGTTCCGTCATCGCCGCTTTGCAACCCGAGCTGTTCAAACAATGGGTGAAATGGATTCGCGAAAATCAGTGAAAATACCGTTTATCTTCAAAATATCACGATTATCTTGCAATTTATTGAAATAATTTCACTTCTTAACAGCATTTAATACTAAAAACGGTAGAATACCAATTGCTGACACAACACCGCTCTTTCATCCCTTTTGGGCGGTGCAGCAAGTAAGACGTTTTCCCGCAATGTATTGGCCATTCATACTTCTCCCTTAGTATGAATGGTTTTTTTTATCTGCAAAAACAGCTCAGGCCGTCTGAATGTTCAGACGGCCTGTTCACATCATTACTTGAAAAACTGTCCGCAACACGCCTTAAACTTTTTGCCCGAACCGCACAAACAAGGCTGTTTCATCGTCGGCAAAGCAACGGTCGGATCAATAAAATACCAACGCCCGTCTATTTTCACAAACGCCGACAACTCATGATGGCACTCGGTTTGCCCGTTCTCTTCAAAATACGCCTCAAACTCGACCAAAGCATGCAGCTTACCAAACGGCACATGACGGATAACCTTCAATCCCAACCACTGCGTCTGCTGACTCCATGCCGCCAAATCCTGCTTGTCCAACAAATTCTGCTGCGCAGGGACGGTCGTGTCCACGATATAGTCGATTTCCTGCAAAACATACGCACTGTAACGCGAGCGCATCAACTCTTCCGCCGTCGAAGCCGCCGCCTCACGCGCATGAAATGGTGCGCAACATTCCGTATAAACATGCCCCGACTGACAGGGGCAAAGTGTAGCCGCCATTCCTAATTACCCAAATAAATCTATTTCAAAATTATAACGCAAACCCGACTCAGGCCGTCTGAAAATGAGCGTAGCAAGTTTCGCTAAAACGAGCGTGGTAAATTTCACTAAAATAAGCGTAGAGAGTTTCGCTAAAATAAACGCAACAATCTGATATAATGCGCCTTTTCGATTTTGATTATCCATATGACCATTCCCATCCAAAGCATCAGCCGCCTGTTGCCGCAAACCCAATGCCGTGAGTGCGGCTATGAAGGCTGCTTACCCTATGCACGCGCCCTGTCGGCAGGAGAAGCGCCGGTAAACCTGTGCGCGCCGGGTGGAGAAACCGTCATGAAAGACCTGGCCGACCTGTTGGGCAAGCCCTACCTCGCGCCGGCAAAAACACAAATCAAAGCCGTAGCCCTGATTGACGAAGCCGTCTGTATCGGCTGTACCGCCTGCATCCGCGCCTGCCCTGTCGATGCCATTATGGGCGCGTCCAAACTGATGCACACCGTCATCAGCGACGAATGCACCGGCTGCGGCTTATGCGTTACCCCCTGCCCCGTTGACTGCATCGACATGGTTCCCGTATCGCAGCCCTTCCTGCCGGCCGCACGCCGTTTCAGCACCTCTGCCGAACCGCGCTTTGCCGCCGCCGAACACGCGCAAAGCCGTTTTGAACGCCATACCGCGCGCAAACAGCGCGACGATGCCGAACGCAAAGCCCTGCTGGCGCAACGCGAAGCCGCCGTCAAAGCCAAACAGGCCGCACAGGCGCAAACCCGAACAGCCGCACCAAGCGCCGCATTCAACCCCATGGATTTGATTGCCAAAGCCATGGCCAAAGCGCAATCGCAGCAGGACAAACTCGTTTCCTCCGACAACCGCGAAGACTTCAAAGCGCGCCAAATCGAAGAAGCCAAAGAACGCGCCGAACTGCGCCGCGCCCAACGTGATGCCAAATACGGCAACGAAGCCGAAAAAGCTGCCGCCATCGAATTTCTGCGCCGCTACAAAGCCGAGCAGGAAGCGGCCAAAGAAGCCCGCTGATTTCCAAAACAACAAACCTATTCCGACCGCTTCAGGCCGTCTGAAAACATTGCACGAAAACCAATAACTTTATGACCACACAAGAATTTCCACACCAGCATACTGCCCATTGCGAAAGCGGTGTGATGTCCACCCTGCTCAAATACCATGGCCACAATTTAGACGAAGCCATGATTTTCGGCATTGCCCACGCGCTGACGTTTGTCTGGATGCCGCTGATCAAATTAAACGGTATGCCACTAGTTTCCTACCGTACCGCGCCGCGCAGCATCATCAAAAACACCTGCAAAGCATTGGGGCTGAAATTATCCGTCCGCAAATTTTCCGACGCACAAAGCGGACAAGCCGCATTGGATGCCGCGCTGTCTTCAGGCAAACTGGCCGGTTTGCAAACCTCCGTCTTCTGGCTGCCCTACTTCCCGCCGCAAATGCGCTTCCATTTCAACGCACACAATCTTTTGGTGTACGGCAAAGACGGCAACGACTACCTCATCAGCGATCCCGTATTTGAAACCGTACAACGCTGCACCGCCGAAGATTTGCAGCGGGCGCGCTTCGCCAAAGGCGTATTGGCGGCAAAAGGCATGATGTACACCTTGGAAGACAACAGGCCGTCTGAACAAATCATGACAGACTTGCCCGCCATTATCCGCAAAGCCATACGCAAAAACGCCAAACACATGCTCGCGCCGGTCTTTTTCATCGGCGTCAAAGGCATCCGCACGCTGGCCAAAAAAATCGAATCCCTGCCTGCCAAACAAAACGACAAATACCAAAAACTGTTTCTCGGCCATTTGGTGCGGATGCAGGAAGAAATCGGCACCGGCGGCGCAGGGTTCCGCTACATCTACGCCTACTTCCTCGAACAAGCAGCCCATATCTGCAACGAACCTGCATTTCAGACGGCCTCGGAACAAATGACCGCCATCGGCGACCAATGGCGCCAATTCGCAGCCATGTGCGTGAAACAGTGCAAAAAACCGTCCGAAAACGGCTACCGCAACATTGCTGAATTTCTGCGCAAAATTGCGGATGATGAAGAAGCGTTATGGCGGGGATTATTGAAATAATCAGGATTTATTCGATCCCGATTAATCTACCGTGAATTATTTTGACATTCAGGCTGTCTGAAAACTAAAAGAAATTAAAAATGCGTTACCTAGCTACTGTCTTATTTTTGTGTTCCACCTTAACCCATGCCGCGCCGCAAAACGGCTTTGCCTTGGTTCATGATGCCGACGGACATACCAACTTACGCGAAAGCCCCGATTTGAATGCCAAAGTTTTGGCAAAAATTCCCAACGGTACGCCGTTGGAATGTTTGGGTGACGGCGGTGAAGGCAGCCTGAGTTTCTGTACTGCCCAGCTGCAACAACCTGCCGCAGAAGACTACGGTTTCATCCATTACAGCCGTCTGATATTTCCTGCCTCCGACAAAAACTTCGTCCGCCTGCGCGAACAATCCGGTCATGACGATACTCTGACTTTGTCCGGTAGCGGACAAACGGTACACATCGTTGCCCGCCGCATCCATCCAAAACTCAGCGACTTCTCGGGCATCAACAAAGACAAATACACCGCGCGGCTCTATCAAGGCAAACCTTTCTATGGTACAGAGAACGACATTCCCAAAAGCGTATTTGCGCTTGAACGTATCACGCTAAACGGTCAAGCGGTTCCCGCTGCCGAACTGCAAGGACTGTTCTCACCCGATTTTGCCGCCACCGCACGCGGCAGCAATGTATATCAACGCTGGGAAGCCTATTACCGCCACACCGACAAGACGCTTTATCTGTTCGGCAGACAAAGTTCGGGAGCCGGTAGTTTCGATGTCTGCTTTATATTTAAGGACGGCAAATTCCAGCGCCGCTATTTATGGAATGCTGCGATTTAAATATCGCTCGAAAGGCCGTCTGAAACCATGATTCAAATCCAATCCCTCTCCCACCGTTATCCCAAAGCTGAAACCGCCGCGCTGGACAATGTGTCGTTCGACATTGCCGACGGCGAATGTTTGGGGCTGCTCGGCCACAACGGTGCGGGAAAAACGACGCTGATGTCGCTTTTGGCCGGCTTGCAGGAAGTACGGCAGGGCGAAATTTTGTTTGACGGCAAGCCGTTGCGCCTATTAAGCCGCAGTGAGCGGCAGAAAATCGGTTTGGTGCCGCAGGATTTCGCGTTTTATCCGCAGCTTTCTGTGTGGGACAACCTGCTGTTTTTCGCCTCGCTTTACAAAGTGCGCGACAAAGGCCGTCTGAACGCGCTGTTGGAACAGACCGACCTGACCATCCATAAAAACAAAGCGGCGAAGCATCTTTCGGGCGGGCTTAAACGTCGTCTGAATTTTGCCATCGGCCTGATTAACACGCCGCAATTGGTGTTTCTTGACGAAATCACGGTCGGCATCGACCCGCAGTCGCGCCGCTTTATCCTCGACAGCGTGGCGGATTTGACGCGGCAGGGAGTAACAGTGGTTTATACCTCGCACTATCTGTCGGAAATCGAACAGCTTTGCGGCAAAATCGCGCTGCTGCAACACGGCAAACTGGTGTACCACGGCGGTTTGGACGAGCTTCTAAGCACGCAAACAGGCGTCGTGCGCTTTACCGTCGAACCGCCGCTGCCGCCTCAAACGCTGGCTGCTTTGGGTGCAAAGCAAGTGGACAGCCGCGGCATGATGGAAACGGCGCACGATGCCGCCGCCGTTTACGCCGCCCTGCAACAAAGCGGCGCGCAAATCCGCTACTTCCAGCAGGGACACGGCTCACTGGAAACGTTTTACCTTGATTTCCTGCGTAAAGACGAGCCGGCAACAGATAAGCAAAATCCACAATGACGACTTCCTCCCTCCTCAAAGAACTCAAACTGCTCTGCCGCGACCTGCACGGTTTGGCCGTGCTGTTTGTGATGCCCATCGCCTTCATGCTGATTATGTCGTTGGCGCTGAGCCGCGACCAAGACCCGCACACCGACAGCCGCATCGCGCTGGTCGGCGCGGCAGACGACAGCGTCAATACCGCGCTGGCCGCCGCATTGGAAAAAGAGCAGATTCATGTTACGCGGATGCCGTCTGAAAAACTGACCGACGCGCAAAATGGCCTGCACGACAAACGTTTCCAACTGGTGCTGCTCAACCCGAACCCCGCTTCCGGCAAAATCGCCGACGACAAAGCCCTGCAAATCTATGTACCGCCTGATACCGAGCCTTCATGGCTGGCGGCGGTCAAAGGCGTTTTGCAGCAGCACTACACCCAAACGCGGCTGGACGCCTATTTCGACAACAACGACGGCATCAAAATCGACAATAAAAAACTGCCCCGTTCCATCCGCAAAGACATCCAGAAAAAAGTCGATGAAAAAAACGACGAACAATTCGCCGCCGTGCGCAGCTTTTTAGATAAAAAAATGCTGGAAGAACACTATCTGAGCGCAGGCAGCGGCACGGTGGAAAAACCCAACGCCGTACAGCACAGCGTTCCCGCATGGCTGATTTTCGGTATGTTTTTCATCATGATACCGCTGTCGAACGTCATGGCGCTGGAACGCCAGACCAACACCATCACCCGCCTGCGTCTCGCCCGCGCCTCCGCGTCCGGCCTGATTGCCGCCAAACTCGTCCCCTATTTCCTGATTAACCAGCTTCAATTTGTCGGAATGCTGCTGCTCGGCCGCTACCTGCTGCCCGAAATCGGCGTGCCCGCCCTCATACTCAACGGCAGCCTTGTTCCCTACGCGCTGCTGTCCGCCGCCGTCAGCGCCGCCGCACTCGGCTACGCGCTATTAATCAGCGTCTGCGCCAAATCCACCGAACACGCCGTCGTCCTCGGCGGCGGCGGCATTATCCTGATGGCGGCAATCGGCGGCATTATGGTGCCTGCACACGTCATGCCCGAAACCATGCAGCAACTCACTTGGATTTCCCCGATGGCATGGGGCTTGAAAGCTTTTCAAGAACTGCTGCTCAACCGCAGCGGACTGGACGGGATCAGCCGTTATCTACTTCTAATGTCTGCGTTCTCTTTTGCCACGCTGACTGCTGCCGTATTGGTTTATCGTAGGCAGTTGCAAACTCAGGTTAGGTTTTAAACGTTTGTCCGCCCTAAGTAGACAAACTTATTTCTCAAAACCATTCCTATAAAACTTCAGGCCGTCTGAAAATATCTTTCAGACGGCCTGATGCTTGATGTGCTATGGATTGTTTCAATAACAAAATATGCTCAACAAAATTCTAAAACCCAAACGTAAAAAAACCTGCTTTTTTCAAAACAGGTTTTTCATATTTGGTGGGTCGTGAGCGATTCGAACGCTCGACCAACGGATTAAAAGTCCGCTGCTCTACCGACTGAGCTAACGACCCGATAAGCTGTGCATTATAGAGATGGGGCGCACAGCTGTCAACACCTTTTTTAAACTTTTTTATTCGACGACGATTTTCGGGAAGCGGCTGCTGAAGTCTTTGCCTTTATCGGCAATGGCCAGAGCGATTTGGAAGGCGGCTTCGGTGTAGATGTCGGCGATGGTTTGGTTGTTTTCAAACAAGGCTGAAGATGTGCCGCTGTCCATGGCTTCGCGTACAGGCAGGCTCAAGGGAAGTTGGCCGAGCAACGGTACATTCAAACGCTCTGCCAAATTTTTGCCGCCTTCTGCGCCGAAGATTGCTTCGGCATGGCCGCAGTTGGTGCAAATATGGACAGACATGTTTTCCAAAACGCCCAAAATCGGGATATTGACTTTATTGAACATATCCACGGCTTTGCGTGCATCAATCAGGGCGATGTCTTGCGGCGTAGTGACGACAACGGAGCCGGTTACGGGGATTTTTTGCGACAGGGTCAATTGGATATCGCCGGTACCCGGCGGCAGGTCGATGAAGAGATAATCGACATTGTCCCATTCGCTTTGGAACATAAGCTGTTGCAAGGCTTGGCTGACCATAGGGCCGCGCCAAACGACGGCTTGGTCGGTATCGACCAGGAAACCGATGGACATCACTTGAATGCCGCTTTCGGCTTCAACGGGAATGAGTTTTTTGTTTTGTTGGTCGGGTTTACGGTCTTGTACGCCGAGCATGGTGGGCTGGCTTGGGCCGTACAGGTCGGCATCGAGTACGCCGACGCGCGCGCCCATTCTGGCCATTGCGGTGGCAAGGTTGGCAGTGGTCGTTGATTTGCCGACGCCGCCTTTGCCCGATGCAACGGCGATGATGTTTTTCACGCCTTTGATGGTTGCTACGCCGGGTTGGACTTTATGCGTACCGATTTCGGTATCGATACTCAAGTGAATGTGGGTATCGCCGGTATGCGAAATGACGGCTTCTTGAACGGCGTTGGCAATGTCTGTGGCAATATGGGCAACCGGAAACGCGAATTTTAGGCCGATATGCAGGCCGTCTGAACGCTCTTCCAGAAGCGAAACGGCTTTTTCGCTGCCCAAAGTGCGTATTGTGGTGGGAATCAACACGGCATCGAGTGCGGTTCGGATGGCTGGAATATTCATAATCTGCCTCTTGAATGTGGGAAATTGTTTGATGTGCGCGATTTGCCTGCCTGACAAATCTGCTGAATTATACCCTTGAACGCCATGTAAGGGATACGCCAGAAAAACTTCAGGCTGCCTGAATCATCGGGCAGCCTGAAAAGCGGGTCAACTGAAACGCAGCCTTATTCGCTCAAGAGCGCAATGTCGGCAACTGCGTTCATTTGTTCTGCCAAACGGTTCAGCAGGTTCAAACGGTTTTGTTTCACGGCGGCATCTTCGGCCATCACCATCACGCCGTCGAAGAAGGCATCGACTTGCGGTTTGACGGAAGCCAGTTCGGACAAAGCAGTTTGGAAATTGCCTTCGGCAACGGCAGCGGAGATTTTCGGCTGCAAACCTTGCGCGGCGGCATACAGGGCTTTTTCTTCGTCTTGTTGCAACAGGCTTTCGTTAACCGCGCCCAACTCGGCATCGGCTTTTTTCAGCAGGTTTTGCACGCGTTTGTTGGCGGCGGCGAGCGCGGCGGCTTCGGGCAGCTGTTTGAACGCGGCAACGGCTTGCAGTTTGGCCACTACGTCGTCCAAACGGCGCGGCTGTTTGGCGAGTACGGCGGCAACGATGTCTTGCGGATAATCGTTTTGCAGCAACACGGCCAAACGCGCCTGCATGAAGTCAGCGGTTTCAGACGGCGTTTTTTCGTTGAGCAAACCTTTGGGAAAGCTGTCGAAGGCCGTCTGAATCAGTTCGTTTACGTCCAAACCGTACTGCATCAGCATCCGCAAAATACCCAAGGCGGCGCGGCGCAGGGCGTAGGGGTCTTTGTCGCCGGTCGGAATCAGGCCGATACCCCAAATGCCGACCAAGGTTTCCAATTTGTCGGCCAAAGCAACGGCGGTTGCCACTTTGCCGTTCGGCAGGTTGTCGCCGGCAAAACGCGGTTGATAGTGCTGCTCGACGGCTTCAGCGATTTCTTCGGTTTCGCCGTCCAAGCGGGCATAGTATTTGCCCATCGTGCCTTGCAATTCTGGGAACTCGCCGACCATTTCGGTGACCAAGTCGGCTTTGGCCAAACGTGCGGCGCGTTCGGCTGCGGCGGCATCCGCGCCCAATGCTTTGGCGATATGGGCGGCAATGCTTTGCAGACGCTCGATGCGTTCGGCTTGCGAACCGATTTTGTTGTGGTAAACCACGCTGGACAATTTCGGCAGGCGGCTTTCCAAAGTCGCTTTTTGGTCTTGTTTGTAGAAGAACTCGGCATCAGACAGGCGCGCGCGCAAAACGCGTTCGTTGCCTTGAATGATGTGTGACGGATCTTCGGTTTGCAGGTTGGACACCAGCAGGAAGCGGTTCATCAGCTTGCCGTTTTGGTCGAGCAGCGGGAAGTATTTTTGGTTTTGCTGCATGGTCAGAATCAAGCATTCTTGCGGTACGGCGAGGAAGTGTTCTTCAAAACCGGCTTCCAATACTACAGGCCATTCGACCAATGCGGTCACTTCGTCCAACAAGGCTTCATCGGCGGCAACGGTCGCGTCCAGACGGCCTGCCTGTTCGTTCAAGGCCGTCTGAATGGCGGCTTTGCGCTCGGCAAACGAAGCGACGACTTTGCCTTGTTCGCGCATTTGTGCGGCGTAGCTGTCGGCGTTTTCAATGGTGATTTCGCCGCTGGAGAGGAAGCGGTGACCCAGTGTTTTGTTGCCGCTTTGCAGACCCAAAACGCTGACGTTGACGATGTTGCCGCCGTGCAGCACGATCAGGCTGTGTACCGGGCGCACGAAGGTGAATGTGCTGCTGCCCCAACGCATGACTTTCGGAATCGGCAGTTTTTTCACTGCGGCATTGATGATGTCTTCCAAAAGCTCGCCCAACGGTTTGCCGGTTTGGACGTATTCGTAGGCGTACACGTCTTGCTTGCCGTCGTGGACGATGGTCAAGTCTTCGATTTTCGCACCCGCACCGCGCGCAAAACCTTCCAAAGCCTTAGTCGGCACACCGTCTTTCATGGCATTCGCCACTGCCGGGCCTTTTTTTACGATTTTTTGGTCGGCTTGAACGGCTTTCACGTCTTTGACTTGAACGGCCAAACGGCGCGGAGAAGCGTAGGCAGTGTATTTTTTTACGGGCAATTCAAGTAGTTTTTCTATCGCATCTATCTGATCACTATCAATCAGTTGCGCTTTTTCCAAGCCTTCGGCAACGGAAGCGGCAAAATGGTTACCCAGATTATTGAGGGCTTTTGGCGGGAGTTCTTCAGTGAGAAGTTCGATTAAGAGGGTTTGGGTTGTCATGTGCTTATCGTTAAATAGGAAATTGGTTTGGCGTCTGAATACGGCATCATGCGGTTTTCAGACGCAAGGTTAATTGAATTGACGGCGATTTTATCATTTTCAGACGGCCTGTGGCTGTCTTTCACAAACAATTTGCCCGATTTTCAAGCCACTTCGTCCGCAACAGCTTCAATTCGTAGCGCGGATATACGGCAAACCGCTGGTTTCGTCGCTTTCGGGAATGTCGCTTCCAGCAAACAGCGCACCGGCCAAACGCACGGCCGCACCGGTCACGGCCGGGGAAATCATAAAGCCGTGGCGGAACAGGCCATTGACTTCAATCAGGCGGCGTTCGCGGTTGAAGCGGATTTCGGGATTGTGGTGGTTTAACGTCGGGCGCAGGCCGGTGGCCAGTTCCAAAAGGTTCGCCTCACCAAATGCCGGATGCACGGCGTACAGCGCGGACAAAAGTTCCAAACCGGAACGCACGCTGGCCGGCGCTTGGCTTTCGCTTTCGATTTGGGTAGCACCAATCACAAAAATATGGTTTTCCTTCGGCGCGATATACAAAGGATAGCGCGGATGCAGCAGGCGCACTGGACGGGACAGCTCGACTTCGGGTGCATAAACGCGCGCCACTTCGCCGCGTATGCCGCGCAATTGGCTTTCAGACGGCCTGTTCCATGCTGCTTTTGCACCATAACCGCGGCAGTCGATGACCCAATCGTATTGCGCCGCCAAATCTTCGACTTCGCGTTCGCACGACCAATGGCAAGGCACGTTCATTGATTCCAAAACATCGGCCAGCGCATTCAATACCTGCCGTCCGTCCAACTGTCCTTCCGCCGGCAGATACAGGCCGTCTGAAAACCGTCCTGCCAGTTGCGGCTCGTTGGCCGCGATTTCGTCCGCGTTCCAACGTATGGCTTCGTGTTCCGGCACGCCGCCGCGCTTCAAATGACGGGCAAACTCGGCAGAAAGCGGCTTGTCCTGCGTATGCCAAACAATCAGGCTGCCTTTTTCCTGCATCATCACCGGCGTGTTCAGACGACCTAAAATACCGCGCCACAGCGCGAAACTCTGCCGGCCCAAACGGATGACTTCAGGCGTTGCCTCCACCGCCTCGGAAGAAGGCGCCAGCATGGCGGCGGCAACATAGGCTGCGGCTTGTGCGCCGTTACGTTCGCCTTTCTCAAACAACTCTACCGACACACCCTGCTCCGCCAATTGGAACGCAATAAGGCGACCGGAAAGGCCGCCGCCGAGTACCGCAATCTTAGGCATCAGTTTCTCCTTGTTTTTAATACATAAATGAGTGCATATTTTAGAACTTGTTTGGCTGTATCACAATATCGATGGAAAATGAGAACAGTTTTTGCAGATTATGCTCAAGCTAAATCAGTAATAAGTAAACAAAAATTTTCCCTCCGCGTCCGACAGTTAACCGCTTCAAGCTGCCAATCTGCTTTTATAAGAAATATCTTCCTTAATATAAAACCTACTATAATGCCATCTTTTGATATATTCACGTTCACTCAGCATCATTGCCCCGCTGATTGGCTTTGATGCACACATTTAATTTTATAAGGAATAATAATGAAAAGCTTGGGCAGTACGTTATTTATCCTCGGCATAAAGGTAAGAACATGCAAGAACTAGAACAAGAAAATAGTAAAAAACAGGAAGTAGCAGACAACGTTGCCATGACCAAGTTGCAAGATGTGTTCAATCTTGCACATGACCAAGCTCATCCTGACAAAATCGATTCCGTCATTCGTGCCAATACTCGGGTGTCCGGAACCAATATGTGGGTATTGATATTTGCCATTGCTGTGGCGAGTATCGGTCTGAATGTCAACAGCACGGCGGTAGTGATCGGCGCAATGTTGATTTCGCCGTTGATGGGGCCGATAGTCGGTATGGGTTATGGTTTGGCGGTCGGCGATACTACGCTGATCCGCCAAGCGGCACGCAATATTATTATATTTGTCGTCATCAGCTTGATTACCGCTACGTTGTATTTCCTGTTAACCCCGCTTAAAGAGGCGCAAAGTGAGCTTTTGGCGCGTACTCAGCCGACTCTTTGGGATGTGTTGATTGCCTTCTTCGGCGGTAGTGCGGGCATTGTGGCGCAGACCCGAAAAGAAGGAGGCAATGCCATACCGGGTGTGGCGATTGCGACCGCATTGATGCCGCCACTGTGTACCGCGGGCTACGGACTGGCTCATGGCAACTGGCAATTTTTTTTCGGCGCTTTTTATCTGTTTGCCATCAACTGCGTGTTCATCGCTTTTTCGACCTTGTTGTTTTCCAAGCTGCTCAAGCTGCCGCGCAGGGGGTTGGTAACGGAATCCAAACGCCGGTTGCAAAGTATCATTATTACCGCCGTCGTACTGGCTGTGATGATTCCGAGCGGCTATATGGCATCAGGACTGGTGCGTCAGGAGATCTTCAACACCAAAGCCAATTCCGCCATTGCCACCGCACAGCAACAGGAAGGTTTTTTCGTGCTGCGTAAGATTTTGAACCACAGAGAAAATATGGTCGGTCTGATTGTCAACGGAACGGGCAATGCTGAGAAAATTTCTGCCTTATTGGTGAAGAGCCTTGAAGTGTCAGGTGTGAAAGCGCCGAAGGTCAACGTGGTCTATGCGGGAGGGGACGATGCTAAAATCGAAGAATTGCTGGCAAGCCGAAACAACTCGGCGCAGCAGCAAAATGAGTTGAAAGAGCAACAAGCCTACATAGATACCGTGCTTGCAGGTAAAACTGCAGGTGCTGACGATGCTGCGGTACTCAAGGAATTAAAAGCCCAATATCCGGAAGCGGAAAAAATCGTTGTCGGACGCGGCTTGGTTTGGGAGAAAGCGCAAACGGCACCCACTACACAGGAGCAACCTGAAAGCAGTCAAAACAAACAGGCAGACATAAGTAACGATATCGTCGTGGTCTCGCTCGAATTTAAGGAGCCTCTGCCTGCCAAAGATCACGAACGCTTACAGGCGTGGTTGAACCAGCGTTATGAAGGTACAGCGGTGCGCTTGTTAGTCAATGCTAAAGTTTTGGACAAATAGCCATTCTCCAAAATATTTGGGGCTAACGTAGATTAGCTCTAAATTCGACACCAATCCCGCAGGATTTTAAACCGTTGAGACGGTATGCCGAAGTTAAACCGAAATTCGCATTCTTTCAAGAACAGCGGAAAAGATTTGCGATCGATTTGGCATTCGGTTTGAATTATATGAACGCGGTACCAAAAGTTTTGGCCTGGATTTACGAATGGGTCGAAGATACCGCCCTATGGATTAAAGCAGGCATTACGGGTAGTGGCGCTTTACTGTGGTTGGCAGGCAACTTCCTTGAAAAACCTGCAGAGGCAGAACAGGAAGAGGAAGAAGAATAAATACCATAAAAGGCCGTCTGAAAAGTTTCAGACGGCC